>AWSN01000001.1:0-85273 GCA_000505065.1 Parcubacteria bacterium RAAC4_OD1_1
TAAATTCAACAAGTTGGAAAATAACTAAACCAATTAGAGTCGCAAAAGATGATATTAAAAGATTTATCGTTTTATCAAAAAAAAGTATTTCTATTTTAGAAAATTATGGAATTTATACTTTATTAAAAAAAATAAAAAACTTTTTAATAAATCACAATTTTTATTTATTTTATAATATTTATTATAAAATTTTTTATAGGTTTCTTAACTTTAAAAAAGAAAAGAACTTAGTAACAATTATAATACCAATATATAATAGAACATGGGAGCTAAGAGAGTCTATTGAATCAATTTTAAATCAAACTTATAAAAATATTGAGTTAATTTTAGTAACTGATGAATCTCCAAAAGAGACTATTTCAGTTGTAGAAGAATATAGAAATAATCCAAAAGTAAAAATTTTTCATTTTTACAATAACACTGGTAATGCGGTTAGAGGAAGAAATAAGGGAATAAAAGAAGCAAAAGGAGAATTTATTGCTTTTCAAGATAGTGATGATATTGCAGAGAAAGATCGTATAGAAAAATCGATTCAATTTATTAAAAAATATAAAGTTGATATTGTTTATGGAGGCTGGCGTGCTATTTTAGATGGCACAAGATTAGATACAGGTTTAGTTGATGGGCAAAAAATTTTTAGTCCAGATTGTGATTTTGATACTTTAAAAAATATTTGTGTTCCATGTCAAAGTACTGTAATGGTTTATAAAAAAGTGTTACATAATGTCGGTGGCTTGAATCCAATAATGAGATATCGTGAAGACCATGAACTCTGGTTAAGATTGGCCTATTTTGGTTATAAATTTAAAGCAATTCCACAAATTCTAACAAACCTTCGTTTAAACAAAAATAATAATGAATTAAATTTCAAAAAAGATGACAATCATTGGCTTGATTTAATGTTTAAAGAATATAATAAAAAGGGGGTAATTTCTCCCAAAATAGTATATATTATTCCAGGAACTGGAATATCTGGGGGTGTTTCCGTAATCATGTATCATCTTAATGGCTTATTAAATAGAGGGTATGATGTTTCTGTTGTTTCTATGGATAATAAAACATCTATAGATTGGTTTCCGAATCAAAAAGTACCAATTATTCCACTTAGTGATTTGTTTGATGTTAATAAAAATTATGTTTTTAATAATATAGATATTTTGGTTGCTACTCATTGGTCCACATTTGATAAAATATTGAAAATTGAAAGTAAAAGAAAATTATATTTTATTCAGTCAGATGAGCGTGATTTTGAAAATGGTGAAAAATATAAAAAAGAAGTTCAAAAAACTTATGAATATAAAGGTAATCAAAATATAGAATTTTTTACCATGGCAAAATGGATACAAAGATGGCTTAAAGAAGAATTTAATAGAGATTCTATCTATATACCAAATGGGCTGGATTTAAGTTTATTTAAACAAACAAATGTTTTTGAAAAAGGAGGCAGAAAGACCCGAGTTTTATTAGAAGGACCAATTAATATTCCATTTAAAGGAATGGAAAATGCTTTTAATGTTGTCAAAAATTTAGATTGTGAAGTTTGGGCAATTTCTAGTCACGGTAAACCAAAACCAGAATGGAGATGTGATAAATTTTTTGAAGGAGTTAATTTGTCTGATATGCCAAAATTATATTCAAGTTGCGATATTCTTTTAAAAATGAGTGAAGTTGAAAGTTTCTCATATCCTCCATTAGAGATGATGGCTTGTGGTGGTGTACCAGTAATAAAAAATGTTAGAGGTATAGATGAGTATGCAAAAGATAACTTTAATTGTCTTATTGTTAATAATAATGAAGAAGCAAAAAAATCAATAGAAAAATTAATTTCTGATAAAGTTTTTTATAATAAATTGAGAAATAATGCATTAGAGACAGCAAATAGGTTTAATTGGGATAATGCTATAGATATTTTAGAGAAAGAAGTTATAAATAAAAATTAATCTTATTTATAAATTTATAAAATAATCCCAAAAATAGTTAATTTCATATGTCCCCCAAAATTTCAATTATCATTCCCACTTACAATGGTGAGAAGTACATACAGAAAGCGATTGAGAGTGTTTTGAATCAAACATTTAAGGATTTTGAGGTTATTGTTGTAGATGATTTTTCTAAAGATAATACAGTTTCAGTAATTGAGGAATTACAAAAAAAGGATGAAAGGATAAAAATTATCTGTTTAAATGAAAATTCTGGTGGCCCAGCTAAACCAAAGAATGAAGGTTTTAAAATTGCAAAAGGGGAGTACGTGGCTTATCTAGATCAAGATGATGAATGGCTCAAAGAAAAATTGGAAGAGCAGATTAAATTTTTTGAAGATTCAAAAGATAAAAATTTAGGGTTAGTCTATTGTGGAGGGAATCTTGTAGATGAAGATAATAAATGTTTTAGTCAATATATTCCCAAAATGAAAGATAATCCATTTCCAGAGATGCTGTTGAGGAATCCAATATATAGTAATAGTAGTGTTCTTATAAAGCGTGAAGTTATAGAGAGGGTGGGAGAGAGAGATGAAAATATGAAGTATTCAGAAGACTTCGATATGTGGATTCGTGTCGCTAAATCTGGGTATGGTATTGGGGTTATATCTAAACCATTGTTTAATTATTTTTTTCATAAAAATAATGTTACAAAAACGATAAATCAAATTCTTAAAGTAAAAGATATGGAATATCTTTTTAATAAAAATGAAGACATATATAGAAAGTATAATTATACCCACATTGGATTTTTTAGAATTGGAGTAATGTATTATCTAGCAGGGGATTCAAAGGAAAGTAGGAAATTCTTTATAAAATCTATAAAAACAAATAAAATTTTTTTACCAGTATATTTTGGATATATTCTTTCATTATTCGGGGATTTTGGCAAAAGAATTATTTATTTCCTTATATTCTTGTATCGTATAGCAAAAGGGAAAAGATATTTAATTTTTAAAAAGAATAATTAGATAAACAAAAAAAGAAGGGGTTAACTCTTCTTTTTTAATTCAATTTTAATTTTGAATGTGTGTTCTGTTTTGCATTTGAACTTAAAAGTCTTTGTGTCTTTTTCAAAATTTGTCTTATCTGAAATAAGGGCACAAAGGACCTGCTTTTTACATTCTGGGCAATACTCCAGAAATGTATAACTTTTTTCTCCTTCCATAATAACCTCCTTTTTTGTCTATACTAGTACTTTCTCAAAAATAAGCAAGAAACCTTTAATAAGAAGATAACTCATTGCAATAAATTTATATTGATGTGATAATATAAATGTAATGGAAAAAGATATTAATAATATAGCATTTATAGATGGTCAAAATTTATATTTGGGAACAAAACAGGATGGATGGTCTGTTGATCTTACTAAATTAAGAATATATTTAAAAGATAAATATAAAATTAAAGATGCTTACTATTTTTTGGGTTATTTAAATGAGGAAAATAATGAACTATATAAGCAAATACAAAAATCAGGATTTATAGTTGTGTTTAAGGAACACAATGAATATGCTCTAACAAAAAAGAAAGGAAATGTTGATACTGATATAGTTTTTGAAATAATGAAAAGTATGATTGATAATAATTTTAATAAAATAGTTTTAGTTTCTGGAGATGGGGATTATAAAAAGGTTGTAGATTATCTTATAGAAAAAGATAGATTTGAAAAGATTTTATTTCCAAATATTAAGTTTGCTTCATCTTTATATAAAAAATTAGGTAATAATTTCTTTACCCATCTTGGAAGGGAGGATGTTAAAATTAAAATAAAGAATTAGATAAAAAGAAAAGGGTGCCTAAGGCACTAACACCCTTCGGACCCCTTTTCGTATTGATGTTTATATTATATACCCATATGATATAAGTGTCAATGTTATGTATATAAATAATCTCTAACGGGGTTCACCCCGTTAGAGATAGGAAGCGCCTAATCTATTTTTAAGATATCGCTTACCAATTCCAGATTTTAAATAAATTTCTCTTGATCTAGCTTTCTCTTCTAATAAACATGCTTCATAATAAATAACTTCAAATGGTCCTTTTCCTTTTGTATAAGTAGAATAACCTCTATTGTGTTGTGTAAGGCGCTTCCGTAAGTCTTTTGTATTTCCAGTGTATAATTTACCATCTTTTTTACTTTTTAATATATATGTGTAATAAAACATAAATAATCTCTAACGGGGTTAATGTGTAAAAATTATGATAATTGTGCGGAGGATTATGCCGATGTCTATGAATATATTTCTGTTCTTTATGTAGTATAAGTCATATTCAAACTTTTCTTTAGATTCATCTATTGTTTTTGCATAGTGGTACTTGATCTGTGCCCAGCCAGTGAACCCAGGGGTTATGGTGTGTCTCATATTGTAGTGGGGGATTTCTTTTTCTAATTTCTCCACAAATTCTGGTCTCTCTGGTCTGGGTCCTACGAGAGTGATGTCTCCTTTTAAAATGTTTATCATTTGGGGAATTTCATCTATATGAAGTCTCCTTGTTATGTTTCCGATACGAGTTATACGAGGATCATCTTTACCTGTGGACCATTTAACCCCATCTCTTTCTGCATTTATAGACATAGATCTCAACTTGTATAATTTGAAAATTTTACCATTTAGACCTACTCTTGTCTGGGTATAAAATATAGGGCCTTTATCTTCTAGATAAATAAGTAATCCACAAATAATTAAAACAGGGGATAATACAATAAGTAAAATTAAAGAAAAAACTATATCTAAAATTCTAGAGAATATATAGTATAAAATATCTTTTTTAATATTTATATTATTTGTTATAAATTCTGTGTTTATATATTCAACGGGTATTTTGTAAAGATATTTCTCATAAGCGGTCGCTGTATCCATAACCTCGATATTTCTATTGTGTAAATCAAGTAAAAATTTTTCACCAACATCCTTTTTGTTATCTATAATTATAATCGTGCCATCTATAAGTAAATCATCTTTCAAATCCTCAACCTTACTACTTAAAGATATCTTTTTTGATAGTCCGGTTTGGGGATTGATATCTATTAGTGTCTCCAATTCTTTTAAATATTTAGATTCTCCTATTAAGATGGTGTTTTTTGTAAAAGTTTTTGCAAAAAGACTGTAAATGATTCTTCTAAAAATAAAAGAAAATAATCCAAAAAGTCCAACTTGAATGAAAAGGTTTACCTTGGGAGAGATACCAAACATGGGAACAAAATAAAAGAACATAAGCCCCACAACAAAAGATGTGAAGAGAGCAAAGAACCATCTTTTTAAAAATGGAATAGTCGGCTTGATGGAAATTAGATCATAAAGACCAAATATATAAAATATATTTACCCAAAAAACATAGAGTATAAGAAATGGCAGAGCATGAGTGCTAAATGCCCAAGAGTATAAACTGCTATCAAATCTGATAAATATAAGTGATATGAAAGCAATTAAAAAAGAAAAGAAGTCACCCAATATTATAAATAAAACTCTATTCATCCCGTTAGAAATCATATATGTTGTATTACCAATAATAATTATATTTAGACTTAAATAATATTTTGATTAAATATTTTCCATCACAAACGGGAGTCTAATGACTTCCTATTTCTAACGGGATAAATATTCTTTATTTTACCACATTTTGATATTTATATGTATTTTGGTATTATGGGGTTATGTTTAGTAAACACACATTAAAAGTTATATTTGCTTTTGGTTTAGTTATCGCGTTTAGCCTTATTATCCTAGTCTTTCTAGACGGGAAGAAGTAAAATAGCATTTGACAAATCCTGTGTATTTGCTACAATATAAATATAGCCGTAGAAAGCGAGTGGCCCAAAGCCTTAATCTCTCGCCGAGGTCGAAAAACTCTTTAAAGGAGTTTGACTACGTGTACGGCCCTTATCGGGGCTTTTTTTAATTTAAAACAAATTATTATGATTTCAAAACAAAAAAAAGAAGAGGTTGTAAGCGAATTGAAAGATTCTCTTAAGGATGCCAAATCAATTGTTTTTGTAAAATTCGATAGACTAAAGGTAGGAGATGTGAATAGTCTTCGCAGAAAATTACAAAAAGAAAATGTTGGATACTCTGTATCAAAGAAAACTCTACTAAAGCGTGTGCTAGATACAAAAGGAATAGAAGGTGAACTACCTGAAATACCTGGGCAGATAGCTATCGCTTATGGAGAAGACTTACTTACTCCAGCCAGAGAAGTGTTTAATTTCTCTAAAGCTTTAAAAGAGAATGTTTCAATCGTCGGTGGAGTTTTTGAAGGGAAGTATAAGAATAAAGATGAGATGATGTCCATTGCAAATATTCCTTCTCTACAAGTTCTACGTGGAATGTTTGTGAACCTTATCAATTCACCAATACAAAGATTTGCAGTGGTTATGAATGCTATTGCAGAGAAAAAGGGATAAATTATAAATTAATTAAATAAAATTATGGATACAGAAAATAAAGTAGTAGAAGTTCCTGCAAAATTCAAAGACATAGTTTCTAAAATAGAAGAAATGTCTGTTATCGAATTACACGAACTCGTAAAAGTATTAGAAGAAAAGTTTGGAGTCTCAGCTTCTGCAGTAGCAGTCGCAGGACCTGCAGTAGCAGGGGAAGTAGCAGAAGCAAAGTCTACATTTGATGTAGAACTTACAGCATCTGGTGAACAAAAGATTGCAGTTATGAAAGTTGTCAAAGAAGTTCTTGCTCTTGGACTTAAAGAAGCAAAAGACTTGGTTGACGGAGCACCAGCAGTCCTTAAAGCAGGTATGAAAAAAGAAGAAGCAGAAGAACTAAAGAAGAAACTTGAAGAAGTTGGAGCTAAAGTCACCCTCAAATAGGGTGACTTTAGAGCCGGACCGCGACGGCGGGAGGCGGGTGAGGAAGCGAATACTTGAAGTTTCCGCAAGACCTTGAATATTTTTTAATAAAAATGTGAAAGGTGTACAGAATCTGTAAGATTCGCGGAAATTTTCAACAGAAAATTATCCGTGACAAGGTGACTTTGAAATAAAATCATTTTGGTACTGGGATTACATCTCACAAAAAACACCCTTTACAGGGTGTTTTTTGTGGCATATAATAGACCTCATGGAAACACTAGCAAAACTTTTTGGAGGGCACGCAAGAATAAAAATTATGCGACTTTTCCTTTTGAATGAAAATAATTTTGAAATAGAAGATATCGTGAGTCGTACTAGAGTAACAAAAGGTAATGTAAGAAAAGAGATCAATGCTCTTTCTGGTATGGGATTTATAAGGAGTAAAAATATAACCAAAGAAGGTTCTCGTGGTGCTAAAAAGAAAATACAAACATGGTATTTGAATAATTCTTTTGGATATTTGGGGCCAATAAAAGATTTACTAATAGATCCTAATCTTTTGGTGGAAGATAACTTTTTAAATAGATTTAAATCTATTGGTAAGATTAAACTTCTTGTGATCTCGGGTGTATTCATTGGGGATTCTCAAAGTAGGGTAGATGTATTAATTGTTGGAGATAAATTAAAGAAAAATATTTTACAGCAAGTTATTAAAAGTTTGGAGTCAGAAATAGGGAAAGAGCTTATTTATGTTGTCTTTGATTCAGCAGAATTTAAATATAGACTCGATATGTATGATAAACTTGTTTGTGACATCCTAGATCTTCCTCACGAGAAGCTTATAGATATTGGGCAACTTTCTACATATATTTCTAAAAAATAAAATAAGAATGCCCCGGCCGAAGGCCGGGGCATGTTTCCCCCTATACCCAAATTCTTTATAGAATGATATAATAATATTGTACTTGGAAGGGTCGAACTTTGTAAGTATCTTATTATTTTTTGTATTTAATTTAATTATGTCTTTAATACAAACATGGGGAGACGTCTTTAGCACATCTCTCATAAATCTATGGCAAGGGTTCATTGGTTTTGTTCCAAATTTATTGGGTGCAATAATTCTTTTTATAATTGGCTGGGTCGTAGGCTCTGTCGTTGCAAAAGCAATTACACATTTACTCGATATGGTAAAACTCAACAAGCTTTTTGAAAGTGCAGGGGTAGAAGGTTTTGTTGCGAGAGCGGGCCTCAAGCTTAATGTCAGTGGTTTTATTGGTGCTATAGTCAAATGGTTTTTGATTGTGGTCTTTCTAATGGCATCACTTGAAATAATTGGTCTCACACAAGTAAATGACTTTCTACGTGAAGCAGTGCTTTACTATTTACCAAAAGTTATTATTGCAGCATTTGTGCTTATTATTGCTACCGTCATTGCTGATGCAATGAAGAAGCTTGTGCTTGCTTCTGCAAAAGCAGCAAATGTAAAGTCTGCAAATATGCTAGGGTCTATTACTCTTTATGCAATCTGGATTTTTGCATTTATCATTGCTTTAGCTGAGCTTGGAATCGCAAGTGCATTTATGCAAATACTATTTACAGGGTTCATAGCAGCGCTTGCTATCGCACTTGGGCTTGCATTTGGAATTGGAGGTAAAGATGTCGCAGCGAAAATTTTAACAAAAATTTCTAACGATGTTTCTTCTAAAGAATAGGAATATTCTTAAGAAAAAATAAGTTAGATAAACTGCCCCGCAGGCAAAGCCTGCGGGGCAGTTTTAAGTATAGATTTAAGAGCTTGACCCCCACACCTATATTTTTATTTTTTGCTTCACAAAATTGTATTTTTTCATATTAATTATAGTTAGAAAATAATCCTTATATTTCAAGCTTAAAATGTCTCTTTTTAGAGGTTATAAAAATATGGGTGTGGGGGTTGACTTTATTTTTAATTTCGTATATCATACCAAGCACGATGTTAATAAGTCAAAAACAGTTGAAAAAGCGGTAAGAGTAATCTCTAAACGGTTTTACTTTTGTCCGCTCTAAAGGCGGATTTTTTTATTAAAGACATCGAGATGATATTTGAAAACTGAATGCTGTTCTAGCCCACTGTTATCCTATATTTTTAGGGTCTTTTAATCGGGCTGGAAACAGAGACGCAAAATTAGATATTTTTATTTGTTAAGGAAGCGGTTCCTTTGTTTAAAAATATCGCATTTTGATTTTTATCAAAATGGTTTTCAAATTTCCTAATAGGAAATTTAAGAGTATATGGTGGATGCCTAGACTAAAAAAGGCGATGAAAGACGTAGCATGGCGACGATATGCTTCGGGGAGGTGCCTAGCAACCTTCGATCCGGAGATTTCTGAATGGGGAAACCCTTCCGAGCAAACCTCGGAAACTTCTACACTAGATGTAGTTGTGCATACCCAGGGAAGTAAAACATTTCAGTACCTGGTGGAAAAGAAAACGAAGTTTATTTCCTTAGTAGCGGCGAGCGAAGAGGAAAGAGCCCAAACCGAGTGTCGCAAGACACGAGGGGTTGTAAGATGGTAATGTAGATTTATCTAGAAGAGTTACAAAATTTGTTATTAGATTAAGTTTCTGGAAAGAAACACCACAGAAGGTGATAGTCCTGTGATCGAAAATAACAGATCTCTTTGATTACTATTCTTGAGTAGCTCAGGACATGAATAGCTTGAGCGAATCCGGGAGAACTAACTCCCAAGGCTAAATACTTTTTTAGATCGATAGTGAACTAGTACCGTGAGGGAAAGGTGAAAAGAACCCCGATGAGGGGAGTGAAATAGATCCTGAAACCGTATACTTACAAGGAGTCAGAGCCGTACCTTGCTCATTGCTTCGCAGTAAATTTTGAATTGACCTTAAGATGGATTCGTCTGTTTTTTGAGCCGTGAAGAAATTTAGTACGAAGTAGCGAGCAGGGGACGGTCATGGCGTGCCTATTGAAGAATGAGCCAACGAGTTTATCTACGCTGCAGGCTAAGCTGTTAGAACAGTGGAGCCTTAGGGAAACCGAGTGTTAATAGCGCGAAATTATTGTAGTTTAGATAAGACCCGAAGCAAGGTGAGCTTGCCATAAGCAGGATGAAGTTTGTCGAAAGACAGATGGAGGTCCGAACCGGTGACCCGTGCAATAGTCTCGGATGACTTGTGGTAAGGAGTGAAAAGCTAATCGAACCTTGTAATAGCTGGTTCTCTCCGAAATAGCTTTAGGGCTAGCGTCGTGTGTTCCTCTTGGGGGTAGAGCACTGGAAGGTTTCGACAGGGAGCAATCTCGCGAAATCTATCAAACTCCGAATACCAAGAGTCATAATACGGCAGTTAGGCTATGGGGGCGAAGCTCCATTAGCCAAAAGGAAAACAGTCCAGATCTCTAATTAAGGTCCCTAAATTTACGTTAAGTGCAAAACAAGGAGGTGAAATTTCTCCGACAATGAGGATGTTGGCTTAGAAGCAGCCATCATTTAAAGAAAGCGTAACAGCTCACTCATCAAGAGATATCGCACCGAAAATAATCGGGGCTAAACGTAATACCGAAATTGAGGACTTTCGTTTTATTTATAAAGTGAGAGTGGTAGGAGAGTATTCTACACCGCATCGAAGCCAAAGGGGTGACCCATGGTGGAGCGTGTAGAAGTAAGAATGTTGGCACAAGTAACCGCAAGGAAGGTGAGATCCCTTCCCGCCGAAAGATTAAGGTTTCCTGGGCAATGGTGATCATCCCAGGGTTAGTCGGTCCTAAGGAGATGGCGATAGCCGAATCCGATGGACATAGGGTTAATATTCCCTAACTTTTATTTAATTCGATGATAGGACGGAGTGTAGTATATGAAGCTCATTATTGGATTTGAGTATTTTAGTGAGAATGGTTTCTAGGAAAATCCGGAAACTGACGTAAAAGTAACATTCAAGCGAAGATTAAATGTGTGGGTTCGCTCATGCAGATTTCATAAAGCACGCTTCCAAGAAAAGTATCTAAGGTTAATTAAATAAAATCCGTACCGTAAACCGACACAGGTAATCAGGTCGAGTAGACCAAGGCGAACGAGTGAGAGGTCTTCAAGGAACTCGGCAAAATAGCAGCCGTAACTTTGGAATAAGGCTTGCCTTTTAACTTCGGTTAAGGGGCCGCAGCTAAAGAATCCCTGGCAACTGTTTATCAAAAACACAGCTCCCTGCGAACACGTAAGTGGATGTATAGGGGGTGACACCTGACCAATGCGAGAAGGTCAAATATCGATGGTGTGTGCATCACATTGTATGTGATGTAATTCTAAAATTGCCAAAATTAATTAGTAATTATTATCATGTATAGCGTGATGTATATGCTGGTTGATATAAGCCCTCGTGAATGTCGGCCGTAACTATAACGGTCCTAAGGTAGCGAAGTACCTTGTCGGGTAAATTCCGACGCGCACGAATGGTGTAATGACTGGGGAACTGTCTCGAAGACTTGCTCGGTGAAAATACAATACCGGTGAAGATGCCGGTTACCTGCAGATAGACGAAAAGACCCTAGAAGCTTTACTGCAGCTTGATATTGAGTATACGATTACTTTACGTAGCATAGATGGGAGAGGTTTGATGGAAACGATTTCGGTTGTTTTCTACTCGTCAGTGAAATACCATTTTTTGTGATTGTATATTCTAATTTCTAAGGCAAAAACTTAGAGAGACAGTATCTGGTGGGTAGTTTTACTGGGGCGGTATCCTCCTAAAGAGTAACGGAGGAGTTTAAAGGTCAGCTAGGCGCGAATGGAAACCGTGCCGATAGTGTAATGGCACAAGCTGGCTTAACTGTAAGACGTACTTGTCGAGCAGATACGAAAGTAGAACATAGTGAACCGACAATTCGCATTAGATGCGGTTGAAGATTAACGGATAAAAGCTACTCTAGGGATAACAGGCTAGTTCCGCCTAAGAGTTCATATCGACGGCGGAGTTCGGCACCTCGATGTCGGCTCACCTTATCCTCCTGGTGGAGAAGCTGGGAAGGGTTTAGCTGTTCGCTAATTAAAAAGGTACGCGAGCTGGGTTCAAACCGTTGAGAATTTTAGTTTCTAGAATTTTCGACAGTTTGAACCGTTGAGGTTAAAACAAATTTAATTTGTTTATGTTTAAATCTGAGATTAAGACCATGATACATAGTAATGTATTCACGGCGGCATAATGTAGAGATATATTATGACAAGTTCACTTATATCGGTAAAATCCAGAACGGACAATACCGAGGGAAGCGAAAGCACCCGTAGAGACTGAATGTGAACTATCCAATTATTTGGATAAAGTTACAGTCCAATCCCCATAGGAATATGGGAAAATATCCTAAAACATTTTGATTACAAAATGTTCGGACACGTAGATGCGTGAGACAGGTTGGTCTCCTATCTACTGCAGGCGTTGATTCTTGAGAAGATCTGCTCTTAGTACGAGAGGACCGGAGTGGACTGACCGCTGGTGTGTGGGCTCTATTGCCAAATGGACTGCCCAGTAGCTACGTCGGGAATGGATAAGTTCTGAAAGCATCTAAGAACGAAGCCAGCTTCAAGATGAGGAATCGTTTGAGAAACCTAAGAGATGATTAGGTTGATAGGCACTAGGTGTACGCACAGTAATGTGTTGAGCCGAGGTGTACTAATCGTTCGATTTCTATTAGGAAATTTGGAAATATTATATTTGCGTCCGTCGCCCGACAATTTATTTGTTTAGGGTTATAGCATTCAGTTTTCAGGTATTATCAAATACTTGGATGTAAATTCCATTATTGTGTCTTGGTGATTCGTCGCAGTGGCCACACCTCTTTCCATTCCGAACAGAGAAGTTAAGCACTGTAGAGCTGATGATACTCAATTTAGGGGAAAGTAAGCAGTCGCCAGGACAGAGTAATGGAATTTTTTTATTGAATAAAAATAACAAAACCCCATACTTGGGAGCTCAGCTCCCAAGTATGGGGTTTTGACTTTTGTATTTTATGGGTATATAAAGTAGATAAATTTAAAATATATTACCATGAAAACATTTGCTATTTTAGGAGCAATTGTTTCTCTAATTGGAGATATTTTATTATTGAAATTATTATTAAAAAAAAGATACATAGATCAGAGTTTTCTAACTTTTCTTCTTTGGGGATTTATGGATGGTATAACATCTATAATAATATTTAGAGAAAATGGAAATTTTTTATTACCATTTAGTTGTTCTCTGGGGTCGTTTGTAATTTCTTATTTTCTTTTATCAAAAGATAGTTTTTCTTTTGGCAAAGAAGAATATTTTATATTGGTCTTATCTTTCTTGTTTATTTTTATTTGGTTTACTTTTGGAGGAATTGCAGGAATAATTGCTTCATCTTTAGCTTTATTTTTAGCTAGTATTCTTCAGATAAAAAAATCTTGGAAAAACCCTAGATCAACTCCAACTTCTGTTTATATTATTTTTCTTTTTTCCACAATATTGTCATATTTGGGTGGAGGAGAGGATTTTATAAAAGAAAGATTATATTCAGTTGTTGCTTTTTTAATAATATTTTTAATAATAATTTCTTCTCAGAAGAGAAATATTGCTAAGTTTATTGGGGACTTATAAATCCGTTCTTGTGAAAATGAGGCGGATTTTTGTTTATTTATGTGATATAATAATTATTATGTCATGGGCAAGCAAAAGAAAAACTTTATATGTGAGTATTGTTTTGGGTATTATAATAATAATAATTTTTGCCTTTATTTATCCTGTTATATTTAAAGAGCCAACTTGTCGTGATGGAAAACAAAATGGAAGTGAGACGGGGATAGATTGTGGAGGTGCTTGTTCTTTGGTTTGCAAAGAAGAATCAAGAGATCCTGTCGTTTTGTGGAGTAGGGCTTTTCCTGTAATAGATGGAAATTATAATTTTGTTGCTTTAGTTGAGAATAAAAATAGGGATGCATCTCTTATGGAGGTTTCTTATGAATTTAAAGCTTATGATTCTTCTAATAAATTTATAGGAAGAAGAGAAGGGAAAACTTTTCTCCCACCTAATGAACGTTTTGCTATTTTTGAGCCGAGATTTAAGGCTCTCGATGGAGAGATTAAAACTGTTTCTTTTGAGTTTGTACCTCCTTATGTTTGGTTTAAAAAAGAACCCAAGATACAGTCTTTACCTATAAAGGTTGATAATATAACTCTTGAAAACGAATCAATTTCTCCACTTTTGCGTGCTCGAGTGGTCAATGATTCTAATTACGATTTACCTTCTTTTTCTGTTGTTGCTATAGTTTATAATATAGATGGCAATGCTATCAACGTATCTAAAACTGTTAAAAATGGAATAAAAAGTGGGGAAAGTATAGAAGTTTATTTTACTTGGCCCGTACCTTTTTTAGAAACGGTAGTTTCATTTGATGTTTTACCTTTGTTTGATCCTTTCACCTTACCTTTTTAATAGAATGATTCAAAATAAAAATATTTTTAATAAAATTTCATCAGGAATAGATTGGCCTCTTATTATTTTTATAGCTCCAGTTTTAGTTTTTGGGCTTATTACAATGAATTCTTTTACTGGGGAGTCTTTACTTTTTAATCATCAGCTTATCTGGATAGGGATATCTTTTATAGTTTTATTTTTTCTTTCTTTTTTTGATTTTAGATTTTTAAAAAGGACAGATGTTTTGGTTTCTTTATTTTTATTCTTTTCTTTTCTTTTAATACTTTTATTTTTTATAGGGCATATAGCTAAAGGTGCTCAATCCTGGTTTTCTTTTGGTGGATTTTCTTTTCAACCATCAGATATGATGAAGCTTGTCGTAATTCTTATGCTTGCTAAATACTTTTCTCGTAGGCATGTAGAGATAGAGAACTTCAAACATCTTTTTATATCAGGTCTTTATGCTTTCATACCATTTCTGTTGGTTTTTCTACAACCAGATTTTGGTGGAGCGATAATTATTTTTCTAATTTGGTTTGGGATGATACTTGTTTCTGGTGTATCTAGAAAACATCTTTTAGTTATTTTAAGTATTTTACTTATTTCTTTTGGTTTACTTTGGGGTTTTGTTTTTAAGTCTTATCAAAAGGCTAGAATTATAAGTTTTATTAATCCAATGTCTGATCTGCAGGGTTCGGGGTATAATGTATATCAGTCTACTATTGCTGTCGGAAGTGGACAGGTGTTTGGGAAGGGAGTAGGATTTGGGACACAGTCTAGATTGCAATTTTTACCAGAGTATGAGACAGATTTTATTTTTGCAGCATTCTCTGAAGAGTGGGGGTTTGTTGGTGTGATAATTTTATTTATCTTACTTGGACTTATTGTATGGAGAATACTACATATATCAACACTTGGAACTTCAAATTTTGAAATTTTGTATGGGGCAGGATTAGCTATTTACCTTATGAGTCATTTTATTATTAACATAGGGATGAACATAGGGCTTATGCCTGTCACGGGTATAACCTTACCATTTATGAGCTATGGGGGGTCGCACTTACTGACAGAATTCATAGGAATTGGTATATTGATGGGTATGAGTAGATATAAGAGAGTAGCTCATAAAGATGATATGAGAAACGAATTTTTAGGAATATAGTTGATATTTCCATAGGTCCGACCTATGGACAAAGTTTTAAAATAAAAGCCCATAGGTCGGACCTATGGAAACAAATAAAAATTCTCAAAGTAAGGCTTTGGGAAAATAATATGCAAATTATTGATGGACGAAAAATTAGAGATGAGATTTTAGAAGACTTAAAAAAAGAAGTTGAAGAGCTTTCTTTTATGCCAATTTTCTGTGATATTTTAGTAGGGAGCGATTCAGTTTCAGCGTCTTATGTTCGTATAAAAGCAAAGACTGCTGAATCTATTGGTATAAAATTTAGAACCGCAGAATTTGATGAGAATATAACCACTGAAGAGCTTATTGCTGAGATAGAGAATCTAAATAAAGTTCCTTATATGTGTGGAATTATTGTTCAGCTTCCTCTTCCTTATCATATAGATAGAGAAAGAGTTTTAAATGCCATTGATCCTAATTTAGATGTGGATTGTTTAGGAGAAATCGCCAACAATAAATTTTATAATGGGGAAGATGTGATGGGGTACCCCACAGCGCTTTCTTGTATGCATATACTTGATAATTTAAATTTAGATTTAAAAGAAAAAAATATTTTAGTTTTAGGACAAGGAAAATTAGTTGGTCTTCCAGTCTCATATCTTTTAAAAGAAAGAAGTTTGAATGTGAATGTTGTAAATAGTAAAACCGAAAATACAGAAGAATTAATTAAAAATGCAGATATTATAATTTCTGCTATTGGGCAAGGTGGTTATATAAAAGGTGATATGATTAAAAAAGATGTGATTATAGTAGATGCAGGGACTTCTGAAGACAATGGCTCTGTGGTGGGGGATGTGGATTTTCCATCTGTTTCTCTTTATGCATCTCATATTACTCCTACTCCTGGTGGAGTGGGGCCTATTACAGTTGCAATGCTCCTTAGGAATGTATTACAAGTAGCAAAGAATAAAAAATAATTATGAATAATGATATATTTTTTTTATTATATAATTTATCTCACAAAAATTATTTTTTAGATAAATTTTTTATTTTTTGTGCAGAATATTTTATCTTTGTGGTTGTTATTTTTTTGTTTTTATTTATTTTTATAAAACATAAAAATAATATTAGAAATGGTTTAAAAAAGATTATTTTTATAATATCTCCAGCTGCAATAGGGTGGGCATTTACTGATGTACTTAAGAGTATTTTTGATACACCAAGACCATTTATGGTTTTTGAAGAAGTTAAACCAATATTTTTACATGGGGGATTGGATTCTTTTCCATCTGGACACTCCACTTTTATGGCAGCGCTTTCTTTGTCGGTATTTTATTTTAATAAAAAAATAGGAATTACATTTTTTATAGCAACTTTAATTATTGGTATTTCGAGAATTATCTCAGGGGTTCATTTCCCGATCGATATAATAGGAGGATTTTTTATAGGAATTATATTTACATTTATTTTTGAAGAAGCATTTAAAAACAGAAATAAGTTTTAATTTTTTGGGATAATATAAAACCCCGCGAATGTAATCGTTCGCGGGGTTTTAGGAGATTATTTTTATTTATAAGTATATTATACCATATTTATTAGTAAAAATCAATATATAGATTTTTAATTGATTTTTAATGGAAAAAGGGCTAAAATAGGCCTATTATGTGGAAAATAAGAATTAAAGCTTTGGTTATATTAATAATTGGTGTCGGTATCGGTTTATTCGTTTATCAATCAGAAATGAGTAGTAAGATACTTACTTCTAGTAAAGAAAGTGGAGAAGTTGTAACTGATCCTTTTAAATGGACTGCGAGATTTCCATTTAAATTAGGACTTGATCTTTCAGGTGGGACACATTTGGTGTATAAAGCAGATGTATCACAGATAGAACAATCAGGAATAGCTGATTCTATGAGTGCACTTCGTGATGTTATTGAACGCAGGGTTAATGCTTTTGGTGTCGGAGAGCCTAGTATTCAAATTCAAAATAGTGGATTTTCAAATCAAGGAGAAGAGCGTCTTATTGTTGATCTTCCTGGGGTGACTGATGTTTCAAAAGCCATAGAAATGATTGGTCAAACTCCAATGCTTGAATTTCGTACAGAAAATCCAAATACAGATATTGTCACTCAGAACGTTAAGGTTGATGAAAACGGTAATGCTTTTATTGATTCAAATATACAATATCTTAGCACAGAGCTTACAGGGAAATATCTTGATAAGGCATTACTTGAATTTGATCCTACAACAGGAGAGCCTATAGTTTCTCTTATTTTTGATAGTGAAGGTTCAAAGTTGTTTGAAAAAATAACAAGTGAAAATGTCGGCAAAACAGTTGCAATATTTTTAGATGGACAAGTTATTTCTGCTCCTGTAGTCAATGAATCAATCTCTGGAGGGCGCGCTCAGATATCTGGAAACTTTACTCCAATAGAAGCAAAAACTTTAGTAGGAAGGCTTAATTCGGGAGCACTTCCAGTACCTATTTCACTCATTTCAACAGAAACAATTGGACCATCTTTAGGTGGAGAAGCTACGGAAGCTGGAGTAAAAGCAGTAATTATTGGATTTCTTGCTATAGCAATATTTTTAGTATTTTGGTATAGATTACCAGGATTGGTTGCTATTATTGCACTTTCTATGTATGTAATTGCAATGCTTGCAATATTTAAACTTGTTCCTGTCACATTGACGGCTGCCGGAATTGCTGGATTTATTATTTCTATCGGTATTGCTGTTGATGCAAATGTTCTTATCTTTGAACGTATCAAAGAAGAGCTTCGTAGTGGAGATGGAGTTGGGGATTCAATTCATCATGGATTCAAGCGTGCATGGCTTTCAGTTAGAGATTCAAACATCTCAAGTATTATCACAGCTATAATTCTTTACTGGTTTGGAACTTCTCTTATAAAAGGATTCGCTCTCGTTTTCTTGATTGGAGTAATCGCTTCTCTTGTTTCTGCTGTTTCTGTCACAAGATTATTTCTTTATGCTCTTGATATCAAAAAGAAAAACAAATTTACAGAATTTATTTTCGGGTCGGGTTTTAGTAATGCTAAACAAGTTATTAAAGCCTAGCTTTATAAACTTAACTTAATTATATGTTTATTGTAAAAAATAAAAAAATATTTGTAATAATCTCTGCTGTTTTAATTATCCTATCAATCTTTTCTATAAGTTATTTTGGAATAAATTTTGGAATAGATTTTAGGGGAGGTTCACTTCTTGAAATAAAATATGAAGGGATAAGACCAGACCAAAAATCTGTCGAAGAATCAATAAAAAGTTTATCTTTAGGTGGTGCCATTATTCAGCCAATGGGGGGAGATGGCTATAGTATCAAAATGAAAGACCTTACAGACGGAGAGAAGAATTTAATTTTAGAATCTTTGGGTAAAGATGCATTAGAAGAAAGTTTTACTTCTATCGGTCCATCTGTTGGAAATGAGCTTGTTAGGAAATCAATAATTTCTTTTATTCTTGTTGCTTTAGGGATAATCTTTTGGATAGCATTTTCTTTTAGACAAGTTTCAAAACAAGTTTCTTCTTGGAAGTATGGAGTAATAGCAATCATAGCTCTTATTCATGACACTATTATACCTACTGGAATCTTGGCATTTCTTGGATATTTGAATGGATTTGAAGTTGATACTTTATTTGTTGTAGCGATACTTACAATACTTGGACTTTCTGTTTCAGATACTATTGTGGTATTTGATCGTATTAGAGAAAATATTAGAATTGGACATTTTAAAACTTTTGAAGAAACAGTAGGGAATAGCTTGAAACAAGTTTATAAAAGATCACTCGCTACTTCTTTTACTGTCATTGTGGCGCTTCTAGCACTTGTATTTTTTGGTCCAGAAAGCACTAGGATGTTTTCCATAATTCTTGCTATTGGAATGTTTTTTGGGACGTATTCATCTTTGTTTTTGGCAAGTCCACTTTTAGTGATGTGGAATAATTTTCAGAATAAAAATAATAAATAATAAATTATAAATACGGATAAGGTCCCGCCCCAGCCTTTGGCTGGGGCGGGACCCTGTGTTATAATGGATATATAATATTTAAAGTCGTTTTATTAATTTAATTTTTGAAAATTTATGATAGTTTTATATATAATTTTAGGTGTTATAGTTTTACTTGGATTTTATTTGGTTGCTAAATATAATGGTTTTATTACTCTTAGAAATCGTACAGAGGAAGCTTGGGCAGATATTGATGTACAGCTTAAGCGTCGTTATGATCTTATTCCAAATCTTGTAAATACAGTTAAGGGTTATGCATCACACGAGAGTAGCGTTTTTGAAAAGGTAACAGAAGCTCGCGCTAACTCAATTAATGCTGAAGGAAAAGGAGATAAAGCAGGTATCGCACAAGCAGAGAATATGCTCTCTGGAGCGCTCAAATCTTTGTTTGCTATTGCAGAAGCTTACCCAGATTTAAAAGCCAATACAAACTTCCTAGAGCTTCAAAAAGAGCTTGCTGATACAGAGAATAAAATAATGGCTTCACGTAGATTTTACAATGGTAATGTCCGTGATTTTAACACTGGTGTTCAAATGTTCCCAGCAAGTATCGTAGCTTCTATGTTTAATTTTAAAGCATTAGAATTCTTTGAACTTGAACAAGACGATATTGCAAAAAATCCAGTTGAAGTTAAGTTTTAAATATGGCGACACTTTATACACATCAAGGACAAAATGTTAGAAAAACATGGTTACTTATGACTACGTTTTTCATCATAGTTATTGCAATAGGATTTATTTTTGCAAGGATTTATGATAATGCAAGTATCCTTGTTTTCTTTGTTATCTTTTCTGTTTTGATGAATATTATAAGTTATTGGTATTCTGACAAGATTGCACTTTCTTTAGCTAAAGCTCATCCTGTGACTCGAGAAAAATATTTTGATTTATATAATCTAGTAGAAAATTTATCTATCACAGCAGGGCTTCCGATGCCTAAGATATATGTGATAGAGGATTCTTCTCCAAATGCTTTTGCAACAGGGAGAAATAAAGATCATGCAGTGGTGGCTGTGACAACAGGACTTTTGGCAATTCTTAATAAAACAGAATTGGAAGGTGTGATTGCTCACGAGCTTGCTCATATAGGGAATAAAGATATGCTTGTTTCTACTGTGGCAGTTGTTTTGGCGGGGTTTGTCTCTATTATATCTGATATGCTTATTCGCGGGGCGATATTTGGTGGAGGAGATAATGATAATCGTGGTAATGGAATTATCGCTATTGTGGGGATTTTAGTTGCTATACTTGCACCTATTTTTGCGACTTTAATTCAATTTGCAATTTCAAGAAAAAGAGAATATTTGGCTGATGCAACAGGAGCTTTGCTTACGCGCTACCCAGAAGGACTAGCTTCTGCACTTGAGAAGATATCTTTAAATGCAAGACCTATGAGAGTCCAGTCAGGTGCAATAGCTCATCTTTATATTTCTAACCCAAAAGGGGATGGAGCTTTTGCTAAAAAAGTTGGTCATTTATTTTCTACACATCCTCCTGTTCTAGATAGAATAAATAAATTAAGAGGAAGTTTAAGCTAATTTTGCTTTTCTTTAAATTTCTAGTATTATAGGACCCAGATGTTCTTCGTATATTCTAATATCAATTTATTGATATTAGATCAATATTACCTTCTTTTTGGAAGGTATTGGAGAGGTGCGTGAGTGGTTTAAACGGCAGTCCTGGAAAGACTGTGTATGAGAAATCGTACCGGGAGTTCGAATCTCCCCCTCTCCGCAGAGTCGTGCTAGCACGAGATACCTAGAAAATAGCTCCTTGAAAGGGCTATTTTTTGTTATAATAAAAATATGAATTCAGAAGTAAAAAACGATTATATCGAAAAAGCCTTAAATGAACTTATTACCGAAATTGGAGTAAAAGATTTTGCAGATGAAGATAAATTAGTTTATCTTATTGAATATAAAAAAGTAAAAGAAGCAATAAAAGAAATTGCTTTGTATTTGGGATTACCTATTGAAGTAAAAATTTCTTATGTCCCAAAAGGATATCGTCCAACAGGTAATGATGGTTTTTCTAGTACACATCTTGTAAAAACAGATAATTACAATAGAGGTGTCGGTGGAATAACAGCACAAGTTTCTATTCCATCAAATTTACCTTTTTATGGAACACCTAGTATGGTCAACTTTCCTATAAATGTTAAATTAAGTGAAAATTGTGCAGAAAACCCAAAAACTCTCATATCTATAATGGCGCACGAATTATCTCACATCGTATTAAATTCAATGTGGCATAAAGAAAAAGAAAATGAATTTTATACAGATCTAACAGCAATGATTTTAGGATTCGCAAAGATAATGAAAACTGGCAGAAAAGTTGTTAAAACGACCCAAGTTTTAAATACTATACACACAGAAACTACAACTTATGGATATCTTTCAGATGATAATTTTAAATATGCATTTGATAAAATAAAATTAATATTGAAAAAGCAAAAAGCTGAAGTAAGATCATTAAAAAGAGATGCTGATAAATTTAGTTTAAAATTGAAGGAAGCAAAAAAGTATTCTCAATATTTTAATAAATATCTAGAGTATTTAGGTAAAAATCCTAGTAATAAAATTTCACAAGAAGATGGACAAAAAATAAGTTCATTTTATCAGCATGACTATACTGGAAATTTTCAATCATTTATTAATAATAATGATCTTTTAGTCAAAGACGTATTAAAATATTCAGAAAATATTAAAACTTATTCAGACAGGAGTATTGAAATGGTTAAAAAATACAAAAGACAAATTGAGTCTTCGTTTTTAGAATTAAATAAACAAAAGCTTTTAATTAAAAAAGATGTTGACTTATTAGGTAAGTATATTGGATTTTTTGGTAAAATAAAATTATATTTTAAATGAAAATAAAAAGAATTCTAAATGATTTAGAATATGAAATAGTTGATCAAATATTAGTTGCTGAAATATGCTTTAATATTTGTAAGACAACTCCTATTATTAACGGAAGAGGTAGTGATTTTATACCTTTTTATTATAATTTAAATTTTTCTAAAGGGATAATAACTCTTCACAGTTTGCTCTTATCTAAACAATTTGATGAAATAACAATTAAAAATTATTTAAAACAATATAAAACTGAACATCCACTAAAAAATATAGAAGAATTTGAATGTGAGTTAAGTAAATTATCTAAGGAATGTAAAGATATATTACCTATTTCTTTAAGAAATAAAATTTGTGCACACATAGATCAAGGTTTTACACATGTAGATTTTACAAATGCTTATATCTACCCATCAGCAATAGAAATTTATATTAATTTAATAATAAAATTAAAGAAATTATTTTTTAATTTTTGTGGACATGCAGAATATGACCGCCCATTTGATAATATTCTGGAACAAAGTAAATTTATAACAAAAATAATTATTAATAACTCCTCAAATGACTACAATCTATAATTTAATATCTATCTAAAACTATTTTTTTATTTTTCAACAAAATCTTACTTTTTAAACACCCAAGTAGTTCTCTCTTCTCAGCATCTGTTCCATCTCTTAATACATACTTAGCATATCCTCGAATATCAATATTTGATATTTTTACTTTTTCTTTATTGCCAAGGAAGAAGTTTTGCATTTTAGAGAATCTTTCTATGTCTTCTTTAATCTTTTCCTTAACTTGGATTTCGTTAATATCTATTTTTTCAATTAATTCCTCAAATTGTTTCAATATTTCTTTCTCTTCTGTATATCCACATTTACAATCTGTCCCTCTGGCTTTAGTGCAACCATAATATACATATCTAGTTATTGTTCCATTCTTGTATTTCTTAAACTTTTCATCTGCACATATTCCAGACCCACAAAGTCCACAAGTCATCATTTTAGTGAAAGCGAATTCTTTACCCTCTACTCTTAGTACTTGGCTCTTAATCTGTTCTTGAACTAAATTAAATAATTCTTTAGTTATTAAAGGTTCATGTTTTCCTGTGTACCAATTGCCACTCTTTTTTGGATATTCAAATACTCCATAATAGAAGGGATTATCTAGTATTTTGTATATATTACCTAGACTAAGATGTTTCTTTCCATTAAAAGTTCTGAAGTTTAGGTCAAATCGAAGCCAATTATATAACTTTCTCCCACTCCAATGTTCATATGCAACTTTCTCAAACATTTTCTTGATTGTTAGTGCTCGTTCAGGATCTAATATTGCTTGGCATTTTCTATCTGTTCTTTTTTCATTTAAGTACCCAGTCGGTGCCACTCCTGGTCGCAGTCCCATTTCACATCTAGTTCGTAATCCTCGTTTAACATTTACACTTTTATTATCATTCTCTAGTTTTGCTTGAGAACATAGAATCATTAATAAAAACTTTTCATTTGGTGAGTTTTTAAAATGTTGCCCATATGTTCTGATTTCTAAAAGTAACTGTTGATCCATTAAATCTACTACTGATCCAAGATCACCTGCATTTCTTGAAAGTCTATCTGGTGCCCAAGTAAGTATTCCATTAAATCGTCCACGTCGTATATCTTCCAATATTTCTTTGTATACTGGTCGCTGTCCTGATTCTTTGGCACTATGTGATTCTCTTCTAATTTCCACTACCTCCAAACCATCTCGTTCAGCAAGTTGTAACATTTCTTTAACCTGTGAATCGATAGAGAGCACCTGTCTTTCTTCAGATTCTGTTGATTTACGAGCATATAGCACATATTTAATTTTTGGTGCTTGAACTAATATTTCCTTATTAATCCTAGCTGTTGCATATGTTTCCATATACCAATGGTGTCAGAGAATAATAGTATTGCTAAGTCTATGCAGAATTAGGGATTCGTCGCATAATCGTATTGAAAATAGTGACATTTATATGTAACCTTATATGTCTAAGTACTGTCACTTTTGTCACTTTTTGAAGTCGCACGAGATACGTCGTTATGGTAATATAAAATTATTAGAAATAATGTTACAGGGCTTATCGGGGAAAGGTCCTAACACGAGGAACACCGCAAAAAAACAAAATCGGGTTTCCCTCGAAAAAATGCGGCGTCGCGAAGCGACGACGATTGGATTTCCACTAATTTATCTTTTTCATTTTCCACTAACATCCATTTAGCCCAATCGAGTGGCAAAGAAACTTTTTTGATTTCATTTATTTTATTGATTAATAATTGGGGTTCATTTTCTACTCTAACTTCTAGTTTTTCCGCGGAAAAAAGTGTATTATATATACATATAGTAGTTAGTTAATACTAATTATTGTTTTGTGTATATTATTAATCAATAGTTTTTTAAATCAATATAAAATTCTATTATTAGAAATAAATTTTAATAATAGAAAATTATAATATGAAATATCAAAAATACACGCTTAGTTTTTTATTTTTATTAATGTTTGTAATTGCTACTCCTTCTTTATATGAGGAATTTTAGAGGTGTGTTAATGCAGAATAATCTTGGTTTTAGAGTAGGAGATACTATACAAGTGATAAGTAAAATAATGGAAGATAATACTATCCAAGCTGTATTAATGTGTAAAGTTAATTTACCAAAGGGTATTAGAAATATTAATAATTAATTAAAATAAAATAAAATGAAATCTAAATTTGCATTTCTTTTGATTCTAGTCTTCTCATTTTTATTAATCTCTCCTCCAATGTTTGCCTCTACAAGTGATGGAACAATAGACTCAACATATAAATATGCATGGGGCGAGAATGTCGGCTTTATAGATTTTGGCTCTACGGCAGGAGCAGTACATGTTACAGATACAGCACTCTCTGGCTCCGCGTACGGAGAGAATATTGGATGGATAAATCTATCTACTGTTACAAATAATAATGAAGGAACTCTCTCTGGCTATGCTTGGGGAGAGAATGTAGGATTTATTGATTTTTCTAAAGTTACTATCGGTACGGATGGTGTATTTTCTGGCTCTGCATATGGCGAAAATATTGGATGGATAACATTTGGAACTACAGATAATAAAGTAGTAACAGATTGGAAACCAGCAAGCTCTAGAATTACAACCCATCACTCTTTTTCAGGTTCATTAATAAGACCAATAGTAACTCCTATAACTCCACCAATAACAACACCACAAGTTACACCTACTACCCCCTGTCTAAATGGAGCTTTATTTAATACAAATACTGGTTTTCCTTGTTCTGTTAATACTTCTAATCCTTCGGACGGGCAAGTAACTCTTACAAATATTACTCGTAATTTGAAACTTACCATTCCTCTTATGAATGGCCCTGACATCAAAGACTTGCAAACATACTTAAATACTCATTCATACAATTGTGGAATAGTTGACGGAATATTTGGCAATAAAACCAAACAAGCTGTTATTAAATTCCAACTAGCTAATCAATTAAAAGGGGATGGAGTCGTCGGCCCCATGACGAGAAGTAAATTAAAATAATTATTAATAACCTTGAGCTAGGCAAGACCTAGCTCAGAAAACAATATGAAAAAACTTTTAAAAACAATTCCATACATAATCATTGCAGTATTAGTCGGAGTAACAGTAGCCTATGCAGGGACACTTACTCCCCCAGGAGCACCTGCCAAGTCTATGAAGTCACTCTCTGACTTATATGAACTTGTAAATACAGGAGCCAATACTCCCTCTACTGACTTCACTACTCCATCTACCGTCGCTTCTACTATGACATCTATCGGAGATGTATATGACACTCTTAAGACAAAAATAACAGATATAGACTCTACAAAGATACTTACAGGAACTACGATATTTGGAAAAGCTGGAAGTGCGAGTGCTGGAGGTGTCAATTTAGTAAACATGTTCAATGGAACCTGTGGAAATGGAGCAGGTGCTTGCCCATCTGGAGAATTTACTGGAGGGACCCAAGCTCTCGGAGGAGTTGATGATGCTAACTCTGGCCCAGATATTCCATTAACACCACCAACCGATAGATATGAAACTACTTGGACAGCTTGTAATGTTGGGAATAGTTACTGTGGGACAGAAGACACAGGAGCAAATATGAAAGACGAAGCTACAGGATTAGTCTGGAGTTATCCATTAAAAGGACTAGGTGGAGCAACTTTCGACACAGTAGCCCCAACTCCTGATCCGTATTGTCTATCTGCTACTTATGATGCATTGAGTTGTTATTGGGATACAGACACTTACTACTCTTGGGATGCTTCAAGAGTAGATAATGATAGTAAAACAGCACAACAGCTTTGTTCTGATCATACCGGCTGGTCTCTTCCTCATCAGAAACAACTCATGCAAGCTTATATTGATGGTGGATATGGCAATCTTGACCCAGTAGGTGTCGATCGCAATTACTGGTCGGCTACTACCCATTCGTACTATGCGAACTACGCGTGGGGCATCAATTTGCCGTATGGCTACACAGACACCTACACTAAGTTCAACAACAATAATGTTCGTTGTGTCCGAGAATAGGTTTCGCTTTGGTGCATTAGTAGAGCGTAGTAGAAAAATTAAAATTAATATTAAAATCTATGCTATAATATAAAAATTATGGAAAATACAACAAATAACATTATAAACAGTAAGAAGTTTCTAGGGATTGCTATTATTATTTTTGCAGTTTTATTATCAGTCGCTTTCTTTTTTGCAGCTATGGGATTTTCTAAACAAGGTTCCTATGTCGAAGTAAAAGGACTTTCTGAGAGAATTGTAAAAGCAGATACTGCTATATGGTCAATGACATTTGAAGTAAAATCAAATAATGTTGAGCAAATGTATTCCGAAATAGAGAAGAATATTACAGCTATTAAAACATTTTTAAAAAGTAAAGGGTTTGAAGATAGTGAAATAAATATTGCTCCAGCAAACATTTACCAAGATACTTATGGAAATGCTAATTTCAGATATAATGCAAACAATCAAATTTCTGTTTATACAAAGAAAGTTGATCTAGCGAAAATCACTTCCGCAGATACTCTTCCTTTGATGAAAAGTGGAGTAGTGCTTAACCAAAGTAATGTTTCTTTTGAATTATCAGATATAAACAGTATCAAACCTGAAATGCTAGCTGAAGCAGTAGAAAATGCTAAAAATACTGCAAATCAATTCGCAGAAAATTCTCTTTCGTCTGTCGGGAAAGTTTCTCGTGGAAATCAAGGAGTTTTTGATATCACAGAAAAAGATCCTGGTTCTCCTGAATATAAGAAGATACGTTTAGTTTCCACATTAAGATTTCTTTTGAAATAAATTTTTATGATAGAAAATAATATACAAATAATTTGGGTATCACTTCTTGCCCTTGGTCTAGTCAAGGTCATAATAATTGTTGTTATTATTGGTATTTTATCCAAGATTCAGCCAATACTTGGACTTCTTGCTTCAATACTTTTTATCGCTTATTTACTTCATTGGATAGGCTAATAAGGTATGTCTCATCAGGGTAATATTTGGGATAGAGAATATAATAATCCAAAGTTTGTCACAAAAAATGATGGTCCACAGGCGGACACGTTGCGTTTTTTGAAGTTTCTTAAAAAAGAAAAGAAAGTAAAATTAGAAAATCTAAATATCCTTGATCTTGGTTGCGGAACAGGTAGGAATTCAAATTATTTGAGTGGTTTGGGAAATAGTGTAATAGGAATTGAAATCTCTAAAACTGCTTTAAATCTAGCCAAAACTCGTTCTGTCCAAACCCAGTTTGGACGAGTGGAATATATTCTTGGTGATATAGGGGAGCCATATAATGTAGATGATAATTGGGCTGATGTGATACTTGATGTGACATCTTCTAATTCTCTAAATGAAAAAGGAAGAGAAGTTTATTTATCTGAAATGAATAGAGTCCTTAAAAAGGGTGGGTATATTTTTGTGCGTGCACTTTGTAAAGATGGAAATAAAAATGTAAAAAACTTATTAAAGAATAATCCTGGTAAAGAATACGACACTTATGTGATAAAAGAGATAGGTCTTACCGAGAGAGTATTTTCACGAGAAGATTTTATAAAAACTTACAGTAGATATTTCAAAATTTTAAAATTAGAAAAGAAAACAAATTATACGACATTTAATGATCGCATTTACAAGCGTGATTACTTCATTGCTTATATTCAAAAATAATTTTAATCATATTTTGGCGAGATTTGATATACTAAATAAGCTTACCTTTTTAAAAGGAATAGTGTTATAATATACATAGTAGTAGTTTTTAGGTCATTATTAGTTTATTAATTTTTAAATTATAAAAATATGAAAAATAAAATTTCGATTGTTATAACATTTGTTATGGTTTTGTTATTAGTTTTTGTTTCTTCTAGTATTCAAGCAGAAGAAAAAAATACTAAAAGTGGTGGTTTGGAAATAGAAAATCAATTAAAAACAGAATTGTCTAATCAAGGGGAAAATACACAACTTCAAGTTGAAAATAAAATTGAACTTCAAGTTGGAACCGATGTTGATTCTAGTATTGATGTTAATGTAAAAGGTAAATCAAATTTGAATGATGAAAATGAATCTGTTGGAGATGAAGATGAATCTAATAAAACAGATAAAGATAATTCAAACAATAAGGATGAAGAAGAAAGAAAGGTGAAGAGCGAAGAGCATAGAAGTATGGTATCAATAGCTGTAAAAGAAATGCTTAGTGTAGCAAATAGAATTGGAGGAATAGGCGAGCAAGTTCGGGTTATTGCTCAAAATCAAGTAAAGGCTCATCAAGAACTAGAAGTAAAATTAGAATCAGTTCAGACCAGGAGTAATTTTTCAAAGTTTTTTATAGGTCCAAAATATAATG
This sequence comes from Parcubacteria bacterium RAAC4_OD1_1, assembly GCA_000505065.1. Taxonomy (GTDB): domain Bacteria; phylum Patescibacteriota; class Minisyncoccia; order Phycocordibacterales; family UBA9973; genus UBA8515. The sequence continues at coordinate 29,101 of AWSN01000001.1, forward strand.
AAATAAATGATTTAAAAAACCTTTTAACTCAAAATAAAGAACAGATAAAAGAATTAAACAAAATAAAATTAGAAGTTTCTAATGAGAGTGAACAGCAGATTTTAGCAGAACAAATTTCTCTTTTAGAAAAAGTTAACCTAGAAATAGAGAGTTCTCTTCAGGCAGAAGCAGAAAGTTTTAGTTTGTTTGGTTGGGTATCAAAAATATTTATCAAAAAATAATTTTAACATTTAATTTTATTTAACAGAGTAAGGCAAGACCTTACTCTGTTTTATTTAACTATAAAAAGGATAGGTGTTATAATACTTTTATGGATAAAAAGGGAAGTATTGGAGTTTTTGATTCAGGGCTCGGAGGGCTCTTTGTTTTAAAGCATTTAAAAGAGGAATTACCTGACTATGATTATATCTTCTTGGGGGATCAGGCCAATATGCCCTATGGTGATAAGACTAAAGATGAGTTATTTTTACTTGCCACAAAAGCTTTGGATTTTCTTTATGGAGAGATGAATTGTATGGGGGTGATCCTTGCTTGCAACACCATAAGCTCGACTATTTATGATAGACTCCGCGAATGGAAAGATGAAAAATATTTTGGGAGAATTCTTTTTGGAATTGTCCGCCCGACAGTAGAATCTTTTGATCCTGATGAAAAGACGGTAATATTTGCAACTCCACGGACGTGTGAATCAGAAGTTTATGAAGAATTTTTTAAAAATCATATTAAAGATTATATAAAAATTCCAATGAAAGATTTGGCTTATAAGATAGAAAATAAAGAAGAAACTTTGTCATACATAGAGTCATTTAAAAAATTAGTGGATGGTAGTATTACAAAAGGGGCACTGCTCTGTACACATTATGGGATAAAGAAAGATGATTTCAAAAAAGCATTTCCTAAAATTAAAAATTGGATATACCAAGAAGAGCTTATCCCTAATTATCTGCGAGAATATTTTAAAGAATTCCCGGAGAGAGAAGAATTCTTTTCTAAAAATAGAAAATTGGAAATATATACGACCAAAGAAAATGAGAATTTTAATGATTTTGCAAAAAAGTGGTTTGGGGTGGATTTAAGAATAAATTTAATTAATAAATAATATATGACTAATAAAGATTTTGAAAAAAAGATTTCTCTACTTAACGAAAGACAGAGAGAAGCTGTAGAGGCTATCGAAGGCCCTGTGATGGTGGTGGCAGGCCCTGGAACTGGAAAGACAGAAATCCTTTCTCTTCGAATTGGAAATATTTTAAAAAATACTGACACTCCACCAGAATCTATTCTTTGTCTTACTTTTACAAATTCAGGTGTTTCTGCTATGAAAGAAAGGCTTGAAAGATATATTGGGAAAAGAGGTAGAGAAGTGACTATTTCTACATTTCATGCTTTTTCAATATCTCTTATTGAAAAGTATTATGACTTGCTTGATTTTAAGAAAATTCCTGAATTACTTTCAGATGAAGACGCAATTTTCCTTGTGGATGATATTCTAAACGAAAATGAATGGGAATATATAAGCCCACTTTCAAACAGGGTAACTTATTTTGGAGAATTAAAACACCTAGTTTCTAATTTAAAAAGAGAAAGAATTTCCGCAGATACTTTTATGTCTTATATTGATATGGATATTAATGATTTGAAAAATAATCCTGATAGTATATCGACAAGGGGAGATAGTAAGGGTGAATTTAAAAAAGAAGTTTTGAAAAAGATTGAATCATTAGAAAGAACTAAAGAAGTTGTAGAATTTTATAAGATTTATGAAGACAAGAAAAAGGCAAATTCTCTAATGGATTATGATGATGTGCTTGATTATGCAGTTTCTTTGGTAGAAAATTTCTCTAATGTGAGAGATGATATTCGTGAGGAGTATCTTTATATACTTGTAGATGAACATCAAGATTCTAGTGGAGTTCAAAATGATTTTATAAAAGCAATCTGGAGTGGTGTTGAATCCCCAAATATATTTGTGGTGGGGGATGATCGCCAGCTTATATATGGATTTTCTGGAGCCAACATTTCTTATTTTGAAGATTTTTCACATATTTTTGGTAAACCAAAACTTATAGTTTTAAATGAAAATTATCGCTCGACAGAGCAAATACTTTCTTTGGCTGATGATATTTTACAAAGTTCTATAGCGAAAGAAAAATTAAATAGTAACTTGGGTAAAGGGCAGAAGATAAGACTCGGAGAATACTTTTATCCTCGAGATGAGATAATAAGTGCAGGAATTTATTTTAAAGAAAAAATAAATGAAGGAGTAGATCCTAATGAATGTGCGCTTCTTGTGCCTAGGAATAGCCATGTAAAAACTGCAATAGAGATACTTATAAATATGGGACTTCCTGTTGCGTCTGATTCAAATCTCTCACTTTTTTCTCAAGTAGAATCAGATTATTTAAAGAGGTTAATGAGAGTAATTACCAATCCTTTTGATTCTCTTTCACTTTCAAAAACTTTATTAGATGAAACAAGTGGAATAGAAAAGCTAGAAGCTCTCACTTATTTAAAAGAAAATAAAGGAGAAGAATTGAATATTGATAAACTTTTGTCTTCTAAAAAAGAAGGATTATTTGGGGAGGATAATAGTATTTATCGTTTCGGTAAAAAATTAGAAAATTGGATTAATTCTTTGAAGGGAGAAAAATTGAGCAACATTGTAAATATTTTGGGTAATGATCTTCTTGTTAAAACTTCAAAAAATAATAATGAACTTTTAAATAGAGTAGAAATTGTGAGGAGTTTTATTCATTTAGCCATTATGTTTGAAGAAAAGAATAAGAAAATTGATTTATCTTCTTTTGTAGAATATTTAGATCGTTTGGAATCCTACAATACTCATATAGAGCTTGCAAAATTTGGTGGAGATGAGGGAATAAAAGTAATGACACTTCATAAATCAAAAGGTCTTGAATATGAAGCCGTTTGGATTGCTCATATGAATGAAGAGATACTTTTGTCTTCTAAAAAAGGAGGTTTTACTTTACCAGAAAAAATTAAAGAGAGAATGTCATTACGGAATATAGAGGATGCAAAAAGAGAGCTTTATGTAGCTATTACAAGAGCAAAAAAAATGTGCAATATCTCATACTCTCGTGAAGGATATAATGGTGGAGATCTTGAGTTGCTTTCAATAATTAGAGATTTGCCTGATGTACATTTTGATAAGATGTCAGCTAAAGAAAATGAAGATAAAATTCTTTCCCTTGGGGCAGATATTTATACCAAGTTTGATAGGATCAAATTTGAAGGTAATGAAATAGATGAAGTTAAAAATTTAGTAAAGAAAAATTATGAAAGTATGAGAGTTTCGGTTTCGATGCTTAATAATTTCTTTGAATGCCCTTGGAAGTGGTACTTTAGAAATTTTCTTAAACTTCCAGAAGAAAAGCCAATGCATTTAGCTTTAGGGACGGTGGTGCATGCTATGATTGAGTTTGTTTTGAAATCCGATGATTTTCCTAAAGAAAATGAACTGAAATTAAAAATAGAAAAAGAATTTAAAAAAGAAGGCATAGAAAATAAAATTGATTTAAAAAGACTTTCAAAAAAGGCTGAAATTGCAATAACAGAATGGATAAATAATTATTATAAAAAATTAAATAAAGATTATAAATCAGAAAGGTCTGTGTCTGTATCCTCAAAAGAATTTCCCAATCTTACAATGTATGGCAAGATTGACCTTACAGAATATCTGGGTGATAGAGAAATAATGGTGACAGATTTTAAAACAGGAAATTCAAAAACTAAAAATATGATAGAGAAGATAAGTGAGGATGGAAGGATGTCTGACTTAATGCGTCAACTGGCAATGTATTCATATCTTTTAGAAGGGGATGAAAAGAATGTAAGAGTTGTAAAATCAAGACTGCTATTTCTAGAAGAAGATATAGAAAATAAAAATGCATTATACGAGACATTAATAGATCAAGAAAAAATTGATTTATTAAAGAGAGATATAAAGGATTACGATGAATCTTTGAAAAGTGGTGAATTTGTAAACAATGAATGTCATTTTAAGCCATACGGTTCTCTAAATAATGAATGTGAATACTGCAAACTCGCTAACCAACTATTTCAGTAAACTTGGGAGAACTTGGGAGCTCAGCTCCCAAGTTAAATGAAATAAAATTTTTATATAAATTATGAGAAATTTAAAATTTGCAAATAAAGAATATTATCATATTTATAATAGAGGAACAGACAAAAGAGATATCTTTTTAGAGAAAGAAGATGTCTGGCGTTTTTATAAAAGTTTGATTTTACTGAATTCTGTAGAAAAGATAGGGAGTTTATATGAAAATTCATTTAAAAAGAAGAATAAAATTAAACTTGGGAGCTCAGCTCCCAAGTTAGTGAATATTGTGGCTTATTGTTTAAATCAAAATCATTTTCATTTAATTTTAGAGCAAGTAGCTGATAATGGTATTTCAAAATTTATGCATCGCTTATCTACTGGATATACTAATTATTTTAATGAGAAAAATAAAAGGACCGGATCTTTATTTGAAGGGAGATATAAAGCTAAACATATATCTTCAAATGAATACTTACTTCATTTAGGGGTGTATGTGAATTTAAATGATAGGGTACATAAAGGAATGAATAAGGAGTGGATGAAAGAATTACCCTTTTCTAGTTTTAATGAATATGTAAATAAAAATATAAAAGGTATATGTAAGAAAGATATAATTCTTGGTCAATTTAAAAATGAGAAAGATTTTATTAAATACTGTCTTGAAGTTTTGCCAATTATAAAAAAAAGAAAGGAAGATTTAAAAGAGTTCAAAAATATCTGTATAGAATAATCACTTGGGAGCTGAGCTCCCAAGTGAATGGATTTTGGTGTAAATTTGAAAATAAGTTTAAAAATGCTATATTATAAAGATGGAAGAGGATATTAAAAAATATAAAAAAGGAAGTTTGCATCCACTCACACTAATAACCAATGAGGCAGTTTCTATATTTAAAGATCTTGGTTTTGTGGTAGAGGTGGGCCCTGAGCTCGAAGATGAATGGTATAATTTTGATGCACTTAATGTCCCTAAGGATCACCCAGCTCGTGATATGCAAGATACATTCTTTATTAAAGGTCAGAAAGAAAAAGTTCTTCGTACTCATACTTCGAATACCCAGATAAGATTTATGGAAGAATTAGTAAAGAGTGGAGGAGTGCCACCTTTTGCTATTGTTGTCCCCGGGAAAGTTTTCAGAAATGAATCAACGGATGTAACTCACGAGATGCAGTTTTATCAGATAGAGGGGCTTATGATAGGAGAAGATATTTCTGTTGCTCATATGAAGGGTGTGCTTCTTGAATTTTTTAAAAGATTTTTTGATGGGGAAGAAGTAGATATTCGTTTGCGACCATCTTTCTTTCCTTTTGTGGAGCCAGGATTTGAAATAGATTTGAAGAAAGGAGATAAATGGATAGAGTTACTTGGTGCAGGAATGGTTCACCCAAATGTCTTAAAAAATTGTGGAATTGATGGGGAAAAATATCAAGGTTTTGCTTTTGGTATAGGACTCGACAGACTTATGATGATGAAGCTAAAAATTTCAGATGTTAGACTTTCTTATCAGGGAGATTTAAGACTTAATCAATTTTAATTTATGAAGATTAGTTACAATTGGCTTAAAAGATATATAAAAGAAATTCCAAAAGAAGAAGATTTAGTAAATCTTATTACATTTAAAATTTGTGAATTGGAATCTGTGGAAAAATCACCAAATGGTGATACTGTTTTTGATATGAAAATTTTACCAGATAGGGCGCATGATTTGCTTTCTCATTATGGTGTTGCCAAAGAAATTGCTGGGATTTTGGGGATAAATATAACAGAGATTGATCAGAATATTCATTCTGAGAGCACGAATATTTCCTTGCTAGGAAATAACTCTCTCCGGCCAAGTCGGCCTGCGCAAGGCTCTCCAGAAGAACATTCCGCTTCGCTTACTTCAGGATTTGAAGATTTAAAAATTGACGTAGAATCTCCTTTATGTAGAAGATATATGGGGAGAATAATTAGAGATATTGAGATTGGAGAATCTCCTTTGTGGATGAAAGAATTGCTCGAAAGTGTGGGACAGAGAAGTATAAATAACATTGTAGATATAACAAATTTTATACTTTTTGACAAAGGACAACCAATTCATGCTTTTGATTTAGATAAACTAGAAAGTGAAAAATTAATAGTGAGAAATGCCAAAATTGGAGAGAAGATAAATTTGCTTTCATATGAAAATTTAGGTAAAGAAAGAATTGTAGAATTAAGTGAGAATAATTTAATAATCGCAGATGAAAAAGACCCGGTGGCTATCGCCGGAGTAAAGGGTGGCACAAAAGCTGAAGTAGATAAAAATACTAAAAATATTTTGATAGAGGTGGCAAATTTTGATCCAGTCTCTGTAAGGAAAACTGCAAGAGGTTTTGGTATTCAGACCGATGCTGTAAAAAGATTTGAGAATGAAATTATTCCTGATTGGTGTAGCCCTGTGATGAATGAAGTTTCTTCTTTAATATTGGAAACTTGTGAGAATGCAAAATTAGAAAATATTGTAGATTTATATAATGAGAAAAAAGAAGAGAGGAAAATCACTTTCAATAGAGGATACATATCTAAAGTTTTGGGAGTAGAAATTAAAAATGAAGAAATAGAGAAAATTTTAAAAAATTATAATTACAAATATAACTTTTTGCACAAGTCCGACTTGTGCGAAGTTGATATGTGGGAGATGGTGGTGCCGAAAGAAAGATTAGATATTAGTGGTGGGCACGATATGGCAGAAGAGATAGGTAGAGTTTATGGGTATGACAAAATAGCATCTGTTTTGCCTGATTTGAAACTAAATCATAAAGATAGTGATACTTGGACAAAAATTTGTTTAGCTAAAAATAAACTTGTAGAAGATGGCTATAAAGAAGTAATGACTTATGCTTTGGTAGAAAAAGGAGAAGTCGAAATAATGGCTAGTGCTTCGGATAAAAATTTCTTACGTACAAATTTATTAGATGGACTTAATAAATCTTATGAATTAAATAGACTCAATGCTCCGTTTTTAGAAATGCCAGAAATTAAAATTTTTGAAGTTGGGACTGTGTTTACAAAAGATGGAGAAGAAATGCGTGTGGCTTATGTTGATAAAAAAAATAAAATTGAGATGAGTTTGGATAAATTTATAGAAAAAGAATTTTCATCAGATTTTTTGCGGGAAAAGGCCTTGCCTTTAGAATCCCCAAGGCAAGGCCTTGAGGAGCAAAAAACTTTCAAGCTCTGGAGTAATTATCCATTCATAACGCGTGATGTCGCTGTGTGGGTGTCTACAGAAAAAGATGGAGAAGAACTTTATAAAATATTAAAAGAAAATGGGGGAGAATTGCTTATAAAAGATCCATACCTTTTTGATAAATTTACAAAAGGTGAAAAAACTTCATATGCATATCGATTAATTTTTCAATCTTATGATAGAACTTTGAATGATGATGAAATAAATGAAATTTTGAATAGAATTTATGAGAAAATTAAACTAAATGGATGGGAGATAAGATAAATCCCCACATCATCAAAGTTATCCACAATTTTTATCAAAATCACCATCAAAATCTATATGATTTTGATGGTGATTTTGATATAATATAATTGTATTTTATGTTCAAAAAAGATAACAAATTAAAAGAAAAAATAAGTAAAATATTGCCACGTTTTTCTGTGCATTATGTTGCTTATTCTGTCTCATTTCTTTTTGTTGTTTTTTCTATTATTCACATTGTGTCTGCTACGACTCCAAACCCAGGGCATCCTTGGAGTGAACTTGGTGATGGAGTCTTTTCTGTGACTTACAATCAGACTGCTCCACGTACTTATACATTTCCAGATGCAAACGCAACTGTACTTACTACCAATGCCCCTGTGACTGTGGCTCAGGGAGGGACAGGACTTACAACAATTGCATCAGGATCAATCCTTGGTGCTAATTTAGCAAACACACTTTCTGCCATCACTTCTACAACAGGGACAAAAGTTCTTACAAATACAGATGGAACAATTAGTTGGGAAAATGAGCCAGACTCTATGGTTTACCCATCTGCTGGGATTGCGGTTTCTACTGGCTCTGCATGGGGGACATCGATCACATCATCATCTCTATTAATTTCAAATATTTCAGATGAAGTTGGAACCGGGTATTTAGTCTTTAATGATTCACCATCTTTCACAACAAAAATTACAACACCACTTATACTCGGTGGAACTTCTACTACACAAGATTTATCTTTCCAAACAACATCTGGTATTGGAGCAACAGGTGCTGATATGCATTTCAAAGTAGGGAATAATGGAGCAACTGAAGCGATGACGATTTTGAATAATGGGTATGTGGGAATCGGGACGACGGGGCCAAGCGATAAGTTATCTGTAATAGGAGGAAATATTGCAATAGATGCTAGTTCAAAAATATATAATGGATCAGCTGCGGATAGTGCCGGTATAAGATTTCCAAGTTCTGTTACAGATATTGCTGGTTATAATGGAATAATATTTAGATCTAGCACAGTCGGAATAGCATCACAGACAGAAAGAATGAGAATAACAAATACTGGCTCCGTCGGTATTGGGACGACGGCACCTACAGCGGTACTTCACCTAAAAGCAGGAACTGCAACAGCGGGAACTGCACCGCTTAAATTAACAAGCGGAGTAAATTTAACAACAGGAGAAGCAGGGGCAATGGAATACGATGGTGTAGAATTATATTTCACACCAAGTGGAACAACAAGAGAAACTATTGCATATCTTTCTGATCTAACATCTGGATTAACTGGATATGTACCTTATACTGGTGCAACTACAAATGTAGATTTAGGGGTTCATAACTTAACTGTTGATACAAATACTTTGTTTGTTGATTCTGTGAATCATAGGGTGGGAGTGGGGACGACGACGCCAACTTATCTTTTGACTTTGAAAAGTCCAGCTTCTAATACAATATCTTTTTCTCTTGAAAAAACAGGAGCAACAACAACACCAGCATTGACTGCTTACGAGGGTTCTTCAACTCAAGGAGTAATGAATTTTTATGATAACGGAAGTGCAATAGGAGCAAAAATACAAGGATATGGTGATTCATATTTTAACGGCGGCAACGTCGGAATTGGAACGACCTCTCCATTCTCTCCTGCATCAATAAATAAAGTGTTGAATATATACAAAGATACTGGTAGTGTTGGTCTTAATTTATCCGTTGGTCTTGAAGATTACGAAATAGCAAACGTTGCTGGTGATTTGTGGTTTATAGATGATAATTCTACAAAAATAGTTGTAAAGAATACATCTGGCAACCTCCTCATTAACACTACAACCGACAACGGAGTTGACAAATTGCAGGTTAACGGCTCATTATCCACAGTAGGAAATGTGAGAGTTAATAAAAGAACAGATGCTTATAGGTATGTTGATATTTATAGTGATAATGTATATGGGTATATACAAGTTAAAAGAGGAGATACAGATGCTGTAAGAGAATTAATTTTACAACCATCTGGTAGTTCTGTCGGTATCGGCACCACATCTCCCACCGCTGTACTTCACCTAAAAGCTGGTACAGCCACCGCAGGCACTGCACCACTTAAACTAACAAGCGGAGTAAATTTAACAACAGGAGAAGCAGGAGCAATGGAATACGATGGGACGGATCTTTTCTTTACCCCATCTACCACAAGAGAGACAGTAGCATTCTTGAGCGACATTACGGCTTCTGCTCATAATCCCGTCACTCTAGGTACAGCAAACGGTCTCTCACTATCTACTCAACAACTCTCTTTAGCTCTAGCTTCTACTTCTACAACCGGTGCTCTTTCTTCTACAGACTGGAATACATTTAACAACAAACAAGCAACTCTAGTATCTGGAACAAACATTAAAACAATCAACAGTGCTTCACTTCTAGGTAGTGGAGATATCGCTTTACAAACTCCACTTGTCGCTGATACTGATTACTTAACTCCAGGGACAGCAAGTTCTACGTATGCTCTTGCAACTAATGGTACATATTATATAGAAGGAACGGGGACTGTCGCTGGGACATGGCTCGGAAGTCATCCAAATATAACTTCGTATTATGATGGTTTGACTGTTCGATACTACACACCAATTGCTGGAGCTGCTACAACAACTTTAAATATAAATAGTCTTGGGGCCAAAACTATTTATTATGCTGGTGCAACCAAACTCACTACTCATTACCCAGCTTTGTCTGTTATTACTTTGACTTATTCTGCAACACAAAATGGAGGGTCTTGGTTTGTTCAACCTTTTTATGCTGATGGGAATGAATCTTATACAGTTAGATGGAGCTCTACTCTTCAAGCCGGAGCTCCTATCTATGATTACAAATTGGTAATGTTTGGAGCAAGTGATGGAAAAGTTTATCCTTTAACATTAGAAACAGGAACGGCTACAACGAAAACAGTTTCTAGTGTTGAATTCAATCCAATGTCACCAGTTTTGTATTATGGTTCTACTACTGATATTGCTCTTGATGGAACATCTGCTTCTTATTGGTATGAAGGTGTGACTTCTGCTAACTTACATTACACTGCAAACCAAGCTTCTGGGTGGACGGCATATACACCAATTTATATTAAAGGAACGATAACTTCTAGTGGAAATTTCTTACTAGCTGGAGCTGGAACTGTTGGCGGTACGGCTTTCTTAACTCAAACTCTTCCGACTACAGAAGATGGATTTGTTTATATGCTTTTGGGTCATACTTACAATACAACCACTGCCTTTAGATTGACAACCAGCCATCCGATTTATGAATATAAAGGAGGAAAATTAAGACCATATACAAATGAAGCAGATACGTTAGATAGTGTCCTTGTAAGAGGAGCAACAACAGATGAGACCCCAACATTTTCAAATGCAACTTATTCAGCATTGTTTACGGGGGGAAATGTCGGGATTGGGACGGCGACACCAGGGGCGAAATTGCACATATCATCTGCAAGTGATAGTGATATTTTACTTGAAACGACAGGTACGAGCACAGGAGCAAGATTAAGATTAAAAAATTCTGCGAGTGAGTGGTATTTATACAACAATCAAGCAAATGGAATTTTGAAGTTTTATGCTGGAGCAGATAAATGGACTTTGGATACGAGTGGTAATGTTATACAAACAGGAAATTTGATAGTTCAGGGAACTGGGAACACAACAATAGCTGGCTCCGTCGGGATAGGCACCACCACTCCCACCGCTGTACTTCACCTAAAAGCTGGAACTGCGACCGCAGGCACTGCTCCACTTAAATTAACAAGTGGAATAAACTTAACAACACCAGAAGCAGGAGCAATGGAATACAATGGAACAAGTCTATTCTTCTCTCCATCTACAACAAGATATCAAATACCATTTGCAACAGGAACAAATACAATATTCTTCACAACAACAGGAGCAACTAATGTCACACTTCCTACAACAGGAACACTTGCAACAACTGCAAATATTCCTACCGCTGCTAACCCATCAGCTACAATCGGACTCACAGCTGTAAATGGATCCGCTACAACATTTATGCGTTCTGATTCTGCTCCAGCTCTATCTCAAGCAATCGTTCCTACATGGACAGGAATACATACATTTAGTGCAATCCCTGCCTTCAACGGAGGAACATCTGGCTCCACTGCTCCATTTAGTGTTGATTCAAATACTTTAGTTTCAAATTTGAATGCTGATTTGTTGGATGGACATGATACTGCATACTTCCAAACAGCACTTACGAATCCTGTCACAGGGACGGGGACACTAAATTATGTTCCAAAGTTTACAGCTACAGGAACTACAATAGGCAACTCCTTAATTTTTGATAATGGAACGAATGTGGGGATTGGGACGACGACATTAACTGAAAAATTAACCATATCAGGAAATATAGATTTACCCGCTACTAATAATTGGAGGTATATTAAAAATTCTGCAACTAATGGTGGGCTTAGAATTGGTACAGGTAATAGTTCGGGGGTCTATACAGATGGTATAGAGGTTAGTTCTGGTGGCAGTTATGTTAAATTAAATCATAATACGACAGTTACTGGAAATTTATATACTACAGGCAACGTCGGCATAGGGACGACGGCACCATTGAGTGCTCTAAATGTTGCAGGACTCACAGGAATTAATTGGGTAACTGCGGGCAATTCATATGGACTTGTTACTATTGGTACGCAAGGCACAATGGGAGGTGCTTTGTGGGTCAATACACCATCACTAAACGCCAGTAATGCATCAGGTTTGGGAATAACTGGTTCATATGATGCCTCAAAAGTTTCTGTAGTTAATGTTAATGCGTATGGAGTGTATGCTGCTACCTACGGCTCAGCATTAGCATTTTCAACTTCTAACGGAACTGCTTTGTCAGAGTGGATGAGAATTGATAAAAACGGCAACGTCGGGATTGGGACGACAAACCCATCAGCAAGATTAACTATTCAAACTGCGAATGCATCTTCTACTGGTGGTATTCGATTATTAGGAATAACTACTCCTACTGATATAAGTTATTGGGGGGAAACAGAATTGGCGATGCAGTATGGTGGTGTTTATAAAAATGTAATTAATAATAATGGGGTTTCTTATTTTAATGGAGGTAACGTAGGAATTGGAACGACCTCACCAACAGCAGCTCTTCATTTAAAAGCCGGCACCGCCACCGTAGGCACTGCACCACTTAAACTAACCGCAGGTACAAACCTCACTACCGCTGAAGCAGGGGCAATGGAATACGATGGGACAGATTTATTCTTTACTCCATCTACAACTAGAGAAACAGTAGCATTTATGAGCGATCTAACATCTGGGTATATCCCTTACACAGGAGGAACTTCAAATGTAGATTTAGGAGCTCATAATCTTACAGTAGATACAAATACATTATTTGTAGATAGTGTGAATCATAGGGTGGGGGTGGGGACTACTTCACCTGCTTACAAACTTGATGTGAATGGAGTTATGAGATTATCAACAACCACAGGTGATGTCTTTAGACTAGAAGGAAGCACCACTAATGGATATACAGATTTATTATTTACTGGTAATGGAAATAATAATTATATATATAGTTTTGGTAGTTCTTATACTACAAATGGTAGATATGTTGGTGGCTCACAACTTATTGATGCTACTGGTTCTGGTGGTTTAGGTTTGGCAGCTTCAGCAACAGCAGGGACTATAAGATTTTATACTAATGCAAATAATGAGAGAATGAGGATAGATTCTTCTGGCAACGTTGGTATTGGGACTACAACGCCAGACGGAAAATTAAACATAAGTAATGGTAGTATGAATACTTCTCGTGAGTCTGTAAACCATTATAGAGATGTAATACATTATAGTGGTGCTGCTTCTGTTACAGGAACGATGCAGATTACTATGCCATCAACAAAATTATGGTCTAATACAATGATGACAGTAACTATTAAGGGGTATAATTATAGTGCCCATGGAGCATGGGAAGCTGTTATTTCTGGATACAATTATAGCTCTACTTCACAGTGGTATAATTATACCGCTGAAATTAAAGGTAAAGCTCCATTTACTTCTATTAGACTTGCAAGTAATGGCACGAGTAATGTTATTTTACTTGGCACAACAACTACAGTTTGGGTTTATCCAAAAATAGAAGTCACTGATGTGATTACAGGCTATAGTAGTAATACAGGTTGGGGAGAAGGTTGGTCTATTACTCCAATTATAGATGAAGCTGCAATTGTAAATGCTGTTACTCCAACTATTCCGTATTTCTTAAATAATGTAGGCAATCTTGGGATTGGAACGACGACGCCGGGTACAAAACTTGATGTTGTGGGTGGTGCAATACGAACAGACAATCAATTAATTTCTACAATTGTTACGGGGACATCTCCACTTTCTGTTGCTTCAACAACTTTAGTTTCTAATTTGAATGCAGATTTGTTGGATGGATTGCATGCTTCATCGTTTGTTACTTCTAGTAGTATTTCAGGAACACAAAATTATGTTTCTAAATTTAATGCCGCAGGGACGGGAGTAGTTAATTCACAGATTTTTGATAATGGAACGAATGTGGGGATTGGGACGACCAATCCTGATAGTTTTCTTGATGTAAGTGGTAGTGCTTCGGGAGGTAAAAGTCTTAGATTAAGAAGTGGTGATTCAGCAGGTACTCCTGCAGATTCTACTCAAATTCTTTTTTCTTATGGAGGAACTAATGAGTATTCTCATAATATAAGAACAAGACATGACTCTGGAGCTGCGGCTAACAATGCAATCGATTTTTATACATGGAATTATGGAGTAGATACATCTACTACAACAGGAACAAAACACATAATGACATTAGGTGGAACAGGTAATGTCGGGATTGGGACGACGAGTCCACAGGCAAAATTGCACGTTTCAGGGAATTCATTTTTAGGTACATATTATGCAAACAATACAGCTATTACTGATGCAGAAGTTATTACTGCTGGAGAAAATAAAATACTTAGTAATTTAACAAGAGGTAACTTAGATATAACAATGACATCTGTTCTTAATCCTGCTCCTGACTATGGTGCTTCTTTAACTTTTACTACTAATGCAGGTAATTATGGTACCGGTTATTATTATGTTGGTGGAGCTATTAAAACAGGTAGAACGAGTGGTGCTAATCAAAACCAAGCGCAATACATGTCGTTTTATACTAATAATGGTACTTCTTTGAGTGAAAAATTAAGAATTACACATGATGGCAACGTCGGAATTGGGACGACAAGTCCAGAAAGTATTTTACATCTTAGTAAGAGTGCCGCTGGCACATCAGGTCCTATTTTATTCTTAGATAATCCTTCTGCTTCTACTCTTGGTAGTTCTAGTGATATTAATTTTGCAACTTGGTCTGGAGAGTCTGCTACTACACCTGGAGCAAAAATAAGTTTAGTTAACACAGCGGCTGGAAGTGGTGCTAATGCTTTTACTTTTTATACTAAAAATACAAGTGGAGTTGTCGCAGAAAGAGTTAGGTTTGATTCACAGGGTAATGTCGGAATTGGAACGACGGGGCCGGGTACAAAACTTGATGTTGTGGGTGGTGCAATACGAACAGACAATCAATTAATTTCTACAATTGCTACGGGGACATCTCCACTTTCTGTTGCTTCAACAACTTTAGTTTCTAATTTGAATGCTGATTTGTTGGATGGGATTAGTTCTACAAGTTTATTTAATAATATGGGACAAAATCATTCAGCACAAACAGATTTTAATTCTATAACAGATTTTGGTACAAGATTTGTACAAGGTATTACAAATGGACCAGGGACAGGTTCATCACAATTTTATAGTTTGAATCTTGGCTTGGGAAATGATTATGCATTTAGTTCATATGCAATGCAAATTTCAATTCCTAGATATACTGGAACTGATAAATATATATCATTTAGAACAAGAGAAGCTGGAGTATGGGGAACTTGGTCAAAAATAAGTGCAGGATATGCAGATACAGCAGGAAATGCAGATACTGTGGATGGATTACATGCGAGTGCATTCCAAACAGCACTTACGAATCCTGTCACAGGGACGGGGACATTAAATTATATTCCAAAGTTTACAGCTACAGGATCTACAATAGGCAACTCCTTAATTTTTGATAATGGAACGAATGTGGGGATTGGCACAGCAACACCTAATCAACAACTTGAAATTACTAAAAACTTTAGATTGCCCGCCACCACTTATAATGCTGGTTCTCCCTATGGAATAATTTATAAAGATGGGAATAGGTTTATTCACGACTTTAATTACGGAAATAATGGGACAGTGACGACTGCTGGACAGAATACTTTTATAGGTGTTAATGCTGGGAATTTGACTATGGGTAGTACTGCTACATCAGTTTCCCATTCGTCATATAATACAGCGGTAGGTTATGTTTCTCTCTATTCCAACACCACAGGATACGCTAACTCTGCTATGGGGCATTATTCTCTTTTTGCTAATACCACAGGATACGCTAACTCTGCACAGGGGGTTAATTCTCTCTACTCCAACACTGGAGGATACAATAACTCTGCTGTGGGATATTATTCTCTCTATTCCAACACTACAGGAAACCACAACTCCGCAATGGGTGTTAATTCTCTCTACTCCAATACTACAGGCTGGTACAACTCAGCATTAGGTTATCAAGCAGGAAGATATATTGCTGATGGAACAACAGGTAGAACTACAGGTAACAACGGACTATATCTCGGATACAATTCTAAAGCTAGTGCAGATGGGACAACTAATGAAATAGTGATAGGGTATAATACTATAGGTGCTGGAAGTAATACCGCTGTCTATGGTAATACTTCAATGACTAAGCATATATTTAGTAATGGTAACGTCGGTATTGGGACGACAAGTCCGGGGGCTATTTTATCTTTAGGTAGTTCTGCTGCTTATCAAAAGCTTTTAGTTTTTGAATCTGGAAATACAAAAGCTGGCTTCGGACTTACTCCAACTGGAGATTTTAGATCTTTTACTCCAACAGGGACTACTTTGTCTTTTGGTCATATGTCTACTACTGACGGTTCTACTTATTCAGAAAATATGAGTATTAATTCTTCTGGAAAAATTTTAATGGGTGCAACTTCCGACGCTTCAACATCTAGATTATATGTTTCAGGATCTACTACTTCAAATGGATCAACGACTGCTATTGCGGGTATCTTGGGAGATTATTCATTAAGTAATGGTGGAGGAGCAAGCTATGTACAAGTTGGTAATAGATTTGTTATCACAAATAGTCCTACTACAAATCCAAATACTGCTGTTGGAGAAATTGTAAGAATGGTAGACAATACAACTCTTGCAAATTTAGTTAGAGGTCTTGATATTACATCTAATGGAGGTACGAATACTGCAGGGACAAATACAGGACTCCGTGCAAGTGGTGCAACATTTGGTATCCAAGGTGTGACCACAGCTCTCGCTGGAGGGGTGTCAGTACCTGCTGCTATTTATGGAGAAAGTACAGGAACAACCCAAGGAGATATCCTTAGACTTTATTCAGATACTGTGACATCTGCTCCTTCTTTTGCAACATTCTACCATAATACAAGTACATTTACGGGGACTGGTCTCCTTATGGATTTTGCAACAGGTTCAGGATCGTTTACTGGAAATTTTGCGGATTTTCAGAAGAATAATGCATCCTTATTTAAGGTCACCAATACGGGTGTTGTAAGTATGGGTCTTAGTGCTACTTCTTCTACAACAGCAGTATGTTCTAGTTTGGCTACTTCTACTTCTCCAACTGCAGGAATTGCTTATGAAATCCGTGATTGTAGTGGAACCCCTGTCGCTGACTATGCCGAGATGTACCCAGTTGAAGAAGATGTAACTTATGGAGATATAGTTATAGCAGGAAGTGAGATGATAAATACTTATGATACTACAAATGGAGAAATAGACTGGGATAAAGTAAAAGCAAAAATTCCTAAATTAAAGAAATCAAGTAAAGCTTATGATAGAAAGGTTGTGGGAGTGGTGTCAGATAACTATGGGGATTTTAGTTCGGTGGGTTATAACCTAAAAGATGAAGACAATCCTAAACCAATAGCGCTTAATGGGCGTGTGCCTGTAAAGATTTCTCCAAATTCTTCTTCTATACAAATAGGGGATTATATTACTACTTCTAATGATATAGGTAAAGGAATGAAGGCTATAAAGGCAGGCTTTGTGATAGGTAAAGCACTTGAATCTTGGGATAATTCAAATCCTACAGAAACAATTATGATATATGTAGAGCAGGGATATTATAATGGTGAATCTATTTCTGATTTTCTTGGAATTGTTATAAATGAATCTCCTGTTGATACTGAAAATATTGAAGTCACCGAAGATGATTCATCTATACTTATTTTAGACAAGCTTCTTTCTTATAAAGAAGAAATAGATACAGAAAATTTATCAGAAATATTTATGGACAGACTTGTCGCTGGACTTGAAATAATAACTCCTCGTGTAGTTACAAATAACCTTTATATTAAAGAGGAATTTACAATAGATGGTTTATCTTTCTTTAATGGAGATTCCACTTTTGCAAATAGTGTCTTGTTTAAAGATATTGTTTCTTTTGAAGTTCCTCCATTATTCAATAAAGATACAGCTGGGTTTGCTATTATAAGAGAAGGAGCCTCCCGTGTGAGAATCACTTTTGAAAACTCATATGTTTCTACACCAGTTGTGACATCTTCTGTTTCATATGAAGGAGAAGAAGGTAATAGCGAGATAGATACAAATTTATTCTTTGAAGAAGATATAAAATACGTTATAACAGAAAAAAGTCAGGACGGATTTACTATTGTCCTTAACAAAGAAGCTCCATTTGATGTAAAATTCTCTTGGATAGCACTCTCTGTTAAAGATTCAAATATTTTTGAAGGATTAATTGGAGGAATTGAATTTGATAATATATCAAATGTAAATAATATTGAAGAACCTAATATATCTTTAGATGGAGAAGTTGCAGGAGAAATAATAACTGAGAATTTATCTGAAAATACTACAGGGGAAGTTTTAAATGAAGAAGTAATTATTGAAACGATAGAAGAATCATCAATGACAGAAGAACCTATGGTAAATATAAATGAGGAAGTTATAATAGAAGAAGGTGGAACAATAAACGAAGTTGTACCTACTGAGACAGATACAAGTATAGATACAAGTACAGATACAAATACAAGTACAGATACTACTAGTCAAGAAGAAGTTGTAATTTAATTATTAGAATAATTTATATAATTCCTATTTTGATGTTGGTATAGTATAATCATAAATATGTTTTATCAGAATAAAAAATTAAAAAGAAAAATATTTAAAAATATAAAAATTGGTATTTTTGTATTTTCTTTTATGTTTACTTCTTTGTTTTCTTATTTACCTAATTTAAATACAAATGAAGTAAAAGTTGCCGAAGCTTATGTAGGTACAAGAGTAAAAACTGTTGAATTCTTTGCTGGGCAGTATGCTTCTAGTACACTTGCTAATGCTGGAGTACAGAATAATTTTGAAGTACAGAATGTAGAAATATCAGAAACTAATGTAGATATTATAAATTCTTATATTGAATTTTCTGCTCAAGTAGGGGCCAATGCTTCTACTACCATTACAGAAGGACTTCTTTATTTTAGTGCTTGTGCTGGTACTTCTTGTACACCTGCTACTCCTGCTATGGTTATGAACACAGCAGGTTTAGGGACAAGTACAGGAGAGTCTCAAACAATAAGACTTCGAACTAATATTGCTACTGCTGGTACTGATACGGATATTTTTTCTACTTTCACAGGAGGGGCTTTTTCTTTTCAAGTTGGGTATTGTATAGATGGAGCATCAGGAACTGATGGATCGACTTGTAATGGGACAGTTGCAGCTAGTATCCAAAGTGCTAATGCTAAACTTGTGACAACTTATACTTATGATGACACATCTACATATCAAACTAATACAGTTATTTATCCACTTGAGTCTAACACCACAGGGCCTGTCGGGTCAAAGACTATAGTCCAAGCATCTTGTACTATGGACTCAAACTGTCCTAAATTTAGTTATAATACGAACATCCCAGAATTATCATCTCAAGTATCTCAATTTTTTCATACTCAATTCTTTGGTGGATCAGTCTCAACGACAACTGATCATCAATTTCAAGCACAAGTAGATGGTAATACTTCTGGAAGTACGATGTATTTTGAGCAAGCACTTTCTGATAATGGGGGAGCCATGGATTATCTTGTCAGTGGGCTTGATGGGTATGAGAACAATACAGCTCAACAGCTTGAAACTCGTGTGAATGGCAATGCTTATGTGCTTGGTGGAGAAAATTATGTGACATACAAATACCCCAATAGCGCAGGAGTAAAAACAAAAACAATAGTGCTCCCAGTAGGAGAGGTGCAGACAGTCGGGTCTATTACAAAGTCATCTCTTGTGGGTCCAACTGTAAAATTTCCTGAAACTGGAGTAAGTATCAAAAAGGCTTGGTTTAGAGTACACACTAGTGCTGGAGGGCAGACTACAGCATCTAATTTAAATATTACAACAAAAGTAGGTTCTAATACAGAATCTTTAGCAACGGCGTACTCTATCGGCGGTACGCTTGAGGGTGTTTCTGATGATGGGTATTTTATTCATATGATTCCTTCATCAGATTATTCCCACTTAGAAACTGCCAATATAGATACAGGAATTCCTGTCCAAATGTCGGCTCAATGGTCTACTCCATATGGAGCAGTGTCTGGTGAACTTGTGATCACATATACTTATACAGGAGATACAAATGGATTTAATACTACACAAAGACTTTTTGCAGGTCAAAGTACAACAACAGCATCAACAACATTTTCTGCTCCTACTGGGGCTGTTGGAGGAATTGTGGATCCATATATATATCAAGGTATAGGGAATGCATCTATCCTTGGGGTTTCTCTTAAAATGGATGGTAAAGATACATCCGCAACTGCTAATCAAACAGTGGGTGCTAATATGTCAGTTTACCCTAATGCCTGTACAAGTTCAGATACTTTTAATTCAACCACACTTACAGATACACAAATCACAAAAGTTTCTCTCTTTAAAGAGATAACAGGTGTTGTGACAAACAACAATACAACGACTTACACACCTTGTTATAATAGTAGTCAAGCAACTATCTTTAATGGAACAGTAGCCATAACTACGATGGTAGATTTTAGAGAAGTTGTTGCTTCTGGTGGTACTGAAACTACAATAAATGTAGGAGGTATTGATTATAAGGTTCACACATTTCTTTCATCTGGAACTTTTACTGTCACTAGTGGTGGTGGTATTGAGTATTTGGTTGTTGGAGGAGGGGGAGGTACTGAAAATAATAATGCTGCTGTTGGTGGTGGTGGAGCTGGTGGTGTATTAACAGGATCAACTTCAACAGATGCAGGTTCTTATTCTATAACTGTAGGAAGTGGTGGTCTTGGGTATTTTGGTGGAACACCAGGACAAGGGCAACAAGGAGGATCTAGTAGTATTGGTTCTTTAGTTGTTGCGACAGGTGGAGGAGCATCCAATAGTTTACCAAACGGGGGATCAGGTGCTGGAGGTACTGCTTATTCATCTTCATATGGTCCTGGAGGTACTGGAATTGCAGGACAAGGATATCCTGGTGGTGCAGCTTCGGCAACACGTAGAGCCGGTGGAGGAGGTGGTGCTTCACAAGCTGGAGGAAATTCAGGAATAAATAACTATGGTGGTGATGGTGGTGATGGAATACAAAGTAGTATAAATGGAACTGCTACATACTATGGTGGTGGAGGTGGTGGTGCTGGATATACAACTAACGGTCAGGGTGATGGTGGTTTGGGTGGTGGTGCAAATGGATCATATGGTGCACCAACTTCAAATCAAAATGGAACTCCTAATACTGGTGGTGGAGGAGGTGGTTCAAAACTTTTTAGTTCTACTGTTAGATCTGGTTCTGGTGGTTCAGGTATTGTCATAATAAGGTATCCTATGAGTACAGAACCTTCTTTTTCTCAACTAGATTATAGATTTTTTGAGAATGAAGATGGAAATTTTGTTTATTCATCTTTAGGAAGTCAAAATACTAATGTCTCACTTTCTCAATCTGGGGAAGACTTTAGATTAAGAATGCTTTTAAAAATAGAAAATTATAATATGACCGTTGAAAAGAGTCACTTTAAATTACAATTTTCAGAGAAGTCTGGTTCTTGTGATACTTCTTTTGTTGGTGAAAATTATATGGATGTATCTTATGATACTGATATTTCTTTTAAAGATAATTTTTATTCAAATGATGGAGTTGCTTTTACAAGCAATGCTCTTGATCCGACAGTCGCAGGAACTATCGTAAATCAATCATATGTAGAATCAAATCCTTCAACTAATTTATCTGTTATTAATATTGGTCAATATGGTATGTGGGATTTCTCTTTGTATGATAAAAGTGTAAGCAATAGTAGCTCTTATTGTTTAAGAGTTGTTAAAGCAAATAATGAACTTTTAGATACTTATTCTTTTATCCCAGAAATAACGACAGCTGTATATAGAAGCCGTGGAGGCGGAATCAGGCATATTGCAAATCCTTTATGTATGGATGGTATAGATAATGATTCAGATACATATATAGATGGAAATGATTCGAATTGTCATATTAATGGGGTTTTAAGTAATAGTTATATTACTGATTGGAATTCTGAGACTGTTTCCCCTGTAATAGCAGAAGGAGGAACTGTAGATGGAGGAGAAGAAGTTACTTTACCAGCTTGTAGTGATTGGATAGATAATGATTCTGATACTGATATAGATAATCTTGACCCAGGTTGCCACTTAGATGGTAATATAAATAATACTTACATTCCAGAACACAATTCAGAAACTGTCGCTCCTGTTTCAAATACAGGAGGAACTTCCGGAGATGATTCTGGTGATCTTGGTTATTTAAATAATAAATTAATATTTCAATTTACTTCTTTAAAGAATCTCAAAAATTTATTACTCGCGATGGTTTTAAGACCCTTTTAAAATTTCTTTTTTAAAAGTATAATATATATGTATGAAAAGAAATAAATTAATAAATTTTCTTTTAGTTTTTGTTATCATTGGGGTTCTTTCTCTGGGAGGATATTTTTATTATAAATTAAATCAATTAGAAAAAGATACAAATATAAGTGGAGACAAAGAGATTAAGAGTCTTATCTTAAAAGTAGAAAGATTATATTTAATTCCAAATGATGAAGTCCCTACGATTGCCACAGTGACAGATCCTAAAATACTTAAAGACAAGTCTTTTTTTACTCTAGCAGAAATAGGGGATAAGGTCCTTATTTATACAAAGTTTGGTAAGGCTATACTCTATAGACCTAGTATAAATAAAATTGTTGAAGTTGTTTCTGTTGGTATTGATAATAAATTAGATTTTAGTAAAAGTGAGAACGTTGAAAATCAAGAAGAAATAGATAATAAAGATGATGAATAATTTATTTAAAAATATTTTTATAAAAATTTCTGTATTTTTAGTTTTATTTTTACCACTTCATTCTTTTGCAGTTCTTTCTTGCTCTATTACTACTTCTGCTTTGTGTTCAGGGACGGTACTTCTTCGTATGTCAAGTAGTGACAATGCTCACGCTGAGCTCCCAAGTGAATCTACGATAGTTTATGATAATAATGTGGTTTGTTGTACAGGAGTGCCACAACTTTCAAATTCTTGTGCTGAATCTAATAAAGAAATTTTTGCAAAATTATCTGGAGTGACGAATGCTCACGTAGAAGAAAATACACAATCAAATTATGTAAACAATGCTTGCATAGCTAGTACTTATGCTGGAGATGAGATCACAGTAGGGTACCAGCCAAATGATTGTACTGGGTACGACACAATACTCTTTTCAATGTCTAATACTCCTACGAATTCTCAAGTAGGATCTCCGTCTTCATATAATAATAAAGTTTGTGCAAAAGTTTTTACGCAATCTATAACATTTAATATAAGTAATTATTCTGCTGGATTTGGGTATCTTTCTCCTTCGGGGATAAGATATGCTACTTCTGATGGGTTGGGTAGTTCTGTGGAAACAGAAGCTTACAATGTGGATATTAGCACCAATGCTTCTTCTGGTTATACTTTGTATGTAAGAGGAGATACTTTAAAGAATGGATCTTATACTATAGATCCTATAGGTGGAACCAACATAACACCATCTCCTGGGTCAAATGCTTTTGGATTAAGAGCTGTAGCGACAGGGGGCAATGGTATAGTTTCTTCACCTTATGATGGGACTGGTTTTGCTTATGATGCTACAAATGCTACTCCCTCTGAGATAGGTTTTGCTACTTCGGGGAATGGTTTAAATACAGATTATTCTATTAGGTCTGTGGCCACTATTGATGATATTTTAAACTATGGTCTTTATTCAACTAACCTTACTTATATAGTTGTCCCCAACTTTTAAAAATCTGTGGATAACTATATTTTTAAATATTTATTTGTGATATAATACAAGTGTATAATTTATTTTGTTATTTTATTATTAATTAATTTATTCAAGTATGATTAAAAAAATTGTTAGTCTCGTAGTTATGACTTCTTTTGTTTTAACTATGACAGGAGTTTTTCCTCTTACCTTGATGGCTGCATCTATATCTTCTTCTAAGGCAACATTTGGTAGGTTGAAGGCCTCAACTCCTTCTGATTCTGTTATTATTCAGTTTGTTTCTCCAACGGGGATACAGACAGGTGGTGCAGATACCATCTCTTTAACTTTTTCCTCCGATTTTACAGTAGCTCCTGAAGCTGTTGCTAATTTTGATGTAGGACTTGGAAATAGTGGAGTATGTTCTTCTGCTACATATACAGATGAAATAATTTCTTTGACTGCTTCTGCTACTGACTGGGGAGTTGACGTGACGGGCAATGTTATAACTTTTAGTCCAGAGACTGATGATGTTTTAACTGCTGGATATTGTATTAGGATTGAAATGGGGACGGCTGCTACAACAGGTGGGGCAGGCTCGGCAAGTACAATAACAAACGGACTAGCTGACGATGACGATACTATCACAATAGCTGGTGGTTTTGGAGATACTGGAGTTATGACTGTAGATATAGTAGATGATGATCAAGTGACAGTTACAGCAACAGTGAATCAAACAATGACTTTTGATCTAGATACTTCAGTTACAGATAGTGAGACAGATGCACCTTATACTGTACCACTTGGAGTTCTCTCTTCTTCATCTGTTAAAGTTTCAGGATCTACCGATTCTGTAAATATGATAATTGCAGAAGGTAATACAAATGCTTCAGGAGGTATGAATGTCACAGTTAAAAATGCTAATGGGGCAAATGGTTTAGTTTCAACTTCTACTCCAGCTGATAGAATAGAAAGTGCAACAGGCACAATGATAGCAGGGACAGAGAATTATGGTCTTTGCGTAGCTTCTGCTTCTTTGGCTGGTTTTACTAGAGCAACTGCTTATAATACAAATTGTGCATTAAACTCAGAGACAAATGCCATAATAGGTCTTACTACAACCACTGCAGATTTGCTAACATCTTCTGCTCCTATATCAAGTGCTCATGCTGAAATAGTAGTAAACGCTGCTATTGCTGGAGCAACACCTGCACATACAGATTATACAGATACACTTACATTTATCGCTACTGCAAGTTATTAATCGCAAGAGATTTATTATGTCAAAAAAATTAATTTTAAGGTTGCTAATACTTGTTTTTGTCCTTGCCTTAGGTGGTATTTCGAAGTCTCAAGCTATGACCATAACTCCTGTTAGATACGAACTTTCTGGTAATAAAGGTGATACAGTTTCCAAAGAAATAACCTTGATTAATGATGATGATGCTCCTGTTGTTTATTATTCTTCTTTTGCAAATTTTGAAGCTCAGGGTGAAAGTGGTAGTGCTGCTTTCATAGAGAGACCCACAGAAGGCATAGGGACTTGGATGAGGACAGAAAGATCTGTCACTGTGTATCCTGGTGAACAAAAAACAATTGACTTTAGTATAGATATACCAAATGATGCAGAATCAGGGGGTCACTTTGGTGTTATTTTTTGGGGGACATCTCCAGAAGATGTTGAAGACAATAAACAGCTTGCTGTTAGTGCCAAGACCGGTCTTATCGTTTTGCTTTCTGTAAATGGAGATGTAAAAGAGGCTGGGGGACTTATTGAATTTGATACAAAAGATAGTAAATTTTGGTACAATACACTTCCTGTAAACTTTTATTATAGATTTAGAAATGATGGAGGTGACAGAATTAAACCAGAAGGGAAAATAAAAATTAAAAGTTTTTTATTTATTCCTGTTAAAAAGATAGATGCTAATCCAATGGATGGTAATATCTTACCAAATAGTACTAGAAAGTTTTCTATTGATTGGGTGAAATACACAAGACCAAAAGATAATGAACCTCGTGAAGGATTAGTTGGTTTGTTCTTTGACAAAGTTGTTTATCAATGGAAAAATTTTGCTCTTGGTATTTATTCTGCTAAGTTAGATATAGCTTACGGTACACAAAATGAAAAAGCTGAAAAGGTTGCCTATTTCTTTGTTTTTCCTTGGCAACTATTTATATGTTTAATAATAATAATTATCATTATTTTTATTGGTGGTAAAAAATTAATCAAGAAATACAATAGCTATATAATAAATAAAGCTCATTCTCAAATGCAACTACCTACAAATGAGAACCATGTTTAGCAAGATTTCAATTAAGAAAATAACTATCTTATTTGTTTTAGTTTTTTTTTCGTGTCAAATTTTTGCTGATGATATAATTTCAAATATTTCTATTTCTGCTATTGTAAATCCAGTAGATGGAGGAGGTGGTGGAGGTGGCGGTGGCGGAGGAGGCATACATATACCCACAGTAGTTAATTTTTCTGGTATGGCTTACCCAATGTCTCGAGTTTTTATTTTAAAAGATGGTAAAATGGCGGTTAGCACAATAGCAGATATTAATGCGAATTTTTCTGTTTCTATTTCAAATCTTTCTACAGACACTTATAATTTTTCTGTTTATGGAGAAGATACAAATGGAAGAAAATCATCTTTTTTTACATTTCCAGTATATATAACATCTGGGACGACTGTAAATATTGGTAATATTTTTCTTTCTCCAACTATAGATATTGATAAAATAGAAGTTAAAAAAGGTGACAATTTGGCTATCTTTGGTCAAAGTGTACCCAATAGTGAAATTACTATTTTGATCTCTTCTGGAGTAGAATATTTTTTTAATGTAGCATCAAATAATTTTGGAGCATATTTATACAATCTAGATACTTCTATTTTAGAATTAGGAAAATATCAAACTAAATCCAAATCAACTATTTTTAATCAGATAAGTCCTTATTCTAGTCCACTTTCATTTATTGTTGGGCATATAAATAGAAAGAATGAATTACCAAATTGTTCTTCTTTGCGAGGTGATTTAAATTGTGATAATCACGTGAATCTTATAGATTTTTCTATTATGGCGTATTGGTATAGAAAAGAAAATCCATTACCAAGAGTAGATCTTAGTAACGATGGCAGGATAACTTTAGTTGATTTTTCTATAATGGCATTTAATTGGACTGGTTAGTAAATTAGCAAAATAATTAAAATTATGAAAAAAATATTTATATTATCTATAATAATATCATTAGGGATCTGTCTTAAAATAGAAGCTTCTTCTTTATTTTTAGATTTATCAAAAGAAGAAGTTTCTGTGGGTGAACAATTTTATGTTGATATTGTGCTAGATACACAAGGTAAAAGTATAAATGGTATTAATTCTAGTTTTTCGTTTAATAATGATTTATTTAGATTAGTTAGGATAGAGGATTCTAAATCAATGATAAACTATTGGATAGATAAACCAAGTGATAATAATTCTGGCAGGATTGATTTTTCTGGTATAATAGTAAATGGATTTGATGGAGTGATAGATCCTTTTAATTTAGAAAATAAACTTCCAGGAATTATTTTAAGAATAGTTTTTGAGCCTTTATCTTCTGGAACTCATTCGTTTGATCTTTATGAAGCATCGGCTACATTAAATGATGGTAATGGGACGATTCTTGATTTAGATGATAATCATTTGTCTATTAATATTTTAGATTCAATAAAAGATATTTCTATTCCAGTAGAATCAAGCACTCCTCAAATCTCATTTGAAATTATTAAAGAAAAAGATCTTTATGATAATAAATATGTTATAATTTTCAATGCGACAGACGAAAGTTCTGGGATTCGTGAAGTTTTAATAAAAGAAGGTTTTAGGAAATGGAAGCAAGTTGAGAGTCCGTATTTATTGAAAGATCAATCAAGAAAGAGCAAGATAGTTTTAAAAGCAATCAATTTAACTGGTGGCTCTATGGAGCTTAAGATTGATCCAGTATATAAGAATAATATATCGATTTATTTATTATCTATATTTGTCATTCTTATTTTGTTTTTAGTTTTTATAAAATATGTCAAGAATAAAAAACAACAGCCTTTATAAAGTATTTATATCTTCATTTTTCGTAGCCTTATTCTTTTTGAGTTACAATCAAGCTTTTTCTGCTGATATAAGAATGGTGTCTACTTTTCATAATTATAAGGTGGGTGATACTATAAAAATAAATGTAAATGTAAATAGTAAGACTTCTGTTAATGCAGTTTCTGGTGTTATAAATTTTCCGACAGATAAAGTCTCACTTTCTAGTGTTTCTAAAGATGACTCTATTATAAGTTTGTGGGCCAAAGATCCTGTTTTTTTAAATGATAATGATGGAAGTATCTCATTTGAGGGGATTATTTTAAATGGATTTATAGGTAAAGAAGGACAAATTTTAACTCTTAATTTTAAAGCTAAAAAAGAGGGAACGGTCAATATTTATTTTAATTATGCTTCTGTTTTAGCTAATGATGGTAATGGATCTGAAGTTGTTGAAGAAAAAAAATCAATAACTATAAACATAAAAGAAACATTTATTGTGCTTGGTGAAAAATTATCAGAAGCACAAATAGAAGAAGGATCTAAAGATGAAATACTTAAAATAGTTGAAATACCTAAAGAAGCTATTTTGAAAATAAGAAAAATTGAAGAGATCAACAAAATTCCAGTTAACAATCTTGTTATTTTATTTGGTTTGTTGGTTATCCTTATTTTATTTTTAATAATAATATATGGGATATATTATATTTCTAAATTTAAAAAGTATATAAGAAAAAGGTTTTTTATTTTTATATTTCTGTTTTCTTTACTATCACCATTACCATCTTTTGCTAATGATATAATAAATCTAAATGCCCCTTCTCTTTTACCAAGGTCAGAATTATTTATTTCTCCTCGAACTGGTGATTTTATCGTTGGCTCTACTTTTGATGCTCCCATATATATAAATACTCTTGGAAATGATGTAAATGCTATTAGTGTCAAAATAAAATTTGACCCGAGAAAACTTTCTATTATAAGACCATCGGGAGGAAAATCTATTTTTGGTATTTGGGTAGAACCTCCTAGTTATGATAATCAAAAAGGGACAGCTAGCTTGGTAGGGGTTATCCCTGATGGTATAGTTTCTAGTTCTGGTCTTGTGGCTACTATTACTTTCAAAGTTTTATCTTCTGGGGATACGAATGTATTTATATCAAATGATTCGAGTGCTAATATGAATGATGGATTAGGGACTCCAGTACGTTTGAGTTTGGGTAATGCATATTATAATTTTACACCAAAGATTCCAGATGGAGTTCTTGTCTTTTCCGATACACATCCAATGGAAGGTCATTGGTATAATAACAATTCTCCAATTATAAGATGGGAAAATAGTGATACGACAGAAGGGTTTAATGTAATTCTTGATAATAATCCTAATACCATTCCTTCGACATCTATACTAACAACAAATTCATCAATTTCATATGAAAATTTAAAAGATGGAGTGTGGTATTTGCATGTTAGAGAAAAGAATAAAGAAGTATGGGGGAATCCTTCTCATTTTCAAATAAAAATAGATACAAACAAACCCGCATTATTTAAACCAGAAGCTAGTATTTTAGAAGAGATTTCTGGGACAAGAAAGTATTCACTTTCTTTTGTCACTACCGATTCATTATCAAATATAAGCCATTATGAAGTTGGAACCATTGAAAAGAAAAATGAAATAGAGATTGCTTCACCAGTTTTTATTGAAACCGAGAGTCCTTATATTGTACCAAACACTACAGAAGATAGTATGAGAGTAATAGTTCGAGCTTTTGACTTTGCTGGTAATATGCAAGAAGCATATGTAGATCTTTATCCAGGATATACTTTATTTAAAAGTTTTAAAAAATATGGAGCATATTTACTTGGATTTTTAGTAATATTTATGCTATTTGAGCTTCTATTCCATTATCTTTTTGGGCACCATATTTTGTCTCACGTAAAGAAAGCCTATTATTACTTCAAGGGAATGTCTGATTATCCCAAAGAAGAAGAAAAACCGACAGAAGAATCTGTAAATAATATTGATAAATAAGGTTATTTGGGAATATTATTTGCTTTATTTAATCATATTTTTATGATAGAATATAAGTATACAAAACCATTTTTTTAAATGGATATTTAATTTTTAATTTATGGCTAAAGAAGAAAAAAATAAAAAAGATAATGTGAAATATGGAGCAGAACAGATTTCAGTTCTTGAAGGTCTTGAGCCTGTGCGTCGTCGTCCTGGTATGTATATTGGTTCGACGGGTATAGATGGACTTCATCATTTAGTCTGGGAAATTTTCGACAACTCTCGTGATGAAGCTATGGGAGGGTATTGTGACCATATTGAGGTTGTACTTTTGCCAGATAATTCTGTGAGAGTAACTGATAATGGTCGTGGAATTCCTGTTGAGATTCATCCAAAGACAAAAGTTTCAGCACTTGAAACTGTAATGACTACTCTCCACGCTGGAGGAAAATTTGGGGGTGATGATAGTGGGTATAAAGTTTCTGGTGGGCTTCATGGAGTGGGAGCTTCTGTTGTAAACGCACTTTCTATTTATACAAAAGCCGAAGTTCATAAAGATGGTGGCAAATATATGCAGGAATATACTCAAGGTAAAAAGAAAGCTAATGTTAAAAAAGTTGCAACTTCTAAAAATCATGGGACTATAATTTCTTTTAAACCTGACGAAGAAATATTTAAACAAATTAAATTTGATTGGAATACAATAATAAATCATCTAAGACAGCAGGCTTACCTTGTTAAGGGTCTTCGGATAGATATCATTGATGCAAGAGAATGGGACCCTATAACAGGAGGAAAGGGTAAATCAAATGATTATGAAAATGTTTTTTGGTTTAGGGAATTAGATTTAGAATTACCCTCGACTTCATTTTATTTTGAAGGAGGTCTTGTTTCTTTAGTAAAATATTACAATAAGTTAGAAAAGCCAATCCACTCATCTGTGTTTTATATAGAAAAGGAGATTGATAGTGTTGGGGTTGAGGTAGCGCTCCAATATGTAGATGATATAGATTCACAAATAATTCCTTTTGCAAACAATATTTATAATAACGAAGGAGGTACACATGTGACTGGATTTAAAACTGCTCTCACTCGAGTGCTCAATACTTATGGCAAGAAGAATAATTTAATCAAAGAAATAGACGGTGGACTTACGGGGGATGATGTCTTAGAAGGTTTGGTTGCTGTTGTATCTGTTAAATTACGTGAAATACAATTTGAAGGTCAGACAAAAGGAAAACTCGGTTCGACAGAAGCTCAAGGTGCAGTCGCTACTGTTTTCGGAGATGCGTTCTCTAGCTTTTTAGAAGAAAATCCAGATGAAGCAAAAGCTATTATAAGTAAATCTTTACTTGCTCTTCGTGCTAGAAAAGCTGCAAAAGCAGCCAAAGATTCAGTGCTTAGAAAAGGAGCATTAGAAGGAATGACTCTTCCGGGGAAACTTGCTGATTGCCAAGTTAAAGATGCTGAAAATGCAGAGATTTTTATAGTAGAGGGAGATTCTGCTGGTGGTACTGCTAAAATGGGTCGTGACAGAAAAACTCAAGCTATTCTTCCGCTTCGTGGAAAAATTTTAAACATAGAACGTGCAAGATTAGATAGGATGCTAGGAAGTGAGCAAATTAAAAATCTAGTAATAGCTATGGGTACATCAATAGGAGATACTTTTGATTTAGAAAAAATAAGATACCACAAAATAATTATAGCTACTGATGCGGATGTGGATGGTGCTCACATTAGGACTCTTATTCTTACTCTTATGTATAGATATTTTAGGCCAGTGCTTGATGCAGGTTATATATATATCGCTCAGCCACCATTATTTAAAATAAAAAAAGGTAAAGAAATTTTTTATGCTTATTCAGATGAAGAAAGAGACAAGATACTCGGTAAAGAAGCTTCTCATTTAGAAGAATTATTAGTTGAAGAAGGTGAAGAAGTAAATAATTCTGAAGAGGCTGAAAACGAAAATGAAGAGAAATCAGAAAAGAAAAGTTCCAAGATTCACATTCAAAGATATAAAGGTCTCGGAGAAATGAATGCCGAAGAGCTCTGGGAGACAACAATGGATCCATCAAATAGAGTGTTGAAACAGGTTACGATTGATGACGCAGAAGAAGCAAATAAAGTGTTTGATATGCTTATGGGTAGTGAGGTTCCACCTCGTAAATCATTCATCCAATCTAACGCCAAAATGGCAAGATTAGACGTATAACACTAAATTAGCCATAGGCCTTGCCTATGGCTAATTTAATTTATAGACATTATTTTAAAAGAGTATTAGAATAATTAAATTTAAAACAAATATTATGATATACAAAGAAAAACCAAAAGATTTTACTCCAGATATTGAAGTAGTTGCTTGTTTGGTTGAATTTGATAATAAATTTATTTTATTACATAGACAAGACAACAAGATTCATGGTGGTAAATGGGGACAACCAGCAGGGAAGGTTGATCCATCAGATTTAAATAGTTTTGATGCTATGGTAAGAGAATTAAGAGAAGAAACTGGGATAATTACCCAAAAAGAGAATTTGATTTTTTATAAAACTTTTTTTGTTTCTCACCCAGACAGAGATTTTCTTTATCATTACTTTGTTCTGCATCTAAAAGAAAAACCAGAGATTGTTTTATCAAAAAACGAACACAAAGATTATCTTTTAGTAAAAGCAGAAGAAGCTCTCTGTATGAATTTAATCCCTGATGAGGATTATTGTTTAAAAGATTATTTTGGTATTAAATAAATTCTTTAATTATAATTAGCCATAGGCCTTGCCTATGGCTAGAGATCTTTATATAATATAGGATATATGAGTTTTAGGAATGAAAAAATATTACCAGATGAATATTGTCATATTTATAATCGTGGTAATGGTAAAAGTAAAATATTTTTAGACAAAGAAGATTATGATCGTTTTATTAAGATTCTTTTTATTTGTAATTCAAAAAATAAATTTGTTTTTCGTGAATCTATTATAAAAAGTAAAATAAATGCATGGGATTTTGAAAGGGGGAATAGATTGGTAGATATTGGAGCTTGGGTATTGATGCCAAACCATTTTCATATTTTATTGATTTCTTCTAGCCATAGGCAAGGCCTATGGCAAAAAGATTTAAATCCTATTTCTATATTTATGCAAAAAGTTTCAACTGCTTATGCTATGTATTTTAATAAAAAATATAATAGAACAGGTTCGTTATTTGAAGGAAAATTTAAATTAAAAAATATCCATAAGGAAAATTATTTAGAATATTTGTTTTCATATATACACTTAAATCCAATAAAATTAATACAAAAAGATTGGAAAGAAAATGGAATAAAAAATAAAGATAAAGCATTAGAATATTTAAATAAGTTTAAATATTCTAGTTATTTAGATTATAAAAATCCTAATAGGACAGAAAGTAAAATATTAAATAAAGAATTTTTTCCAGAATCTTTTGATAATATAAATAATAAAGAACTAATTAATATATTTACTTCATATGTATAAAATAACCATAGTTAGCCATAGGCAAGGCCTATGGCTAGAAGATTAATTTTAATTTTATGAAGAATTTATTATTTTTCCCCTTTTAATATTATTCTTTTTTCGAAACCGCCTTTTTCGTTTAGTTTATTTATTCTAACTTCTTCAACATTGGAGAATTCGGGAAATTTTTTTAATGATTCAATTACTTCTATGATATCTGCAAGTTCTTCAGAATTTTTATCTTTTATAAATTCTTTTATTTCCTCGTCTAATTTTTTTATTAGTTCTTCTCTGTATTCTTCTTCGTTTGCTATTCTTTCTTCATAAGGTATATTTTTTGAACTTAAATATTCGGGAATTTTATCTCTAACTAATTTATTATATTTTTCCATTTTAATTTAATGTTCTTTCTTTGATTTCTTTTTGAATTTTTTCTAAGAAAGATTCTTTTGTTATACCTTCTAATTTATCAGTACGAGTTTCGACTGTGATTACATTACTTTCTTTTTCTTTATCTCCAATAACAATCATATATGGGACTTTATTCATTTTAGCATTTCTTATTCTCTTACCGAGTGATTCATTGGAGTCATCGAGTTCTACTCTTATATTATTTTCTTTTAATGTTTTATATATAGACTCAGCATATTCTTTTTGATGTTCTGAAATAGGAAGAATAGTAACTTGAACAGGGGATAACCATACAGGAAATGCTCCTGCGAAATGTTCAATCAAAAATCCAATAAAACGTTCATGTGTCCCAAGTGGAGCACGGTGGATTATGTATGGAGTTTTTTTACTGCCGTCTTTATCTGTATATTCTAACCCAAACCTTTTTCCCATATATAAATCAAGTTGATTTGTGGATGCTGTAAAAGATCTTCCTATAGAAGAATATATTTGAAAATCCATTTTAGGTCCGTAAAATGCTGCTCCTTCATTAGCTATTTTAAATGGCACCCCAGATGCTTTCATAGCTTCTGTTGTCATTTTTTCTGCTAATTCCCAGTCTGCTTCTTCTCCGTGGTACTTATCTATTTTTTTTGGATCACGAAGAGCTAATTCCATTTCGTATTTTTCTATCCCTAACACTTTATAGTAATATTCATGCAATTTAATTACATCAATAAATTCTTGCATGGCTTGTTCGTGAGTAGTGTATATATGTGCATCATTCATTTGCATACCACGAACTCTCATAAGCCCAAATAGACTTCCTGAATCTTCATATCTATGGCACCATCCATATTCTGCTAAACGAAGTGGCAAGTCTTTGTAACTTTTAGGTAATGCAGAAAATACTTTGTGATGAAAAGGACAATTCATTGGTTTTATGTAATAATTTTCTTCTTCAATACGGATAGGAGCATACATACTTTCTTTATATAAAGGTAAATGCCCAGAAGTATAGAAAAGACTTTCTTTGGTGATTATAGGAGTGGTTACTCTCTGGTAACCCCAAATCTTTTCTGTTTCTTTTGCCCAATTTTCTAATTCTTCTTTTATTATGTTTCCTTTTGGTAACCAAATAGTTAAACCTTTACCTATCTCTTCATCAAAAGTAAAAAGTTCTAATTTTTTACCAATCTCGCGATGGTCTCTCTTTTTTGCTTCTTCTTGTTGATGTATATAAGCTTCTAATTCTTCTTTAGTTTCAAATGCGAGTCCGTATACACGAGTAAGCATTTTATTTTTTTCATCTCCACGCCAATAAGCTCCTGCTACGCGATCTAATTTCCAAGAATTTCCTTTGATGTCAGCCATATTTTCTATGTGTCCTCCACGACAAAGATCAGAAAAATTACCAGATGTATAAACGGTTATATCTTCATTCTTATTTACAATTGCATTTATAAGTTCTTCTTTGTAGATATTATCCTTAAAAAATTCTAAAGCTTCTTCTTTGCTTAAAACTTTCTTTTCAAAAGTTGACCAAGTTTTTATAAGCTCATGCATTTTTGTTTCTATTTTTTGTAAATCAGCATCTGTAATCTTTCCATTTACATCTACATCATAATAGAATCCATTATCGATAGCCGGACCGAGAGTTATTTTGGATCCTGGATAAAGTTCTAGTATAGATGCCCCAAGTAAATGGGCGAGTGAATGACGTATGTGTTCCATGTTTTTCATAAATTATTAAAGCGGAACAAATTATTTTATGAAAAAATGTCTGGCACCGGCTCCCGTCCTCTAAGTCCGAGGACTTTTTTCAGAATATAATTTGTGAAGCTTCTAAAAGTTATTTAATTAATTAAAATCGCCCCGACGGAAAACGAATAATTTCGTTTTTCGTCGGGGCGAGTCTATTCGCGGTTCCACCCAACTTTGTTCTCTTTTTATAGATTAGCTTTTAAGTCTCGCTATTAGCGGATTGTGGTTGGTAGCCACAACAATCTCTATACTCATAATAATACTACTAAAAATATTAAAATACAAGTCCGTTTATAATTTATTGCAAAAAGTCTTAAAATTTGCTATAATATAAGTATATGGTTATAAGAATGCGACACACACGTGCTCATACAGGGAACCGCCGTTCACATCATGCTTTGAAAGCAAAAGTTTTTTCAAAGTGTACAAATTGTAGTGAACCAAAAGAAACCCACGTAGTTTGTAAAAACTGTGGTTTTTATCGTGGCAGAAAAGTATTAGACGTTGTAAAAAAAGTAGAAAAGAAACAAGCTAAGAAAAAATAGTTTATAAAGTGAAAAGTTTTAAGGTTTGTAAGGTACAATAAAGATAAATTCTTTATTTTTTATAACTTTTATAACTTTATAACTTTTAACTTATTTAATTTATGGCAAACAGGCACCTTTCAAGATCAATAGTTCTTCAAACGCTCTTTGAGTGGGATTTCGCTGTGAATAAAGAAATGACCAACGAAGAAATGTTGGATAAAAATATTCTTGAATTTGGTCCTGGACTTCATGACTCAATCTTTATGAAAGAGTTGTTTTTTGGTGTAATAAAGAAAAAGGAATTAATAGATGAAATTATAGAAAAAGCTGCTCCTGATTGGCCAATAGATAAGATTTCTGTAATAGATAGAAATATATTGAGAATAGGACTTTATGAATTGTTGTTTGGAGATAGATCTCAAGTTCCACCAAAGGTTGCAATAAATGAAGCAATCGAACTTGCAAAAAGTTTTGGTGGAGAGAATTCTAGTCGTTTTATAAATGGAGTTTTGGGTGGAGTTTATAAAGAGCTTGGTGAACCTGGTAAAGATGATGTTGGTAAGAAACATAAAAATTTTGAAACTGATCCAGCTAAAATGCCTATTGAGAAAAAAGCTGGAGCTGTAGTATATGCACTTCATAATGATCATATTTATTTTGCTTTTGTTCACGATGTTTTTGGTTATTGGACACTCTCAAAAGGTAGTATAGAAGAAGGAGAAGATGAAAAGACTGGAGCTAAAAGAGAAATAAAAGAAGAGATGGGTCTTGATATAGAAATTAAAGAACTTTTAGGACACAATGAATACATTGCTACTCATCCAGAAAAAGGAAAAATTAGAAGGCAAGTTGCATTTTTCCTTGCAGAGTCAGAATATAAAGAAATAGTTTTAGAAAAAGGAACAGGTGGACTAGATGATGCCGAATGGTTTCCAATTGAAGAAGTGCCAAATCTTAAAATGTATGACAATATGATACCTCTTCTTGAAAAGTCGATTGAAATATTAACAAAAAATAGTTAGATGCTAGTTTTTAGTGATTAGGTTTTAGAATTAAAATTCAAAAATTTTACTAGTCTTTAAAAACTAGAATCTAGAAAATAATTTATGATAGATTTTTCTCTTTTTGAAAAAAAGACAAATATATTTTTTAAAAACAAAATGCTTCTCGAGCAAGCGTTTATTCATCGTTCTTATATAAATGAAAATTCTGGGTCTAGGCTTTCACATAATGAGCGTTTAGAATTTTTGGGGGATGCGGTGCTTGAGCTCGTGGTTACAGATCATCTCTACAGAGAATATCCAAATAATGATGAAGGAGATTTAACTGCTTATAGATCATCACTTGTTAATGCAAATATTATTGGGGAAGTGGCCTTGGAGCTTGGTATGAATGAATATTTGCTTCTTTCAAAAGGTGAAGCAAAAGATGTTGGAAAAGCGAGAAGTTATATCCTTGCCAATACTTATGAAGCTTATGTAGGAGCAGTTTATTTGGATTTAGGTTATGATGTAGCATCTAAATTTATCAGTGATACTTTATTTGGGAAGCTTAAAATTATTGTAGAAAAAAAGCTTTGGAGAGATGCAAAAAGTTTAGTTCAAGAAAAATCACAAGAATATTTAAATATTACTCCGTCATATAAAGTTGTGTCTGAATCAGGTCCTGATCATGACAAATCTTTTACTGTTGGGATTTTCTTTGGAGAAGAAAAAATAGCTACAGGAAAAGGTAAATCAAAGCAAGAGGCCGAGCAAGAATCTGCTCGAAATGCATTAGAAATTAAAGATTGGTTAGATTAAATTAAAATGGTCATATGTCGGACTTGTGGCTTTAGCCACAAGTCCGACATATGGAGAAAAATAATTATGACATTAAAAAGCATCGAACTTTTTGGATTTAAATCATTTGGTAAAAAAAGTATTGTAAATTTTACAACACCTATTACAGCTGTTGTAGGGCCTAATGGTAGTGGAAAGTCAAACATCGTTGAAGCTATAAGATTTGTCTTAGGAGAACAGTCAATGAAATCTCTTCGTGGGAAAGGGGGGTCTGACCTTATATTTAAAGGGTCAAAAGGTACACCTTCTTCATCTAGAGCTTCTGTCGTCATAACTTTTGATAATAGTAAAAAGATATTTTCTTTTACATCAGGAAATATAAAGAATAGTAGCTCTGTTTCTCTTGATTATGATGAAGTTTCTATTGGAAGAGAAGTTTTCCCTGATGGTGTGAATAAATACACTATAAATGGGACAGAAGTTAGATTAAAAGATATACTTGATTTACTTTCATCTGTAAATATTGGTAGCTCAGGACATCATATAATCTCTCAAGGGGAAGCAGATCATATACTCAATGCTTCAAACAAAGATAGACGTGGAATGATAGAAGATGCTCTTGGTCTTCGAGTCTATCAGTATCGCATCAAGGAATCTACCAGAAAACTAGAGAAGACACTTTTGAATATTAAAGAAGTTGGATCTTTAAGGCGTGAAATCGCACCACATTTAGCATTCCTTAAGAAGCAAGTAGGAATAATTGAAAAAGCAAAAGAAATGAGAGATGAGCTTAATAATCTTTATCGAGATTATATTTCTTCTGAGTCAACTTATATAAAAAAAGAAACTGATAGATTAAATAAAGAAAGAGAATATTTGGACAATAGAGGAAGAGATTTGGATGAGAGAATATCTCAAATTAAAAATAATAAAGAAGAAAAAGTAGAATCCCCATATCATAAAGATTTAAAAGAAAAAGAAGAAGAACTTAGAATATGTAGATCTCAGAAAGGAGAATTGTCGCATAGACTTGGGCGTATCGAAGGAGTACTTGAAAGCATAGAAAGAGAAATTTCTAATGCGCAAAATGTAAAAGAAAGAGTGATAACAGAATCAGAATGGAAATCAATAGTCAGTGAAATAGAATTTAAAATAAATGAAGCGATAGAAAAGGAAAATCTTCCAGAAATTATTGAGATATTAAGATCAATAAAAATTAGAATTTCTTCTCTTTCAGAAAACAAAGACATAACTCCAAAAGTAAATGAAAATATTCTAAAAGAGTATGAAGATATGAAAAAATTAAAAGAGGAAATACTTGAAAATGTAAATGCATTAAATACTAAAGAAAAGGAAACAGAATCAAGCATCTTTGATCTTCGAGAAAAAGAAAGACAAAATGAAATAAGTCTTCGTGATAATGAAAGAGTCTTATATGAACTCTTAGGAGAAAAGAATAAAATAGTTTCAGATACTCATTCACTTTCTTTTGAAGAAGAAAAACTTGGACTTATTAAGAGTGCCTTTGAGATGGAGCTTGTAGAGGGTGGAGTGCTTATTGGTAGAGATATAATGTCTTTTACAGAAATTGAATCACAGAAAGAAGTAGACAGAAAAGCTCAAGAAGATTTGAGAAAAAAAATAGAAAGAATAAAGATAAAATTAGAAGATGTTGGAGGTGGAGGTGGGGGAGATGTTCTTAAAGAGTATGAAGAAACAAAAGAACGAGATGAATTTTTGGAAAAAGAAACAGAAGATTTAAATAATAGTATTAAGGATTGTCAGATATTGATCCAGGAACTTAAAGAAACTCTCGATAAGGAATTTAAAGAAGGAGTAGAAAAGATAAATAAACAATTCCAAGAATTTTTCTCTCTTATGTTTGGTGGTGGATCGGCATTCCTTGCTATCACTATGGAGCATAAAAAAGTAAGGAAAGATGAGATTTTCGAAGAGAATGAAGAAGATTATGAAGAGGATGAAGATGAGATAAAGGAAAATGATACAGAGCTTGGTTTTGAAAGGGGAATAGAAATAAATGTGTCTTTACCACAAAAGAAAGTAAAAGATTTGCATATGCTCTCAGGGGGAGAAAGATCTCTTACATCAATTGCACTTTTATTTGCTATATCTCAAGTAAATCCACCACCATTTTTGGTACTTGATGAGACAGATGCTGCCCTCGATGAAGCTAACTCTAGAAAATATGGAAATATGCTCGAGAATCTGTCTAAATATTCTGAGCTCATTGTGGTGACTCACAATAGAGAGACTATGTCTTGCGCAGATGTCCTCTATGGAGTCACAATGGGTGCAGAAGGGGTTTCGAAGCTCCTTTCTATCCACTTAGAAGACGCAACTTTATACGCAAAATAATCGTAATATCCTTAAAATCTCCAAATTCGGTTTGGAGATTTTTATTTGACAGAATGGTATTAAATATGCTATAATATAAGAGAGAGTGTAAATTAAATAAATATAAAAAACCATTAAAAATTTTTGAAAAATGACAGAAAAGCAGTTAGTTTTAGATGTTGAAGAGTTTTTGGAAGGGGAATTGTTAGCAGAAGATTCTCTTGGAGTAAAAAAAGATTTAAATCAAATGGCTGAAAATTTAGGTGATCTTTTAATAAAAGAAGACAAAACGAAAGGTAATCTTGTTGTAATTTCTTCTTTCATAAAGAAAAAACATCCACCGATTTATGTTGAGTTTTATGAGGAACTTTTGAAAAAAAGTTTTCTTCGTCACGAAAGAAGCTTTAATAT
The DNA here is from genome assembly GCA_000505065.1 of Parcubacteria bacterium RAAC4_OD1_1. Lineage (GTDB taxonomy): Bacteria > Patescibacteriota > Minisyncoccia > Phycocordibacterales > UBA9973 > UBA8515. Next base: position 69,855 of record AWSN01000001.1, read on the forward strand.
AGTTTTCTTTCACACTATTTTTGGCTTCGAGAATTCTAACTTATTAAAGTTGGATAAAACAAAACCGACCTTTTTATACTTTACTGATGTAAAAGATTCAGATATTTTAGAATTCATTAGGAAGTTTGAATCTTTTGAAAATTATGAATATTTAGCGTTCTCAGAAATGCCTAGCGTTATCGGGAACATTAGATATTATTCGGGTAGACCTGAATGGTTTATCCACCTCAATAAGGCGGATTTGTTTAAAAAGATGGAATAAGGAATAATAATAACAGCGAGACTTTTTAAGTCCCGCTGTTTTTATTTCTAGTTTTTATTTATAGAACCCAAGTATTCTACTATTGTTAGATTATTTTCTTTTATATATTTTGCATTATCTATTCCTACATATCTATAGTGCCAGGGTTCGTAAGCATAACCTGTTATGTTTTCTTTACCTTTCGGATAGCTTTGAATGAATCCATATTTATAAGCATTTTCTTTTAGCCATATATCTTCAATAGTATTTTCAAATTTTATAGTTGCTCTACCATAATCTATCGAAAGCCCTGATATATCTATAGTTGTACCGAGTTGGTGCTCAGAGTAACCTGGTTTGGCTAAATATAAACCAGCATCACTACTTACTTTTTCTTTTTCAGAATATAATAATTTCTGAGTCTCATATGATCTAAAAGCAGAAGTTATTTTTATAAAAATATTTTCTTTTTCTGCATCATTTTTCATTTGTATGAAAGCATCTTTGATATTTTCTTTAAGACAAAGTCCTTCATTTGAAATAGTTGTATCAAGTGGTATTAGGTTGTTTGGTATATAATTTAATTCTAATAATGAATTTGTTTTTCCAACATTATAAAGAGACATATCTATAAAATTTTTACTTGTTTTTGGACAGGTATTTTTTTGGATAATATTATCATCTTTTTTTTCAAATATACCTTTTGGCTGATAGTTTCTATTTAAAATAATTTCTTTTTGTTCGGTATTTATTAAGTTTTTATTTTCATCAAAAGTAGCTATGAAGACCATTCCTTTCATTGTATCGATTGAGAAATATTGGTCAAAAATAAAATTCCCGAGTGAGTAAACTATCGGTTTTTCTTTATACCATTCTAAATCTTCTATTACATGTGGGTGGTGTCCTATAACCATATCTGCTCCATTATCTATCGCTAAATGGGCCAAAGTCTCTTGTCTTTTATTGTGGACTTTTTTATATTCTTCTCCAAAATGAAAAGAAACAATAAGCACATCCACATTACTTTTTGCATTTTTTATTATGGTTTTTATATTTGGATCACTTGCAAGTAGAATTCCCGCAGTATTTTCTTTGGCTTCTAGCCAATTTGGTCCTACATCTGAGAATCCTAAAAATCCAAAATTAATACCATTTTTATTTAAAATAGTAGGGGAAATAGCATCCTCTTTGTTTATTCCCGCACCAGTCTTTTTTATTCCAATATTGTCTAGCCTTACCATCGTGTCTTTAAAAGCTATTATGTTCCAATCTCCTACGTGATTGTTTGCAAAAGAGACAATATCAAATCCTATATTAGAAAGAGCTTCAAGAGCTTCGGGTTTCATCCTGAAAGAATATTTACTGCCGACATTGTTTCCTTTATCCGAAACTGCTCCTTCTAAATTCCCGAACAAGATATCCGCATTTTTTAACTCTTCTAGATTTTCAAAGAGTTTATTAAAATCTCCTCCAAAATTTTTATTAACAGATGCTTCTACTCCACGAGTCATCATTATGTCTCCCACAAAATAAATTGTGGTTTTTTGGGGAATATAATCCTCTTTTTCTTCTAAAGAAGAAACACTCGCAGTTTGATCATCATTATTTATTTTATAAGTTTTATCAGCAATTTTTGCACCGACAAAAAAGCCTAATCCACTTATGAATATTAATATAATAATCGTTTTTATTTTCATTTTATTTTTCTATTATGTCGTAATCTATAGTTTTCTTGTTCATATCAGCTTTTATTACTTTGAATTTAACTTTATCTCCTAGTGTATATTTTTTGTGGGTTTTTTTACCGATTATTCTCATATGTTTTCGATCAAAATCATAAAAATCACTTTTTAGATTTCTAAGCTGAGCCATACCTTCGCATTTAGTTTCTCTCTCTTCAATATAAAGACCCCATTCTGTAACTCCAGTTATGGTTCCCTCAAAGATGTCTCCAATACGAGAAGACATATATTCAACCTGTTTATATTTTATAGAAGCTCTTTCTGCTTCTGCTGCTTCTTTTTCTCTTCCAGAAGTTTCAAGACTTATCTCTTGGTATTTTTGAAATTTATTATTTGTAATTAATTTATTATTTATTTCAGATTCTAAAATTCTATGGACTACAATATCCGGATACCTTCTGATTGGGGAGGTAAAGTGTGTATAATATTTGAAGGCAAGTCCATAATGCCCAATATTTTTAACAGAGTATATTGCTTTGGCCATCGTTCTTATGATAGCTGTGTGGACCATATCACGAAGGGGATTACCTTCTAATTTATTTATTAAACTATTTATTTCTTCAGATGGTATCACTCCGTTTTTGAGTGATACTTTATATCCTAATTTTTTTAAAAAGAAAGCCAAATCTTGCATTTTTTCTTTGTTTGGAGTGTCATGAATTCTGTATAAGAAAATATTATTACCACCTTTTTTCTTTCGGGACATTCTTTCAGCTATACGCCTATTTGCAAGGAGCATATATTCTTCGATCATTCTGTGAGTATCTAATCTCTTTTTTGTGAAAACTTTTATAGGGATGCCATCTTTATCAAGTTCAAATTTAACTTCTTCTTGGTCTAGTACTATTGCTCCATTTTTAAATCTTTCTTTTGCAATTTTTTTAGCAATTTTATTTAAAATATCAAGTTCTTTATGAAAAATCCCATCTTTATTTTCTATAGATTTTTGAGCTTCTTCATAAGAAAATCTTTTATTTGATTTTATAACTGTTTTATCAATCCATTCTTTTAGAATTTTGCCATTTTTATCTATTTCAAAAATTATTGAAAATGTTAATCTTTCTACATCAGGCTTTAAGCTACATAAATCATTTGAAAGGACTTCTGGAAGCATAGGGATAGTACGATCAACAAGATAGACCGAGGTGCCTCTCCTATAAGCTTCTTTATCTAAAATGCTTCCTTCTCTCACATAGTGAGAAACATCGGCAATATGGATCCCTATTTCATATAATCCATCTTTTATTTCTTTGAATGAAATTGCATCGTCAAAATCTTTAGCATCATATGGATCTATTGTGAAAGTAAGAGTACCTCTCATATCTCTTCTTTTCGATATTTCTTTTTCTGTTATTCCTATTTCTTTTAATCTTTCTGCTTCTTTAAGAACCCCCTCATCAAATATTTCAGAGAATCCTTTTTCTAGAGCGATACTTCGCATCTCGACATTATGTTCATTGGGGGCTCCGAGAACTTCAGTTACTTCTCCTATTGGTGATTTTTTTTGATCAGTCCATTCTATTATGCTTACAAATATTTTTTGACCAATTTGTGCACCATTTAATTTTTCTTTAGGGATAATTATGTCTGCATACATTCTAAGATCAGAGGGAATTAGAAAATAAATTCCATCTTCATATTCTAAAATACCCGCGAATCCTTTTTTTGATCTTCTTTTAATTTGCCTTACTTCACCAGTTTGGGGGTCATTTTTCTTTTTTGGGTGTAGAAATATCAAAACTGAATCTCCGTGAAGGGCTGTCCGTAAAAAGTTGTGTTCTATTTCTACAACTTCACCATTTTCCTTGAGTGTGACCCTGCCTATACCTTTATGGGATATACTAATTTGTCCTTCTTTATAATATTTATCTTTAAAATCATTATTCATAAGTCAATTATATCACAAACTTGATTAAAAAGATTCTTTATGGTAGGATGGTGCTATGTTAAAGATTAGATTACAACGTATAGGTCGCAAGAATGATCCAGCTTTTAGGGTCGTTTTGACAGACTCAAAGAATTCTGCTAAGAGTGGGAGGTTTAAAGAAATTTTAGGTTCTTATAATTTAAAAAAGAATGAAGTGGTCTTTAAAGCAGATCGTATCTCTTATTGGATGAAGAATGGAGCTCAAGTTTCAGATACAGTTTTTAATTTCCTAGTTAGTCAGAAGCTTATAGAAGGGAAAAAGAAGAACGTTTTGTCTAAGAAATCTCCAACAAAACCTAGAAAAGAACTTAAAAAATCATAATAAATAAAACCTCTCCGACTATGATCGGAGAGGTTTTAGATTATATTGCAATAAAATAATTAAGTATGTTATAATATACATAGTGCAGGTTGTAGTCGATACACTGCTAAGATATTACGAATAATACATTATAAAGAATATGACAGATGACAAGGCTTTCCTTGAATATGTAGTAAAAGCATTAGTAGATAATCCGAACGATGTGAAGATAGATCGTACTGTGGATGAAATGGGAGTTTTAATTACTATGACAGTAAACAGTGCTGACATGGGTAAGATAATCGGTCGCCAAGGTAATACAGCCAAGGCTATCCGTACACTACTTCGTGTTATTGGTATGAAAAATAACGCTCGTGTTAATCTAAAGATCAATGAACCAGAAGGTGGCTCAAGAGTTGAGACTTCACCTAGTGAAGCTTCAAAAACAGTAGATGCAGCGCTTGATGATTTAAAAGGAATATAATAAAACAAAAATCCTCCCTTAGGGGAGGATTTTTGTTTTTTCATTTTTGTAGTATTATTAAGATATGGAAAATTTAAAATCTATATTATTTTCGATTATTATTATAGGAGTTATTGGGGGGTTGGGTTATTGGGCTTTTTCTAGTATAGAATCAGGTAGCGAACATAGTTATAATGAGGAGATACAAAAATTAAAAGACACAAACAGAGTGTTGGAAGAAGAAATTTTTTCTCTTAAAGAAGAAATAAGAGTGCTTAATCTAACCAAAGAAGAAGATGAAATAAAAGAAGAGATAAAAGTAGAAAATCCTAAAACTGAAGAACCTAAAACAGAAATAACAAATTATAAATATCAAGATATGATAAGTAGTATACAAGGATTGGTGGATAGAAAAGTTAATTTAAAACTTGGATCAAAAGGAGTTGATGTGGGTGTGGTTCAGAAATTTTTAAATATTTACAATGGTACTTCAAAAAGAATAGATAATGATTTTGGGGCGGGAACTGTCACTTTGGTAAAAGATTTTCAAAAAGATATAGGATTGACTGCTGATGGGGAAGTTGGATCTACAACACTTAATAAAATGATAAATTGGCTTAAAAATCAAAAATAAAATGAATTTTCACGTTGTCACATTGTTTAAGGAAATGTTTGATTCCTATTTGGGGGAGTCGATTTTAGGGCGAGCAATTAAAGAAAAAAAGATTTCTGTATCTTTTGTAAATCCAAGGCTTTTTGTAAAAGGTAAATATAAAAAGATTTGGCCAGACGGCAATGTGTCACTTCAAATAGATGATAGGCCTTATGGTGGGGGGCCAGGGATGGTGATGATGGCAGAACCAGTGATAAGTGCAGTTGAGAGTATAATAAAAAAAATCTCAAAGAAGAAGAATTCAAAAATTCTAATAATAAATTTTATTCCAAGTGCCGAAAAATTTACTACTACTGAAGCCAAAAAGATTTCTAGAAAATATACTGATGTTATTTTTATTTGTGGACGCTATGAGGGGATAGATAGACGACTTGATAAAATCTTGAAAACTAAAAAATATTCTATTGGGGACTATGTTCTCACTGGTGGAGAAATTCCTGCAATGGTACTTATTGATTCTATATCTCGCCAAGTAGAAGGTGTGCTTGGTAATTTTAATTCTCGTGAAGAAGAAAGAGTTTCATCTAGTGAGGTTTATACTCGTCCCGAAGTCATAGAATATAAAGGTAAAAAATACCGCGTCCCAAAAGTCCTTCTTTCTGGGAATCATAAAGATATTGAAAATTGGAAACAAAAAACGAAAAATAAAAAATAAATCGAAATAGTTTTCCCCTAGGTCCGACCTAGGGGAAAATGGTATAATCATATCATGAGTATAAGAGATAAAAACTTAGTTCCAAATGAATATTATCATATTTATAATCGAGGTAATGGTAAACATGATATTTTTTTAGATGAAGAAGATTATAATCGCTTTATAAAAATACTTTATGTTTGTAATTCAGAACGAAGTTTTAATTTCAGAGATTCAATTATAGATTCTAAAATAGATGCTTTTGTTTTTGAAAGGGGAGCACCTTTGGTTTCTGTACTTTCTTGGGTTTTAATGCCTAATCATTTTCATATAATTCTTATTTCCCCTAGGTCGGACCTAGGGGAAGGTTATAATCCGATTAGTGAGTTTATGAGGAAAGTTTCTACTGCGTATGTAATGTATTTTAATAAAAAATATGAAAGAACAGGAGGTTTGTTTGAAGGTAGGTTTAAATCAAGACATATTGGTGAAGAAAATTATTTTAATTATATTTTCTCTTATGTGCATTTAAACCCTCTGAAACTTATGCAAAAAGACTGGAAAGAAAATGGAATTAGAAATAAAAAAGAAGCAATAAATTATTTAAACAAATATAAATATTCTAGTTATTTAGATTTTCTGGGAGAAGAAAGACCTCAAAATAAAATTTTAAATTTTAAAGCTTTGCCAGAATATTTCCCTAAGAATAAATCTTTTATTAAAGAAATTTTTAATTGGTTAAAATTCGGAAGGCAAGATCTTCTGGTGAAGTAAATCTACTACATAGGCAAGACCTATGGGGTAGATTTATAGGGTAGATGGATAGGTAGGTTTGACAAAAAGGGGGAAATAGGATAGGATACTATCCAGATTGATATAGATTGAGTTATGGCAGATCAGTCATATTATAAGCTACTATAAAGGCAATTCGTGTTAAAAAAAAATATAACTGCCAATTATAAATAAAAACAAACAAAAAGGTTGGTCGCCTTGGTGTTTTTTCATTTTCAATTTTATATGAAAAAAATCGTAACAAGAGAGAAAAAGTATTTTTCAAGATACAAGAAACCTTTATCTCCATTTCCAAATTTGATAGAGAATCAGATTGTTTCTTTCAACTGGTTAGTGGAATCTGGTTTTAAGGAGGTTTTTAAAGAATTTTCACCTATAAATGATTATTCTGATAAGAAGTTTCAGTTAGAGTTTACATCTTTTGTTTTAAGTGAACCAAAGTTTAGTGAAGAGTATACAAAGGTAAATAAACTTACTTACGAAGGGTCACTTAAAGCAAGGATTAAACTTTTTAATAAAACAATAGGAGTTTCCAAAGAGCAAGAAGTCTTTATGGCTGATATACCTCTTATGACCAAACATGGAACTTTTATAATAAATGGAGTAGAACGTGTCATTGTCCCTCAACTTACAAGATCTTTTGGAGTTTTTTTTACAGAGCAAGATTTGAAAGGTAAAAATTATTTTGGAGCAAAGATTATCCCTGCTCGTGGCGTGTGGATTGAGATTGATTCAGATCCAGATGGAAATGTTTATGTAAGAGTAGACAAGAAAAGAAAATTTCACGTCACAGCACTTCTTCGTGTTCTTGGGTATGAGACAGATGAATCAATACTTAAAGCTTTCTCTAAAGACGAAGCTTCTTTGGAAATGATAAAGATGTGTTTAGAAAAAGATCCTGCAAAAAATAAAGAAGATGCATATATTGAAATATATAAAAGATTAAGAGATGGGGACCTTGCTACTTCTGAAAATGCTCGTGAATTTATAAATATTCTTTTCTCTAGTGAAAGATATGACATCTCTCCTGTTGGAAGATTTAGATTCAATAAGCGTTTTGATAAAAGTATGGATGAAAAAGAAATTGAAAGAAGAACGATAGACGCTTCTGATGTCGCAAGTATTATAAGTCATATAATTTCTCTAAATAATGATCCTCATTCAAAAGGTGATGATATAGATCACTTGGGTCAAAGAAGAGTGAGATATGTAGGTGAAATGCTTCAACAGAAATTTAGAATGGGTATGGCTCAAATAAAGAGAAACATTCAAGATAGAATGTCTACTATTGATGTTTCTACTACTATGCCAATACAAGTGATAAATCAAAGACCACTTCAAGCTAGAATAAAAGAATTCTTTACAGCAAACCAATTATCTCAATTTATGAACCAAGAAAATGTTTTGGCTGAGGTAGAGCACTTAAGAACTCTTTCAGCGCTTGGGCCAGGAGGGCTTACTCGAGAAAGAGCTGGGCTTGAAGTACGCGATGTGCACACTTCTCACTATGGAAGAGTTTGCCCTATTCATACACCTGAAGGTCCAAACATTGGTCTTATTCTTCACCTTTCTACTTATGCAAAGATAAATGAATTTGGAATAATTGAGACACCTTATGTCAAAGTTAAAAATGGAAAAATTACGGGGGAAATAGTTTATCTAAATGCCCTAGAAGAAGAAAAGTACAACATTGCTCATTCTGGTATTTCTTATGATGAAGATGGAAATATAAAAGAAGAAAAAGTAGAAGCTAGATTAAAAACAAAACCAGGAATAGTATCAAAAAAAGAAATAGATTATATTGATGTCGCTACAAATCAAGCATTCTCTATTGCTACATCCATGATTCCTTTCTTAGAACACGATGATGCTCATAGAACACTCATGGGAAGTAATATGCAGAAGCAGGCACTTCCTTGTATTTTACCTGAAGCTCCACTTGTGGCAACTGGGATAGAAGAGTTAGCATCTCGTGATTCCGGTAGACTTATTATTTCAGAAGTTTCTGGTATCATATCTTATGTAGATGCAAAGAAAATTTCTGTAAAAGATGATAAAGGTAAAGATCATACATACCCATTGGTAAGCTTTTCAAGAACAAATAACTTCTCAATACTTCACCAAAGACCAATAGTTTCTTTGGGTGATAAAATTAAGAAAGGAGATATTTTAGCAGATACAAGTACAACAGATAATGGGCAAATAGCTCTTGGTCAAAATGCACTTGTGGCATTTATGTCTTGGGCTGGAGCAAACTACGAGGACGCGATTATACTTTCTGAAAGACTTGTTAAAAATAGTAAATTTACAAGTATTTATATAACAGAATTTATATGTAATGTCCGTGATACAAAACTTGGACCTGAAATAACCACTCGTGATATTCCTAATGTTGGAGAAAATAAATTAAAAGATTTAGATGAAGATGGTATTATCATTGTCGGAGCAGAAGTGACCGAAAATGATATCTTGGTAGGTAAAATAACACCAAAAGGAGAAACAGAACTTACTCCAGAAGAAAGACTTCTCCGTTCTATCTTTACAGAGAAAGCTCGTGATGTAAAAGATACTTCTATGAGACTAGAACATGGAAAGAAAGGACGTGTTGTCGGAGTAAAAATCTTTTCTCGTGATCAGGGTCATAATCTTGAGTCAGGAATAATTAAAAGAATAGTTGTTGAGGTGGCACAACTTAGAAATATTTCAGTTGGAGATAAATTAGCAGGACGTCACGGAAACAAAGGTGTCATTTCTACCATTCTTCCAGAAGAAGAAATGCCATTTATGGCTGATGGGACACCGATTGATATTATACTTACTCCACTTGGGGTTCCTTCTCGTATGAACTTAGGTCAGATACTTGAGATGCATTTAGGTTATGCAGCTAATGCTTTAGGATACCAAGCTATTGTTCCTCCTTTCTCTGGAGCATCTGTTTCTGAGATTAAAGAAGAACTTGTAAAGTCTGGATTGCCTGAAAGTGGGAAAGTTACTCTATATGATGGAAGAACAGGTGATGCATTTGATCAAGATATTGCTATCGGATATATGTATATGCTTAAGCTTCACCATATGGTGGAAGATAAAATCCATATGCGTTCTATCGGACCATATTCTCTTATTACTCAGCAACCACTTGGAGGTAAAGCGCAAGGTGGAGGACAAAGATTTGGAGAAATGGAGGTGTGGGCACTTGAAGGTCACGGCGCATCTCATACTCTTCGTGAAATGTTAACTATAAAGTCTGATGATATTGTTGGTCGTTCAGAGACTTTTGATTCTATAATAAAAGGACTTCCAATCGGAGAACCAAATTTACCTGCATCATTTAATGTGATGCTCAATTATCTAAGAGGACTTTCTCTCGATGTTGAATTAAAAAGACTTGATAATAATTAATTAATTTATTCTAAATATATATGAAAACAATTGATACAAAAGATTTTGATTCAATCACACTCAAACTAGCCTCACCAGAGCGTATTTTAGAGTGGTCTTATGGAGAAGTTACGAAACCTGAAACTATAAATTATAGGACAGGAAGAAGTGAAAGAAATGGTTTGTTTGATGAGCGTATTTTTGGACCTGAAAAAGATTATGAATGTTATTGTGGAAAATACAGAAGGATAAGATATAAAGATATTGTTTGTGAGAAATGTGGAGTTGAAGTTACTCGCTCTATAGTGAGACGTGAAAGAATGGGGCATATTGAGCTTTCTTCTCCTGTTGCTCATATTTGGTTTTTAAGAGGAGTTCCTTCTAGGATGTCTATTTTGCTTAATATTTCTGTTTCAGATTTGGAAAAGGTTATTTATTTTGCTGGATATATAATTATTAAAGTTTATGATGAAGAAAAAGAAACAATAGTAAAGAATCTAGAAAGTGAATTTAAATCAAAAGTTAAAAGTGCAAATAATGAAGAAGAAAAAGAAAAATTAAAAGAACTTTTACTTAATACAAAAAGAGAAATCAATGAGATAGTTCCTGGTAAGGTCTTAAATGAAATAGCATATCATCATTTTAGTCTGAAATATGGAAGTTGTTTTGAGGCAAGTATTGGAGCAGAAGCCATCTATACAATATTCAAAAATTTAGATTTGGAAAAATTAAAAGAAGAGACTGAAAATATGCTACCTAAAGCTTCTAGTTTGGAAAAAGAAAAATTAGAAAAGAGATTATCACTTATTAGATCAATGTTACATTCAGAGATAAGACCAGAATGGATGTTTTTAACAATGATACCAGTTATTCCTCCCGCACTTCGTCCTATGGTTGCTCTAGATGGTGGACGTCATGCGACTTCTGATTTGAATGATTTATATCGTAGAGTTATAAATAGAAATAATCGTTTAAAGAAATTAAAAGAAATTGGAGCTCCAGATGTGATCCTTAGAAATGAAAAAAGAATTTTACAAGAAGCAGTAGATGCTCTTATAGATAATTCAATTGCAAAACAAAATGATTCTCAGGCAGTTTCTTCTTCACAAAAGAGGGCCTTGAAATCTTTGTCTGATAATTTGAAATCAAAACAAGGACTTTTCCGTCAGAATCTTCTTGGTAAGCGTGTGGACTACTCTGGGCGTTCTGTCATTGTTGTTGGAGCAGGACTCAAGCTTAATCAATGTGGATTACCAAAACATATGGCTCTCGAACTTTTCAGACCGTTTGTTATTTCAAAGATATTAGAAACAGAGCTTGCTTATAACATTCGTGGAGCAAATCGCCTTATTGAAGAAGGGATCCCAGAAGTTTGGGCAATACTTGAAGAAGTTATCCAGGGTAAATATGTTCTTCTAAACCGTGCTCCAACTCTTCACAGATTAGGTATTCAAGCTTTTAACCCAATCCTTATCGAAGGGAATGCTATCCAAATTCATCCACTTGTATGTACTGGATTTAATGCTGACTTCGATGGAGACCAGATGGCTGTCTATGTTCCACTTGGAGAGGAAGCTCAAAATGAATCCAAAATGTATATGGCTTCAAATAAGAACTTGCTTAAGCCACAAGACGGATCTCCTATCGTTATGCCAAAGATGGATATCGTTCTTGGATGTTATTGGATGACAAAAACTGTCGAAGGTGAAAAAGGTGAAGGTATGATGTTTTCAAATACCAATCAAGCTATCACAGCTTTTGATCTAGGTGCTATTACTTTTAGAGCTAAAATTAAAGTGCTTGGAAATAAAGAAAAAGCTAAATATGATAAATTTGAAGGAAAAGTTTTTGAGACTACAGTTGGAAGATTATTCTTCAATAGTATTTTGCCTGATGATTTTCCTTATATTAATGATGAAATCACAATCAAAAGAATGTCTGCTTTGGTAGATGAACTTATTCTTAAATATGGTATAGATGCTACACCTAGTGTCTTAGATAAAATAAAAGATTTTGGATATAAGTATGCTACATATTCTGGAGTGACATGGGGGATAGACAATGTGACAGTACCTGAGGCTAAAAAAGAAATAATTACTAGATATAGAAAAGAAGAAGAAACTGTTCGAGAAAATTTTAGCGAAGGTTTACTTTCTGAAGAAGAACAGAATCAAAAAGTTATAGAGATTTGGGAAAAAGCTAAAAAAGAAATTGAAAAGAGTATTCCAGATACACTTCCAAAAACTGGTTCAACTTATGATCTTATTACATCTGGAGCTCGTGGAAATATGGGATCACTTGTTCAAATGTGTGGGATGAAAGGTCTTATTGTGAATACTTCTGGAGAAACTCTAGACTTCCCAGTTATCCCTTCTTATATTGAAGGTCTTTCTCCACTTGAATATTTCATAACTACTCACGGTTCACGTAAAGGAGCAGCCGATACAGCTTTAAACACAGCAAAAGCAGGTTATCTTACACGTCGTTTAGTGGATGTTGCTCAGGATGTTGTTATTACAGAAGAAGATTGTTCTACAAAAGCTGGCAAGAAACTTTATAACGAAGAAGGTATAACAGGGAAACAAGTTCATGGAAGAGTTTTACTTGTAGACTTGAAAGATAATGATGGTAATGTGATATACAAGAAGGGTGATCTTATAATGAAAGAAGACTCAAAGAAAATTGAAAATCTTCATATTAAAGAAGCTCACATTAGAACTCCTCTTACTTGCGAAACTACCCATGGCTTATGTAGGAAATGTTATGGTCTTGATTTAGGGAGGAATTGTATGATTGAGCTTGGTCAAGCAGTAGGTATTGTTGCAGCGCAAGCCATCGGAGAGCCAGGAACACAGCTTACACTTCGTACTTTCCATGCTGGAGGTGTGGCGCAAGTTGATATTACTACTGGACTTCCTCGTGTCGAAGAAGTTTTTGAAAGAAGAATTCCAAAGACTCCAGCAGTAGTGTCTGTATCTGATGGAGAAGTTCTAGAGATTGTCGAAAATAGTAAAGAAAAAATTATAAAAGTTCTTTCTGATGTGAATAATACTACTGTCAAATCAAAATCTAATGAAGTTCTATATAATGTACCTATAAGAAGACAAATATTAGTAAAGAAAGGAAATAAGATTAAAAAAGGTGAACTTCTTACTGATGGATCTGCTGATATTAATGAGATAGTTAAATATGCTGGAAAAGAAGTTGCTGAAGATTATATTGTAGAAGAAATAAATAAAGTCTATGATCTTCAAAGTGCTTCTATTTCAAGGAAACATATTGAAATAATTATCCGTCAAATGTTCTCTAGAAAAAAGATCAAGAATGCTGGAGATACTACATTTTCTCCAGGAGAAATAGTAGAAAATATTGAACTTATTGAAGAAAATAATCGTATGAAAGAAGAAGATGGAGAAATGGCAATGGGTGAGACTATCGTTCTTGGTATTACAGAAGTTTCATTAACTACAAAAAGTTGGCTATCTGCTGCTTCTTTCCAGAATACAAATAGAGTCCTTATAAACAATGCTATTAGAGGTGGAATAGACAATCTTCGAGGGTTAAAAGAAAATGTTATTATTGGTAATTTGATTCCAGCTGGTACTGGCTTTGGAGTTAAAAGAGTTAGAAAAGAAGAAGAAACAGGAGAAGATTTCGTCGAAGAGTAATTACTAACTAACAGGAGAAAATTATGAGCTCACCTGTTGATAAAATAAAAGAAAGATTATCTGTTGTTGATGTTATTTCTTCATATATAGAAGTTATTCAGGCTGGCAAAAATTTTAAAGCCAAGTGTCCATTTCACAACGAAAAGACACCTTCTTTCTTCATATCAAGTGATAGGGGAACTTATTACTGTTTTGGATGTGGAGCAAAAGGGGATATCTTTTCGTTTGTGGAAAATTTTGAGGGAACTGATTTTCTTGGAGCTTTAAAAATTTTAGCAGAGAGAGCTGGGGTGCCACTTGTTTACGATAAAAATGAAAATAAAAAAGATAAAGAAATTTATTATGAAATAATGGAATCTGCTACCATTTTCTTTGAAGCAAATTTTAAAGAAAATAAAGAAGCTAGAAGTTATCTCATTCTTCGTGGCATAAATGATGAAAGTATAAAGAACTTTAGAATTGGATTTGCAAAAGATAGTTGGAGATCACTCTCTACATATCTAATAGATAAAGGTTATAAAAAAAGTGATTTAGAAATTGTTGGTCTTATAAAGACCAAAGAAGATGGTGGATATTATGATAGATTTAGAGAAAGAATAATTTTTCCGATACTCGATTCTTCTGGTAGAGTGATTGCTTTTACAGGTAGGATATTTACCAAAGATAAGAATAAAGAAAAAGAGGAAGCAAAATATTTAAACAGCCCAGATACTCCACTTTTTAACAAGGCTAATATTTTGTTTGGTATAGATAAAGCTAAAAATTCAATAAGAAAAATGGGGTATAGTATTGTTGTTGAAGGGCAGATGGATCTTATCCTTTCTCACCAGATTGGATTTACCAATACTGTTGCAGTTTCAGGTACAGCTCTTAATGATTCTACTTATGACAATGAAGCCAATATAAATAGTTTTGGACTTATAAGGAGATTATCTCAAAATGTTATTTTTGCTTTTGATGGAGATTCTGCTGGGGAAAGAGCGTCAGTAAGATCATCTATTATTGCCTTATCTTTAGATATGCAGGTTAAACTTGCTTCACTTTCAAGTGGACGAGATCCTGCAGATATAATAAAAGAAAATGGAGATGAATGGAAAGATATAATTAAAAATTCTAAAAATGTTATACATTTTTATGTTGATAAAATATGTAAAGATAATGACGATTTAAGGAAAAGGGGGTTAGAAATAAGATCAAAAATTTTTCCACTTATTAATGTAATTAAAAGTAGTATTGAAAAGTCTTCATATCTTACATATATAAGTGGTAAAAGTGGTATACCAAGTAGAGCAATAATTGAAGATTTTGATTCTTATAAATCATCTGGTAGGAATGAAGTAAAAGAAATTATGGAAAAGAGAGTGAATAAAGATGTTAGAAACAGGAAGGATAATTTAGAACAGAAACTTTTTGGAATAATATTTTGGCTCGAAGGATTTAATGATTATAAAAGTAAAATAGAATCATATTTAGAAAATTTTGATAAAGATATATTTGAAAAAATTAGACATAAGTATGAAAAAAATGGAGAGCCACTTATTTTTGAATCAGAGATGTTTTATGAAGGTAAGATAGATGATGCTTTTAGAGACTTGAAGGA
>AWSN01000001.1:85310-114959 GCA_000505065.1 Parcubacteria bacterium RAAC4_OD1_1
GAATATAAAAAAAATAACACCAAAGAAAAAAAATGTTAGTAAAAAAATAAAACCAGTTAAAAAAGTAAAATCAAAAGTTGGTCAATCTAATGGTAAATTATCAAATGTTGAAAAGAAGCTTATAGATCTTGAGTCTAAAGCAAATGTGATAATTGAAAAAGGAAAAAAAAGAGGTTTTGTGACTTATGATGAAATTATAAAAACATTCCCAGATATAGAAAGCAATGTTCTTTTTTTAGATGAGCTTTATGAAAAACTTTCTGTTTCTGGAATAGATGTCTTAGAAGGTGGAAATTTATTAGACAATGATGGAGACATAGAAAAGATGGCTCTTAAATATAGTAAAGATCCACATACTTATGATTCTATCCAAATGTATTTAAAAGAAATTGGACAATATCCACTTATTTTAGCAAGTGAAGAGAAAGATTATGCAAAAAGAATTGAAAGAGGGGATTTGGAAGCCAAGAATTTACTTGCTCGCGCAAACCTTCGTCTTGTGGTTTCTATTGCTAAGAAGTATGTTGGACGAAGTTCAGATCTTACACTCTTAGATCTTATTCAAGAAGGAAATTTGGGGCTCTTTAAAGCGGTGGAAAAATTTGATTGGACAAAGGGATATAAATTCTCTACTTATGCTACTTGGTGGATCAGGCAGTCCATTACTCGTGCACTTGCAGATCAATCTCGTACCATTCGTATTCCTGTACATATGGTAGAGACTATTTCTAAATATAAACAGGTTGTACGAAGATTGTCTCAAGATTTAGGTAGAGAACCCCTTGTTGAAGAAATTGCTACTGAAATGAATCTCGAGGTTGAAAAGATAAATATTATTGAGCAAATAAATCAAGAGACTGTGTCACTTGAACAACCCATAGGAGATGATGATGAAAAGTCAACAAGAGGGGAATTTATTCCAGATGATAAGATTCTTCGCCCCGATCAAGATGCTTCAAGGAGAATTTTATCTGATCAAATTAAAGAAGTTTTAGATACTCTTTCAGAAAAAGAAAGAACTATTTTAGAACTTCGATATGGATTAAAAGATGGTGTTCAGCATACTCTCGAAGAAGTTGGACAAAAATTTAATGTCACTCGTGAGCGTATCCGTCAGATCGAAGCTAAAGTTCACGAAAAGCTTCGTAATAATGAAAAAATCACTCGTTTAAAAAACTACTTTGATTAACACAATCCCCCAGATAGTGCCTAAAGCACTATCTGGGGGATTGCTTTTTATTATTGTGATATAATTACAATATGGAATATAAATCAGAAAATAAGGTGTGCCAGAATTGCAAGAAAGACTTTATTATAGAGCCTGATGATTTTGTATTCTATGAGAAAATTAAAGTTCCAGCGCCGACATTTTGTCCAGAGTGCCGAATGATAAGAAGAATGACATGGCGTAATGTTAGAAATTTATACAAAAATACATGCAAGGCCTCAAATCACAATGAATCAATTATTTCAATTTATTCTAAAGATAAAGATCTTGTAATTTATGATCAAAAATACTGGTGGGGTGATAGTTGGGATCCAATGACATATGGGGTAGATTATGATTTTAGTAAACCATTTTTAATTCAATTTTCTGAACTTCTTCATAGAACACCATTACCAAATGTTTCTAATGTTAATCCTGTAAATAGTGATTACGTAAATGTAACAATAGATTCAAAAAATTGTTATCTTACTTTTTCTTCAACTCAGAATGAAGATTGTTATTATTCTGAAGGGATAAATAGTTGTCGAAATTGTTTTGATATCCTAGTTTCCCGTAATAATGAATATTTATATAATTGCGTAGATTGTCGTAATTGTTTTAATGTGTCCTTTTCTTCTAAATCATCAGAATGTATTGATTCAATATTTTTATATGACTGTCGTAATTGTTCAAACTGTTTTGGTTGTTGGAATTTAAGAAATAAAAAGTATTATATTTATAACGAACAGTTCTCTAAGGAAGAGTATTTTGATAAATTAAAATCTTTTAATGTAGGATCATTTAAAAAATTAGAAGAATCTAAAAATAATTATAAAGATAAATTAAAAAAAATAATCCACAAATTTGCTAATATTAATAATTCTTTAAATGTGAGTGGTAATGATATAGAACATTCTCGAGATTGCTTTAATTCTTTTGAAATTAATAAAACAAACAACTTAAAATATGTTTGGCGTTTTATAGAAAGTGGTGGTTCAGATTGTTATGACATAATAACAGGAACAAGACCAGAACTTTGTTATGAAAGTGTTGGGGTAGGAGCAGCCTACAATTATAAGTTTGGAGTTGCCGTAACTGATACATCAAATTCCCACTATTCTTTTACTTGTGTTTCAGGTTGTAGTTATTTATTCGGTTGTGTAGGATTAAATTCCAAACAATACTGCATCCTAAACAAACAATACACCAAAGAACAATACGAAGAATTAGTCCCTAAAATTATCCAACACATGTCAGATATGCCCTATATAGATAGTAAAGGTAGAGTATACAAATACGGAGAATTCTTCCCATCTGAACTCTCTCCTTTTGCTTACAACGAAACAATAGCCCAAGAATACTATCCTTTAACCAAAGAACAAGCTATAGAACAAGGCTACAAATGGAAAGAGAAAGTTGATAGAGACTACAATATAGATATCAAGAATAGTGATATTCCAGATGATATAAACGATACAGATGAATCAATAGTAGGTAAAGTCATAGAATGTTTACACAAAGACTGTAATCATCAATGCACAGAAGCATTCAAAATTATCCCCGAAGAATACCAGTTCTACCGCCGTATGAATCTCCCCATCCCAAGACTCTGTCCTAACTGTAGACACTATGAAAGACTCTCACAAAGAAACCCTCTTAAACTCTGGCATAGATCCTGTATGAAAGAAGGCTGTACTAATACTTTTGAGACATCATATTCTCTTGATAGACCAGAGATAGTTTATTGTGAGAAATGCTATAAGCAGGAGGTGTATTAATAAATATACCCCAGATAGTGGTTAAACCACTATCTGGTCCTAAGCAAGGCTTGGGACTGGGGTAAAATAATAATAGAAAGAGATAAATAAAAAAATAAATCACTCCTAAGCCTTGCTTAAAAGTGATTTATTTTATAAATTTAATTATAGTTGACTATTTGCTTCGTTGGCTTCGTCTTCGGCTGTTTTCATTAGGCCAAAGATTAAATCTACATATTTAAAGAAAGCATCTTCTCCTTTTATTTCAGCGACACATTCAGATGCTACAGTTTTCTTAATTGCTCCTTGGTGAACTACCCAGTGACGATAAACCCAAGCTACTTCTCCATTACTTTCTTCTATTACTTGTTTCATTACTTCACCAAATCTTTTACAATATGGACATTCCAAATCAGAGTATTCTACTATTATGATTGGAGCATTGATGTCCCCAATAATATGATCGTTTTCTGTAACATTTGGTATCTCTCCTTTATACTCATTTGTAACCTTACCAGACTTAACTTCCTCAATTAATTTTTTAACTGCATCAATACCTTCCGCTCCTCTTATTTCAGTTTTTATTCCATTTTTCCCAATTATGACACTATATGGAGTTCCTCTTTCTCCTTGGGGGAGGTGCTTCATAGCCAAGTCTGCATTCATACTTGTTTCTTCTAAAATTTTTTGAACATCTTTATCCTCAATACATTTATTAAATTCTTCTTTGTTTACACCAACTTGCTCTGATAATGTTTTAGATTCTGTTTGAGTATTTTTACTTCCACCTGTTAATATTATTCCTATCATTATTAGGAAACCTGCCACTATAATAGCAACAGGAAGAGATATCTTTTGATTTATTTTATTATTTTCCATATTTTTATTATACCATTTTTTTTGATTTGAAAAAAGCTCTCAAATATGATATAATATAAATCTATTATGGATTCTGTATATACTGTTATTTTTTATGTTTTTACATTTATTTCTGTCTATGTGCAGATATTTTTTTTGACTACATTTTTAGAGAAAAGAAAAAAAATAGTTAAACATCCAGAAAATTTAGAATTATCTTATTATCCTACAGTTACAGTCACTGTACCTTGCTATAATGAAGAAAAAACAATAGAAAAGACTATTAAATCTCTTCTTTCTCTTGATTATCCAAAAGATAAATTAAAAATTTTTATAGTAAATGATGGAAGTAAAGATAACACATGGGAAGTTGTACAACAATTTAAAGATGATTCTAATATTGTTTTAATAAATAAAGAAAACGGGGGAAAGCATACCGCTGTAAATCTTGCAATAGAACAAAGTGATGCAGAATTTTTTGGATGCTTAGATTCTGATTCTATGGTTCACCCTCAAGCATTAAAGAGAATTTTAAAATATTTTGAAAATGATAAAAAAACTATGGCCGTCGCACCTTCTATTATTGTTTATAATCCTAAAAATATACTTCAATATGCTCAAAATATTGAATATGATATGTCTATTTATACTAAGAAAATGCTTGGTTTTATGGGTGGTATCCATGTGGCACCTGGTCCATTTTCTATATTTAGAAAAAAAGTTTTTGATGATTTGGGTCCATATAAAAAAGCTCACAACACAGAAGATCAAGAAATTGCTCTTAGGATGCAAGAATATGGATATAAAATTGACCATTGTCCAGATGCTTATGTATACACCAATACTCCAGATAGTGTTACAAAGCTATATCGCCAGAGGCTCAGATGGATATATGGTTTTATAAAAAATCTTATAGATTATAGACATTTGCTTTTTAAAAAGAAGTATGGGACGATAGCACTTTTTACTTTACCATCTGGGCTTATATCTATATTTGGTGTTATATTTCTTTTTGTAAATGTTTTGGGTAATATTTTTAATTTTATTTATAGAAAAATTATAGAAATACACACTATTGGATTTGATAATTTTTTTAAATTTAATTATAAATTTGATTGGTTTTTTGTTAGTACAAAAGCAGTATTGTTATTTGCTATAATTTTGTATATACTTGTTATTGTATCAGTGTTAATAGGTAGACGTATGGCAGAGGGTAAGACAGGTTTCCCTATATCTATATTTTATTTTATGATAATTTATAGTATTGTAGCACCATTTTGGATGTTAAGGGCAATATATAATGCAATAATATCTAAAGAGTCTAGCTGGACTTTTGAAAGGCGGGTTGTTAATAATTAATTTAATTTTTATATGCACGAACACGAACCAAATGATTGGAAAAAATATACTATAGTTTTTTTTGTAACTCTCACTATTTTTGTTTCTGGATTGTGGATTTCAAACTATTTAAATAATAAAAAAATAGATCAATTAAGAAATATTGAAAATAAAATATCTTTAGATCTGATGTCTTCTGAAACACAGTTTTCTTTATTAGAAGAATTGTCTTGTAAAGATATTTCTACTACAGTACTTTCGTCTGAACTTAATTCATTAGCAGATAAGATCGCTTATAGTGAAAGTAATATAGGGGTAGAAAATGTGGATGTTATTTCTCTTAAAAAATATTATTCATTACTTGAGATTAAAGATTATCTTTTAATGAAAAAGATAACAGAAAGATGTGGTCAAAAATCTATTTTTATATTATATTTTTACAAGAATGAAGATTGTAATGATTGTACTAAACAGGGATACGTTCTTACTACTCTTCGAGAGAAATATCCAAATTTGAGAGTTTATTCTTTTGACTATAATTTAGATTTATCTGCTATAAAAGCCATGACATCTATTTATAAAGTACCAGACAATCTTCCTGCTATTGTAATAAATGGTAAAGTTTATAGTGGATTTCATAGTATAGAAGAGATTGAAAAGACATTTCCAGAATTAGAGACAATTAAAAAGGAAGAAGAGAAAAAATCTTCTCAAGAACAAAAGAAAACCCCTTAAAAGGGGTTTTCTTTTGTTCTTGAGCCGTTTTAGAGACTTGAACTCTAGACCTTCGTTTTAGTTATGCTTTGAACAGAACCTATTTATTTACTTTGAGCCGCTTCTCAGACTTGAACTGAGGACCTTCGCTTTACAAAAGCGTTGCTCTACCAACTGAGCTAAAGCGGCATATTTATTTTTTTATAAAACAATTATATTAATTTTTTGATATCTACCAAAACATCTAAAGTGGCATTTTATTATATCTCTTCCTGAATTTTTTCTTTCATTTTTTTGATCTTTACTTTTGATTCAAGTATAGCTCTTCTAACAAAAGAATTTCTTTTTAAATTAACACTTCCTTCTTCATTGTCTCTACCAAGCATTTTTTTAATTTTTGGAATTTTATCATCTATAAACTTTTTTGATTTAGTTATAAAAATAAACCAATACTTGACCAAAACAAGCACAATCCATTGGATAATGTGTTTGGCCAAGTATAGCATAATTTTTTCTAAATGTCTAAATGAGATTTTAGATTCAAAATTTTCATTCTCTTTTGTTATTATAACTTTATTATTTTTAATTCTCCATACTTGAAAAGAAAGCATCAAAAAGAGTGCAATTAATGAAACAAAAAATATAACAACATTTAGTATCATAAATTAAATTTAGTTTATAGATTCACGTAAGAATGTGACCAGTTTAGCCCCATTATTCTCTAAGAGTTTACCGACAGTAATATCAGAATTCTTTATAAACGATTGTTCCATAAGAGTTTGCTCTTTGAAGTATGTAGATATTTTTCCATCTAGTATTTTTTTCTTTATATCTTCTCCTTTATCTGATCCACTTACTTCTTTTTCAAAAACTTCTAAAACTTTCGTCTTGTCTTCTTCTTTTATATCTGAAAGACGAGTGTATGTAGGCTTCATTGCAGCTATGTGCATAGCTATATCTTTAGCTAGGTCTACACTTCCTCCTTCTAATGATACTATAGTAGCATTTTTGTTGCTGTGTACATAGCTCCCTAGTACTTCTCCTGTAATCTCTTCCACTTTTCCTAATTCAATTTTTTCTCCAACTTTTTGGACAACAAGGTTTATTAAATCTAAAGATTCTTCTTTCATTTTTTCGATATCTTTTTCGTATGCAATATTTGCAAGATTGTTTGCTAGATTTACAAAGTCTTCGTTTTTTGCAACGAAATCTGTTTCTGTGTGTAGAGCAAGCATTATAAGCCTTTTATCATTTCCTTTCACCACAATAATACCGTCTTTTGCATTTCTGTCAGCTTTCTTCATAGCGATAGAACTAGATTTGTTTTTAAGGATTATAAGAGCTTTTTCCATATCTCCATCTGCTTCTTCTAATGCATTTTTACATTGCATTACAGAAACACCAGTGGACTCCCTTAATTCTTTTACTAATTCGGCTGTGATTTTTGTAGACATATTTTTATTTCAAATTAAAATTATTAATTATTTATTTAGCTTCTCCTGTGGATCCTTTTGTATAAGCTTCTTTTATATATTTTAGGAATAAACTTATACTTGAAACCGAAGCATCATTTGACACTATTGGGTATTTAACTTTTTTAAGGTCACAGTCTGTATTCATAAGAGCAATAACAGGAATATTCATTTTGGTTGCTTCTGTCACTGCGATAAGTTCTTTTTTGGGATCTATTACTATCATTACATCTGGTGTTTTGGTTATTGAAGTTAGACCTTGGAAATTCTTGGTCATATCTTCCATTTCTTTGCTTATGAGCAAACGTTCTTTTTTTGTATATTTTTCCAATTCACCCTTTTCTTTTTGTTCACGTAAATCAAGTAATTTGAAAATCCTTTTCTTTATTTCAGGAAAGTTTGTAAGAGCTCCTCCTACCCATCTTTCACTTACATATGGCATACCTAGTAAAAGAGCTACTTCAGTTATCCCTTGTTTGGCTTCTGGTTTTGTTCCTACGAAAAGGATTGTTTTCCCCGATGCTCCTAAGGCTGTTACTTCGTCTAATGCTTTACTTAAAAGATCATAAGACTTTTCAATATTGATTATATCTATACCATTTTTAGTGCCAAAGATATAAGGAGAAGTACTAGGGTGACGACGACTCTTTTGATACCCGTATTGAGCTCCTGCTTTAAACATTTCTTCTATTATACTGTTTTGTATATTCATATATTTATATGGTTAATTAATTGTAATCTTCCCGTTTTTAAGCATTCCAGCTCACCTGACCATAGGTCTAAGGCTTTTTACAAGGGGTTTTAAAATAAAAAATCCCTCACGGAAAGTATTCATATATTACCAGAAAAATCATTATTTTGCAATAGCATAACTTTGACCAGTTTCTGTTTTTGGGGTAGTATGTAGGTATGTTACAATCAAAACTATTTACAAAAACAAAAAAGGAGAGCCCAGCAGATGAGGTGTCTTTAAACGCGGAGCTCCTCATTAAAGCTGGATTTATTAGTAAAGAATTGGCTGGTATATATTCTTATTTACCTCTCGGTTTAAGGGTAATAAAAAAGATAGAAAATATTATAAGAGAAGAGATGGATGCTATCGGTGGGCAAGAAATGAAAACAAGTATTCTTCAAAATAAAGAAATCTGGGAGAAGTCTGGAAGATGGAGTGATGAACTTGTTGATAACTGGTTTAAAACAAAATTAAAAAATGGTGGAGAAGTTGGGTTATCTTGGACTAATGAAGAAGCTCATGCAAATATTTTAAAACAATATATAAATTCTTATAAAGATTTACCGATATATACTTATGACTTTAAAGATATATTTCGAAATGAGACGAGAAGTAAATCCGGAATTTTGCGTGGTAGAGAATTTTATTGGAAAGCTCTTTATTCTTTTTCTAAAAATGAAGAAGAGCATAATATTTTTTACGAAAAAGCAAAACAAGCTTATAAGAATATTTTTGCGAGAGTTGGTATTGGGCATCTGACATACCTCACTTTTGCTTCGGGTGGTACATTCGCGAAATTCTCACATGAATTTCAGACCTTAACGGGTGCAGGAGAAGATACTATTTATATAGATGAAAATAAAAATATTGCTATTAATAAAGAAGTTTATATAGATGAAGTTATTGAAAGTCTTGAATTAAAAAGAGAAAATCTCATAGAAAAAAAGGCCATAGAGGTTGGAAATATATTTTCTCTAGGAACTAAATATTCAAATCCTTTTGATTTAAAATATAAGAATGAAAATGGTGAAGATAATTTGGTAATAATGGGTAGTTATGGTATTGGACTTGGGAGACTTATGGGCACAGTGGTAGAAACCTTATCAGACGATAAGGGTATTATTTGGCCAGAATCCATTGCTCCTTTTTCTGTTCACTTGCTTTCTTTGGGTAAAGATGAAAATGTTATAAAAGAATCTTCGTCTTTATATGAATACTTAAAATCAAAAAATATTGAAGTACTTTATGATGATAGAGAAGATTTGAGTGCAGGAGAGAAATTTGCTGATTCTGATCTTATAGGTATACCTTATCGTGTTGTTGTTTCTAAAAGAAGTTTAGATTTTGGAGGTTTTGAAATAAAAAAGAGAATAGAAAAAGAAGGAAAAATTATCAATAAAGATGAATTGTTAACCATATTACTAAAACCTAGTCATTAAAAACTAGAACCTAATTTATTATGCTAAAGAAATTTTATGAAATGTTTTCAAATGATATAGGTATAGATCTAGGAACAGCAAACACTCTGGTTTATTTGAAGGGTCACGGTATAGTAATAAATGAACCATCTGTAGTAGTTCTAAATCAAAAGACTGGTCAGATCGTTGCAGTAGGAGCTGAAGCTAAACAAATGCTTGGTAGAACTCCAGGCCATGTTAAAGCAGTCCGACCTGTAGTAGATGGAGTTATCTCTGATTTTGAAGTTACAGAAGAAATGCTTGCTTATCTCATAAGTAAAACAGAAAAAATTTCTAAAAAATTTATTAGGCCGAGAGTTGTGATTGGAGTTCCCACTGGTATAACTAATGTAGAAATAAGAGCCGTAGAAGACGCAGCGAAATCTGCTGGAGCAAGAGAAGTATATATTGTAGAAGAACCAATGGCAGCAGCAATAGGAATAAGGATGCCAATAAAAGAAGCAGTTGGATCTGTAATTGTAGATATAGGTGGTGGAACTACAGATGTGGCAGTTATATCTTTATCTGGGGTTGTCAGATCTAAAAATTTGAAAATAGCCGGAGATCTTTTGAATAATAATATTATAAATTATATGAAAGAAGAATTTAAACTTCTTATAGGAGAAAGAACTTCTGAAAATATTAAAATGGCTATAGGTTCTGTGGTAGAAGGGAATCCAATGGAAGCAGAAATAAGAGGGAGAGACCTCGTGACTGGGCTTCCTAGGCAAGTTATTATAACAGATTCTGATATAAGGGAAGCTATTATGCCTTCTGTTTTGTCTTTACTTGATGGTGTTAAAGAAGTTTTAGAAACTACCCCCCCAGAACTTCTCTCAGATATTATCCATAGAGGTTTGGTTTTGTCTGGTGGTGGGGCTCTCATTAAAGGTTTGGATACTTTACTCTCAAATTATCTTAAGATACCAATCTATTTAGCAGAAGATCCTCTTACTGCAGTTGCTCGTGGGACAGGAGTTATACTTGATGATTTTGATTCTTATAAAGAAGTTTTATTAACCACAGATGATGCATCAACTCCGAGATAAAAAACAAATATTGAGAAGAAAAAAAATTATTAAAAATACAACAATTTTTATTGTTATTTTTTTACTTTTTACTTTGGGTATTGTTTCTTGGTCAAATGATATTTTTTATAAAATGGGTTTACCTATTTGGCAAAGTAAAAATTTTATAAGAAAAGGTATAGATGGGGCAGGATACTTAGTAAAATCAAAAAAAATTGTATTTAAAGAAAATCAAATTCTTAAAAAAGAAAATGAAGATTTAAGAATTTCTATGCTTGATTATCAAATTCTTAAAAAAGAAAATGAAGATTTAAAAGAATTGATGAATCGAAAAAATATTTCCAATGATTTTGTTTTAGCTAATATTCTTTCCAAGCCAAGCCAGTCACCGTATGATACGATAATAATTGACATAGGAGATTCTTTTGATATAGAAGTTGGGGATATTGTTTATGCTAATGGAGATATTCCAATAGGAACGATAGAAAAAATAGAAAGTAAATTGTCTCTAGTTTCTCTTTTTACAAATCCTGGTAGAAAAACAGAAGGAATAATAGAAAATATAAATTCTAGTGTTGAGCTTTTGGGTCGAGGTGGAGGAAATTTTGAAGTTTCTTTGCCTGTTGAATTAGATATAATAGAAGGTACTAAAATATTATTGCCAAGTTTGAACCCAGAAGTATTGGCTATTAGTGTTGGAGTTATTTCTAAACCTAATGATCCAATAAAAAGAATAATATTAAATTCTCCTGTAAATATTCAAAATCTAAAATGGGTAGAAGTGAAGATAAATTAAAATTAATGAAATCTTTAGAATTTAAAATAGAAAAGAAAATAGAAGGTTTTTTGGGGAGAGCGGGGATCATATCTACACCTCACGGGAAAATACTCACCCCGTCTTTTGTTGTAGTTGGGACTAAGGCCACTGTCAAAAGTGTCTTACCAGAAGATTTAAAAAATAATAATACGGGGGTTGTGCTTGCTAATACTTATCATCTTTATCTACAGCCAGGAGATGAGATAGTGAAAGAAGCTGGTGGGCTTCATAAATTTATGAATTGGGAAGGCCCTATGATGACAGATTCTGGAGGTTTTCAAGTTTTTTCTTTAGGTGCGGCTTATGGCAAAGAGATTGGTAAAGTTGTATCTGTTACAGATCCGTCACTTTTAATAACAGAGAGGTCTAGTGCAGAGGATGGTGTGCCAAGGCTTGCGACTATTGGAAATGATGGAGTTTCTTTTCGTTCACATATAGATGGATCACTTCATTATATAACTCCAGAGAAATCAATTGAGATACAGCACAATTTAGGGGCTGATATTATTTTTGCTTTTGATGAATGTACTTCACCGATGGAGAATGATAGGTATCAAGAAGAAGCACTTTCTCGCACTCATTCTTGGGCAAAGAGAAGTTTGAAAAGGCATATCGAATTGGAGCATAGTAAAAAAATCTCCCACATACCCAGTATGTGGGAAGTCTCACATACTGGGTATGTGGGAGATTTTAAGGATTTATTTCCTCAGGCTTTATTTGGAATTGTTCAAGGTGGAAGAAATGAAGAATTAAGAAAAAAATCAGCAAAAGTGATTGCCGAGATGGAAGTAGATGGAGTAGGATTTGATGGATTTGGAATTGGTGGATCTTTTGCTAAGGAAGATATGTCCACTGCTTGTAAATGGGTGAATGAAATTCTCCCAGAAGGAAAGCCAAGACATTTGCTTGGCATAGGAGAGCCCGAAGATTTATTTATGGGGGTAGAGAATGGGGTTGATCTTTTTGATTGTGTGGGGCCGACAAGAATAGCAAGGAATGGAAGTCTTTTTACTAAAAATGGAAAGATAAATATTATGAATGAAAAATTTAAAAATGATTTTTCAAAAATAGAAGATGATTGTGAATGTGATACTTGTAAGAATTATACTCGCGCTTATCTTTCCCATCTTTTTAGGGCCAAAGAAATGCTTGGAGCAACATTGGCTTCAATTCACAATACTTATTTTATAAATAAATTAGTTGCTGATATGAGGAAAGCTATTTTAGAAGATAAATTTTTTGAATTTAAAGAAGAATTTTTGAAAAATTACAAATCTTGACTTTTGTTTAATAATTCTTAATATAATAATCAAATACTTAAACATAACCCGTGTGGGAGTTATCTTTTCATTTAGAGGTATATAAGTAATTAAAGGTACTTTTTATGGGGTTCAATAGGATGAACAGTAGAGTAAAATCTATTGCCTATATAGGAATTCAAGGAGAGCTCGAGATTTCTGGTTATTCCTCGAACTCATAGTATTTTGGGGGGTATATCATAAGTATACCTCTTTTTTATTTTTTTAAAATAAGGTAATCTTATAGAGTAATGGCCAATAAAGTATTCAAATTAAAGAGTGATTATAAGCCGGCTGGGGATCAGCCAAAGGCTATTTCGGAGTTGCTAGATGGGCTTAAGGAGTGTATGGATAAGCAGACTTTACTTGGAGCAACTGGGACGGGGAAAACTTTTACAATTGCTAATGTGATAGAAAAGTGGAATAAACCAACTCTTGTAATCGCTCACAATAAAACTTTAGCTGCTCAGCTTGCTCAAGAGTTTAAGGAATTCTTCCCTGATGCAGCGGTGCATTACTTTGTGTCTTATTATGACTATTATCAACCAGAAGCATATATGCCGATTACTGATACATATATAGAAAAAGATGCACAGATAAACAAAGAGATAGATAGACTTCGCCATGCAAGTACCCAATCACTTCTCACAAGGAGGGATGTTATTATTGTAGCCTCAGTTTCTTGTATATATGGACTCGGAAGTCCAGAAGAATATGAAAAAGTAAATCTTAAAATAGAAAAAGGAATGAAGGTGGATAAGGTAGAGCTTATGAGAAAACTTATTTCTGTCCATTTTGAGAGAACTAATGCTGATTTAAATCCAGGAAATTTTCGTTCTATTGGTGGCAAGATAGAGGTAATGCCAATTTCAGAAACTTTTGTTTATCATATAGAATTTGAAGGTAAAAAAATATCTTCTATTTTAAAAGTTGATCCAGTTTCTTCTCATATTATAAAAGAAGAAAATTCTATTTTTATTTTTCCAGCTAAACATTTTATAACAGAAAAGAAACAAACTGAAATTGCTCTTAAAAATATTAAAAGTGAATTGAACTTACAACTTAAGAAATTTGAAAAAGAAGGGAAACTGCTTGAGGCTGAAAGAATTAAAAGAAGAACGAATTATGATTTAGCGATGATAAAAGAAATAGGATATTGTAATGGGATAGAAAATTATTCTAGGCATTTGTCTAGGAAGAAAGAAGGTGAAGCTCCAGATACGCTTTTATCTTATTTTCCAAAGCAAAAAGAAAGTCGGATGCATACTTTTCATCGTTCGCACTCTACTTTGGAAGGGCAAGTTCACTCTGGTCGTAGCGGATACGATTCCGAGTATATACCCGACTTTCTTACCATTATAGACGAATCTCATGTGACATTACCACAACTTCGTGGTATGTATTCAGGGGACGCTTCTAGAAAAAATACTTTAGTCGAGTATGGGTTTAGGCTTCCATCTGCGAAAGATAATCGTCCTCTTAAAATAAAAGAATTTGAAGAAAGAGTGGGGCAGGTTATATATGTTTCTGCAACTCCAAGCGATACAGAAAAAGAAGAAAGTGGGCAAGTTGTAGAACAAATCATTCGTCCCACTGGGCTTCTGGACCCAGAAGTGATAGTGAGACCAGTAAGTGCAAAGCAGGGTTCCCATAGGTCGGACCTAGGGGCAAATAGTAAAAAAATAAAGACCCTAGGTCCGACCTATGGTCTATACCCAGGTCAAATTCAGGATTTTATTAAAGAAGCTGAAAATACTATTAAAAAAGGTTTTAGAGTACTTGCGACAACTTTGACTAAAAAGATGGCTGAAGATTTATCTATTTATTTGAAAGATAAGGGAATAAAAGCAGAATATTTACATAGTGATATAAAGACAATAGAAAGAATTCAAATTTTGACAAGGTTTAGAAAAGGAGATATAGATGTGCTTGTCGGAGTTAATCTTCTTCGTGAAGGATTAGATTTACCGGAAGTTGCTTTGATAGGAATACTAGATGCTGACAAAGAAGGATTTCTTCGTTCGGAGACTTCTCTCATTCAGACTATCGGACGTGCTGCTAGAAACAGAGAAGGAAAGGTAATACTTTATGCTGATGTCCTAACTGGGTCACTTTTAAATGCAATAAAAGAGACTAATCGTAGAAGAGATATCCAAATTGAATATAATAAAAAGCACAATATCACACCAAAAACTATAATAAAGAAAATAAAAGATATAACAGAAGAACTTGAGAATAAACACGAAAAGTCCGTAAATGCAGAGCTTGATTTGGATGTAGAATTATTTAAAAAAGCGTATGAGAAAAGTAAGAGCAATAAGGGAAGGGGAGAAAAAGATTCAATAAAAAATTTAATGCTTTCAGATGAAGATAGAAATAAGGAAGTTTATGAAAAAATCATAAAAATAAAAGAGAAAGAAATGAATAAAGCTGTTAAAGAGCTAGACTTTGAAACTGCTGCTATTTTGAGAGATGAGATAGTGGTGTTAAGAAATAAGATGGAGAATAAAAAGTGAAAGCCGCTACCCCATAATCGAAAGTAACGGCTTGAATTATGATTAGAATTAAAAGTTCTAAGTCGGAGTAGAAGGATTTGAACCTCCGCCCCTTTGGCTCCTAACCAAATACTCTAGCCAGCTGAGCTACACTCCGATTTAATTCTTGTTTATTATATTTATTTTCTCAATTTTGTCAAATATTACTTTTGTGGTAATATATAAATCTACAATAGAATATTTTATACACCCCCTATAGAAGCTTTCGGGGTGATGTTTTGTTTATATAATATGAAAAAAGAAAATAATGAAAATAAAATAATAATAAAAGGTGCTAGAACGCATAATTTGAAGAATATAAGTTTAGAAATGCCGAGGAATAAAATGGTGGTTATTACTGGTATGTCAGGGAGTGGTAAGTCATCACTTGCTTTTGATACTATCTTTGCTGAAGGACAGAGAAGGTATGTTGAGAGTTTATCTGCTTATGCTCGCCAATTTTTAAATCAAATGCCAAAGCCTGATGTGGATGAAATCTCTGGGCTTTCTCCTGCTATTTCGATAGATCAAAAATCAAGATCAAATAATCCTCGTTCGACAGTAGCTACTATTACTGAGATATATGATTATATGCGTGTTTTATTTGCTCGTGTGGGGCATCCATATTGTCCAGTTTGTGGAGAAGAAATAAAGAAACTTTCTAATGAAGAAATATTTAATTTTATTCTTGAAAAGATAGATAATTTTTCTGCTACTAAAAATAAAAAGAAAGTTAAGGGTGTAGAATGGGATGAGACTTCAATCATCGTATTTTCTCCAGTGGTAAGAGGTAGAAAGGGGGAATATTATCAACTTCTTTATGATTTACTTGGTAGAGGTTATAGCAAGGTTCGTATGGATGGTGAA
Organism: Parcubacteria bacterium RAAC4_OD1_1; assembly: GCA_000505065.1. Classification (GTDB taxonomy): domain Bacteria; phylum Patescibacteriota; class Minisyncoccia; order Phycocordibacterales; family UBA9973; genus UBA8515. Next base: position 101,391 of record AWSN01000001.1, read on the forward strand.
GTGAAAAGTCTTCGCGATAGAATAGATATAAAGAAAAATAATAAACACGACATTGAGGTTATTGTTGATAATTTTGCTATACACGAATTTAAAGACAGTCGTGATGATTCAAAGATGAGATTGAATGAAGCAATTGAGAAAGCTTTAAATGAATCTGAGGGTCTAGTGCTTGTTAAAATTGATGAAGAAGAAATTCTTATGTCATCCAAATTTGCTTGTAAAAATGATGGATTTTCTTTCCCAGAAGTAGAGCCAAGACTTTTTTCTTTTAATTCTCCTTATGGAGCATGCTCAACGTGTAATGGACTTGGGACTAAATATTTTGGGGGAACTGAAATTTGTGAAGATTGTAAGGGTGCTCGCCTTCGTACTGAAGCGCTTAATGTTTACCTAACAATAAATGAAAGGGTTGAGGAAAAAAATCCGCAAAAGAATGCTTTTGAAAAGGTCCAGGGACCTGGGGGACGGGAGCCGGTGCCAGACCATTTCCAAAAGCATTCTTCTGCTACTTTTTTTAATATAGTTGATCTTACTAAACTTTCTATTTCAGATGTTGCGGACTTTTTTGTTGAGATTAAACTTACGGAAAAAGAAAAAGAAGTTTCAAAAGTTATTATTAAAGAAATTGAAGCTAGATTAGAATTTTTATTAAATGTTGGTCTTGATTATTTGTCTTTAGATAGAAAAGCCAACACTCTCTCAGGAGGGGAGGCTCAGCGCATAAGACTTGCTTCACAATTAGGCTCTCGATTAGTAGGAGCACTTTATGTGCTTGATGAGCCGACTATTGGGCTTCATCAAAGAGATAATGATAGACTTATAAGAACATTAGAAAACTTAAGGGATTTAGGAAATACTATTTTGATAGTAGAACATGACGAAGATACTATTTTTGCTTCTGATTATATTGTCGATATTGGCCCAAAGGCAGGGGTGCACGGTGGGCAAGTTATAGTTTCTGATTATTTACAAAAACTTCTTGATGCCCCAAAGAACAATTCTGGCTCTCGCACATTGTCTTATTTAAGAGGTGAAATAAAAATACAAATTCCAGAAAAAAGGAGAATTAATGATAAGGGAAATCTTAAAATTGTTGGTGGAAAGGTTTTTAATATTGATAATTTAAATGTAGAAATTCCTTTAGGAAAATTTGTTACAATTACTGGAGTTTCTGGTTCCGGAAAGAGTTCTTTTATGTATGAAATATTACACAAGAATTTACAAGGGAGACTTGAAAGAAAACATAGAACCGCACAGACTTACAATTGTGCTTCTTTCACAGGAACAGAATATTTATCTAGGGTTGTCCTTATAGATCAGTCTCCAATAGGAAGAACTCCGCGTTCAAATATAGTAACTTATACAGGAGCATTTACTTTCATAAGAGATATTTTTACAGAAACAGAAGAAGCAAAACTTCGTGGTTGGAAGTCAAATAGATTCTCTTTCAATGTAAAAGGTGGGCGATGTGAAGCTTGTGAAGGGAATGGAGAGATTGCTGTCGAGATGCACTTTTTACCGACAGTCTATGTGACTTGTGATGTATGTGGAGGAAAAAGGTTTGATAAAGAAACTTTGTCCGTTAAATATAAAAAGAAAAATATTCACGAAGTATTACAAATGACAGTCGAAGAAGGAGTGAAGTTTTTTGAAGATATCCCTGCTGTCTATGATAGATTAAGTACTCTTATGGATGTAGGGCTTGGTTATGTGAAGCTTGGGCAGTCTGCTACTACACTCTCTGGTGGGGAAGCACAGAGAGTCAAAATTTCTTCAGAACTTTATAGGCCACATTTGGAGAAGACTATCTATCTTCTCGATGAGCCAACAGTGGGACTGCATTATGATGATGTGGCTAAACTTCTCGATGTCTTAAATAAATTAGTAGAAAAGGGGAATACTATAGTACTCATAGAACACAATATGGATATAATAAAATCTTCTGATTATGTTATAGATTTTGGTCCAGAAGGTGGAGTGGGTGGTGGTAAACTTGTAGCCAAAGGGACTCCAGAGGAAATTGCTAATAACAAAAGTTCTCACACTGGTAAATATCTTAAAAAAGTATTGAGGAAATAAAAAATGAAGCACCATGGGGGTGCCTCATAAATTTGGTTTAAAATCAGATAACTTTCATTTCATAAATCGAATTCTCGGTTATGAATTTATAAAGTCCTTTTTCTTTTTCTACCGTTAAAATTTTTCTAACAGCGGAAGTTGCATTGACACTTCTTGGTGCCTCATCTCTATGTCTAGAGACTCTTTTTTTCATAACAGGGAATCCTACTATTATTTCTTCAGCTACAAAAATTTCCTGCTTTTTACCGACTGAAACTTTTGATATACTCCCCTCGACATCATCAAGTTTTTCTAAAAAAACTTTTTTACCTTTTAAACCACCTGTAAATAATACATCCATTTTAACCTCCTTTTTAAATTTAAAATTTGTACTTATTTTATTTTTAATCTATTATAAACCTTATGAATAGTCAAGTTTTAAGAAAATTAAATATTCCAAAAGGTCCAGGGGTCTATTTCTTTATGAAAAAGGGGAGTATTTTATATATAGGTAAAGCAACTTCTTTGAAAGATAGAACGAAAAGTTATTTTAGCTCTAACATTATAAATAGTAGAGGTCCACTTATTATTCAGATGGTAAATGAAGCTGATAATATAAAATGGCAGGAGACAGATAGTGTACTCGAAGCTTTAATATTAGAAGCAAGTTTAATAAAGAAATATCAACCTAAATATAATACTAAAGAAAAAGACAACAAGAGTTTTAATTATGTATGTATTACTAAGCCAACCCCCGGGGTTTTGGCAAAGGTTTTGGTTGTGAGAAAAAGAAATCTAAAAAGACCCCTACCCAACCTCCCTTTTACTAAGGGGGAGGAGAAAGGAGGGGGTCCGTATAGTGCCATCTATGGGCCGTTTCCAAACGGGAACTTACTTAAAGAAGCAATGAAAATAGTTCGTAGAATTTTCTCATACATAGATCAAGATTCTATAAAAAAACAAAACAAAGAATTCTATGATCAGCTTAAACTTAATCCAAAAGATTTAAATGAATATAAAAACAATATAAAAAATATTCAATTATTTTTTGAAGGCAAGAAAAAAAATATTATTTCTAATTTGAAAAAGGAAATGATGTCTTTTGCAAAAGATAAAGAATTTGAAAAAGCAAATGAAATTAAAAAAAGAATTTTTGCTCTCACTCATATAAATGATATTTCTCTTATTAAGGGTGAAATATCTGAAAGATTTATTTCTGAATACAGGATGGAGGCTTATGATGTGGCTCATATGAGTGGTAAAAATATGGTAGGAGTGATGACTGTGGTGGAAGATGGAGAAATTAAAAAAAGTGAATATAAAAAATTTATAATTAAATCTCAAACTGGAACAAACGACACAGGAGCACTCGAAGAGATTTTATCTAGAAGATTACGACATACCGAATGGGGAATCCCTGATCTTATAATAGTTGATGGAGGTAAGGCTCAGATAAATGTAGCAAAGAGGGTCATAAATAAATATCAATTTTTAGATATTAATATTGTTTCAGTTTTAAAAGATGACAAACATAAAGCTAAAGAAATTTTGGGGGATAAAAATATAATTAATAAAAATGAGAAATATATACTTTTGGCAAACAGTGAAGCTCATCGTTTCGCTATTACTTTCCATAAAAAAAGAAGAAATAAAGATTTTATAAAATAAAAATTTCCTTGATTTATTTAAAAATGCTAAAATATGAATATGATAAAAGTAGGAGTTGTACGAGGTGGAATAAGTAGTGAATACGAAGTTTCTTTGAAAACAGGGGAGAATGTTCTTTCTCATTTAAGAGGGGAAGAACTCAATCATAAATATACTCCTATCGATATATTAATAGATAAAAATGGTATTTGGCATATTGGTGGACTAGAAACTACTCTGGAGAAGGTTTTTCATAAGGTTGATGTTGTATTTAATGCACTTCATGGAGATTTTGGAGAAGATGGTAAATTTCAGCAAATATTAGAACAATGGAAAATTCCTTATACTGGTAGTGGTCCACTCGCTTCGTCTCTTGGATATAATAAAGCTATGGCGAAAGAAGTTTTTACTTCACTTGGAATAAAGACCCCTAAACATATTCTTTTTCCTGCTTATTTAGAAGATATTGATTCAAATATAGATGATGGAAAAAATGAAGAAGAACACAAAAAAGAATATGCAATTAAAAAAGCAGGGGAAGTCTTTAAAAAATTTTCTCCACCTTGGATAGTAAAACCTCTAACAGGAGGATCTTCTATGGGTGTCCATATGTGTAAGACTTTGCCAGATTTAATTAAAGCATTTGAATTAGGAGCAAATAAAGAAGTGAGTGTTATAGTTGAAGAGCTTATTGAAGGTAAAGAAGCTACTGTGGGTGTGATCAATAATTTTCGTGGACAAAATGTGTACGTTCTTCCACCTATTGAGATTAGGGTACCTAAAAGTTTTAAATTTTTTGATTATGAAGCTAAGTATAGTGGTAAATCAGAAGAAATTTGTCCTGGATGTTTTAAAAAAGAAGAAAAAATAGAGTTAGAAAGATTGGCATCACTTATTCACTCGGGACTTAATCTTTCTCATTATTCAAGGAGTGATTTTATTGTTCATCCAAAGAAGGGGATTTATGCACTTGAAGTAAATACTTTACCAGGGCTTACTAATGAATCTTTAATTCCAAAAGGGTTAAGAGCAGTAGGGGCATCAGTACCAGAATTTATAGATCATTTAATAACATTAGCATTAAAAAAATAATTATATGAAAATTTCAATTTTAGGTTATGGAGCTTTTGGGAGTGCTCTCGCTTCACATTTAGAGCGTCTTTCTTATGAAATAATAAAAGAAGAAATAGGAGATGCAGAGATTATTATTATATCAGTCCCTTCTTTTGCTGTTTTACCTATTCTTTTAAAATTTAAGGAAAATATTTCTAATCAGAAGATAATTATTTGCTCAAAGGGATTTACAGAAGATGGACAATTTATGAGTGAATCCATAAAGAAAGAGTTTGAAAAAAACGAATTATTTTTCTTATATGGTCCAACACTTGCAGAAGAACTTAAAAATGGTGAACTTTCTGCTATGGTTCTTGCTGGGTATGGGGATAAGGATTATATAAAAAAAGTTTTTACATCAGATAGTTTAAAGATAGAAATATCAGAAGATATTATTGGGGTCCAAGTAGGAGAAGCGTTGAAAAATGTTATAGCGATACTTGTAGGACTTATGGAAGGTCTTGGCTATGGACAGAATACTCAAGCTATATTTTTTACTAGAGGTTTACAGGAAATACAAAAATTTGGAGTAGCCCTTGGAGCTAAACCAGAGACATTTTTTGGGCTTTCTTGTATGGGAGATCTTTTTGTTAAATCTAGAAATAGACTTTTGGGTGTTTCTTTGGGAAGAGGAGAAAAATTAAATGATATTATTGATAATTTAAATTATATTCCTGAAGGAATTATAACTTTAAAAAATGCAAAAATTATAGCAGAAAAAAATAATATACAGACTCCTGTGATAGATATTTTGCATTCTATTTTATTTGAAGGACTTTCTACTGATGAAGCTCTAAAGAGGATTTGGTAGAATCTTTTCCTTTTATTAAATCTATAAAGAAATAGATTATTCTTGTACCTTTTGGTGTGAGATTAAAAAGTATTGCTAAAGTAAGAAGAAGTATTGCGATATTATTACTATAGAAAGATATTATAATTGCAAAAAAAGATGATATAACAGGGAAGAGGATATGTAGATTTGCATATCCATTTTCTCTTTCTGTAAATGAAGCTATCTCGATATGTTCGGACTTTATAGCATATCTACGCATAAAATAAAGTGTCAGACCTATAAAGATGGTATTTATAGCAAAGAATATAACTGCGGTTTCTGAAGAAAGATACATTCCTAGAAAATTTGAAGAGAAAGGTACAAGTGCAATAAGAAAGAAAAATAATCCATTATAGTTTGAAAATTTTGTATCTATATTTTTAGCAAGAACTGAAGCTATCATATGGTGGCTTCTCCAATAAGTAAACAGAAGAGAAAAACTGAGCAAATAACTTAGGAAAAGTGGATACATAGAAATAAGAGAATTTATAAATACCCATTCATTAACTTCTCCTACAAAATGGGGGACCCTAATTTCAAAAACTAATATAGTCATAACGATAGCAAATATACCATCTGCAAGTGCATCCAATCTTGTTTGTTTCATTTTTTTGTCCAATAATTTATTTAAATTATAATACTATTATTATAACATATTTAGTGGGGTAAAAGAAAAACCACCCGTATCCTTTTTAGGGGATCGTAGGTGGTTCGTTTTGGTTTGATCGGCTTTATTAGCCGTAAAAATTTTCAGTAATCATACAGAATACTGTATGTGGGTTGTGTTTTACTCCACTGAATTTTCCCATAATAACTTCTGATGAGTTTTTTTCTTCAGAGGTCTCATCGTTTCTCTTTTCTTCCGATCCATCTTTTTTTGTTGTCATGAAAGTACAAATTTTAGTTAATTCCTCTAACCTTATCATATTAAAGCTATGATTGTCAATGGGAAGGTTTTAATTTAAAACTGTGGTCAGGAATATTTTTGTTGTCGTCACAACAAAAATTTCACGACCCTGGCTCGCGATTTTGTCTACTGACAAAATTATCGCTCCGCCTTCCACAGCTAAAAAACAGCACGCAGGTGCTGTTTTTCTTAATGCTGTGGACCCTATCGGATTCGAACCGATGACCTCCTCATTGCAAATGAGGCGCTCTACCAACTAAGCTAAGGGCCCAATAACGTATATATTACCTTATTTTTAAATTTTTGCAACACTTTTTATATCAAAGCCACAATTGTCGCTATTGCTGTTATACTCATAAGTATTATAGCTAGCCAGCCGATAAATTTGCTTAATTTTCCATTTTTATAATGCCCCATAGTTTTATGATTGCTACTTATTTGAACAATAAAAAATATTATAATAGGGGCGATAATACCATTAATTATTGCTGAGTATATAAGTGCTTTGATTGGGTGAAGCCCTATGAAGTTTGTAAAAATTCCCACAATAATAGAAAACATTATTATAAAATAAAATGCTTTAGCTTTTTTAAATTTTCTATAAAGTCCTTCTTTCCATCCAAAACTTTCTGATATTGCATAAGAAGTAGAACTTGCAAGTACTGGAATTGCAAGTAATCCTGTTCCTATAATTCCTATTGAAAATAAAAGAGAGGCCAAATTGCCAGCAAAAGGTTTAAGAGCTAAAGCTGCATCACTAGCAGAATCAATACTTGTGATTCCATTTACAAAGAGAGTGTTTGCAGAAACAGCAATAATAAAGAACATTATTATGTTAGATAAAAACATCCCAGTCCAGATATCCATTCTCATTTTTTTAACTTCCAAAATATTTGTACCCCTTCTTTTATGAACAGTTGTTTTACCTTCTGCTATTTCTTCTTCTACTTCTTGTGAAGTTTCCCAAAAGAATAAATAAGGAGAGATGGTGGTTCCTAGTATTGCGGTTATAAGAAGAATATAGTCTTTTGAAAAGCTTATTTGTGGAATTAAGGCATTTTTAAAAAGTATTGACCAATCCATATCTATCATAAATCCTGTAATAATATAAGAAAATAGAGTTATAACTAACCACTTAAGATATCTAGCATATTTTTTATAAGGAATTATCATTGGTAATATAAGGCATATAATTCCAATAAAAATAACTAATAAAGAAAAAGGAATATTTGGAATTATTAATTGTATTGCATTAGCCATCATTCCTAGATTTGCTCCAATATTAAAAGAATTTGTTATAAGAAGTAAAATTGTAATAACATAAAGCATTTCTTTTTTATAAAGATGTTTAATGTTTGAAGCGAGTCCGTTACCTGTGACAAGAGCAATTCTTGCGCACATTTCTTGGATTGTTATCATAAAAGGTAATGTCCAGATAGATAACCAAATAAGCCCTGTTCCAAATTTTGCTCCTGTTTCTGAATAAGTTGCAATCCCAGATGGGTCGTCATCGGCTGCTCCAGTGATGAGTCCTGGGCCTAATTTTTTAAGATAATCTTCTCCTTCTTTTATTTCTTCTTCTATTATTTCTTCTTCTTTTTTTATAAAGTTTTCTAAATCATTTTCAATATTTTTTATTTCACTCATAAACTTATTATACTATTTTATTTAAATTTGATACAATATATATCAGTTAAAAGTATGGCATTAAATAAACCAAATAAAATTCAAATAATCAAATATGCACCGCCACCTCCTGATTTACCTACCATTGGGAATTCTGATCCTAGTGAGGTTGTTTTTATTGGACGTACTAACTATGTAGCAGCTCTTGAAGAAAAGAAGTTTGTTTTTGGTATTAAGCGTATAGATAGAAGACGACATATGTATATCATTGGTAAATCAGGAGTAGGGAAATCTAAACTTCAAGAGCTTATGATTCGCCAAGATATTGCTTATGGTCATGGTCTTTGTGTGATAGACCCTCACGGTGAGTTGATAGAAGATATTTTAAATTTTATACCTAAAGAGAGAATTGAAGATGTTTGTATTATTGATCCAGGAGATGTGAATTTTCCTTCATCTTTTAATCCATTAGCTAATGTTGACCCGACTTTCAAACACCAACTTACTCAAGGATTAATTGAAGTTTTAAGGAAGCAGTTCGGTGCAAATTGGACTCCACGTTTAGAGCATGTTTTTCGTTTTACAGTACTTGCTCTTCTTGATTATCCATATGCCACAATGAGAGGTATGATCTCTATGCTCACTGATCGTAATTATCGTCAGAAAGTTGTTGAGTATATTGAAGATGATATGGTTAAAAGGTTCTGGGCTATTGAATTCGCAGATTGGTCTGAAAAGTTTGATACCGATGCTATCATCCCACTTGTGAACAAGCTTGGGCAATTCCTTTCAGATCCAATGCTTCGCAATATCTTTGGTCAAAAAGAAAATAAAATAGACATAGAAGAGCTTATGAATAATCAAAAGATTCTCCTTATTAATCTTTCAAAAGGAAAAATAGGAGAAGAGAATTCTTCTTTCTTTGGAGCAATGTTTTTAACCAAGATCAAACAAGCAGGTATGGCTCGTGCCAAACTTGAACCAAAAGATAGACATGACTTTTATTTATATGTGGATGAGTTTCAAAATATAGTTACTGATACTTTTGAAAACATTTTATCAGAAGCTCGCAAATATGGTATTAATCTTACTGTGGCTCATCAGTATGTAGGGCAACTTCTTCCAAAAGTAGAGCAAGCTGTGCTTGGTAATATAGGATCTATAATTTCTTTTCGTGTAGGTGGAGATGATGCTGTAAAATTAAAACCAGAATTTGCTCCGATTTTTGATGTTAAAGATATGATAAATCTAGGAGTGGGGGAATTCTACATAAAAATGACAATAGATGGTGAGAGTTATGACCCATTCTCAGCTGAAACTCTTCGTGTTCTTCCTGCAACTCATCCTTCATATAGACAAGAAGTTATAGATGCATCTCGTAAGAAGTATGCTATTGAAGCTGGAGAAGCTCAGAAACTAATTGCTGAAGAAGAAGCCACTATTATTCGTAGTGCTCAAGAAAAATCAGCAATTACAAATAATAAAAAAGAAAAAGAAGAGGATAAAGAAGATGAAGGTAGTGATAAAAAAGTCGCCCCTTCGGCGACCCACCAAAGAGGTGTAGAAGAAAAAGGTGGAGAGCCATTGATATAACACTTTGTCTTTATTGACAAGGTGTTTATTTTTATTTTATAATGTAGATATTGGTCGTAAACTAATTTTTTATACTATTTATGGTATTTGTATATACAACATGTGAAAGTATGGAGGATGCTAAAAGGCTAGGGGAGCTTATAATTAAGAGAAAGATTGGAGCTTGTGTAGAATTTTGGCCAACTTATTCTTGTTATAATTGGAGAGAGGAATATAAGTGTGTTTCTCAGGCTATGCTTCTTATTACAACTTTTGAATCAAAACTTGAAGATGTGAACACTATAATATCTGAGAATCATACATACAGTGTTCCAATGATAGCAGGAGTAGATATCCGCCGTATTAATCACCCATATAAAGAGTGGATGACAGAAGTAATTCACTAAAATATCTTTTATATTTTTTAACTTTGGTGTTATAATATATTTGATATTTTATGAACAGCGAAATTCCACATAATAGAGATATAACTTATTTTGCTAAGACGAACTTTCGTAATACGAATGAGATTTTTGGTATAAAAAGAAAAGATAGACGTCAGCATATGTATGTCCTTGGGAAGTCAGGTACTGGTAAGTCTGTACTTCTTTCTAATCTAATAATTCAAAACATCCAAAATGGAGAGGGTGTTTGTGTTGTTGATCCTCACGGTGAACTTGTGGAAGAAGTACTTAATCTTATCCCAGATTATAGAGCCAAAGATGTAATTTATTTTAATCCAGCAGATTCTGATTTTCATATTGGTTTTAATGTTATGCAGTTAGAAGATCTTAAATATAAACATTTGGTGGCTTCTGGTCTTATGGGAATATTTACTAAAATTTGGGCAAATGCTTGGAGCTCGAGAATGGAATATATTTTAAACAACACTATTTTAGCTTTACTTGATACTCCCAATACTACGATGCTCGGTATTCCTAGAATGTTAGTCGACAAAGATTATCGTCAAATGATAATTAATAATCTGAAAGATCCAGTTGTTAAAGCTTTTTGGGTACACGAGTATGAGCAATGGCGTGAGCAGTTTAGAAATGAAGCTATAGCTCCTATCCAGAATAAGGTTGGACAATTTCTTTCTACTTCGATTATTCGTAATGTTGTAGGACAAGAAAAATCTACTATTGATATTTTTAAAATAATGAACGAAGGAAAAATTTTTCTTGTAAACGTTTCAAAGGGACGTATTGGGGAAGACAACTCTGCACTTTTGGGAGGTATGATTATTACCAAAATTCAGCTTGCTGCTATGGAGCGTGTGAGAATTCCAGAAGAAGAAAGAAAAGATTTTTATCTCTATGTTGATGAATTTCAGAATTTTGCAACAGATTCATTTGCCAATATTTTATCTGAAGCTCGCAAGTATCGTCTTTGTCTTACTATCGCTCACCAATACACTGCTCAGATTGATACAAAAGAAGGTTCAGTTAAAAATGCAGTTTTTGGTAACGTAGGGACTATGATCATATTCCGTGTAGGGGCAGACGATGCCGACTTTTTAGAAAAAGAGTTTGAGCCAGAATTTACTGCTCAGGATTTAGTAAATCTTCCAAATTTCAATATTTATCTAAAGTTGATGATTGATGGTATTACCAGCCGTCCTTTTTCTGCGACGACTCTTCCTCCACTTAAAATAGATCCAAAAAGTGGAGTAAAAGAAGGTATAATAGAAATGTCTAGAAAGTTATATACTCGTCCTAGAGTAGATGTTGAAACTGAAATATCAAGATGGAGTGGAATGCTCCAGACGGAAGATGGTGAATCTAAATATAAAGCTGATTGTTCAAATTGTAAAAAGACTACTATGGTTCCTTTTGAACCAAAAGAAGGTAAACCAGTCTATTGTAAGGAATGTATGTATAAAATAAAAAATGGAGAACTTAAGCCAGAAAGTGGTTTCATTGTAAATAGATCATTTAAGCAAGATGATTCTGCTATAAAAGCCCCTCTAGCTTCTTTGGGGATAGAGTTTTCTGTTGCTGGTGGAGATAGTGGTAATTTCAATTATGCAAATAGTAGAAAGCAAAATAATAGTAAAAATAATAAGGATGAAAATAATGATAAAAGAAGTAATGGTAGTTTTAACCATAATGGAAATAATAAATTTCATAATAAATATGATAATAATTTTTCTAACAAGAAAAGGCATTCTGGTCCATCACCACTTTTAAAAAATTTACTTCAAAAAATAAGTATAAATAAAAATAATAAAGAAGGAGAAGTTATAAAAGAGGGGAATTTAGAAATTACAGAGGTTAAAGAAGACATAAACAAAATAAATCCTATATCTTTATCTGAATTAAAAAAGGATAATAATTATGATATTTCTAGTGGTAAAAACAACAATCAATCAAAGATAATTATTAAAGAGGCTTCAGAAGAAAAGAAAGCTTCTCTTAAAGATTTATTATCTAAGGTTTCAGATCGTAAAATAGAAGAAAAAATAGAAGATAAAAACGAAAATAATATTGAAAAAATAGAAGAAAAGATAGAAGATAAGATAAAAGTTGAACCTATTAAAGTTTTTGAGGCTTCTAAAATTGAAACTACAAAAGAAGAACCAAAGACAGAACAAAAAATTGAAGAATTAAAAATTGAAGAAAAACCAAAAATCAAGAATGAAATAAAAATTGAAACCCAAAAAGAAGAGATTTTAGAAGATAAAAATATAACAAATAATATTTGGAAAAAAAGAAAAGCTAAAAAGGAAGTCCCCGAAGATGTTTTAAGAAAGGTTTTAGAATAAATTATGTCTTTTAATTTAACAAAAAAACACTATATATTTATGATCTTAGTGTTTTTTGGTTTTTATTATGTTGCAGAAGCTAAAATTATAATAAGTGAAGTAAGTATTAGCCCTACTGAGAAAAGATTTATCGAGCTTTATAATTCATCGTCTTCTTCTGTGTCGTTAACTGGTTATTATCTTCAAAGAAAGACTGAAAGTGGAACAGATTTTACATCACTAGTTTCTAAAACTTATTTTGAGGGTATTTCTATTCCAAGTGAAGGATATATTGTAATATCAAGAACCAATAATAGTTATACTGATATATTGATTCCTAGTCTTACACTGACAGCATCAAACACTCTACAACTTAAAAATCCAGCTAAAGAAATTGTAGATTCTATTAGTTTTGGAGAATTAGGGGAGAATGAGAGTGTTAATAAAGATTTAAATGGATTAAAAAGTATTAAAAGTATAACACCGGGCTCTGGATTGTCAGACTCTTATCAAGAAGAATCAAATGAAGATATAGATTCTTCTTTAGAAGATATAGATGAAGAAATTGATTATGAGGCAGATGAAGAAGTATTAAAAATCAAAACAGAGATTTTATCTCCAAAGGTTGTTTTTTCAGGGATTCCTTTTGAATTATACTCAGAAACAACTACCAATAGAGGAGAAAAATATGAAGTTGGTAATTTTGTTTGGAATTTTGGAGATGGGATGTCTTTTAAAACTGGAAACAGTAAAGTTTTTAATTATGTATATGATTATCCAGGAGAATATGTTTTAACTTTGTCATATTATCATACATCTTTTAGCGAAATCCCTGAAGCAACAGATAAAATAAATTTAAAGGTTTTACCATCATCTATAAATATAACAAGTGTAGGTAATTATAGTGATTCTTATGTAGAGATTGAAAATAAATCAAGTTATGAGATTTCTTTAAAGAATTGGAATATTATTACTTTAAATAATTTTTTTAAAATACCAGATGGGACAATAATTCTCCCAAATAAAAAGATAAAATTTTCTCCTAAAATTACAGGTTTTATATATGACGAT
>AWSN01000001.1:115023-313819 GCA_000505065.1 Parcubacteria bacterium RAAC4_OD1_1
TAAAAAACATAGAAATTTCAAAAGATATTTATTTAGAAGAATTGGATAGTGATAATAAAAATATTATAAATTTAAATAATTTAGAGGCTAGTGTTTCTTCTTCACGCATAAAGATAAATCCAATTTTAGTTTCAATACTCGGACTTGGTGTTATAGTATCTTTTTCTTTATATGTTTTATTTTCTTTTAAGAAAAAAGAAAAAGAAGAAGATTTAGAAAATCTAGACGGAGAGATATCCGAAAAAGATATAACTCTAATAGAATAGAATTATTTCCAGATAGTGCCTAAAGCACTATCTGGTTTGCTATTGTTTTATATAGTCTAAAACTTTTTCTTTTTGTCTTGGAATAGAATTTTTTAATTGCAAATATTCATCTACTGTTAATAAATAATATTCAAGTCCTTCATCTCCAAAAATTATATCTTTTTCAAAAATTTTATTATCAATTTTCATTTTATTTAAGTATCTTTATATCTGCGCCGATTTTGTTTAGTCGTACTGCTATTTCTTCATATCCACGACTTATCATATATACATTACGAAGTATTGAGGTCCCTGGTGCTCCTAGCATCCCTATGAGTATTATCATTGCTGGACGAAGTGCAGGAGGGCAGACGACTTGAGCAGGTTTAAGAGGGGTTCCACCTTGGATATATACTCTATGTGGATCAGCGAGGGTTATATTTGCTCCCAATCTGTTTAATTCTGTAAAATATATAGCACGATTTTCATATACCCAATCGTGAATCATTGTCTGACCTTTTGCACGAATAGCAATAGGTACAAAGAAGGGGAGATTATCCATATTTATCCCTGGGTATGGATTTGCATGTATTTTATCTTCTAGTGCTATTAATCTAGATGGTAATACTTTTATATCAACAAGATTTGTTCTGTTATTATAAGATTTATATTCTTTTAATATTTTGTATTTAAGACCCATTCTTCTTAATTTTTCAAGTTCTAGAGATAAAAAGTCTATTGGACATCTGGTGATTGTAAGCTCAGAATCTGTTACCACTGAAGCTGAGATGAACATCATAGATTCTATAGGATCTTCACTATTAGTGTATTCTACATCCATATTTATATCTTTGACCCCATATATAGTAAGAGTGGATGTTCCTATCCCTTCTATTTTTACTCCAAGTTTTTCAAGGAAAAAACATATTTCTTGGACCATATAATTTGCACTAGCAAATTTAATTTTTGAAACTCCATCTATTTTAGATACGGCCATTAAAACATTTTCACAAGCTGTATCTCCGGCTTCATACATAACCAAATCTTTAGATTTTAATTTTGGTACAGTTATTTCATAATTTGAATTTGTTGTTTTTATTTTAACACCAAGGTCTTCTAGGGCATAAGTATGAGCTGAAATTGTTCTTTTTCCAAGCTTGCAACCAGAAGCATGGGGGATAGAGAAAGATGGAAGTAGATGTATGAGCGGACCTATAAGCATTATCACCGAGCGAGTCTTTATAGCTGATTCGATATTTATTTTATTTAATTTAAATTCCTTTGGAGGTGTTATCATAACAGAATTTGTATTTATCCATTTGACAGACACTCCGATACTTTCAAGTATTTCTATTACTCTATTTACTTCTTCAATACGAGCAATTCCGTGGAGTGTTGTTTTTCCTTTATTTAGTATTGAGGCACAAAGAAGACCTACAGAGCCATTTTTTGAGAAATTGGTTGTAATACTTCCGTGGAGTTTTCTTCCTCCGTTTATTTGAAAATCAGTAGAATTGTTTATAGATACTATCTGATGTTCTAAAACATCACTTATTTTATTTAATATTTCAGTACTAAAATTTTGTTCACCTTTTTCCATTCTAGCTACGGCTGATTGAGAAGTTTTTAATTCTTTAGCAAATGCTTCTTGAGTCATACCTCTTTTTTCTCTCAAATTTTTAATAAATTCTCCGATTTGTTTTTGTGTTTGTTTTTCCATCCTAGTACTAAAATTCTTATATTATTTTTTGTATAAGAATACTTATTAATTATTTTAATAATACTTGTTATCATAATATCCCGTAATTAAGAATTTAGTACGGGACAAGTATTGCTTGTATTATATATCATATATGATATAATTGCAATATATGGAAATTCAAGAAAATGTGGATATTAAGGATTATTCTACCTTTAAAATAGGTGGCAAATTTTGTTATTTTACTTTGATTAAAAATGAAAAAGACCTTTTGTCTTTTATTTATATAATTAAAAATAATATTAAATATAAAGATTTACCTTTGTATATAATAGGATCTGGATCAAATATTGTTTTTTCTGATGGAATTATTGATGGAATTTTTGTGAAATTAGGAATTGAAGTTTTTGATATTCTTAAAGAAGAAAAAGATTATGTTTATATTAAAGTTGGGGCGGGATTATCTTGGGATGATTTTGTTAAGAAATCAATTGAGCATAATTTTTCTGGAATTGAAGCTTTGTCTATTATTCCAGGTACAGTAGGTGCTGGCCCTGTGCAGAATGTCGGAGCTTATGGTGTAGAGATTAAAGATGTTTTAAATGAAGTAATCGTTTATGATTTAAAAGAAAATAAAATAAAAAATTTATCTAATAAAGATTGTGAATTTTCTTATAGAGATAGTATTTTTAAAAAAGAAAAAGGGAGATATATTATAATTTATGTTATTTATAAATTATCAAAAGATAAACCAAAAGTTCCTAATTATCCAGATGTATTAAATTATTTTAAGGAAAAAGATATAAATGAGCCAAATTTGATAGAAATAAGAGAGGCTATTATTTATATAAGGAATAGTAAATTGCCTGATTTTAGAGTTTTCCCAAACGTAGGATCTTTCTTTAAAAACCCAATAGTTTTAAATGAAATTGCAGAAAAAATAAAAATAGAATTTCCTGACGTAAAATTATTTAAAGTAGGGGATGATTATACCAAAATTCCTGCTGGCTGGCTTATAGAAAATGCTGGACTTAAGGGTAAAGATTTTGGGAATATAAGTATTTATCATAAGAATGCTTTAGTCTTGGTTAATAATGGAAATGCAACTTTTAATGATTTACTAGACACTAAAAATGAAATAATAAAAATCGTTAAAGAAAAGTTTGGAATAACTCTTGAACAAGAGCCAGAAATAATTTAATTGATTTTATATTAAATTCTAGTATACTAATTTTATTGCCGGGGTGGATGAAATATAAACTGCTTTATATTTCATCCGATTAAAAGGAGGAGGAAGCCAGCTCGGCAAATAAAAGAGAAATACGAAGTATATTTCTCATTTGCCGGGGTGGCGTAATGGTAGCCGCGCTCGACTCAAAATCGAGTCTCGCAAGAGGTGGAAGTTCAAGTCTTCTCCCCGGCACAATATAGATGAAAAATAAAGATTTACCACTATCATACATAGAAATTTCAAAAGATAATTTGATACATAACATCAAGCAATTTCGAAGTATTTTGGGTAAAAATACAAAAATTTCTGCCGTTGTTAAGGCAAATGCTTATGGACATGGAGATAAAGAAGTTGTAAAAATTGCTAATGCTTATGTAGATTATTTTCAGGTAGATGATGTTGATGAATATAAAAGAATAAAAAATTACACAAATAAACCCATTTTTATTTTTGGTTATACAAGTGGAGAAGATATGACTTTTGCTATTAAAAATGGAGCGGTACTTACAGCACTTGATTTATCACATTTATTAAAGATTAATAAAATTTCTAGTGATCTTAAAAAGAAAACAAAAGTTCATATTGCTATAGATTCACTTTTAGGTAGAGAGGGTATAATGCCTAGTCAGGTAAAAGGTTTTGTAGAAGAAATTAAAAATCTAAAATCGGTCATCATAGATGGTGTTTATTCTCATTTTGCAAATATTGAAGACACAATGAATCGGACGCATTCTGAAAAGCAGATAGAAATTTATCATAAGTGTTTAGAAATTTTTAAAGAGAATGGATATAAAGATATAAAGACTCATATTTCTGCAACTTCTGGTATTCTTGTTTATGAAAATAAAAAAGATTTGCACAATATTGTTCGTTTGGGAATTGGAATTTATGGGATGTGGCCTAGTTCACATTTAGAATATTTAAATAAGAAAAAGATTATTCTAAAACCAATATTAAGGTGGATTACACATATAGCTCAAATAAAGATTATTCCAGCTAATCATCCGATAGGATATGGACTTACTTATATTACAAAAAAATCTACAAAGATTGCAGTTGTACCACAAGGGTATTCTGATGGATTTCCTAGATCTCTTTCAAACAAAGGAAAGATTTTAATAAATGGAAAATTTGTAAAAATATTAGGTAGAGTAGCGATGAATATGGTTGTCGTTGATGTTTCAAATATAAAAAATGTGTCAGAAGAAGATGAGGTGGTTATTTTGGGTTCACAAGGTAAGAATAAAATAACAACAGAGGATAATGCTAGGATATTAGAAACTATAAATTATGAAGTTGTCACAAATATTAATCCATTTTTACCGAGGGTAATAAAATAGCTAAATTTAAATAGCTCTTCTCGAAATGCACACATAATTTTCTGTTGAAAATTTGCTCTGCTCGGGCCGTCGCCTTGCGCAAGGCATTTCTTAAAGACTATTTAAATTTAGCTAAGTTGAGTTTGCATTTTATGCAGTTTTATAGTATTATACATTTATGTCACAAGATAAATTAATCAAAATTACAAATAAAGCAACAGGCACAACTTACTACACAAAGAAGAATAAAAAAACTGTTACTAAGAAAATTGAGCTTAAAAAATACGACAAGAAATTAAGAAAGCGTGTTGTGTTTAAAGAATCTAAAAAATAAAATTCTAAAAATTCCCCAATTGGGGAATTTTTAGAATTATGTTATATTTATATCACTGGGTGGTTAGTATAGTGGCAGTACAACGGTCTCCAAAACCGTTGGCGGGGGTCCGATTCCTCCACCACCCGCATTAAAATAAACGAGATGTTATCTCGTCTATTTTGGATGGAGGAATCGGAAGACGGAGGCTGTCGAGCCGAGTCGGGATCGCACAAATTTTCAGCAGAAAATTATGAGTGATCGATTCCTCCTCCATCCGCAGGTAAAATAAAAAATAATTTTTTTATTTCAAAAACTCTTTTATTTTAGTTATCGCGAGTGCTTTTTCATGTATATGAGTTCCATTTATCCAAATTATTTCTTTATCTCTTTTAAACCAAGTATTTTGGCGTTTGGCATAATGCCAAATCTCGATATTTAACTTCTCTATCATTTCATTTTTAGTCATTTTACTTTGAAGAAAATATGAGACATATCTATATTCAAGCCCAAAAGATTCTAGTCTTTTCCATGAAATTTTTTCTTTATCGTGTAAATCTTTAATTTCCTTAATCATTCCTTTTTTAATACGAGATAGTAGGCGAGTCTTAATTTTTTCTTTAAGAATTTGTGGAGGTAAAGTTAAACCAATTTTTAAAGTACCAAATTTTGGTCCCAAGTTTGGTCCCAAGCCTTGCTTGGGGCTGGGAATACGGCCTAAAGATTTAGCGATTTCTATGGCACGAATAAGCCTTACGGGATTATTTCTATCAATATTTTCTGCACGATTTTTATCAAGCTTTTTTAATATATTAAAAAGTTCTTCTTTTGTTTTAGTGACTAGTTCTTTTCTTAGTTTTTTATTTGGTGGAACTTCAGGGAAAATATTTCCATTTACTATACTATCTATATAGAAACCAGTTCCTCCACAAATGATAGGAATCTTATTTCTTTTTTTGATATTTTTTATTTCTTTTAAAGCAATTTTTTGAAAGTTTGATACTGAAAATACTTTTTTGGGATGTACAACATCAAGTAAAAAGTGGGGGATTTTACCCATTTCTTTTTTGGTGATTTTTCCACTTCCTATATTCATTCCCTTATATACCTGTCTTGAGTCAGCAGAAATAATCTCACCTTTTATTATTTTGGCTATTTCTACAGCAAAATCACTTTTACCTGTGGCTGTTTGTCCCAGTATTACAATTATTTTATTTTTATCCATAACTTTTAATATATTCGCATAAAAATGAATTTTTTGCTACAATATTTATATTATGGGATTTAAATCATTTATAACAAAACAAGCTTTGAGGATGAAAGGAGTTTCATCTCTACAAGCAGATAAAATAGCAAAACAATTGGATGAAAATCCAGAGGTTTTAAATACATTAAAATCATTAGAATCAAATAAAGAAGTTAAAGAACTTTTTGAAAAAATTACTAAAGAGATAGAAGAAAAAAAGAAGAGTGGTATGGCAGAACAGTATGCAGCTATACTTGTAATGAAAAAGTATCAGAGTGAGGTTATGAAATATAAAGATGAGCTTATGCCTTTAATGTCTTTAATGCAAAAATAAAATAAGTATGAGAAAAAAATCTCATAAAAAAATAATTACTGTAAATAATAAAATGCAAAAAGGATACAAGTATGAGCTTGTAGAACCTATTGGTAAAAATTTTCATAAAGATTTTTTTCCTGATTTAACACCCAAAGAAATGCTTTCTTTGGGTGTTTTTGGTGGTAAATATATGACTGATTGCATATATGAATACCCTAAAAGTTGGTTTATAAAAGCTAAACTAAATAGTAAATTCCATGATCCTAAACTTAATTATTTTAAAGTAAATGCTTCCCAACCTCTTTCTGTTTGGAGAAAAAAAGGTTGGATATATAAAGATGATCCTAGGGGGTGGTTTGAATGGTATTGTCGTTATTATATGGGCCGAAGAATTGAAAAAGAAGATGAAAGACAAATAAAAAGATGGCGTGCAATGAAAAGACACATAGGACAGATTATAAAAAATTGTAAAGCAGGGGATATTTCTTGTAGGCGTGTTCAGCGCCAAGCATTACTTCATTGGGCGTATGATAGTAGGAAGATTTAGTTATTTTTATTAATAGTTTATCCACTTTTTGTTATTACAATAGACCGTGCCAGGATATTCCTGTGCATAGATAGATATAATTTGTTTTTGACATAAATCACACATTCTTTTGTATAGTGTGTGCTCATTTCTCCATAACAAACGACGAATAGATCTACATTCTGGACAAAAAGTTGGTACTGGAACTTTTATCTTTTCAAAAAAAGAAAGATCTTCTTCTCTTAAAATAAAATGTTTTTTACATTTTTGACAAGTTTTATTTTTTTCTTCCATAAATTTATATTTTAACTTGAAGTGATTTTTTTAGCAAATTTTTTTGCCGGTAGACTCTTTATGTAGAAATGGTAATATTAATAATATGAGATTATATTTATCATCATATAAATTTGGAAACTATACAGAAGAATTAGTAAAACTTAGCTCTGATAACAAAAGGGTTGGGGTAATTATGAATGCAGTGGATTGGAGCGATGATAAAGAAAGAGTTGCTAAAAGTTTGAATGATCAAATGGATGTTTTGAAATCTTTGGGTTTTGAACCAGAGCAAATTGATTTAAGAAATTATTTTGAGAAATTAGATGAACTCAAGAAACATCTTGATGGTTTTGGTATGGTTTGGGTTTATGGAGGCAATACTTTTGTCCTTAAGCGTGCATATGAGCAGAGTGGCTTTGGTGAAATTATAAAGGATATGGTTTTGAAAGATGAAATTGTTTATGCTGGTTTTAGTGCCGGTGTAGTTATTCTTTCTAAATCAATGAAAGGTTTAGAAATAGTAGATGATCCATCAATAGTCCCAGAAGGATATAAATCGGATTTTAGTTGGGATGGATTAGGAATTTTGGATTATCATGTAGCTGTTCATTATAAATCAGATCATCCTGAATCAACAAATATTGATAAAGAAATCGAGTATTGTGAAAAAAATAATATACCATATAAAACACTAAGTGACGGGGAGGTAATAGTTATTAATGGTGAAGAAACTAATTTTTTTAGATTATAAGAGGTTAGGTACTTTAAATTGATTATTTTACTATAGATTATGTTACCACAAGAATTGTCTCTCCTGTAGGGTGTGGATAACTTTACTTGACTAAAGTACTTTACTTTGATAAAGTATCTTAATGGACTGGAAAAGAAAAGAAAATCAAAGATTAATAGAGGCTTTACTGATAATAAAAAATGCTGATCAAGCAAAACGTTTTTTACGTGATCTTATGACAGAGAAGGAGATTGATGAATTTGCTAAACGGCTCAAAACGGCAGAAATGCTTTCGAATAAAATTTCTTATTCTAATATAGAAAAAGAGACTGGATTTTCATCTACAACAGTGGCTCGTGTTTCTAAATGGTTAAATGATGGAACAGGTGGTTATAAAGAGATAATAAAAAATATGCATCATAACAATTCCACAAAAATTAGGAAGTGATTATTTATGCTATTAAATAGAATATAAATTAATCCCTTCTTAAGTTAGAGAAGGGTATTTTATTAATAATTACCATTAAATTTAAAAAATTATGAAAATAAATAGAAAATTACAAATAGGTGTCATGGGTTCAGCTGCTGATTTAAATTATTCAAAAGAATTAGAAAATTTAGCTGAACAAATTGGATATTTTATTGCCAAAAATAATGCAACACTTATTTTTGGTGCAGAAAAAGATTATGATTCACTTTCTACATCAGCTTGTCGAGGAGCAAAAAAGGCAGGAGGTATGACTGTTGGTATTACTTATAATCGGGGTTTGGATATATTTGAAAAAGAAAATGTCGATGTAGTTATTTCAACTGGATTAGAAAGAGGTGGTGGGAGAGAAACAGCTCTTATTTTTAGTTGTGACGGTATTATTACAATAAGTGGTGGTTCAGGAACACTTACAGAAATGGCTATTGCCTATCAGGCCAATATGCCCATTGTGGCAATGAAAAATACAGGTGGTTGGAGCGATAAATTGGCCAATCAGTATTTAGATGATAGAAAAAGAATTAAAGTACAAAGTGTAGATACTGCAGAAGAAGCGGTTAAATTAATATTAGAATTAGCAAATAAATAAAATGAAAATTAAATTTATAAATAAAAAGCATCATCATAATCCATCTTTTTGGTAGGAGATTGGTTGTGGTTCTATATTGTATTTTTACAACACTCAATCCCTTATCATAAAGGGATTTTTTTATGAAAGGATTAGTTATTTTACAATTTAATAACCATTTAATTTCACTATTATGGAGACAAAACCTTATGTTGTTTCAGCAGATATTTATCTGTTGCTTGTTAAATGGGCAAAGCAGAACGGCTTTACTCTACCAAATAAAGAATTCTTTGTAAAACTAAGAAAAGAATTCAGTACTTACATGTCTAAAATATTTTCTAACTTTGAATTAATTTCAGAAGAAGAAATTTTAGAACATTCTGCTAACATTGTGTCTAAAAATAATGTGCCGATTATTTCTTTGGACACTATCTATTTTTCTAGTGATTACTTAATTGAGCTTACAAGGTCAGTCTCTCCAGAAGGATTAGACAAAGGGCTCCATCGTCGTTTTGGAAGTGAATCATTATTTAAGCAGCTTAATGTTTTAAAGAAAAGCGGCATCAAAGAAGTTTGTTTATATGATGATGTTATTTTTTCTGGTGTACTCGCTGAGAGGATAATTAGATTATTATCTATACTAGGAATTAATATATCAAAATTTTATGCTGGTATAGGCATACAAGAAGGAATAGATAAAATTGAGAATTCATTTTCTATTGAGGTGAACTGTGCACATACTTACGATCAAGTTGTAGATGAAGTGTGCGAGAGAGATTTTTACTTAGGCATCCCTTATTCAGGACGTTCTTTGATAGATGGTGAAAATTTTGGTTTATCTTATATTCTGCCTTTTGGAAAGCCAGAAGCATGGGCTTCTATTCCTAATGAGTACCAGGAGTCTTTTTCAATTTTTTGTATCAATCAGACTATAAAACTATTTGAAGAAATAGAAAATAATTCAAATAAAATAGTCTATAGTTCAGATATTGAAAGAAAAGTTCCTGGTCAACCAAAATCAGGAAGATATGTAGATTTTTTAAAAAGTATTCATATTAAGATTTAACACAAAAAGGCTTTATTTTAGTAAAGCCTTTTTTCTATAGCAGATTCTCTAGGTCTACATTTATGGAAAATGATGGAGGGAGGCGAGAGAGAAGTCGCAAGGACTGTCCTTATTACCCCCCCGAATCTTTACAGGTTCAGCTTTTTTGATTACTATTAAGAAATATGCAAACAATACAATTAAATGTACAAGAACCATACCTATCCTTTATGTTGAATAAACAAAAAACTGTTGAGGGTAGATTAAATAAGGGAAAATTTAAAGATTTAAAAATTGGTGATATTTTATTGATTGGACCAGATGAAAAAAGATTTTTGATAGAAGGGACTACTCTATATAAAAGTTTTAGAGGAATGATAGAAAAAGAAGGAATAGAAAATGTTATTCCTGATAAAGACAATATAGATGATGCAGAAGCTATTTACTATAAATTTTATACAAAAGAACAAGAGATAGAATTTGGTGTAATGGCGATAAAAATAAAAATACTAGAATAACATGTCATTGTCTTTACAATTAGCTAAAAAATATTTAGGTAAAGAAGTAAAAGTAGTCATCGACAGGCCACTTGGTTCTAAGCACCCAAAACACGATTTTATATATGAAGTTAACTATGGATATATAGAAGGAGTTATTGCTCCAGATGGCGAAGAACTAGATGCTTATTTGCTTGGAATAAATGAACCAGTTAAAGAATATACTGGCATGTGTATTGCCATAGCTCATAGGAAGGATAACGACGATGATAAATTGATTGTAGTACCTAAAGGGGTAGATATAGAAAATGAAGATATTATTAAACGAATTAATTTTCAAGAGAAATGGTTTAATACAGAAATAATAAGATAATATATATGAAAAAAATTGGAACAATAAACGAACACAATTTTTCTAAGGAAAAAATAAACAAGCTTCCAATTCACAAGAAGGTTAGAGGAGTAATTTTTAAGAATAAAGATACTCTAATTTGTATAGAAGAGAACGGCTATGGAATAAAACACTTACTAAAACTACCTGGTGGAAGTGTGGAAAAGAATGAAAGTAATATTAAGGCTATAAAACGTGAAATTTTAGAAGAAACTGGTTATGAAATTGATAATATAAAATGTCTTGGTTTTATAGAGAACATTAGAAAAGAATATGCTATTCATATAACATATTATGTAGCTAAAACTAAAGGGAACAAGAAAGAACTAAAACTTACAGATGAAGAATTAAAAGTGGAAACAAAACCAATAGAAATAGATTTAGGAATGGCAGAGAAAAGGTTTAAGAATGAATATAGTAAAGCTAATAATGATAGTTCGCTGAGAGATATTATGGTATTAGATAAATTGTTGCATTTATAAGTCATTAATGTTAATATGTGGACTGGAGGTTAGGTTTAACCTAAGTTCCAGTAGATATATGAATAATAAAGCTCAAAAAGGGGAATATTTAGACATTTTATTAAGATCTAAGAATAGCGTATTTTCAACGAAAGATATCGCTTTACTTTGGCGTGAGACTCAAACAAGCACTGCTCAAGTAAGATTGAATTATTATGTTAAAGCAGGAAAGCTTATCCGAGTTCGTAGGGGTATTTATGCTAAAGATAAAAACTATGATAAGTATGAATTTGCAACAAAGATTTTCAGACCTTCTTATGTAAGTTTTGAAACTGTCTTGGGTGCATCTGGTATGACATTTCAATACTATGGAAATATTTTTATTGCCTCATATATAAAAAGAGAAATTAAGTGTGATGGGCAAACTTATTCCTTTATAAAAATCAAAGATACTATCTTGAGTAATCCAAAAGGAATAGACCAAACAGGCGAATACGCTATTGCTTCAAAAGAAAGAGCTTTCCTTGATACAATATACAGAAGTAAAAAGTATTATATTGATAATCTTTCTCCACTTGATTGGGATAAGGTTTTTGAAATATTACCAATCTATAATAATAAAAAGATGGCAAAGACTGTTCAAAAATATTACGAGAATTATAAAGCTACTAAATAAACATGACATTAAATTACGGAATACATAAAAATATACTTGTGCAGATATTGATTGATATTTACTCTGATACAACAATTAGTCCTTATTTGGGTTTTAAGGGTGGAACAGCTGCCTATTTGTTCTATGGGCTCGATCGTTATTCTGTTGACTTGGACATTGATATTCTAGATGAGTCAAAGGAAGATTATATCTTTGAACAAGTAGAAAAAATAGTAAGGAAATATGGAGAAGTAAAAGAAGCTCAAAAGAAAAAGTATAACCTCATATTTTTACTCTCATATGAGAACAAAGCAAAGAATGCTCAAAATGTAAAAATTGAGATTAATCGTAGGCAATTTGGTTCAAAATATGATGTTCGTGCCTTTAATGGTGTTTCAATGCTTGTAATGATTAAAGAGGATATGTTTGCTCATAAACTTGTAGCTATGCATGAACGCTTAGGAGAAACAAATCGTGATATATTCGATGTTTGGTTCTTTTCTAAAAACAATTGGGAAATAAACAAGGAGATCGTAGAAAAAAGAACAGGAATGACATATAAGAAATTTCTTAAATTGTGTATTAAAGAGTTAGAGGATATGGATAACAACGATATTCTTAAGGGTCTTGGTGAACTTGTAACAGATAAGCAGAAAGCTTGGATAAAATCAAAGTTAAAACTTGAGACAATTATACAACTTAAATTAAGATTAGAATCTGAAAATTAATTATTAGAGTTTGAAAATAGTATTATATTTGCTATATTTAGAAAATGCTTAGTTTAGGAATCGTAGGTTTGCCAAATGTCGGGAAGTCAACACTTTTTAACGCTCTTACTAAAAAGGGTGTCCCTTGTGAGAACTATCCATTTTGTACCATAGACCCATCTGTCGGGGTTGTGGCTGTTCCTGATGATAGACTTTGGAAATTAAGCGAATTTTCGAAATCAGCAAAGACAATACCTGCCGCTATAGAGTTCGTAGATATTGCAGGTCTTGTGAAGGGTGCATCAGTTGGAGAAGGACTTGGAAATAAATTCTTAGCAAATATTCGTGAAGTAGATGCAATATTTGAGATGGTACGTATTTTTCCACTTAAGATGGATAAAGAAGAAGAAATTCTCCATGTCATGGGGGATATTGATCCACTTCGTGATATTGAGATTATAAATCTCGAGCTCATCCTTGCCGATTTAGAAACAGCAACTAAAAGAAAAAATAATATTCAAAAAGAAGTTAAACGTATAGATAAAGAAGCAATACTAGAAGATGAAGCACTTTCTAAATTAATCTTAACATTGGAATCAGGTAAACTTGCTAACACTATAAATTTCAATGAAAAAGAAATTGAAAAAATAAAACAGCTTAGCCTATTGACTATGAAGCCATTTATTTATGGATTCAATAAGAGGGCAGGATCGGCTAATCTAGATGAATCAAATCCGGAAATTTTTAAAGAGCTGACGGACTACATAGAAAGTATGGGCTCAAGATATGTCGTTATAGATGCAAAGATCGAGCATGAACTGAAAGACTTTGAGGGAGAAGAAAAGGAAATGTTTCGTAAAGAACTTGGTGGAGAGGATGATGGCATAAATAATTTAATTACTGAAGGATATAAACTTCTTGGTCTTGATACTTATTTTACAACAGGAGAAGATGAGACAAGAGCTTGGACTATAAAAAAGGGAAGTACTGCACCTGTGGCTGGGATGGCAATCCATACAGATTTTAAAGATAAATTTATTCGTGCTGAAGTTATAAATTGGCAAGATTTACTTAATGCTGGGAGTTATGCCGAGGCTCGTGCAAAAGGTAAAGTTCGAATAGAGGGGAAGGAGTATATAGTTAAAGACGGAGATGTTGTAGAATTTAAGATATAAATATGCAAAAAGATTGGTTAAAAGCAGAAAAGGTTTTACAAAATGGGGGATTGGTTGTACTTCCTACTGATACTTTGTATGGGCTTTGTGCTAGTGTGTATGACAAAAAAGCTATAGATAAAATTTATAGAATTAAAGAAAGAGACAAGAAAAAACCCTTAATTTTACTTATTCACTCACTAGAAGATTTAAAAAAAATTGATATAAAATTAAACAAGGATCAGGCCAAATTTTTAGAAAAAATTTGGCCTGGGGCTGTGAGTGTTTTGTTGTCTTGTAAAAATTCTAAATTTAAATATATTCATCGAGGGACAAAAGAAATAGCTTTTCGAATGATAGGACAAAAAAATAAAAATTTATTTAATTTAATTAAAAAAGTTGGCCCTATTGTTGTTCCAAGTGCCAATAAAGAAAGTTTTACTCCAGCTGAAACAGTGAAAGAAGCAAAAACTTATTTTGAAGATGAAGTTGATTTATATATAAATGGTGGAAAAATGGCGGGAGCCCCTTCTACTTTAGTAAGAGTAAATAACGACAGTATTGAAATATTAAGACAAGGAAAAGTAAAAATAAAATAAATTTGAAAACTAAAAAATAGAGTTGAAACTCTATTTTTTAGTTTTTGTATTTTGGTTTTGTTTTTTGAGTTCAGTTATTTCTTTTATTAATCTACCTAATGTATTTTCTATTCTGTTTAGTGTTTCATCTTCTTCTTTTTCTTCAATTATTTCCTCTTCCTGAATCTCTTCCACATCTTCCTGAATTTCATCGACATCTTTTTCAATCTCTTCCACATCTTCCTGAATCTCTTCCACATCTTCCTGAATCTCATCGACGTCTTTCTGTATCTCTTCCACATCTTCCTGAATCTCATCGACGTCTTTAGCGACAGCCTTTAGTTTTCTAGCTTGGCGATTAACAGACATTTGTATAAATATTGCCAGGTATATTGCTTCTAGGGATACTATGGTAGTTAAAAATAATAGTATTTTATCTATGGAAACTCCATAGAAATAAAGCACAAAACACCCAATAAAAAATATTGTATGAATTATGAGGGATCCCATAGAGCCTATCCATCTTGTTGCTTTAATAGATATCCTTTCAAAATTTATTTTCTTGTCTTTATTTTCATTCATTTCTGTTCTTTATTATACATCAAAATTCTGATATAATACAAGGACTTATGAAAAATGAATATAATCATCTTAAAATAGAAAAAAAGTGGCAGAATGAATGGGAAAAGAAAAAAATCTATCAAGCAAAAAATGGATTTAAAGGAAAGAAATTTTATGGACTTATTGAATTCCCTTATCCATCTGGTTCAGGGCTCCACGTGGGGCATATTCGCTCAAATACTGCTATGGATGTTATTACTCGCAAAAGAAGGATGGAAGGCTACAATGTACTTTATCCAATAGGTTGGGATGCTTTTGGGCTTCCTACAGAAAATTATGCTATCAAGACAGGTCTTAACCCAGAGAAGGTCACAAAGATAAACACTGGAGTATTTCGCAGACAATTAAAGGCTGGGGGTTTTGGTTTTGATTGGTCTCGTGAAATCGATACTACAGACCCAAAATATTTTAAATGGACTCAATGGATATTCTTACAAATGTATAAGAAAGGTTTAGCTTATAAGAAAAAAACTGAAATTAATTGGTGTACTAGTTGTAAGATTGGTCTTGCAAACGAAGAGGTTGTGGCTGGAGTTTGTGAACGTTGTGGAGGTAAGGTGGTTAAAAAAGAAAAGGAGCAATGGATGCTTGCGATTACCAAATACGCTGATAGATTAGACAAAGATTTAGATAAGGTAAATTATTTAGAAAAAATAAAAATTCAGCAGAGGAATTGGATAGGGAAAAGTGAAGGGAGTGAAATTGAATTTTCAGTTAAAAATTTAAATGAGAAAATTAAAGTTTTCACGACTCGCGCAGATACTTTGTTTGGGGCGACTTATGTAGTTCTTGCTCCAGAACATGAATTAGTAGAAAAATTAAAATCACAAATTACTAATTGGAATGAAGTAGAAAATTATATAAAAGAAGTTAAAAATAAAACAGACATAGATAGGACGGCTGAAGATAAAGAAAAAACAGGGGTGGAGCTTAAAGGTATAAAAGCTATTAATCCCGCAAACGACGAAGAGATTTCTGTCTGGATAGCTGACTATGTACTTGCTTCTTATGGAACAGGGGCAGTGATGGCAGTCCCTGCACACGATGAGCGCGATTATGAATTTGCAAAGAAATATAAATTGCCTATTAATCAAGTAATTATTGATGTTACTCATGATAAAAAAAATCCACCCAAAGATGGATTAGAAGAGATAAAAAGAAACACAGTAATTATATTTCTGAAAAATAGAGAGAATAATCAATATGCCCTTTTGAATTGGCATGGTAGCTTAGAAGGTATAACGACAGGTATTATGGGTGGGGTAGAAGAAGGAGAAACTTTCGAAGAAGCTGTCTTTAAGGAAATAAAAGAAGAAGCTTCTATTTCTGATATTAAAATAATTAAAAAATTAAAATGGATTACTTCTGCAAAATATTGTGCTTCTCATAAGAATCAAAATAGGCTAGCCATTGCTTGTGGATATTTAGCAGAAGTTAATAATATAAATAATCAAGGCCTTATTTCCGAAGAAGAAAAAAATAAACATACTTTAGTTTGGGTAAATGAAAAGGATGTATTAAATAATTTAACTCCTGATCATCAGATATTAATATGGAATCAATTATTAAATGAATCTGCCTTAGTGAATGATGGTATTTTAATGAATTCTAATCAGTTTAATAATATGACTTCTGAACAAGCTCGAAAAAAGATTACAGAATTTGTTGGTGGAAAGATTGTTACAAAATACAAACTTCGTGATTGGGTTTTTTCGAGACAGCGTTATTGGGGTGAGCCAATACCTATAATACATTGTGAAAAATGTGGTTATGTTCCAGTACCTGAAAAGGATTTACCAGTACTTTTACCAAAAGTTAAATCTTATCAACCGACAGATAATGGTGAGAGCCCATTGGCAAATATTTTGAAATGGGTAAATACAACTTGTCCTAAATGTAAGGGTAAGGCTAAAAGAGAGACTGATACAATGCCAAACTGGGCAGGAAGTTCTTGGTATTTTCTACGTTATGTAGATCCGAAAAACAATAAAGAATTTGCAAGTAAAAAAGCACTTAAATATTGGATAGGAAAGGGAGTTGATTGGTATAACGGAGGTATGGAACATACGACACTTCATTTACTTTATTCTCGTTTTTGGCATAAATTTCTTTATGATTTAAAATTAGTTCCTATGAGTGAGCCATATATGAAGAGGACTAGCCACGGAATGATTCTTGCAGAAGAAGGGGAGAAAATGTCTAAATCTCGTGGTAATGTCATAAATCCAGATGAAATAATAAAATTATATGGAGCAGACACACTTCGTCTTTATGAAATGTTTATTGGTCCTTTTGATCAAGCTGTCTCTTGGAGTACTGAGAGTATTATTGGGCCAAGAAGATTTTTGGAAAAAGTTTGGAAAATAGGAGAAAAAATTGGCTCCTCGAGGTCGAACCTCGGGATCACTAGAGGTTCGACCTCTTCCCGCCAATCATATTCTGCTACATTTCAAACCTTACTTCATAAAACTATCAAAAAAGTAAGTGAAGATATTGAAAATATGAATTTTAATACAGCTGTTTCTTCTATGATGATACTTGTAAATGAAATGGAAAAACAAGATGTGGCAAAAAAAGATTTTGAAATGTTCTTACAAATATTATCTCCATTTTCTCCACATATAGCAGAAGAATTGTGGTATTTATTAGGGAATAAAAAATCAATACATACTTCTTCTTGGCCTAAATGGGATAAATCTAAAATCAAAGAAGATAAAATAAAGATAGCGGTACAAGTAAATGGTAAGGTTAGGTCTGAGGTAATCATAGATAAGGATTCTGATGAAAATTTGGTTAAAAATCTTGTCTTAAATCTTGTATCATTAAAACCTTGGATAGAAAATAAACAAATAAAAAAGTTTATATATGTCCCAGGTAGGATTGTGAATATTGTGGTCTAGTATTATTAAATTTAATTAGGTATAATGTATTTGTTGAGTTTTATTATTCATTAATAAAAAATAAAATGGAATCAAAAAAATTAAAATTCTTTAATAATCTTTCTTTTGGAATATTATTGTTTACAATATTTGCATCTTTTATCTTTTTTATGCCGTATTTGCCTGTTACACTAGAGGCAAGTAAAGGCTTTCTTGTTTCAATAGGGGCAACTTTATCTATCTTCTTTTGGTTTGTAGTTAGACTAGGTGAAGGTAAATTTGTTATTCCTAAAGATAGGCTTATTATTTTAGGAGCAGTTATTCCATTTATATTTCTAATTTCTTCTTTCTTTTCTTCTTCTTTATATGTATCTTTGTTTGGTAATGGTTTTGAAGTTGGAACATTTGGTTCAATGTTGATTCTATATATAATCTTTTTTTTATCAGCAGTCCATTTCCAAACAGAAAATAAATTAAAAACATTTTTTAAGTTTCTAATGATTACAGCTTTTGTTATAACAATCTTTCAATTAATTAATTTTACTATTGGGTTCGGAAGATTTTTACCAGGCTTGTTACAAGGTGTATCATCTGGAAATCTTTTAGGTAGCTGGAATGATTTTGCTTTAATGTTTGGTTTATTTGTATTACTTTCAATTTTTTCTATTGATTTATTAAAATCTAAATTAATATATCGTATAATTCAATATTTTGTTTTAGTTTTAGGTATTTTATTTTTAATTATAATAAATATGCCTTTAGTTTGGCTTTTGGTTGGTCTTTTTGGTGTCATACTTTTTGTATATAACATTTCAGCTGGGCATTCTCATTCTTCTTCAGAGCAAGAATCTAATGAAAAACCTCACGCGAATGGTTTTCCGGTGGCCTCTCTTGTTTTAGTTATTATTTCTTTTATTTTTATTATTGGTAGCAATTCTATTGGTAATCTTATATCAAATTACATAAGTCTTTCTAGTCCAGATGTAAGACCTTCTTTTATAACAACATCACAGATTGCATATAAAGCAATAAAGCATAATCCATTTTTGGGTACAGGTCCTAATACTTTTGTTATCGATTGGACAATGTGGAAACCTGCTCAAATATCCAATACCTTATTTTGGGATATTGATTTTAACAGTGGTTTTAGTATGTTTACAACATTATTTGCTACTGTTGGAGTCTTGGGAGCACTTTCTATTTTAGCTTTTCTTTTTGTATTTATTATTAGAATAATTCAATCTTTAAAAATTGCATTTAAGGATGGTGTTCTCAATTATTTTATAATGACAACTCTTATGGTTTCATTATATTCATGGATTATTTTTATAATTTATAATCCAAATATTTTGATGCTCATACTTGCTTTTTCTTCAAGTGGTATTTTAATAGGAATACTTATATATAAAAGGGTAATTCCTACAAATGAAGCATCATTTTTGAATGACCCAAGAAATAGCTTCTTCTCAATTCTTTTCTTGGTTGTACTTATGATGTCATCTATCTCTCTAACTTATGTTTATGTAGAAAAATTTGTTTCTCTTATATATTATTCTAAAGGTGTTGTAGCAAATGTTAATGATATAGATTCTCTTTCTAAATCTGAAGTAATGATCTCAAACGCAATAACTTTAGATAAAAATGATAGTTACTATAGGTCATTATCACAAGTTTATGTAAATGAGATATCTTTGGTGGCAAATAACAAAAATTTATCAGAAGATACCTTGAAATCTTCTTTACAACAGCTAGTAAATCTTTCTCAAGAGTCAGCTACTTTAGCTGTTAGTAGGAATCCAAAAAATTATTTAAATTATATAAATTTAGGAGATGTATATACTTCACTTGTTGTTTTTGGTGTTGAAAATAGTTACGAAAATGCATTGTCTTCATACAATAAAGCCTTAGAACTTGCCCCAAATAACCCAAGTATAATTCTTTCTATGGCTAATCTTGAATTTATAAATAAAAATAATGATAAGGCAAAAGAATATATTAAAAATGCTTTAACTTTAAAATCAAATTATATAGATGCTATATTTTTGATGGCTCAAATCGAAACAGCAGAAGGAAATTTGGGTGAGGCTATTAAACAAGCTGAATATGCTTCTCAGATTAACCCAAATGATTCTACTATATTCTTTAGATTAGGTTTACTTAGATATAATAATTCTGATTATTCAGGAGCTGTTAGTGCTTTTGAAAGAGCTGTAATCTTGAATAATAATTATCTTAATGCTAGATATTTCCTTGGTTTATCTTATCAAAAAGTTGGACGAAAAAGTGATGCCCTAACTCAGTTTGAGATATTAAATAAATTAGTACCAGAAAATGAAGAAATTAAAAATGCTTTAAATTCTGTAAACAATAATACTATTACAGAAACAGAAGAAAACGAAGATACTAATAAAAATACTGAAAATAAGCCCCCATTAAAAGAAAATCAATAATTAATTTATAGATGACGAATCGTGTTTTAAAATTTCTCAATAGAGAATTTAAGGGAATTAACGAAGCCGCCTTATTACTTGGCGGTTTCGCTTTTCTCTCTCAAATATTAGGTTTGATAAGAGATAGAATGCTTGCACAAATTGTTGGAGTTGGGGAGACTCTTGATGTTTATTATGCTGCCTTTAGAATTCCAGATTTCCTTTACATATCAATAGCATCTTTAGCTTCTGTTACTGTCCTTATGCCGTTTTTAATAGAGAAAATTGGTTATGGTGGTAATAATATTGAAGCAAAAAAATTTTTAAATAATATTTTTACAGCTTATGTTGTTTTTATGGTTGGAATAAGTCTAATTATATTTTTATTAATGCCATATTTAGCTAATATTATAGCTCCAGGATTTAATGATGTTCAAATTAAAATGCTTATAAATATAAGTAGAATAATGCTTCTTTCTCCAATTTTTATTGGTTTATCAAATCTTATAGGTACTGTTACTCAAATTTTTAAAAATTTTTTAGTTTTTTCACTTTCCCCAGTCTTTTATAATTTAGGAATAATTTTAGGAATAATTTTTCTTTATAGATTTTTAGGAATTTATGGATTAGGGATTGGTGTTATTGTTGGAGCTTTTCTTCATTTTATTATTCAAGTTCCTGTTGTTCTTAAACATGGATTTTTCCCTAGATTTATTTCAAACATAGATTGGAAAGAGGTTTTGAAGGTGGTAAAGACATCTTTACCAAGGACTCTTACTTTATCTTCAAATAGCTTAGCTTTTTTGGTTCTTATTGCTATTGCATCATCTTTTGAAAAAGGAGCAATATCCCTTTTTACTTTTTCTTATAATTTACAATCTGTTCCTGTTGGGATAATAGGTATTTCTTATTCTGTAGCAGCTTTCCCAATTCTTGTAAAATCATTTTCAATAAAAGATATGGATAATTTTATTAAACATATTATTATTGCATCAAAACAAATTATCTTTTGGTCTTTACCTGTTATGTTTTTGTTTATTGTATTACGTGCACAAATTGTTCGTGTTGTTTTAGGGACCAATTCTTTTTCTTGGGCTGATACTAGACTTACATCAGCATCTGTAGCAATTTTTGTAATATCTCTTATTACTCAGAGTTTGGTACTTTTATTTGTAAGAGGTTATTATGCGACAGGAAATACTAAAAAACCACTTTTCATAAATATGTTTTCGTCTCTAATTATTATAATATTTGCTTATTTTTTAATGTGGTTATTTAGTTCAAATCCTTATTTGCTTGAAGTTTTAGAGAATTTACTTAGAGTAGAAAATGTTTCAGGAACAATAATGTTCATACTTCCTATTTCTTATGTATTAGGATCAATAATAAATTTAATTTTAATCTGGATTTCATTTAAAAAAGATTTTCTAAAAGATTATAATTTTAAAGTTATATCAAAAACTTTTTTTGATAGCTTACTCGGATCTATTGTTATTGGTGTTGTTTCTTATCTGTCCCTTGGTATTTTTGATGATATTTTTGATGTTACTACTGGCTATGGAATATTTTTGCAAGGTTTTGTTTCTGGTAGTATAGGAATACTTTATGGAATTTTTGTTCTTTATTTGATAAAGAACAGAGAAATTAGAGATCTGTTTGTAGCTATAAAGAATAAATTTTGGAAAAATCGAATTGTTGCTCCAGAACAGATTGATTTGTAAAACCTTTGATTTTTAAGGATTTTTTGCTAATATAAAGATATGAAATCTAATAACATTAGAAATTTTTCTATCATTGCCCACATAGATCATGGTAAGAGTACTTTGGCTGATAGAATGATAGAAATAACTAATACAATAGAAAAAAGAAAAATGAAAGATCAGGTCCTTGATTCAATGGAACTTGAACGGGAAAGAGGAATAACTATAAAGATGCAACCTGTAAGAATGGGGTATGAGGTTGATGGAAATGATTATATTTTAAATCTTATTGATACTCCAGGACATATAGATTTTTCTTATGAAGTTTCTCGAGCTCTTAAGGCTGTTGAGGGGTCTATACTTTTGGTTGATGCAACTCAAGGGGTACAAGCTCAAACTCTAACCACTCTTCAAATGGCTCGTGATTTGGGGCTTGTTATTATTCCAGTGTTGTCAAAAGTAGATTCACCATTAGCAAGAGTAGATGAAATAAAAATGGAAGTCGCGATCCTTTTAAATATAGATCCCGATACAGTTATGATTGTTTCAGGTAAAACTGGTTATGGTGTGTCAGAATTACTTAATGAAATAGTAAAAAAAATTCCTCCACCCAAAATGAATACAATAGATTCTTCTGGGCGTGCTCTTGTTTTTGATTTTAAATATGATAATCATCGAGGGGTGATAGTTTATGTAAGAGTAGTAGAAGGAGAGTTTAAAAAAGGTGAATCACTTATGTTTGCTGTCTCTTTAGAAAAGTTTATCTGTCTTGAGGTTGGGATATTTTCTCCTTGGGAAGAATCAAAAGATTCTATAAAAGAAGGTGAGATTGGATATATTATTACAGGGATTAAAAAGCCTGGTATAGCTTCTGTGGGTGACACAATAACTTCTACTAAGAGACCAATGCAGGCTCTTTCTGGTTATATGAACCCTAGGCCTGTGGTTTGGGCTTCTGTCTATCCTGAGAGTCAAGATGATTTTCCTAATCTTAAACTAGCACTAGGAAGACTTAAATTATCCGACTCCTCTTTCTCTTATGAGGAAGAATCATCAGGTACTTTGGGGCGAGGCTTTCGTTGTGGTTTCTTGGGAATGCTTCATTTAGAAATTATTACCGAAAGATTAAATAGAGAATTTAATTTAGAGCTTATTGTTACAATGCCTTCTATTACTTACAAAGTAATTACTAAAAATGGGAAAGAAGAAATAATTTATTCACCCCATCTTTTCCCAGACGATGGATCTATAACTAAAGTGTATGAACCTTGGGTAAATGTTAAAATAATTGCTCCATCTATATATCTTAGTTATTTGATGCCATTTTTGTTTGACCATGAAGCTATTGTGGGGGCAACAGAAAATTTTGGAGACAATAGATCTTCTGTCGATCTTGAAATGCCACTTCGAGAACTTATGAGGAATTTTTTTGATGATTTAAAGAGTTTAACTTCTGGCTATGCTTCTATTTCTTACGAAATAGGAGATTATAGAGAAGCAGATGTTGTAAGGATGGATATTTTAGTCGGAGGTGATCCTATTCCTGCTTTTTGTAGGGTTATATCAAGAAGAAGGGTAGAAGAAGAAGCTAAGTCTCAAGTAGAAAAATTACAAAAAATAATACCAAGACAGCAATTCGCTTTTAAGATTCAAGCTAAAGCATTAGGTAGAATAATTTCATCCGAGTCAGTTTCAGCATTTAGGAAAGATGTTCTTATGCATGGAAGTAAAGTAGTAGGGGGTGGTGATGTGAGTAGAAAAAAGAAATTACTTGAAAAACAGAAAAAGGGTAAAAAGAGAATGCAATCAAGTGCAAAAATAAACATCTCTCATGACGTTTTTTTAAAGATGATGCGGGGTAAAGATAAATAGATTAGCTAAATAAAACTGGTATATAAAGCAATATCATACTTATAATTACAAGTATTGAAATTACCCCAAAAAGCCTCGATATTCTTTTTTTATTTTTTGGGTCGAAAAACATGCTATAATACTATCATTATTTATGAAAGAATTCAAGAAAGGAAATAATATATTTTATCACAACCCAATATTTTTATTTGTATTGTTTTTGTTTTTATTATTACTCTTTTATAAAGTTTTTGGTTTGATTCAAAAAGAAAAAGAGAGTAGTAAGAATAAAGAATTGTTGTTGTCTCAGGTAGAAGATTTAAAAAAAAGAGAAAATAATCTTTCTTTAGAAATTTCTAGTTTAGAGACAGAAGAGGGGGTTGAAAAACTTATTAGGGATAAATATCAAGTTGCCAAAGAGGGGGAAAAAATGGTAATAATAGTAGGGGAAGATAATATAGAAAAAGAGAGTAAAAATAAAAACAATAATGGTTTTTTATTTTGGGTTAGAAATATTTTTGATTTTAATAAATAATATATTTGCGGGATTAGTTTAGTGGTATGATGCGTCCTTCCCAAGGATGAGACACGGGTTCGATTCCCGTATCCCGCACACTTGACATAATTTATTTTTTATGTTTTTTAATTTAATTTGTCAATATTTTCTTATTTTATAACTATGCTATACTGTAGCAGTGAGTTAATTATTAATTAATTTTTTAAAATTTTATGAGTAAAGTAACAGTATATAGTACACCTACATGTCATTTTTGCCACATGGCTAAAGATTTTTTTAAGGAAAAAGGGGTTGAGTTTGAAGATTTTAATGTTGCTACAGATCTTGAAAAAAGAAAAGAAATGTTTGACAAAAGTGGTCAGATGGGTGTGCCTGTGATAATTATTGAAAATAATCTTATTGTTGGTTTCAATAAACCAAAAATAGTAGAATTATTGGGTATAAAAGAGTAGTATTTTTTTTAAAAATATCGTATTATAAAAGCATCCTAATGTAAAAAGGATGTTTTTATAATTTTGCCCTCGTAGTTCAATGGACCCCATCATAATGCTTCTGTAGTTCAATGGATAGAACAGTCCCGTCCTAAGGGATAGATGTCAGTTCGATTCTGGCCAGAAGCACAAATAAGCATTATGAGGGGCATGTGCCATAGTTCCGTCCTGAGGTGAGAAATGGGTAGGGACCCATTTCGCAAGACCTTGAGCGTTTTGTAATCAAAATGCGAAAGGTATACCGCTTTTGTAAGAAGTAGATGCACGTTCGATTCGTACCGAGGGCACTTTTATTTTTAACCTATTTATGCTATAATATACTTATGGATCAAGAGATTAAGAATCTTTTAGAAGAAAATTTGAGATTATCTAAAGAGAATAATGAATTACTTATAAAGGTAAGAAATTTTCAACGTTGGTCCCAAATAAGTAAAGCTTTATATTGGCTTGTAATAATAGGTGTAGCTTTGGGTGCATTTTATTTTATAAAGCCGTATTTTGATAATGTTTTAAATATTTATACAGGTGGAGTTTCTGATATAAATATGATAAAAGATTTAGGTGGAAAGGTTGATATAAATTCTATAAATGAATTATTAAAACAGTATTAATAGTTTACATATGCCGAGATAGCTCAGTTGGTAGAGCGCTCCCCTGAAGAGGGATAGGTCCCCAGTTCGAGCCTGGGTCTCGGCACACAACATATGAACTACTTCATATGTGTCCAGGCGAGAAAGATTTTTCGTTATTTAATGTAATCATTAAATCGAAAAATACCTGGCTATGTAATAGCCGAGCCTGGGTCTCGGCACAAAACAAAAAAATACCCTAACGGGTATTTTTTTTGTTATATTGATTTAATTTTTAATTTTGTTTCTCGGTGTTTATCTATTTTTGGAAGTCTTATAATTAAAAGACCATGTTTTTCTATAGCCTCTGCTTCTTCTGGGTTTATTTCTTCTGGTAAAGATATTGTTCTTGAAAATGATCCCCAATATAATTCTTGCACAAAATAATCATCTTTATTAACAGATTGATTTTCTTCTCTTTTCCCTTTGATTGTTATTAAATCACGAGTGATTATAATGTTTAGATTGTCAGGTTGTACTCCAGCTACCATGGTTTGGACTATAATATCAGATGGAGTTTGATATAAATCAATAGTAAGTTCTGCTTCCACTTCTTCTTCCCATCTAGATTCTTTTTCTATTTCTATTTTTTCTTCATTTTCTTCATTATTAATTTTTAACCTACGATTGTCTTTTTCTTCTAAAAAATCCCCTTCGTTTTCCTCGAAACGAATTCCACCTGTAAGGCGTTCCAAAAATGATTTCTTTTTAAACATATATTTATTGTATAGAAGGTGATAACCTTCCAATACGTTTTAATTTCTCAAAAATAAGAATATTAATAATCGTGACGACCCAAAGAAAACCAAAAACAGAAAGGAAATTATCGCCACTTCCTTTCATTATAAAAAAATTAAAGACACTATGCAATAGTATTGCGAGTAAAATTCCAACAATAAGATAAAATCCTCTAAATTGTTTTATATAAAAAGATAAACCAAGAGCACTTCCAATTATTGCGCTTGATATTGCATGAAGAAGGGTTGATCCAAGAAAACGAAGATTTCCAGTTATCATACCGACTATTGCCCCATCTACTTTAATTGGGTTCATTAAATACATTACGTTTTCCATAGCTGCAAAACCAAGAGCGACGGCTATAAAATACATAGGATAGTCTATTGGTTCATCGACATGTTTATTTCCAATTATTATTATAGCTACTCCTAAAAGTTTTATTAACTCTTCTATGCTTGCCCAAATTATTATTTTAGTTCTTTCGTTAGATATAAAATTGAGAGAATATCTTTCAAGCCATATTGCAATAAAAACAAGAAAACTTCCAATAAAAAAAGAAAGGATTATAAGTCCTACTGGTTCTGGTTTTTCATCATCTTCTTGTTTAAGCCAAAACCAAAGCCAAAAAATAGCAGGGATTGCTCCACTTAATATTGCTATGAGTAATGTTTTTGGGTCTGACATCATTATTTAATTAAACTGGCTCGCCTTGGCTCGTATCAGGTGAGACAGGCCATTTTTCTATCATTAATAATTTTTTATTTTCCTTAAGAAACATACCCCATAATTCTTCTGTGACGAAAGGCATAAATGGATGGAGGATTTTTAATATTTTTTCTAGTGTGTATAGAAGAAAATGTTTTCTAGATAATATTTCTTTTTCTGCACCATTCTCGAAAATATTTTTACTTTCTTCAAGTATTATATCAGCAAAACGTGCCCATGTATATTGATATATTTTTTCTCCAACCAAATAGAACTTATATTCATCCATTTCTTTTGTGATTTCTATTATTAATTTATCAATTTCATCTATTAATTTTTTATCTACATCTACATAATTATTAAAATTTTCATTTTTTATATTTTCAGTATTTGAAAGTACAAAACGAGTTATATTCCAGAGTTTATTTGCATAGTTTTTATATGCTCTTATTTTATCTTCTGACATTTTGCTGTCATTTCCGGGTCCTGTCCCTATGATGAGTGACATACGGACAGCATCTGCTCCATATTTTGCTGTAAGCTCTAGTGGGTCAAGTGAATTTCCTAGAGACTTACTCATTTTTCTTCCTTGCGCATCTCTTACTATTCCATGTAAATAAACATTTTTAAAAGGAACTTCTCCAAGTAGATATGTACTCATAAGTATCATTCGAGCAATCCAAAAGAAAAGAATATCATACCCAGTTTCAAGCATATTGGTAGGGTGGTAAGTTTTAAAGTCAGATGCATTTAAATCTGGCCAGCCTAGGGTCGAGAATGTCCAAAGTCCTGAAGAGAACCAAGTGTCTAGAGTGTCCGAGTCTTGTTCCCACCCATTACCATTTGGTGTTTCTACTCCACAATATATTTCTTCACCCTTATACCAGACAGGGATACGATGTCCGTACCATATCTGGCGGGAAATACACCAATCACGTAGATTTTCTATCCAATTATAATAAACTTTTTCAAAACGATTTGGAATGATATTTACCTCTTTACTCCTTACAGCTTCAAGCATTAATTCTTTTAAGCTTTTATTATCTCTCTCTTTTATTGGTTTGTTTACATCTATAAACCATTGAAGTTTTGGTAATGGTTCTATTATTCCACCAGTTCTTTCTGCAGTAGAAATATTTTGTGTTACTTCCTCTTCTTTTTCTAAAAGATTATTTTCTCTCAAAAAATTTACGATTACCTCTCTTGCTTCAATTGTTTTTTTGTTAAGAATCCTTTCATCTCCTACTGTCATTTTCGCAAATTCATTTATAACTTGTTTTGTATCTAATTTATGTCTTGTTGCAATATCAGCATCTATTTGTGAGTGAGCGGGGGTGACTCCGAGTGCCCCTGTTCCAAATTCTTTTTCCACAGATTCATCTGCTACTATTTTAATATTTAAAGATACTCCACAAAAATCTTTAATTTCATAAGTTTTACCAATATATTTTTTATATCTTTCATCATTAGGGTGTACAGCAACAGCTGTATCTCCAACTTTTGTTTCTGGTCTGGTTGTAGAAATATAGATAGGGAAGTCATTACTATATTTAAATGTATATAGTTTTGCTTTTCTTTCTTCGTAAACTATTTCATCATCAGAAATTACGGTTTGACCTTTTGGATCCCAGTTTACGATTCTGTGCCCTCTATAAATAAGTCCATCATCATACATTTTCTTAAATGCAGTTCGGACTGCTAAATTTCTTTTTTCATCCAAAGTAAAAGCTTCACGAGACCAATCAAGGGATGCTCCCATTTTTTTAGATTGATTTATGATTGTATCATGACTTTCTTGTGCAAATTGATTTACTCTTTTTAGAAATTCTTCACGACCCAAATCTCCTTTTCTTTTACCTTCTTCTTTCTCTAATATTTTTTCAACTTTTGATTGAGTAGCAATTGCTGCATGATCTGTACCTGGAAGCCAAAGCGTCTTATATCCTTTCATACGAGCAAATCTTGTCATAATATCTTCTATTGTAAGAGTCGCAGCGTGACCCAAATGCAGTGTCCCTGTCACATTTGGAGGAGGGAGAACCATAGAAAAAGTTTCTGCATCTTTATCCGTCATTCCTTTTTCTATACAAACATCTGGATTAAAAAATCCTGATTCTTCCCACATTTTATAAATACGATCCTCTGTCTCTTTAGGGTCGTATGGCTTCAATAATTTAGGATCTATATTTGACTCATTCATAAGTAAAATATAGCATATTTTACTATAA
Organism: Parcubacteria bacterium RAAC4_OD1_1; assembly: GCA_000505065.1. Classification (GTDB taxonomy): domain Bacteria; phylum Patescibacteriota; class Minisyncoccia; order Phycocordibacterales; family UBA9973; genus UBA8515. The sequence continues at coordinate 144,256 of AWSN01000001.1, forward strand.
AGATAAATTCCCATTGGCTTTGATGGAGCCCAGTTTTGTTGTATATTTTTTATTTTTATATTGGTAGTATCCTGCGATGGCGATCATAAGAGCATTGTCTCCTGTGTGGCCACGGCCCGGGAAGTGGGCTTTGATCTTTAGGAAGTCCGACTTCCTAACTTTTTTAATTTCATTAGTTATAACTTTTTTAAGTTGAGGAGAAGCAGAGACTCCACCTCCCACTATTAGGGTTTTGATTTTATATTCCCTTATTGCTTTCATTGTTTTATAAGAAAGCACTTCAAATGCTGCATCTTCAAATTCTTTGGCAATTTTTCTTTTTATATCATCTGTAAGTTCTCCGATATCTCGTATCATATAAAGCACAGCAGTTTTAAGTCCTGAAAAAGAAAAATCATAATCTTTTGAATACATCATCGGACGGGGGAGTTTTATTTCTAGTATTTCACTCGAAATGTTATTCCCGTCAGCACGCAATAAATTTCTGCTGAAATTTTTGCTCGTGCTCGGCCCGTCGGCCTGCGCAAGGCTTTCTGGAACAACATTCTCTCGTTCCATACTAGCTAATTTTCCAATCTCTGGTCCGCCCGGGTAAGGGAGCCCCATCATACGAGCGACTTTGTCGAAAGCTTCTCCAACGGCATCATCGCGAGTTTGCCCAATTTTTTTGTATTTCATCCAATTTTTTATAAAAACAAGTTCCGTGTGTCCACCAGAAACAAGAAGTGTAAGCATTGGGAACAGTTCTTTGGTGTTTTTAATTGTGAAATTTTTTCCTTTTTTAGGAAATATAGAAAATATATGTCCCTCCATATGGTTTACGGGTACTATTGGTAATTTATATTTTGAGGATAATTCTTTTGCAAAGACTATTCCAGTCCAAAGTGCAGGCTCAAGCCCTGGTCCAGTAGTGACAGCGATTGCATTTATTTTTTTATTAATATCTTTTTCTCTAATTTTTGCTTTTCTTAAAACTTTTTCAAATACAAGTGGCAGATTTTTTATATGCTCTCTTTTAGCAAGAGCAGGATAGACACCACCATATTCTTTATGGATATCTATCTGTGAAGAAACTTCATTTCCAAGTATTTTAAATTTTGTAGTTTTACCCTGTTGTTTAATCTCCACTATTGCTATGGCAGTCTCATCACAAGATGTTTCTATGGCTAATATTTTCATGAAAATACTATAACATAAGGGTTTTTATTTGGCTATTATTTGTGGTAGAATTGAAATATGGAAAAGAAACATATTATAACTATCGCAGGTAAGCTTGGAAGTGGTAAATCTTCTACTGCTAAAAAGGTTGCAGAGATTTTGGGATATGAACATAAATCCACAGGAGATTTTATGAGAGAGATAGCAATAAATAGGGGTGTTTCTTTAGGAGATTTAAGTGTAATAGCTGAAAATGATCCTTCTATTGATAAAGAGCTTGATGATCATAATTTAAATATTGGGACAAAAGATAATGTTGTTTTAGATTCAAGACTTGGTTTTCATTTTATTCCCAATTCCTTTAAAGTTTTTTTAGAATTAGATGAAGCTACTTCAGCAGAAAGAATTTTAAAAGATAAACTCAGTAATCCAAATAGAAATACAGAAGCTACTGGAGGTTTTGATACAATTAAAAATATTAAAGAAAAAATAAAACTAAGATTAGAAAGTGAAAAGAAGAGATATAAAGATTTATATAATATAAAAGATCATACCATTCATTCTAATTTTGATTTAGTTATAAATACAAAAGAGGTTTCACTTGAAGAAGTTTCAAAAAGAGTCATAGAAGAATATAATAATTGGCTTAATAAATAAAACGAGATGAAAATACTAAATGAAATTTTAAAAGATATCATAATTTTAGAGTCAAAGGGAAACGTTGATACCCCTGTTTCTTCTGTGTCTTTAGATTCGAGAGATATAGAGCCCCATTCTTTGTTTGTTGCACTTATTGGTAATGTTTTAGACGGGCATTCTTTTATAGATGAAGTTGTTGAAAAAGGGGCCAAAGTTATAGTTCATGAGAAGGATTTAAGTGAATATAAATCTGGCGTGACTTATATTAAAGTAAAAGATACTCATGAAGCAGTTGGTATTATTGCAAGTAATTTTTATGGCAATCCGTCCAAGCATTTAAAGCTTGTTGGTGTGACAGGGACAAATGGTAAAACGACAACTGCAACACTTCTTCATCAATTATTTAGAAATCTTGGTTATAAAGCTGGGATGATCGGCACAATAGTAAATAAAGTAAATGATGAATCTTATGAAGCTAAACGTACGACCCCAGATCCTATTTCTCTAAATAAAATTCTTGCTGAAATGGTGGATAAAGGTTGCGAATATGTATTTATGGAAGTATCTTCTCATTCTATTTCAGAAAAAAGAGTTTCGGGTCTTTCTTTTGTAGGTGGAATATTTACAAACCTTACCCTTGATCATTTGGATTATCACAAGACTATAGAAAGTTATGCTGAAGCGAAAAAAGGTTTCTTTGATATGATTCCTAGTTCTGGTTTTGCAATTGCAAATATAGATGATGATATGGGGGAATATATGCTTTCTACTACTAAAGCAAAAAAATATGTATTTGGGTTAAAAAATGCAGAGGTCAGACCTATGCAAATTTTGCAGAGGTCAGACCTCTGCGGATCAGACCTCTGCGGATATTTTAATGAAAGATTAGAAACAAAATTAATTGGTGAATTTAATGCTTACAATATTTTAGGAATTTATGCTGTAGCGGTTTTGCTTGGACAAGATAAAGAAAAAATAAAAGAAATTATTAAAGACTTAGATGGAGCTCCTGGCAGATTTCAAGCGATAAAAAATAACGATGGAATTATTGGAATTGTAGATTATGCTCATACTCCAGATGCATTAGAGAATGTTTTAAAAACTGCTAATGGTATAAAAAAAGATGGCAGGCTTATTGCTTTGGTTGGTTGTGGTGGAGATAGAGATAGAAGTAAAAGGCCGATAATGGCTCGTATCGGATATGATTTAGCAGATATACTTATCCTTACATCTGATAATCCTCGCACCGAGAAGCCAGAAGATATTCTTATGGAAATGCAGAAAGGTTTACCTCTTGAAGCATTAGACAAAGTGGAAATAATTGTAGATAGGCATATGGCAATAGAAAAAGCATGCTCCATAGCAAAATCTGGAGATATCATTTTGGTTGCAGGAAAAGGTCACGAGAATTATCAAGAGGTCAATGGAGTTAAACACCATTTTGATGATTTGGAAGAGTTAGAAAAATATTTAAAATAAATGCAAAATTATAAACAATTTTTTAAAGGGAAGAAGATTACAGTCATGGGGCTTGGGATACTTGGGCGTGGGGTAGGGTATACTAAGTTCTTGGCAGAGTGTGGTGCGGATTTAATAGTGACAGACCTAAAGACTAAAGAACAACTCGCTATTTCAATTAAAGCTTTAGAAAAATTCTCCAGTCCTAAGCAAGGCTTGGGACCGATAAAATTTATATTAGGGGAACATAGGTTAGAAGATTTCAAGGGTAGGGATATGATTATAAAAGCTGCTGGGGTACCGTTTGATTCTATTTACATAAAAGAAGCTAAGAAAAATAATATTCCTATCGAGATGGATGTCTCACTGTTTGCTAAACTTGCGAGAGATGTAAAGATAGTAGGTGTGACAGGGACTCGTGGAAAAAGTATGACAACAACTTTGATATATGAAATTCTATCAAAGAATATTAAAGATCAAAAAGTTTATATTGGTGGCAATCTTCGAGGAGTTGCCACATTGCCATTACTCAAAAAAGTAAAAGATGGAGATATTTTAATTTGTGAGCTAGATTCTTGGCAACTTCAAGGGTTTGGAGATAGTAAAATATCTCCAAACATTTCCGTCTTTACTTCTTTTATGCCTGATCATATGAATTATTATAAAAATAGTATGGAAAAGTATTTTGATGATAAGGCAAATATTTTTAAATATCAAAAAAAAGATGATGTTCTAATAATTCGTCCAGGGATGAAAAGTTTTATAAAGAAATCTAATGTTAAAGGAAAATTAATTGTAATTAATCCAAACGATGTTATAGCTTGGAAATTTAATGTATTAGGAGCTCACCATAGAGAGAATTTAGCATGTGCGGTAGAAGTAGCGAAGCAATTTGATATACCAATTTCTAAAATCAAAAAAACTGTAGCAGATTTTAAAGACTTAGAAGGTAGAATGCAATTACTTAGAGTTTATAAGGGGATAAAGATTTATAATGACAACAATGCCACAACCCCCGAAGCAACGATTGCAGGGCTTGAAGCCTTAAGTGATCAGCCAAAGGCCTTGCCTATGGCTAGCCATAGGCAAGGCCTTTGGCAAAAAAACATTATTCTTATTTGTGGTGGTGCTGATAAAAATTTACCACTTGAGAATCTTGTAAAAGTTGTAAATAAGAATTGTAAATTTATTTCTTTGATTCCTGGAGGCGGAACTGATAGGTTGTTGTCTAATAAAAATTTAAAAGTAAAAAGTTATAAAGGAACTGATTTTAAAGATATAATAATTACAGCAATTAATAATGCAAAAAGGGGAGATATCGTGATTCTTTCTCCATCATTTGCTTCGTTTGGGATGTTTAATAATGAGTATGAAAGAAATGATTTATTTATGAAAATAGTCAAAAATTTAAAATGATATGGATGAAATTAAGATTTTAAATTCTAAAATATTTATATATAAAAATTATGAAAATGATTTTAAAGATGTTGTTACTCCTAATTTAATCCATTCTGATAATATTTTGGAAGTAAAAGATGGAAAAGAAAAAATGGATAATTTAGATGGTATTTTTACTTCAAACAAAGAAATAAAAATAGGAATTAAAACAGCAGATTGTGCGCCTGTATGTTATTTCGATGGAGAGAAAATAGGAATTGCTCATATAGGGTGGCCAGGTTTATGTACTGAACTTAATAAAAAAATGCTTTCAAATTTTAATACAAAAAACCTTAAAATATTTATTGGCCCATTTATACATAGATTTGAAATAAAAAAAGATTTTTGTTTTGATAAACTAAAAGGTGATTTTAGTATGTTTATGGATTATGAAGGTGATAAAATATTTTTTAATTTTAAAGATGCATTATTGTCTCAATTTAAAAGTCTTAATGTTATAATAGATGGAAGAGATACATTTATGGATTTATCTTTGCCAAGTTATCGTAGAGATAAAACAAAAGATAGATTATTAACAGTTATAAGTTTTAATTAATATGAAAAAATTAGAAATTGGGGAGATATATAAACATTATAAGGGGACGAAGGTGAAGGTCCTCGGGGAGTGTCTACATAGTGAGACTCTGGAGTGTATGGTTATTTATATACACTTAGAAGATGGGGCGACTTGGGTAAGACCAAAGAAAATGTTTCTAGAAAATATAAAGGTTGGGAATAAAAAGGTTGAAAGATTTAAAAAGATTAAATCAAGAATTTTAATTAAGCCCGGGAAATAAAATATGCATAAAATTTCTGTAATTATACCTGCTCATAATGAAGAGGGGTATATAGGAAAAACTATTGAAGTATTAAATAAAAATAATGTTTCTTTTGAGCTGATTGTTGTATGTGATTCTTGTAAAGACAATACAGGAGAAATTGCTAAGCAATATACCGATATGGTTTTTAATGTGGATTTTCAGACTGTTTCAAAAAATAGAAACTTTGGAGTCAGTAAATCCTCGGGAGATGTTTTGGTATTTTTAGATGCAGATACTATTGTTTCAGATAATTATTTGAGTGAGATTTCTAAAATGATTGAAACTTACGATATGGGTTGTGCAAAATGGAAAAGTGAGAGCAATACAATATTAGGTAATTATATAGTGTGGCTTACAAATAGATATAATAGAAAAAATATTGGTGGTAATTTTTTTATAAAGAAAGATTTATTTAATAAACTTGGGGGATTTAATGAGAGTATGAAAAGAGGTGAGGACACAGACCTTGGGGAGAGGGCAAGAAAGATAGGAACTCATTATGTATTTATGGAGAATTGTTTTATAATTCCAAGTGAGAGGAGATATAGGGAGAATGGGTATTTAAAGATGATCATTAAATCAGGGGTTTGGGGTTTCTTTTATAAAAATTTTAGAAATTATTATAATAAAAAGATAGGGAGTAAATTTTATGAGCAATAAAAAACAAATTATATATGTTGGTGGGGGAAATGCTTTTGAAAAAAAAGAAGATTTTTATGAATATCTTAAAGAATATGAATTAGACCCTTATGATAAAAATAAAAGATGGACCAGAGAATTGCCTGTTATTTTGGAAGATAAATTTGATTATTTTAAAATTGAAATGCCCTCAAAAGATGAGGCTGATTATATAGCTTGGAAAATTTGGTTTGAAAAATATTTGAAATTTTTAAATGACAAAGAAACAATTTTGATGGGATATTCGCAAGGTGGTACTTTTTTGTTAAAATACTTATCAGAAAATTTATTTCCAAAAAGAGTTAAGCAAATTCATTTAATTGCACCATTTGTTAAAGAAAACAATTTTGAAAAATATAAGTTAATGAATTTTAAATTTGATTTATCTAAAATTAATAGAATTAATGAAATTTGTGATGATGTTCATATATGGTATTCATCGGATGATTTTCTTGTTTTACCAGATAATTCTGAAATTGTTATAAAAAACATACCAAAAATCGTTATTCATAAATTTGATGACAGAAATCATTTTTTTCAAGAAGCTTTCCCAGAATTATTAGAAGTAATAAATAAGTCAATTTTATGATTAAGCCCATTTTAGTAACTGGTTATGTAAATCCTGACTTAGATGCTGTGGCTGGGTCTATGGCTTATTCGGAGTTTTTAATAAAAAAAGGTATTGAGTGCATTGTTGGTTTTTTGGGTGAACCTCATGAAGAAGCAAAATATATTTTAAATAGATTTAATATTAAATATCCAGAGCAAATCGAGAATGATGCTAATTTTGAAAAAGTAATATTAGTTGACGCAAGTGATTTAACTGGGTTGGAGAATAGAATTAATCCAGATAAGGTAATTGAGATAATAGACCATAGAAAGGTAAATGAAGCTGATAAATTTACTAATGCAAAGGTTCAGATTGAATTAGTTGGCTCTGCTTGCACACTCGTTGCAGAAAAATTTATAGAAAATAAGGTAAATATTTCAAAAGATAGTGCTATTCTTTTATGTGGAGCTATAATATCTAATACCTTGAATTTTAAAAATAAAGGTGTTACTACGGAAAGAGATATAAAAGCTTTTAAATATTTAAATGAGATAGCTCTATTGCCTATAGATTTTAAAAAAGACCTTTTTGAATCAAAGTCCGACTTATCTGGAGATAAATTAAAAGAAAGAATTATGGGTGATTTAGCTTGGTTTAATTTAAGTGGTAAAAGAGTAAGTATTGCTCAATTAGAAATAGTAAATTCCAATAAGATAATTAGTAATAGAGTAGATGAAATTATTGATATATTTAATGAAATAAAGAAAGATTTAAAACTTGATTATATATTTTTAAATTTAATAGAGTTAGAAGATGAAAAAAATTTCATCATAACAGATGATATTGAACTACAGTCAATTTTGGAAAAAATTTTAAATATAAAATTTGAGTCTAATCTGGCTATAAGAAATGAATTAATAATGAGAAAGCAAATAGTCCCTTTATTTAAAGATGAATTAGAGAAAATTATAAATAAAGACATAAAATAAACTTATGAATACACATACTGATAGTTTAAAAACAATAAAATGTAGAGGAATTATTTTTAATAATGATAAAATTCTTGTAGTGAAGCATAGTATAAATCATGATTTTTATGCTTTACCAGGTGGACATTTAGAGGGTCAAGAAGATGCAAAAGAATGTGTAGAAAGAGAAATTTTTGAGGAGTTTGGTATTAAACCAGAGGTTGGAAAGCTTTTGTATATAAATCAATATAAATATTTTGAGAATGATAATTTTCTAGAATTCTTTTTTGAAATAAAAAATAGTCAGGATTATTTAGATATAGGTAAATTAAAAGGTAGTCATTCTTATGAATTAGTAGATGTATTATGGGTTTCAAAAGAAGATGATATTAATATCTTGCCTAAAAAATTAAATGAAGATTTTAAAAATGGTTCGGTTTTACACGATGAAGTGATTTTTATAAAGGTTTAATTAATAAAAATATAATATGTCAATAAATAAAATTTGTGGGGGAGATAATTATACGTTTAATGATAAATCAATGACTATATCAATGCCAATTTCTGTCCCTCGATTTCCAGAAAAAATAATTTTCAATGATTATGATTTATCTTTAAAAATGACTTTCCATGTAACTCTCGTTCCCATTGGTGAATTAATAAAGAAACATAAGATTGAAATTCCTAATTTTAATGATTTAATCTTAGAAGATTTTTGTAGTTTTGTTAATTCAAATAAAATTGAATTAATTAAATACAGAAATGAGTTTCGTTTTGTTGAAGAGAATGATCTAAGATCAGTAGTCATTATGTGTGATGTAACTAATTTAGATATTTTTTTCAAATTAATAAATGAAAAATATAATTTAAATTTAGAAACTTCACCAACTCACGTCACTTTATATATACTACCTGATAAGGGTGGAATATTTATACTTGATTCAGAAGATTTAAAAAATAAAACAGAATTAATAGAAATACCAGAATTAAGTAATTATTTAAAATAATATGGAAAAATTTGAGATAAAAAACAGAAAAGGATTGAAGATTGTTGGAAATATTTTAAAACCCAATAATCCAATTGGATTATCTTTTGTAATGCATGGATTAGGTGGATACAAAGAAGAACATCACATAGATTTAATGGCTAATACTTTATTTGAAAACAATTATACTGTTATAAATTTTGATGCAACAAATTCTAGGGGGGAAAGTGAGGGGAAATACGAAGATGCAACAATGCAAATACATTATGAAGATTTAGTTGATGTTATAAATTGGGTAAAGACACAAACTTGGTATAAAGAACCGTTTATTTTAGCTGGTCATAGTATGGGTGGATATGCTGTCGCAAGATATGCAGAAGAATTCCCTCTAGAAGTAAAGGGCGTATTCCCGTTTGGTGCAGTTTTTTCTGGTAAAGATTGTTTTGAAACATATAAAAAACTAAGAACAGAAGAACTTAATGATTGGAAAGAAACGGGTTGGACTTATAGAACTAGTAAATCAAAACCAGAATTTGAGATGAAGCTTCCTTGGTCTCATATGGAAGAAAGATTAAAACATGATTTAAAACCAATGGTAGATAAAATCATTATGCCTATATTATTTGTTGCAGGAGAAAATGATACAAGTTGTCCCCCTGAAGATCAAAAAAAGTTTTATGATTTATTATCAGAAAAAACAAAAAAAGAATTTCATATTGTAAAAGGGGTTGGGCATGTATTTCGTGAATCAGAGCATTTAAATCAATTAAAAGAAATATTTAATAATTGGTTAAATAGTTTATAATAAATTTATGAATTTAGAATTATCAAAAATAAATAACGTTCACTTTATTGGTATTGGGGGTATCGGTATTTCGGCTGTGGCGAGAATGATGAAAGTAATGGGAAAGAATGTCACAGGGCAAGATATGCAAGATGGGGAGATTGTTAAGGAGTTAAAAAAGTTGAATATTGAAATAAACATCGGCCATCAATCATATGAGAATATATCGGATGATACAGAGCTTGTTATTTATACTGTGGCAATTGAGACTTATGATAAAGAACTTTTTGAGAAATTAAAATCGCAAGATAAGTTTATTATTAAATCATATCCAGAAATGCTCGGAGTTATAAGTGAAGATAAATATACCATTGCTGTTTGTGGGACTCACGGCAAGACGACGACGACAGGAATGCTCAAAGAGATATTTGTAGATAATGGGAGTGATCCAACAGTTATAGTGGGGAGTTTACTTAAAGATAAAGATGGATCTCGGACCAATTTTATTCATGGTACGGGCTCTCATTTTATAGTGGAAGCTTGCGAATATAGAAGGTCATTTTTAAATATCAATCCAGACATTGTAGTTATTACAAACATAGACAATGATCATTTGGATTATTATAAAGATATAGAAGATATAAAAAGTGCTTTTCGTGCCTTTGTAGAAAAATTACCTGAAGATGGATATGTAGTTTGTAATATAGATGATGAAAATATAAAGGATGTAGTAAATGGAATAAAAGCAAAGGTAATAAACTGGGGTGAGTATTTTGATGGAGAATTAAAACTTAAAATTCCAGGGATACATAATAAGAAAAATGCGGCCGCTGCCACGGCTGTCGCCCTCACTTGTGGTATCTCAAAAGAAAAATCCCAGGAATATGTAAAAAATTTCCCTGGTACATGGAAGCGTTTTGAATTTAAGGGCAAGCTTCCAAATGGAGTGTTGGTCTATGATGACTATGCTCATCATCCTACAGAAATTACTTCAACCTTAGAGGGTTTTAGAGAAATTTATCCTAAAAGTAAAGGTTGGAATATCACAGTAATATTCCAACCACATCTTTTCTCTCGGACCAAGCTACTTCTTAATGATTTTGCACAGAGCTTTTATGATGCTGATCAAGTAATAATATTGCCTATATATTATGCTCGTGAAGTTGATGATGGTAGTATCTCATCTTTAATTTTATCAGACGAAATAAACAAATTTACCCATAATTCTAAAGTCTTCCTTGATTTTAAATCATCCGAAAATTACTTGGGAGCTGAGCTCCCAAGTATGGGGGAGAAAAATATTATAGTTACAATGGGGGCTGGGGAAGCCTCTAAAATAGGAGATATTATACTTAAATAGTTTATGGTATAATAAAAATAGTATGAAGAATTTTTTTATTTATTTTATAATTATCTCATCAATTTTTACTTCCAATTTAGCATTTGGAGCTGTTAATGAAAGTACAGGTCTTATTACAAAATCAGTTTGGTTTTCGAATGAATCTTTTAAAGATGGAGATGATATAAAGATTTATACAGCTATATGGAATGGTGAAAGCTCAAAAATATTTGTTAAAGTAGAATTCTATGATAAGAGTGTAGTTTTAGGTAATAGAGAAATAGAAGTACTTCCAGAGGAAATAAAAGAAGTTTCTATTCCTTTTAATGTTAAAAATGGGGATCATAGTATATATGCTAAAATTGTTTCATCTCAAATATTAAATTCAAAAGGAATTAAAGAAAAAATATCTTTGCCAATATCTAAAACAGAATGGAATAATATTACTGTCTCTTTTGGAGTGGAAGATGAAGCCACGGGGGAGGTAAAAACAAGTCAAGATTTTATTAAAGATGAATTATACAAAGCAAATAAAAGTTTTATTAATATTATTCCTGAGTCTATTCGTACTCCTATTTCAAATTCATTAAATAATATAGAGAATATTAGAAAAGAAAAATTAGAAGAAGTTTCTATTTCGAAGGAAAAAGCCAAAGAGAATGTTTTAAAATTGGAAAATAGTGAAATAGGTGAGGGAACAGAGAAACCCATAGCATTACTTCGTCACATTTTTCTATCCGCATTAGAGTTTATTTTAAATAATAAAATTATATTTTATGGACTCATAATCTTTATAGTTTTTTATCTAATAAGGTTAATTTTTAAGAAAATATTGTAATAAAATAAATATTTGTCAAATAAAGACTTTATAAGATATAATTAATTTATGGTTAATAGAGTAGTTTTTGATATGGTTTTTTTTATATCGATTTTCATTTTACCTTGGTGGATTACTTTACCTATTGCTATTTTAGGTTTATTTATATTTAATAACTTTTATGAGTTTGTAATATATGGGATGATAACATTTAGTATATATTCTTATGAAGGTGATAGGATGATTACTTCTAAAATTTTGTTTCCGATTATTATTTTATTGTGTTATTTTATTATTCAAACCCTAAAACATTATATTATTTTATATAGAAAATAATTATGATATTTAAAAGAAAAAAAAGAAGAATTAAAAGTGAGATTGATCCAGATGAGATTTTTCTTGATTCAAAAAATTTACCGAATTTCAATACTCAGCAATTTGAAGGTAGATTAGAAAAGCCAATACCCAAGAGAACTATATCTATTTTAAGTATTATTTTTATATTTTTCTTTTTGATTTTCGTGGGTAAATTAGGATATTTACAGATAGTTAAAGGTGAGGCATATCTTTCAAAAAGCGAAAACAATACCTTAAGAAATGAGCCGATTATTGCATCACGTGGACTTTTATATGATAGGAATAATGTACTTCTTGCTTGGAATTCTTGGCATGAAGAAGATGTAGAAAAACTTTCTATTCCAGAAAGAATTTATACAGATAAAGGAGGTTTTAGTTTGCTTTTGGGTTATACTAGTGGTCCAGCAAAAGATAAAGATGGGCATTTTTGGCAAGATACTTTTATTGGTAAGGATGGGATAGAAGAATATTACGATGATGTTTTAAAGGGTGAAAATGGAGTTCGAATTACAGAAACAAATGTGAAAGGAGAAATTCAATCAGAAAATATTATTAATCCACCGAAAGATGGTAAAGATTTGAGATTATCCATCGATTCAAGAATTCAAGAAAAACTTTATCAATCTATTTCTTTAATGGCAGAAAATGCTCATTTTATAGGTGGGGCAGGAGTAATAATGGATATTAAAACTGGTGAAGTGATAGCGATGACAAGCTATCCAGAATATGATAGTACTATTATATCAGATGGTAATGATGTAAAAATTATTAGTAATTATTTTGTGGACAAAAGAAAAGTTTTTTTGAATAGAGCTATTTCTGGACTTTATGCACCAGGGTCTATTGTAAAGCCATTTTTTGCATATGGCGCATTGAGTGAAAATATAATAAATCCACTCAAACTTATTCTTTCTAATGGTTCTATTTCTATTCCAAATCCATATTTCCCCGGACAATTTTCAGTATTTAAAGATCATGATTCATTTGGTTATGTAGATATGAGAAAGGCTATTGCTGTCTCATCCGATGTTTATTTTTATGTCATTGGTGGAGGTTTTCAAGATCAAAAAGGTATGGGAATTGTAAATATTGATAAGTATGCCCAACTTTTTGGTATTTCTAGTAAGACTGGAGTAGATCTTTTGGGTGAAAAAGGTGGAACTATACCAACTCCGGAATGGAAATCCAAAACTTTTAAAGGTGAAATGTGGCGAGTGGGAGATACTTACAATACTTCGATTGGTCAGTATGGATTTCAAGTCACTCCACTTTCTATGGCGAGAGCTGTTGCTGGTATCGCAAATTATGGAGAAATACCCACCCCACATCTTTTATTAAATGATAATAAATTTAATAATCAAAAAACTATTTTAGATATTGATAAAGATAAAATGAAGGTTGTTCACGAAGGTATGAGAATGGCAGTCACTGAAGGGACTGCGACAGCTCTTAATATTCCCACTTTGGAAGTTGCAGCAAAAACAGGAACAGCCCAGGTAGGCTTGGGTAATACAAATACTAATTCGTGGGTTGTTGGATTTTTCCCTTACGATAATCCAAGATACTCTTTTGCTGTGATGATGGAGCGTGGACCCAAAGAAGCTTCTGGAAATGCAACTCGTGTTATGAGAGAAGTTGTTGAATATATAAGTATTTATCTAAAGGAATACATAGACTGAGCATTGACTTTTAAGCTTAAATAAGTTAAAATTGTAAAATTATGGATGAAAAAAATTACATAACAGAAGAGAAAAAACAAGATTTAATAAAAGAATTAGATTATCTAAAGAATACTAAAAGAAAGGAAATTCAGGAGGCTTTACAAGCGGCTAAGGCACTTGGAGATCTTTCTGAAAATGCTGAATATCATCAAGCAAGAGAAGATCAAGGAAAAACAGAAGATCGTATAAATCAAATCGATCATATGCTTAAATCTGCTATTGTGGTTAAGAAGCATTCAAGTAATAAGGTTGAAATTGGGACAACTGTGCACATAAAAAAGGAAAGTTCAAAAGATGTCATTGTTTATAGTATAGTTGGAGCTGAAGAAGCAGATATGGCAAGTAATAAAATTTCAAACAAATCACCACTTGGAGAAGCATTGTTTGGAAAATCAAAAGGGGATACTTTTTCTATCTCCACACCTAAAGGACTAGTCAAATACACCCTAATTGATATACAATAGGGCTATGGCATCTATTATAGAATTACGCGATACGCGTTTACAAAAAATTAATAAACTTAAAGAGGTAGGGATGGATCCGTATCCTACATCTATTTCTCGTGATTACTCTTTTAAGGAATTAAAAAATTCATTTGAAGAATTATCAAAATCAGAAAAGAATATTTCTATTGCAGGTAGAGTAATGATAATTCGTGGACAAGGGGCTATCCTTTTTGTCGTCTTACAAGATGAAGGGGAAAGATTCCAGGCTGTACTTAAAAAAGATGAACTTAAAGAAGAGATTTTTAATCTATTTGTTAATACAGTTGATAATGGAGATTTTTTATCTATCTCAGGTACACTTTTTGTTACACAAAGAGGAGAACAGAGTATCCTTATAAAAGATTGGCAGATGGCTTCTAAAGCACTTCTTCCTCTTCCTGATAAATGGCATGGACTTCAAGATGTTGAAGAGACTTATAGGAAAAGATATTTAGATATGATAATGGATAAGGAAGTTTATGATAGATTTATAATCCGCAACAGGATAGTTAAATATATTCGTGAATTTTTTGACAAGAAAGATTTTATCGAAGTTGAAACTCCAATACTTCAAACACAAGCAGGGGGTGCAATGGCTAGGACTTTTGATACACACCATAATGATTATGATATGGATATGGTCCTTCGTATTTCTCTTGAAATTGAGCACAAAATGATAATGGCTGGTGGGTATAATAAAGTTTACGAAATAGGTAAAACTTTTAGAAATGAAGGTTCTGATCCTACTCATATGCAAGAATTTAGTTTACTAGAGTGGTATGCAGCTTATGAGACACTAGAAACAAATATGTCTTGGACTGAAGAACTCATTAAATCTATTGCTAAAGATATAATGAATAAAAATAATTTTATTGTTTATGATAATTTTGGTAATGGAGTAGAAGTAGATATTGTTTCTCCTTGGGTTCGTGTTTCATTTAGAGAACTTTTAAAAAAAGATGCAAATATTGATATACAAAGTATTACTCTAGAAGAAGCAAGAGTTCAGGCTCTTAAATGGGGAGTAAAAGAAGAAGAAGTTAAAAAACTTGGCCTTGGTAATCTTTTAGATAAGATTTATAAAAAATCTTCTAGGGATAAAATCATTAATCCAACTTTTGTGATTGATTTTCCGGGAGATTTAAAACCTCTTGCTCAACAAAACGAAGATGGTACTGCAAAGGTTGCCCAGCTCATAATTGCTGGTGCAGAGATTACAAATCAATATGCAGAGCTAGTAGATCCAGTAAAGCAGAGAATACTTCTCGAAGATCAATCAAAAGCAAAAACAGCTGGTGACGATGAGGCTATGGATGTTGATGAGAGATTTCTAACTTCTATGGAGCATGGCATGCCACCAATGACAGGATTTGGAATGGGGATAGACAGATTAGTGGCAATTTTTACAGAACAAAAAAATCTTCGAGATACAATCTTTTTCCCACTAATGAAGCCGAGAGAATAAGTAGAAAGTAGAAAGGGAATACAAAAAAGAAACGGGCGAATCACTAAGGTGATCCGTCCGTTTTTTTGTTTTCCAAAACAAAATTTTTTGACACAATTCCTGTGTCCGAAAATACTTCCCCAGAAATAAATTCTTCTGGTACAGGAAATGATTTCCAAAGAAGGTATATTTTACCTTCTGAAATACCATAAAATCCAGCAGGGGGTGGCGGAAAGTTTGTTTCTTTTTTCATTTGATTTAAATTATTTGTTCATGTTCAATTTTGTGTATATTATATCACAAAAATAACTAGATGTCTATTAATAGATTTTTATACTTATCCACAGTTTTAGGTGGGGTATTGTGTTTGTTTTGTGGGATAAAGTGGTGTATAATATAAGAAGGTGGGATAAAGTGGGACTAAAACATTTTTGCTATAAAAAAATGTTCGTCCGAACAAATTTTATTAAAATTTGTTTTAGGGAATATTAAAAATAACCTTATTTCACAATATTATTATGCTTATCGGAGAATACACACATACACTTGATGAAAAAAATAGAATGTCTCTACCTGTAAAGTTCCGTAAAGAAATGGGGAAGAGCGTTGTTGTGGCACCTGGGCTTGATAATTGTCTTGCTATTTATACTGCAAAAGAATGGCAAAAGATTTCTAGTAAATTATCTGACTCTTCAATGCTAGCAAGTGATAATAGAAGTTTCTCGAGATTTATGTTTGGTCAAGCTGTTGTGGTAGATGTAGATACCAATGGCCGAATACTAATCCCGGAAAATTTAAAAAATCGTTCAGGCCTTACTTCAAAAGTTGTGGTGATTGGAGTACAAAATCGTGCTGAAATCTGGAATGAAAAAGCTTGGTCAGATTATAAAGGAGTGGTTGAAAAACAAGCTGATACATTAGCGGACAAGCTTGGGCAAATAGGAGTTCTTTAATATGACACATATACCTGTTCTAAAAGATGAATTAATACAAAGTCTAAACATAAAAGAAGGCGATATCATTGTTGATGGTACATTGGGTGGCGGAGGTCACACCAGTGAAATCATAAAAATCTTTAAAGATAAAGTTAAAATTATTGGACTCGATCTTGATTTTGATGCAAAAGCAAGAACTCTTAAATCTATCGGTAATTTAAAAAATAATTTTACTTTTGTTAATCGAGGATTTCAAGAAATATCTGAGATTTTGAGAGAGATGGATATAAATGAAGTAAATAGTGTAATGCTTGATCTTGGGATAAGTTCTTTCCAACTTGAAGTTTCAGAAAGGGGATTTAGTTTTAAAAAAGATGAACCACTACTGATGACAATGAAGAAAGACCCAAATGAAAATGATATTACGGCTTATGACATTGTGAATACTTGGGGGGAAAAAACTTTAGCAGATATTATTTACGGATTTGGTGAAGAACAATTTTCAAGGAGAATTGCTAAGGCGATAGTTCTAAGAAGGAAAGAAAAAGAAATTAAAACTACTTTTGATTTAGTGGAAATTATCGAAAATGCCGTTCCGTTATTTTACAAGAAAGGTAAAATACATCCCGCCACAAAGACTTTCCAAGCACTTAGGATAGCCGTAAACAGTGAACTTACAAATTTAGAACAAGTTATAGAAAAAGGTTTTAAAAGTTTGAAGAATAAAGGGAGAATGTCCATCATAACTTTCCATAGCTTAGAAGACAGGATAGTGAAAAGAGCATTTATAAATTTAAAAGATAAAGGAGTCGCAAATATTATTAACAAAAAGCCGATTTCGCCAAGTGAAATTGAATTAAAAGAAAACCCAAGATCACGAAGTGCAAAATTAAGGATAATAGAAAAAATATGACAAAAACAAAAATAGTAGCACAAACAATTACAAATGATATATATGTTCAAAAAATAATTTTTAAGTCATTGATTTTTTCTGTTGTTCTTATGTTTGTGGTGTATCTTTATCTTGTTGGGTCTATAACCTTTAATGTTCTTGCTCGTAAATCTTTAGAAAATACAGTAAAAATTTTAAATAATAATATAAGTCAGCTAGAAATAGATTATTTTAATAAATCAAATGAAATAAATAAAGAATTTGCTACATCGCGTGGATTTGTTGATGTCTCAAATAGTATTTTTGCTTCTAGAAATATTAATCAAGTTGCTGTTAGATAAAAAAGTTTATGGCAAAGACTTCACCTTTTATAATTCGAATAAGGATAGTCTCTGTCTTTGTACTTTTTGTTGCTTTTGTGCTTGTCACAAGGTTATTTTTTGTTCAAGTTATACATAAAAATTATTATGAAGAAAAAGCTGATAGGCAATTTGCTACACCTTCAGGAAATATTTTTGATAGAGGTAATATATTTTTTACAAAGAAAGATGGCTCACTTATTACTGCGGCTACTGTGTCTACTGGATTTAAAATTGCATTAAATACAAATAAACTTGAAGATAAAGAAAATGCTTATACAAAACTATCACCATATTTAGAAATAGAAGAGAGTGTGTTTATGGAAAGAGCCAGCAAGATAAATGATCCATATGAAGAAGTTGCTATAAATCTAACTAAAGAACAAGCCGATGAGATAGAGAAAATGAAAATTCCTGGGGTTTCTATATTTAAAGATAATTGGAGATTTTATCCTGGAGAGAATTTAGCTTCGCATACTCTTGGATTTATAGCTTATAAAGGAAATGATCGTGTGGGTCAATATGGACTTGAAAGATATTATAATGATGTTCTTTCCAAATCCAAAGATGAAATGTATGTAAATTTTTTTGCTGAGATTTTTTCAAACATAGAGGATTCTTTTAGTAGAGAAGAAAAAATAGAAGGTGATATAGTGACCACCATTGAACCTCAAGTTGAATACATGCTTGAGTCAGAGCTCCGTTCTTCTTTAGATAAATGGGACGCAGAACTTGCAGGGGGGATAATTATGGACCCTATTACAGGTGAGATATATGCGATGGCTGGAATGCCAGATTTTGATTTGAATAATTTTAAAGAAGTAAATAATATATCTATATACAGAAATCCTTTAGTTGAGAATGTTTTTGAATTTGGTTCTGTTATTAAGCCTTTAGTTGTGGCCACAGGACTTGATCTTGGTGTTATAACTCCAGAGACTAATTATTATGATAGTGGGAGTGTGATAGTAAATAAAAAAGAAATAAAAAATTTTGATGATAAAGGTAGAGGAAATGTCACTGTTCAAGATATTCTTGATCAGTCTTTAAATACTGGGATGGTCTACATCGAATCTAAAATCGGCCACAGTAATTTTAGAAATTATATGAAATCATATGGTATCGGGGAACGTACGGGAATAGATTTACCAAATGAAACATATGGTCTTATAAAAAATTTAGAAAGTCCTAGGGATATAGAATATGCTAATGCTGCTTTTGGGCAAGGTATTGCTCTCACTCCAATTGGGGCAGTACGAGCATTCTCGTCTTTGGCAAACGGTGGTAACCTCGTCACTCCTCATATTATTAAAGAAATAAAATATGAAAATGGGGCTTCAGAGATTTTAGAATATCCTTACGTGAAAGAAAATTTAATAAAGAAAGAATCTGCTGATACCATTACTCGAATGCTTGTTCATGTTTTTGAATCATATAATAATGGGTCTTATAAAATAAATAGCCATAGTATCGCCACAAAAACAGGAACCGCACAAGTTGCAATGGAAGGAGGTGGAGGGTATTATCCTGATAAGCATATGCATTCATTTTTTGGATATTTTCCAGCTTACAATCCTAGATTTATAGTTTTTTTATTCTTAAAAGATCCAAAAGGAATTAGATATGCTTCAGAAACTCTTATTCCTCCATTTTTAAATATTACAAAATTTTTACTTAATTATTATAATGTTCCGCCAGATAGATAAAAATATGAAGAAAATATTAAAAAAAATTATAGTTTATATTATTACACTTGAAGCTAAACTGGTTATTAAAAGATATAAGCCTAAAATTATTGCCATTACAGGTTCAGTAGGGAAGACTTCTACTAAAGATGCCGTTTTTACTGTTTTGTCTAAATTTAAATTTGTAAGGAAAAGTGAAAAGAGTTTCAATAGTGAAATTGGCCTTCCCCTTACTATACTTGGTCTTCCAAATGGTTGGGATGATGTTTTTACTTGGATTGAAAATATTTTTCGTGGCTTATTAATTATAATATTAAAAAGACCATATCCAGAATATCTTGTCCTTGAAGTAGGAGTAGGTAAGCCGGGCGATATAAAGAAAAATGTTGCTCCTTGGCTTTCCCCTGATATCGTTATTATTACTCGTTTTCCAGACAAGCCAGTACACGTAGAATTCTTTGGTTCAGTTGAAAAGGTAATAGAAGAAAAAAGCGCTCTTGCTTATTGTTTAAAAAAAGATGGACTTTTAATACTTAATCATGATGATGAAAAGGTTTATTCTTTACACGAAAAGGCGAATAGACGAACTGTTTCTTTTGGAGAAAATGAAAAAGCCACTTATCGTGCCACTTATCCTATTTATACTTATAAAAATGTAGGGAATACAAGTATACCCAATGGGATAAATTTTAAATTAGAATATAATGGTAATACTTTTCCAGTTTATATGCCAGAAGTTTTGGGTATGCATTATATAGGGCAAGCTCTATCAGCTATTATTTGTGCGAATGAGCTTGGTTGTGATTTGCTAAAATCAATATCTTTTATAGGGGAGTATCGTACTCCACCAGGGAGATTGTCTCTTATAGATGGGATAAATGATTCTTATATTATTGATGACACTTATAATTCTTCTCCAGTAGCCGTAGGTGTGGCTCTTGGTTTACTTAAAGAAGTAAAAACAAAAAGGAAGATTGCTATCCTTGGAGATATGCTTGAGCTTGGTAAGTGGACAGAGGAAGAACATAGAGAGGTAGGATATAAAGTAAAAGATATTGCTGATATTATCATTACCGTCGGAATAAGATCAAAATTTATAAAAGACGGAGCAATAGAAAAAGGATTTAAAGAAAATAGTATTTATAGTTTTGACGATGCTTTATCTTGTGCTTCTTTTGTTAAAGATTTTGTAAAAAGTGGTGATGTCATTTTGGTGAAGGGATCACAAGGAGTTAGACTTGAGAGAGTGGTAGAAATCCTTATGAAAGATAAAGATAATAAAAAGAAACTATTATGTAGACAAGATAGAGAATGGAAGAATAGATAAATCCCCACACCTATATTTTTATTAATTTCATTATTTTTCTTTAAAATGAAGATAATATTTAAATGATTGAATTTTGTAAAAGTAATACTGTCCGTTTTTTAAAACAATAAAAATATAGGTGTGGGGATAAATTTGACTTTATGTACTCAATATAATAATATAAAAATATGGTTAGTATTATCACAAAATCAAATAACAGTTTCTTCTTTTGGGGAAATTTTTATTATACTTTCGTTTGAAAGTTGATTTTTGATAATAATTAAATTCTCTAATATATTTATTCACAAAAACCAGCTTTCAAACGAAAACTGGTTTTTGTTCTTTTCTGTTGTTCTTTGAGAGTTAATAAAATAAATATAAACAATTTAAAAATTTAAGTTATGGGAAATAATGGATATTTTGTTGATGTTGTTGTAGGTTTTGAAGATACCTCAATTAATGATTCAAGTAATATTACTTGTCGTGAGTTCTACAGGCAAATTCATGTTGCCGATAGGCCAAAAGGACATTCTGCGAATAGAATCATCATAAATAAATTTGATGAGATTATTGCAGTAAAATGCAGTTGTAGTTCTACTCACCCCGTACTTAAAAACGGGAAGTATTCTGTACTTTGGGATATGATAATAATTCCCAAATATATTGTGATCTATAAAAATATGACACACAATAATTTTTTAAATTGTCTTAATTTATAAAAATTAAAAAATCCGCTAGAGCTTTTTTGGGCCAGCGGATTTTTTTTACCTCAAATTTTATTCGAGAATTAGTTCTTTCGAGAAAGGGAATTGTGTGACTTGAAAGTCAAACTTTTCTTTTTTCTTGAAATTAAAAAAATGTGATCTGTCAGTTTTTATCTTAACAAAATCACCATCATCAGTTTCAATAGTTACGAAATAGTTTGTAATTTTTATCACTTCCGGTATGGAAGTCGCAAAGTCTACAGGGGATAAATCTCCTGCAAGAGTTTCTGATTGTTCTTGAGTTAGATCAAAAACAATACCACGGATTTCTTTCTTTTCTGGTATAAACATAAGAAAAAAATTCAATAAATTTTTCCAGAAAAGACTTGTGATAATTACTATCACAAAAGCAACGGATAAAAGAATTTTTGCTTCCATAATTTTAGTTTTAAAGTTTATTTATTTTTTTTATACCATTTTTGTCATAAAAAGTCTAGGTAATGATTTTTTTGTAGCTATAGATAATTTTCTGCTGAGAATTTTCGCGACCTCATCTCGGCTCGTTAGCCTCCGACTGTCACAAATTAAAAAAGTGCTACTTAAATTTTTTTAATTTGTGAACCCATTGCGTGGCTTTCAGAACTAAGTAGGGACAGAGAATGGATTGAATTAGGGATTAAGGAGTTGAGTTTGATACTTAAATAAGGTTCACGAAGTTCACACATTAACCAATTTTATTTAATATCAAATCGGTAATCTCTTCAGGATTAAATTTAGTAGTATCAATCTCTGTAAATTCTGAAAAATCTTTAGCTTGTTGCATACCATGTGTGTAATCAAATCTTTCTCTATCAGGCATCCTTTTTCTTTCTTCGCCTCTTTTTTGTATTCTTTCCCATAAAACTTCTTTTGGAGCAGAAAGATAAAACATATAAATATCTGTATTGTTCTTAATGGCAATATCTTTTAATTTGTTATCACGCTCTTTTGTAATTCCACTATCAATAACAACGTTCACGTTATTTGAAAGGAAAGAGTTAGTTAATGAAAATATTGCATCAAATGCTACTGCGTTAAAATCATCAGTCGCTTTTGATTTAGTGATTAAATTTCTTATCATATCAAGCCCAACAAAAACAGTATTTTCCATTTTTTCTTTTAAGATTGCACTAACTGTTGATTTTCCAGCACCCCTTGCCCCATCTAAAATTATAAGTTTTGCTTTCATATTTTTATGTTAAATTTTAATAATTCATCATTAAGTTGTTCAACTGACTTAAATACAATTCCATTTAATCCATACTCTCTAGCTTTAAGAATATTTTTTTTACCATCATCTATAAACACAGTTTCTTCTGGTTTAACTCCAAGTTTTTGTAATGTAATATCAAATATTTCTTTATTAGGTTTCTTTATCCCTAGTTCCCAAGAGAATGATTTTATTTCAAATAAGTCTCTTATATACCATTTATTCAATACATTTGCTTCAAACACTGTAGTATTTGATATAAAACCAAGTTTATAATTTTCCTTAAGTTTTAGTAGTAATTCCTTCATTCCAATAAACATTGTTGCTTTTTCAATTCCTTCTCTGAATAAATTTATTATAAATTCTTCGTTTTCATTATTATGTTCAATATTAAATTCCTTAAGAAAATTTATTGCCATTTCTTTTTCTGAACTCCAATTATTTAACTGAACAGAAGTCTCATATAGATGCATAAATTCGGATGATTTTTCAATTCCAAATTTGTCTTGCAATGATTTTGATATACCTACATTCTTAGTTCCAAGAGTTTCCCATAAATCAAAAATAATTGCTTTTATCATTACATTATTATATCAGATACTTGAAAAAGTTCTAAACTCTTAAAATGGTGTAAAAAACTACTTTAATAAATAAGGCTAAAAACGTTGTGACCTCACGGAGAATCGAACTCCGATTAGCGGATTGAGAACCCGCTGTCCTAACCGTTAGACGATGAGGCCAGTTAGATACATATAAAATACCAGAAAAATAGTCTTTTTACAAGAAGATAAAAATTCTTGTTTTTAATTAAAAAAATAGTTATTATATATAGAAATTTATGTAATTTTTACATATTGACAAATATCCCCAAATATGATACAATATAACAGAAGGTGGTTAGGGATGGTTAAATTGAATAGTTGATTTAATAAGTCATTTATTCAATTTAACCATTTTAAAATCAACCATTATGAAAACAAAAATTAATTTTAAAAAAATTGCAAATAATTTTGCAATAGTGTACATTTTACTTTCAATAATTGATGCTGGTATTGGCGGTTTGTTGTCACCCATATTGTTTTGTATTCCAGTTTTAATTACGGGAGTTGTGAGTTCTGCAATATTGTTTGCGGGGCTTGAAAAAAAATATTTTTCCGGGACAGGATCGTAACCGGAACGAAGAGGGGGGATCTGAAGCGTATGAAGTTTAACTTCTGCGCTTCTTTTTTATATTCATATTTATTTATGCTATAATTTATTTATGGAAGATTTAGGGAATTTGTATATAGTAGCAACACCAATAGGTAACTTAGAAGATATAACTCTTCGGGCTATTCGAATACTCAAAGAAGTGGACTATATACTTTGTGAAGACACTAGGACGACAGAAAATTTACTCAGGCATTATGATATAAAAGCCAAAACGATGAGCTATCATGCTCATAGTTCAATGGGTAAAGAAAATACAATAATAAACCTTTTAAAAAATGGCAAGAACCTAGCTCTTGTTTCTGACGCCGGGACACCTTGTATTTCTGACCCAGGAGTAATGCTTGTTTCTTCTATTTATAAAGAATTTGGAAATGATGCAAAGGTAATTCCCATTCCAGGACCGAGTGCTCTTATTTCTGCACTTTCTTCTTCTGGTGTATCTGTAGCCGAATTCACATTTCTTGGTTTTTTACCACACAAAAAAGGTAGAGAAACTATTTTTAAAGAAATTTCAAATTCAAAAAGAGTCATTGTTTTTTATGAATCAGTTCATCGTATTTTAAAGACTTTGGCTTCACTTATAAAACATACTCCAAATGGAAAGGTGACAATAGGACGTGAACTTACAAAACAATTTGAGCAATTTGTAAAAGGTAATCCAGAAGAGATACTTAAATATTTTGAATTAAATAAAGACAAAATAAAAGGGGAATTTGTGGTTATTGTAGAGCCAAAGTAAATAGGGTATAATAGAGGGATGAGAAAAGAAAGAACTTTATTTATTATGGGTTTTTGGGTGGCACTCTTGCCATTCCTTGGTTTTCCAAATAATTGGAGAAAAATATTATTCATTATTACTGGGCTTTTATTAATTTATTTATCTTATCTTTTTTATTTAGAAACAAAAAGAAGAATCAAAAAAACAAGAGAGGATACAGAGAATTTTGTGGACAATATAGGTAGTAGTGAATAATCTATGTCTTTTTTGCAAAATAGAAAAATTAAAATAGTCTTTATTGTTATCATTTTTATATTGATTGTTTTTTTTGTTTGGTATCATTTTACAAATAGTGATATAGAATATAATAGAAATTTAGTAGATAATACAGAAGAAAAAATCCTTAACGATAACATTAAAAGTGAAAATTTAAATGAGAATGAAATTATCTCTGAAGTTGTATTACCAGCTTCTCATATAGAAACTCCAAATGAAGTCAAGGCCATATATATGTCTTCTTGGGTCGCAAGTGGTTCAAAATATCGTGACCCACTTGTAAAAATGATAGATGAGACAGAGCTTAATGCAGTGGTAATAGATATTAAAGATTCAACAGGTAAAATTTCATTCTTAATAAATGATGAGAATATAAAAAATCTAGGCGGAGCAGAAAATAGAATTAGAGATATAAGAGAATTTATTGAAGAGCTTCACAGAAAAAATATATATGTAATTGGTAGAATTTCTGTCTTTCAAGATCCATATTTAACAAAAGTAAAGCCGGAGTGGGCTATTAAGAAAAAGAGTGATGGAACTGTTTGGAAAGATAGAAAGGGTTTATCTTTTCTTGATCCAACAAAAAAAGAAGTTATGGACTACACTTTGTCTATTGCTCTTCACTCATATGAAATAGGTTTTGATGAAATAAATTTTGATTATATCAGATATCCTTCAGATGGAAATATGAAAGATATAAATTATAATTTAAAAGAAGGTGAGACAAGAGCGGACAATATAGAGAAATTTTTTAAATATTTAAATGAAGGTATGAAGAAAGAAACAAACATTCCTATTTCGGGAGATTTGTTTGGTCTTACAACCGAAGCGATGGATGATATGGGTATTGGGCAAGTTTGGGAAAAGGCTATACCTTATTTCGATTATCTTTGCCCTATGGTCTATCCATCTCACTATCCAAGTTTGCATATGGGCTATAAAAACCCTTCTTTGTATCCCTATGAAGTCATAAATCAAGCTTTGACTAAAGGAATAGTAAAAACAGAATCTATAGGCCAAAATAGAGCTAAGATAAGGCCATGGCTTCAAGATTTTGACCTAGGGACTACTTATACCAAAGATCTTATACGAGCTCAAATGAAGGCCACTTATGACAATAATTTAACTTCTTGGATGCTTTGGGATCCTTCAAATAAATATACAAAAGATGCTCTTTTAATAGAAAATTAAATTTAATTAAAAAATATAAATATGAGGAAAAATATTAGAACAATAGTTTACATAATAATTTCCATTATTCTCTTGGGGGGAGTGTTTTTTGTCGGAGTTTATATTGGACAAAGTAGAATTCCTGAAATAGAAAAAGTTTTTTCTATTACCAATAAAATACCAAAAGTAGAAACTACGGTAGACTTTGATCCATTTTGGAAAGCCT
Source organism: Parcubacteria bacterium RAAC4_OD1_1 (assembly GCA_000505065.1). Taxonomy (GTDB): domain Bacteria; phylum Patescibacteriota; class Minisyncoccia; order Phycocordibacterales; family UBA9973; genus UBA8515. Next base: position 170,630 of record AWSN01000001.1, read on the forward strand.
GGAATATTTTAAATGAGAAATCTATTAATGGTAAAGAAGTGACAGATCAAGAAAAAGTTTGGGGGGCGATTGCTGGACTTGCTTCATCTATGGGGGATCCATACACTACATTTTTCCCCCCAGAAGAAAATAAAGAATTTACAGAAGAGATTAAGGGAACTTTTACAGGGATAGGAGCAGAAATTGGAAAGAAAGATGATATCCTCACTATTGTCGCCCCACTCAAAGATACTCCTGCGTGGAATGCTGGACTTAAAGCTGGAGATAAAATATTTAAGATAAACAACGAAAGTGCAATGGATATTTCTGTTGATAAGGCTATTAGTCTTATAAGAGGTGAAAAGGGTACAGAAGTCACTCTTACCATACTTAGAGAAGGAGAGAAGACAACCAGAGATATAAAAATAATTCGTGACAATATAAATATCCCTATCATAGATACAGAGATAAAAGATAATAATATTTTTGTGATAAGTTTGTATAGTTTTTCTGAAAATTCTGCAAATTTGTTTAGAGATGCTCTAATAGAATTTTCAAAAGCGAAAACAAATAAATTAATTTTAGATTTAAGAGGTAATCCGGGTGGGTACTTAGACTCAGCTGTCGATATGGCTTCTTGGTTTGTAGATGAAGGTAAAGTTATAGTTAGTGAAAATAGAGAAGGAACTTCAGGTAAAGAAAAATCTTATAGAAGTCACGGTCCTAGAGTTTTTGCTGATAATTTGAAAATGATTATACTTGTAGATGGTGGTTCTGCTTCTGCTTCTGAAATCTTAGCTGGGGCCTTAAATGAATATGGTGTCGCTAAATTGGTGGGGGAAAAGACTTTTGGTAAAGGTTCTGTTCAGGAACTTGTAAAGATTACAGACGAGACTTCACTCAAAGTTACTGTCGCAAATTGGCTTACCCCAAATGGTAAATCAATCTCCAAAGAAGGTTTGACCCCAGATTATATAGTACCACTTAAATTATCTGATGTAGAAAAAGATATCGATCCACAGATGAATAAAGCAGTCGAATTATTAAATAAATAATTAAATTAAAAATATACTTGTCCCGTAGGAAATACGGGATTAAAATTATAAAATTAATAGTTTTTTCAAAAAAAATAATGAAAGAATTTCGTACGGGATGAAAATAATTTTAATAACAGATGTGCCAAAAGTTGGAAATAGAAATGAAATAAAAGATTTGAAAGATGGATACGCAAATACTCTTATTCGTAATGGGGTAGCTTTACTTGCGACTCCTAAATCTATAGCAGATCTAAAAGCCAAGCAGGCTCAGAGTGAAAAGAAGAAACAAGAAGAGATGAAGATATTTGAGTCTATGATTGCTTCTATAGATAATAAAAAGATTGAGATTAAGGCCAAAGCCAATGAAAAAGGCCACCTTTTCAAATCGATAAATGAGAAAGATGTATCTAAGGCCATCAAAGATATTACTGGCATAGAAGTAGATCCAAATACTATTGTAATGAATAATATAAAAGAACTTGGGTCTCATACTGTAAAAATCAAAAAAGGGGATAAAGTAGGGAATTGTGAGATAATAATAACAAAAGCATAATCCTCCCCAGATAGTGGTTAAACCACTATCTGGGGGATTGTATTGTTATTGTTATATAATGTAATATTATGGATTATCAATCAGAAAACAAGGTGTGTCAGAATTGCAAAAATGACTTTACTGTCGAGCCAGAGGATTTTTTGTTCTATAAGAAAATCAAAGTCCCAGCACCGACTTTTTGCCCGGATTGTAGAAGATCCCGAAGATGGTTATGGAGAAATGAAAGAACTTATTATAGAAGAAAATGTAATGCTCCAGGTCATGAGGAATTTATAATTAGTCTATATTCTCCAGAAGAAAAGAGAAAAATTTATTGTCAGGATTATTGGTGGAGTGATAAATGGGATAAGATGAATTATGGACAAAAATATGATTTTTCAAAACCCTTTTTTGAGCAGTATAATAATTTATTGCATAATATTCCTATAATTTCTTTATCCAATACACAATCAGTAAATAGTGATTATTGTAGCTCTGCGGCTTGGAATAAGGATTGTTATTTATTAAGTGCTGCTGGTTGGAATGAAAATGTATTATATTCTAATCGTACTTTTCATAATAAAAATTCTTTTGATTTATATTCAGTAGATAATAGTGAATTTTGTTATGATATTTCTTTTTGTAATAAATGTTATAAAATATTCTTTTCTTATAATTGTAATGGATGTGTTGAATCATATTTTTTATATAATTGTAGAAATTGTCAAAATTGTTTTGGTTGTGTGAATTTAAGAAATAAACAATATTGTATTTTAAATGAACAATATACAAAAGAAGAATATGAAAAAAGAATAAAAGAATTAAATTTAAATAATTATTCAAATTTAAAAAATATTAAAGATACTATTTATAAAAATGTTTATCTTAAAAATATACATAAATTTGCAGAAATAATAAATTGTCAAAATTCGACGGGAGATTATCTACAAAATTCTAATAATTGTAAAGAATGTTTTGATTTTAGTGGTGATAATAATGAAAACTGTAAATATGTTAATCTGAGTGGTTTTAATGCTAAAGATCTTTATGATACTGGCCCTGGGGCTGGCTGGGGATCATCTTTACTTTATGAAGGAGTTGATATAAACGATTCGGCAAATATCTTGAGTACTGTAGTTTGTTATAATTCAAATAATTGTTTTTACTGTTTTAATATTCAAAATTCGAGTAATTTATTTGGTTGTTATGGTTTACATTCCAAACAATACTGCATCCTAAACCACCAATACACCAAAGAACAATACGAAGAATTAGTCCCTAAAATAATAAAGCATATGAACGATATGCCATATATAGATAGTAAGAGTAGAGTATACAAATACGGAGAATTCTTCCCATCCGAACTCTCTCCCTTTGCCTATAATGAAACCATAGCTCAAGAATACTATCCTTTAACTAAAGAAGAAGCTTTAGAGCAAGGATATAAATGGAAAGATAAAGAAGAAAGAAATTACAATATAGATATTAAAAATAACGATATCCCAGATGATATTAATAACACAGATGAATCTATAGTAGGTAAAGTCATAGAATGCTCACATAAAGACTGTAATCATCAATGCACTGAAGCATTTAAGATAATCCCCGAAGAATACCAATTCTACCGCCGTATAAACCTTCCTCTCCCAAGACTCTGCCCTAACTGTAGGCACTACGAAAGACTCTCTCAAAGAAACCCTCTTAAACTCTGGCATAGATCCTGTATGAAAGAAGGATGCACCAATACTTTCGAGACATCATATGCACCAGATAGACCTGAAATAATTTATTGTGAGAAATGCTATCAGCAGGAGGTGTATTAATAATTACTAATTACAAATTAATAATTTGAAATAAAATTAAAAAAACCTAGCACAGCTAGGTTTTTTTAATTAGTAATCATTAATTAGATCACATTAACTACTTTTTTGACTGAAGTGGTTCTGTTAAAGTTTTGTTTTCTTTTTGTTCCAAATTTAACCTTACCTTCTTTTAAAGCAAAAATTGTGTGGTCTTTACCTATACGAGTATTCTTACCTGCGAGAATTTTGGTTCCACGCTGTCTTATTATTATTCCACCTGCTTTTGCAGTTTGTCCATCATAAAGCTTTGTACCTAGATACTTTGGTTGTGAATCTCTTAAATTTTTCGCCGTTCCGCCGGCCTTCCTATGTGCCATATTTTATGTTTGAAGGGGTAACTGTTGATAAAAAGCCTTACAAATTAACCCTAAATGATTTATAATAACTTATATGAGTATAAATCATTTTTTAAATAAAATCAAGAGTTATCTAGGTATTGACAATTTTCATCTTGTGTTCTTTTTAGTTATTGTTGGTGTGTCTCTCAGTTCTTTTGCTTTAGGGCGAATTTCTATTTCAAAAACAGATAACAATAATCAAATTGAAGAAAATAATTTTTATTTAAAAAATGAAAATGAAAAGGGGATAGAAGGGGAAGACTTTTCCACAAACAACAAAGAAGAAAAGAAGTATGTTGCTTCAAAAAATGGTAAACTATATTATAGTCTTAATTGTAGTGGAGCAAATAGAATCAAAGAAGAAAATAAAATTTTCTTTGCTTCAAAAGAAGAAGCAGAGAAATCGGGGTATGGTTTTGCTACTTCTTGCAATTAATTAATTATGAGATTATTTTATCAAATTTTTATAATAATGTTTGTGGTCATTTCTCTTTTTATTATAAGAGAAGATCTTGTTACTGTATACGGAGAGTTTGTCACATATTTTAAAAATGGTAATAATTTAACTACAGATTTAGGTAAAAGTATTGGTATAAAAATAAAAGAAAATACTGAGGATATAAATAAACCTTTAAATAAAATAGACACCCCAGGAGCTCTCGTTGTTACAGATAAAATATTTAACCGAGAGAATAGTGTGGGTGGTGATACTCTTTCTTCTGTGGGGGTAATTAAGCTCACCAATGAAATTAGAGTATTTGAACAAGGACTTGGTTATCTTAAGGTAAATGATAAATTAAATAAGTCTGCTCAAATAAAGGTGGACGATATGTTTGATCAGGGATATTTTGACCACATCTCTCCATCTGGTCTTGATGTTAGTGATCTTGGTAGTAAGGCTTCCTATGAATATATTTTGATGGGAGAAAATTTGGCTATGGGGTCTTTTCAAACAAATGAAGAATTGATTAAAGCTTGGATGAATAGTGAAGGACATAGAGCTAATATTATTAATAAAAATTATACAGAAATTGGAGTTGCTGTTAAATATGGTAAGTATGATGGGCATAATGTCTGGATGGCAGTACAACATTTTGGATTACCAAAGGATGCTTGTCCAGTAGTAGATGAAGTTTTAAAAAATTCAATAAATTTTTTGAATGAAAAGATTACTGAAATAGGTCAAGATCTCATAGAAAGAAAAGAAAGGATTGATAATGGGGGATTATATGAGGGAATGACGACAACTGAACAGATAATTAAGTATAATTCTATTGTGAATGATTTTAATGATAATTTAAAAGATATTAAAGAAAAAATAGATAAATATAATGAACAAGTTAAATCTTTTAATGAGTGTTTAGCTAATATACAATAGGTCTATTTATATAAAGGGGATTTTAATATCCTTTTATTTGAAAGATATGATAATGTCGCACAATATATCTTTTACGACATTAAATAAGTAAAATTATGGGGGTTGGCTTTGAGTTTATGTTTATTCTTACCAACCCCAAAACTCTTTAAAAATGGTCACAATTTAATTTTTTAATGACCAACGACCACGACCTCTTGGGACCTTCCCCCGAGGATGTTTTTTGTTTTTAATCATAAATAAAGAAATATTAGTTCATATATATTATATATAATAGAAAATTTTTAGCAATACCTTTATACCTTTTTGGTCTTTAGATACCTCTTATTTTTTAATTTATCGGGCATTAGGTCTTCTTTTGTATACTTTTCATAACCTTTACCATATCCTAGGCCTTCTAGGAGCTTTGTGGAAGGATTTCTGAGATTGAGTGGTATATTTAGGTTTCCATAGGTTTTTACGTCATTTTGGGCCATTCTAAAGGATTCATAAATACTTCGATCTTTCTTGGCTTGTGCTAGATAAACTGCTCCATTGGCCAAGTTTATCGCACATTCTGGGTATCCTATAGTTTCTACAGCACGAAAAACTTCATTAGCGACAACAAGTGCTGTTGGCTGTGCAAGACCTATGTCTTCACTTGCAAAAATCACCATTCTTCTAGCAATAAATTTTGGATCTTCTCCTGCTTCTATCATTCTTGACAAATAATATAATGTGGGGTCTGGTTGGGATGCTCTCATACTCTTTATAAATGCACTTATGAGATTATGATGTTCGTCTCCCCTCTTATCATATCTTATAAATTTTGACTGAACTGTATTTTTTAAATTTTCGAGTGTTAATTCTTTATAAAGATTTATTGTATTTTCAATAGTTGTGATAGCTTGCCTTGCATCTCCATTTGAGAATGATGTAAGCCATTTAATGGCATCTTTCTTTATTTTATATCCAGTTCTTTTTATTATTTTTTCTATATTTTCATCTTTGAGTTCTTCGAGTACAAATACCTTACACCTTGAAAGTAATGCAGGTATTACTTCAAAGCTTGGGTTTTCTGTAGTTGCTCCGATTAAAGTAAGCTTGCCACTTTCTACATAAGGAAGAAGGAAGTCTTGCTGGGCTTTATTGAATCTATGTATTTCATCTAGAAAAAGAATTTTTGGTCCAAATAAATTTCCTCCAGATTTTTTTTCGTCAATGATAGCTCTTATATCATCTTTACCAGCAGAGACAGCTGATAATTCAAAGAATTCTGCATTTAAAGATTTGGCATAAATTCTGGCCAGAGTCGTCTTTCCTGTTCCTGGTGGCCCCCAGAGAATGAAAGAAAAAAGGTGTTTTTTGTTTATAGCAATATAAAGTGGTTTGTTTTTATCTATAAGATGTTCTTGCCCTACAAATTCATTTAGATTTTGAGGTCTTATTTTTGATGCTAATGGTTCCATAATTAACATTTTACCATTAAAAATAATTATTTTAAAACAAACAAAACCCCGATTATTTCGGGGTTTTGTTTGTTTTAAAAACTATAGATTATTTAGTTCTTCATCAATTGATTTTAGATCTTCATCTGTTGTATCTGTTATATCAATTTGATTTAAATTTTCATTGATAATCTTTGTTGTGTCGTTTTTCATTGCTTCGTTTAATTCTATTTCAGTTTCGTTCGGAATAATTTCTTTATTTTTATTAGGATTTTTTACAATAATTAAGATTATCAAAACTAAAACTATAACTATTATTCCAATTATTATTGGTGTTGTTTTTTTATTTTCCATACATATTATTGGTTAGTTGTACTTTTTGTTGCATCTTCGACCTCTTGTTCATCCTCTGTTTCTGTTTCATCTTCTATTTCTATCTCATCAATTTTAGGTATTTGAGCAAGAGCAACCGCAGCCTTTCTTACTGCATCATGAGTAGCTTTAATTTCTTCATATAAAGATTTAATATCAGCTCTAAATGTATCTCTAACAGCTTGCGTTGTTGTTTTTAGTGTTGATTCTTCTCCCACTTTTATTTCATATATTTTTTCTGATTGCTTAAGTAATGATTCTCTTGTGGTCGTTATTTTTGTTTTTGCAAGAGAAATAGCATCTTCAACAGTTTTTACATCCAATCCTTTTTCTTTTGCCTTAGTTGTTCTTGACTCCACTCCAACAAGTACTGTTTCTATTTGATTTACTCTTTCTCCTAATTTTTCTACTATTTTAACATTTAATTCATCTAATTTATTATCAATTTTTATAAGTGCTTCTTTTTTCTTTTCATCTTTTATTTTAGCAAGACCTTCTTCAAATCTATTTTTTATTTCTTCTCTTTTTGCTTCCCATTCTTCTTTTGAAGCTTCAAATCTTGTTTTGAATTCTTCTCTTTTTTGTGTTATTTCTTTTATGACAGCTTCACGTTTTTCTTTAATATTATTTATTATGTCATCGTCTGTTATGTCATCATCCAAATCCTCTCTTGCTTTTGAAGCTTCTTCTCTAAAAGTTTCTCTTTCTTTTTCCATTTTTTCTTTTGTTTCTTCTCTTAGATTTTTAGCTTCTTCTCTTCTTTGTTCAAATCTATTTTCAACCTCTTCCATTTCTTCATTTTCACTAGAATCATCTTCAGCATAAACATAAAAACCCCCTAAGGCCAAAATAAGGCCAAAGAACACAATAAAACCATTTTTTAAATATTTTCTAATCATATATTATTCAAATTAATAAATTAATAAAATGTAATATTATTTTAATATTACATTTTAATTATAACTCTATGATAAATAAATACAAAGGTAAAATAAATTTATTTTACCTTTGTATTATATGATTATTTTATGACACTGTTGATAACTTTTCCTTCTTTTAGTACTGAAACCACATTTTTTACCACTATTTCCGCCATCTGGTTTCTTGCCGATGCTCTTGAAGATGCTATGTGGGGTGTGAGTATTACATTTGACAATTTATTTAATCCACTACATAGTTTAGGTTCATACTCAAAGACATCAAGAGCAGCACCTCTTATTATTTTATTTTTTAATGCATTTACAAGATCTTTTTCGTTGATAACTCCCCCTCTAGATGTGTTTATAAGAAAAGCTGAACTTTTCATTGTAGATAATGTGTCTTTGTTTATTAGATGTGTAGTAGAAGGTAGTAGTGGAACATGAAGAGAAATAATATCTGCAGTTTTAAATATTTCATCTATCTCTTTTAATTCTGCTTTTGTTTCTTCTTCTATTTTATTATTTTTTACTATATCATAATATAATATTTTTGAACCAAAACCCTTGTTTAGTATTTTAGCGACCTCTGTACCAATTTCACCACATCCAATAAGACCAATTATTTTACCTTTCATATCAGTTCCAACAAGTAATTCTGGATCCCAGCCTTTATATTTACCACTCCTTACAAACCTATCCCCTTCTACAAGTCTTGTGGTTAAAGACATCATAAGGGCTACTGTATGTTCTGCGACAGCAATGGATGAAGTTCCTGGAGTATTTGAAGTCATTATTCCTCTTTTTTTTAACTCTTCTATGTCGAGATTATTAAATCCAACAGAAAAATTAGCTATAATTTTTATATTTGGGCATACATCAAGTATTTCTTTATCTATTGTATCTGTTAGAAAAGTTATAATTCCATCATAATTTTTTTTCTTTAAAGATTTTATTAAATCTTTTTTTGTTGGGGGTTTTTTAAAATTACCTATATCATAAGAGATGTTATTTTCATCAAGTATCTTAAGTCCGACATCTGGGATTTTTCTTGTTATAAAAATATGCATAAATAATTATCCTATTGTTATTTTATTTTTTCTATTTTTCTCTGCGACTAAAGAAATTTTTTCCATCATATAAATAGCTTCTTTGGGGTGTTTACCTATGGCAGATTCTTCTGAAAGCATAACTCCATCCGCACCATCTAGTATTGCATAGGCAACATCTGAAACTTCAGCTCTAGTAGGAATAGGGTTCTCTACCATAGAAAGCATCATTTGAGTAGCGACTATTACCATTTTGCCAACCTCATTGCATTTTTCTATTATATTGTGCTGGATAAAAGGAATTTCTTCTAATGGAAATTCATTACCCAAATCACCTCTCGCCACCATAATAGCATCTGCTTCTTTGATAATTTCTTCTAAATTATCATAAGCTACTTTTCTTTCTATTTTAGCTATAACCTTTTGATTACCACCTCTTTCTTTAATTAATTCTTTTATTTTTTTTACATCTTTAGCATTCCCTACATAAGACATAGCAATGTATTCTATATTTTCTTCTACTCCAAAAGTTAAGTCAGAAATATCTTTTTCGGTTATTGCACTTTGTTCTTCTTCTCCTCCAAATTTATGACCCTCACCTTCTTTAACCCTGGGCCCTGATAAATCTTGAATCATAGGAATGTTTTTTCCACATTCACTAGCTGATTCTCTCACATTTTTTATTACCTCTCTGTGCCAATCGTGAGTATTCCAAGAAAAGTTTAAACGAGCGATATCCATATGATGATTAATCATTTCTTTAATCATTTCTTTATTATTACTTACTGGCCCTATTGTAGCTATTATTTTTGTTGTAGATTCCATATTTTTATTTTGCTATATTTATAAGTCTGTTATATTTTATATCTCTTTCTTTTGGTCCCAAGGCTCCCGATTTGAGACCAAAGCATCCAAATGCATAAGATAAGTCCCCAATAAAATCATCCATTGTTTCTCCACTTCTGTGGCTAATAATGCAATCAATATCATTTTTTCTTGCAAGCTCTATTGTGTTTAATGTTTCTGTTAATGTTCCTATTTGATTTGGTTTGATGATTATGCCCTTGATACTTTTTTCTCTTATTGCTCTATCTAATCTATTTATATTTGTAACAGTAAGATCATCCCCTATAAGTTTTACTTCTGGAATTATTGCTTGAAGAGTTGTAAAGCTTTCAAAATCTTCTTCTTCAAATGGATCTTCTATTGATATAATAGGAAATTCTTCACACATTTTTACATAAAGATCTTTCATTTCTTCTTTAGAAAAAGATTTTGACATAAATTTATAAACTTCTTCTCCTTCATCATAAAAAGATGAAGATGCTACATCGAGTGCATATTTAATTTTATTCTCATATCCTAATTCATCTACTGCTTGTTTTATGAGTCTAAGGGGGACAAAGACATCTTCTTCTTCGAGAGCTACTCCACCCTCATCTCCTTTTACAAGAGGACCTCCATATTTAGAAATTAATATTTCATCTAATTTATTTTGTATTGCTTTACTTATTTCTACACTTTCTGTAACTTTATCTACTTGTGGAACAATATGATATTCTTGGAAAGCTAATTTGGTTTTTGCGTGCTTCCCTCCATTTATAAGATTAAAATATAGATATGGTTCTTTTTTTGATGGATTTATATCTCTTAAATTTTTTAAATATTCATAAACTTCTTTACCTAGAATTGCTCCTGCTGTTTTAGCACAAGCAATACTTACTCCTATCATGCTATTCCCCCCTAGTTTTGTTTTTTGTTGGGTTCCATCTAGATTAAGCATTGTTTCGTCTATTATTTTTTGATCTGTTATATTTATACCAAGAAGAGCTGGTTTTATTATTTCTTCTATTTGTTTAATTGCTGTAAGTACACCACTTTTACCATTCTCTCCATCACGTAATTCACAAGCTTCATACTTACCAGTACTAGCTCCTGATGGAACTTCAAAACTTTTAAAAATATCCCCCACATAAACTGAGACTTTAAGTGTAGGATTCCCGCGAGAGTCAAGTATTTGCTCTGCTTTTATATCTGTTATTTTTTTATCCATATATGCTTATTATAACATTTTTATTTATTTTAAAAAACATATTAGTGTGGTATAATATATATGTTATGGAAGAAGATGATTATTATAATTTAAATGGAGATCAAGAAGAATCTAAGCCAAATGATCCTGTTTGTCCTCGTTGTGGGCTTAGGACTTATGATGATTCTTGCCAGGTATGTGGAACTCCCATCATAGATAAAGCTGACGATGAGGAGGAGGAATATGATTGGAGAGAACACAAAAGGTAAAAGGTAAATTACTAAACACTTACCGGAAGGTTTTGCTTTCCGAATTAACTTTAGTTATTACTATTTATTCAAATAATAAAGTCTTTTTGTTTCGGGGAGTCTTTCGATAGCATAACGAAGCATAGTGCGGGGCATTTTGTTTGAATTTTGATCTAAGTATGAAAGTAACTCCTTCTCATCCACCCTTTTACCCACCTCTCGGAGCATCCACCCACAAGCTTTATGAATAAGATCATGTTTATCTTTCATAAGCATATCTGTGATTTTGAAAGTCCAATCTGCTTCTTTTTTATAAATAAAAGCGAAAGTAGAAATAATTGCAATACGTCTTTCCCATAAATTCTTCGATTTAGCTAACCTAGCAAGGACGGTCCTTGCTAGGTTTTTATTTTTATATAAATAGTCACCCAATATATAATGAGCAGATAAATCTACTAAATCCCAGTTATTTATATATTTGGTATTTTTCAAATAAAATTTTACAATTTTACTTTTTTCCCCTAGGTCCGACCTAGGGGAACTCGCTCCTAAGCCTTGCTTAGGAGCGGTTAATTTTTGATATTTTTGAACTAAAATCAAAAGGGCAACAAGACGGGCTTCATGATATTTATTATTTAATAATTCTTGTATTTCTTTGAAGTCTATATGAGTATATTTCTTTGCGATACTTCTAGATACTGGAACGGTAATACCGAGGAATACATCTCCTTCCCCATATTCTCCTTTTCCAGTTTTGAAAAATCTAGTTAAGATTTTAGATTTATCTTTATTTTTTAATTTTAATAATTCATTGATAACCTTTGACATATATATGATTATATTATAGTATTAAAATAAATTTTAAATCCAATAATCATGGAAATAGTAAAGTTTTTTAATGAATTTTCACCAAGCAATTTTTTGGTCTTTTCAATAATTGTTGTAATTTTGTCTCTCATACTGTATTTAATATTACCTAAAAGAGATAAAAAACCTCCCAGTTCTTCTTGAAAAAGAAGACTGGGAATTTTTGTTATATGAACAATCTCGCTATTCTTATATCTTCAAAACTCAGACTGTGTCCTTCTTTTTCTAATATTAATTTTATTGGATTTAATTTCCCCACTTCTTCCCCTTTCAATTTTTTATTTACTTTTTTTACTAAGTCTATATTTTTCTGCGAAGGTTTAATATGAGAAATAATTGTTTCCGGATATTCTTTCATTATTTCTTCTATGTGGTGAGTGATAGTACCTTGGGTAAGATTTCTTTCTTTTGCTATTTGTTTTATATTTTTTCCACTTTCCAATAATTCTTTGGTTACTAAAATGGTTGGGATTTTGGTGTCTATAATTTTTCTTTTGCTTTTTCGGTGAGTTTTTGATGATGTGTCTAAAGTCCCACCCATTCTTTTTATAAAATCACTTTCCATTTTTTGTTGATCAGATTTATTTAGTTTACTAAAAACAATTTCATTTTCAGCACTTTCATTTTTTAATTCTTGATCAAATTTTAAAACTTCCGGATCTACTTTTAAAGCATTTTTATTTAAGCCTATCAATTTTATACCAGAAAGGGTCCGAACTCGAGAAAGAGCAACATACCCCATCCCATAAGCAAAGGTGCTTCTAAGGTCGATTTCTGCGTTATCTAGGGACATTCCTTGGCTTTTGTGTATTGTTATGGCCCAGGCGAGGCGAAGTGGAAGCTGTGTTATGGAGGCTTTTATTTTGCCGTCTTCTTCTATAGCCCAAAGCATTGGGGTTATGGTCACAGTCTTACCGTTATATAGTTTTATTATTGGGTTATGGGTTTCAGGATCAAAATCTACCACTTTGCCTCGAGAGCCATTTACATAACCACTTTCCATATTATTTTTAATACACATAATCTCGGCACCAATTTTTAGGCGAAGTTCTTCGTGGGCTAAACAACTTTTTTTCAAAATATCAACAATGATATCATTTCCTTTAGAAGTCATATAATATATTTTTTCTTCAGCATCTATTTTTGAAAGTTCGGTGTGATTTTCATTGTCTACATTTACATTGTGAGTATATAATTTTGTTGCTTTTTCATTATTATTTAATTTTGCGTCAATTCGTTTTTCTAAATATTTATAATGTTTATCTTCTGTATTATTGTCACGAATTGTATTTAATATTTCTGTTAAAATATTGTCTTCTTGTCTATGTTGCTCTGTTAAATAGCAAATTGCAGGATTTAATATTTTCCAAGCATCGCTTATATAGACCATTTTTGTCCCACCAGTCGGACTGGTGGGATTACCCACTAGTCCGACTGGTGACTCTTCATATATTCGTTTTTCTACTGGTGGAAGCTGAAAGAAATCTCCAGAGAGTATTACTTGTAATCCACCAAAAGGTTTCTCTACTCTTTTAAATTTTCGGCAAACTTTTTCTATCATATCAAGTTGGTATCCATGAAGCATCGATATCTCATCTATTATTAGGACTCTGGCTTTCTCGAATCTGTTCCAGAGATATTTTTTCTCTTCGAGTTGATCAAGATCCCTTTCATCCATTTTGTTTTTAACACCTATCCCAGACCAGCCGTGTATAGTCATACCGTTCATATGAGTAGCGGCAATACCAGTCGAGGCCGTCACTGCGACAGCGATGTCGTGATCTTGTAAATATGAAATGTATTGATTGAGTAAATATGTCTTACCAGAGCCTGCACTACCTGTCAGATAAATATTCACCCCAGTTTTCATAATTTTCAAAGCTTGTTCTTGGGTCATGTTTTTATTATATCAAAATTATTTAGAATCTAAATCAAGAACTTCATCTATTCGAATTTGTTTTACAAATTCAGGAACATGGGAGACTAGGATCATCGCTCCTTGATATTCGTCGAGCGCTTTGGCGATCACTGGTAAGTGACGGAAATTTATATGGTTTGTAGGTTCATCTAGAATAAGAAGACCTGGCTTTTCAATCACTAGCTTTGCAAAAGAAACCAATCCTTTTTGACCTTCAGATAAACTTTCTATTTTTGTATTTATTATATCTCCGGTTATTAGAAATGATGCAGCGATTGCTCTTACTTTTTCCTCTTCTATTTTCCCCGAGACACTCATCATTGCATTTTCGAGAGTTTCTAATACTGTTTCTTTAAAATTAAGAGTAGAGAAATCTTGCCTGTAATACCCTACTCGGATACCTTTGGCTATTTCACCTCCTATTGCTCTGTTGTTTGCTAAGGATTCAAGTAATGTACTTTTACCAATACCATTAGGTCCTGAAAGTAATAAATGTTTATTTTTACGAAGCTTAATTTTAACTTTTTTTATAACTGGTTCGTGATTTTTTAATACAGAAACACTTGTTAGATTTAAAATATCCCCTATTAGATTTTCTTGAAATGGTATAATAAAATTTTTAATAGTTCTATCTTCTTTTCGAACATCAATTTTTTCTTCCTCTAATTCACTTGCGAGATCTCGCATTCTTTTAGCGACAGCTCGAAGATTTCCACCTTTCATTGCAAAAGCATTGGCTTGTTCTTTTTTTGCTTTTATTTCTTTTGAAAGTAATGCATTTTTTCTATTCTCGCGATCCATTCGGGCTGTGATTTGGTCTCTCACATCGGTATAATCCCCTACATATTGTTCTATTTTTTTAGTATAAACATCAAGGTATAAGACTGCATCAGTAAAAGCATTCAAGAAATGAGCATCATGAGAAATTACAATAACCGTTTTTTTGTATTTAATTAAAAAGTCTGTTAGGTGCCTGATCCCCTCTTTGTCTAGATTATTTGTCGGCTCATCAAGCATTAGTATATCTGGCTCTATAATAAGAGCCGAAGCAAGTAATAGTCGTGCTTGTTGGCCACCAGAAAATGATCTTACAATTCTGTCATGTATTTTTTCGTGACCTTTTAGGTTTACAACTTCTAAAATATTATCAATCTTAGGATCTATATCGTAAACTTTTTCTTTAAAGCATTTCTGAAAAAAATCACGAACAGTTAAATCGAGTTCATTTTTAGGTATTACTTGTCTAGAAAGAGCAATAGTTGTTTTTTGGGCTAAGTGAATATCCCCTTCTTCTGGTTCTAATGTCCCATTTATAAGATTGAAAATTGTGCTTTTTCCTGCGCCATTTTGACCCATAATGGTGACTTTCATACCACGACGAACAGAAAAGCTAACCTCATCTAAGATGGGTTTATTGTGACCATATAAAAACGAAACTTTTTCAAATCGTATTACTACTTCATTTGAGCTCATATAGATGTATATACTACCTTAAATAAATTAAAAATCCAAACATTTTGTTTGGATTTTTAATTTATTACTTCTTTGCCTTTTTTGGTTTCTTTGTTTCTTTTTTGTGAGTTACTCCTTTTGCCATATTTATTATTTATTTCGCCATAATTTTAATGACGATAAATTAATTTATTAATAATTTTTTAATTATAACATTCTTAAGATAAAAAATAAATTTTTATTCTATGATTGTCCCCTGGAATATTATTGCATCATTTTGATATACTATAGCTTCGTTACCTTTATTCCAAAATACGATACTTTCATTATAGTTTGTATATTTCGAACCATTAGTAGATAGAGATAGTGTTAATTTTTCTTCAATTATATTTCCATAATTTAAAGTCAATATTTTTCCATCTCTAGAGACTTTTACTGTCAATTCTTTATCTGTTAATTCTTCTTTGAAAGTAAAAATGAATTCTTCTAATAATTGATTTTTTGTATTATTTAAATTATTTGTTTGAAGATTTTCACCTCTTTTAATAAAATATATAAGTCCTAAAACAAGAAGGACAACAACAAATACTGATATTATAGTTTTTTTATTTATATTCATATTTATTTTTTTAAATTATTTTTATATTTAAATGATAACTCATATAATTAAATAAAACAAATCCCTGATCAAAGCCAGGGATTTATTTTATTATTTTTGATATTTTTTATTCTTCCATTTATCAGCAATTTTTACACGAGTAAGAGATCTTTCTAATTCTGTTTCAAAATGCTCATAGTCAACGACTTCTTTATTAAGAGCTTGTTTTCTTAACTCCTCTGCTTTTTGTTTAGCTTTTTCAATCATTTCTTCGGTTATTTCTCCGACATTTTCTGCAAAATCTGCTAAAATAGCAACTTCTGTTTCTTTGTTTTCGTTATTTTTAACTTCTACGAACCCACCAACCAAAGCTATTGGAATCTCTCCTTCTTTATTTCTAGCAACAATATCTCCTGAAGCTAATCCTGATACTAGAGGAATGTGATCTGGGAGAATAGTTATCTCCCCTTCTGTGGTCGGAACGGTTACAGAAAAAACATCTTCTTCTAAAATAAGTTTTTCTGGGGTGACTATTTTTAATTTTAATTGTTTTGACATAATGTTTGATTTTTATAGTGAGCCTTTCATATAAAAATCAGCTTCACTTTTATCATCGTGTTTACCTTCCAATATTTCTTTAAAAGATCTTATTGTTTCAGATAAAGGAACATAAGCTCCAGCTGTACCTGTAAATTGTTCTGCTACAAAGAATGGTTGTGAAAGGAATTTTTGGATTTTACGAGCTCTTGCTACCAGTTCTTTGTCAGCATCTGAAAGTTCTTCCATTCCTAAAATAGCAATAATATCTTGTAAGTCTTTATATCTTTGTAAAACTCTTTGAACTTCACGAGCAACTTCATAGTGTTCACGTCCGACAATGTTTGGATCAAGGATTGTAGAAGATGAATCAAGTGGATCTACTGCTGGGTAAATTCCTATTTCAGAAAGTGATCTATTTAGAACCACTGTAGAGTCTAAGTGTGAGAATGTGGTAGCTGGAGCTGGGTCTGTAAGGTCATCAGCTGGCACATACACAGCTTGAACCGATGTCACAGAACCTTTATCTGTAGATGTAATTCTTTCTTGTAAGTTTCCCATTTCTGTAGAAAGTGTAGGCTGGTAACCCACAGCAGAAGGAATACGACCCAAGAGAGCTGACACTTCAGACCCTGCTTGAGTAAAACGGAAAATATTATCTATAAAGAACAGCACATCTTTGTTTTCTTGATCACGGAAGTATTCTGCCATAGTAAGCCCTGATAGAGCTACACGAAGACGAGCACCAGGTGGCTCATTCATTTGTCCGAAGACCATAGCCACTTTATCTAAAACTTTAGAATCTTTCATTTCATGATAAAGATCGTTACCTTCACGAGTACGCTCTCCAACTCCAGCAAAAACAGAGTATCCTCCATGGTTACTTGCGATATTATGGATAAGCTCTTGGATCACAACAGTTTTACCCACTCCAGCTCCTCCAAATAGTCCAACTTTACCCCCCTTTAAAACAGGACAAATAAGGTCGATAACTTTGATACCAGTTTCAAGTATTTCAACTTTTGTAGATTGAGAAACGAATTCTGGGGCTTTACGGTGTATAGAAGATTTCTTTTCAGTAGAAATAGCTTTTCCATCATCTATTGCCTCTCCTAAAACATTAAACATTCTTCCTAGTGTATCTGCCCCTACTGGCACAGATATAGGAGCTCCTGTATCTGTCACTTCCATTCCACGTGAAAGTCCATCAGTAGAATCCATAGCGACACTTCTCACCATCCCTCCTCCGATATGTTGTTCGACTTCTAAAACTATTTTTTTGCTTTGCCCGTCTTTAGAGCTAGGGTCTCCATTTACAACTGTTAAAGCATTGTAAATAGCTGGGGCATCTCCTTCAAAAGAAATGTCGACAACTGGCCCTATTATTCTTTTTATTATTCCTGTTTTCATAATTTTTAAGCGAAACAAATTATTTTATGAAAAAATGTCTGACACCGGTTTCTATTCCCACACGCCCCTAGACTTTTTTCAGAATATAATTTGTGTAGCCTTTTCTAATAATTTTTTAATAATAATTTTATTCGATTGACGTCATCCCCGCACTAATCTCAGATATTTCCTGAGTGATGCCTGCTTGACGAGCCTTGTTAAACATTAATGTTAACCCCCCTATCATTTCACCTGCTGCTTCACTTGCATTTTTCATTGCCATCATTCTGCTTGATTGTTCACTAGCACTTGATTCAAGTATCATTTGGTATATTTGCATTTTTGTCAATTTCTCTGCTAATGATTCAATTAATTTACCAGTATCTCCTTCAAATAAATATGGAATTATTTCTTTTTTATCTTCTAAATTTTTTTGTTTATCTTTATTTTCTCCTACGCTATCTATAAATTCTTTTATTTCTGTTTTTGAGATTGGTAAAAGTTTTTTTATTTGAGCTTTTTGAGTTAGAGCTGAAACAAAGTCTGTGTAAGCGATATAAATATTTTTGTAATTTTCTTTTTTATATTCGTCTATTATTAGTTTGGATACTGGATTTATATCAGATAAATTACTATTGTCTGGTAGATCTATGAATGAAGCTATAACATTTTGGCCTATTCTTCTCATTGCATTATCTCCTTTTTTTCCAATTGTTATTATGTCTAAATTATTTCCACTTCTTTCTTTTATCATTAAAAGTGTCTTTTTTATAACTTGAGAATTATATGCTCCACAAAGTCCACCATTTGAGGTTATAAGTATAAGTAAATCTTTATCTTTATTATTTTCAATAAAAAATGGATGTGTTATTTCTTCTAATCTGCCTGATAACGAAACAAGAAGATCCCAAGAATAACCCGCATACAAACGAGAAGAAAGAGCTCTAGAAACGGATCTTTTCATCTTAGAAGCAGCCACAAGCTCCATCGCTTTCGTGATTTTCTTTGTGTTTTTCACACTTCTTATTCTTTGTTTTATTTCTTTTGTTCCTGCCATATTTATTTATTAAAACTTGCAATATATTCTTCTATTACTTTTTTAATTTCTGCTTCACCAGCATCGGTCCACATTTTACTTTCAGTAATTTCTTTCATAAACACTTTTGCATTTCTTTCTGCATATTCAATAAGTCCACTTTCAAATTCTTTTATTTTATCAAGCGGAATGTTGTCTGTGTAGCCTCTTGTTAAAGCATAAAGAATCACAACTTGTTTTTCTGTGGCAACAGGAGAATATTGAGGTTGCTTTAAGATTTCTACAGCTCTTTTACCACGCTCGAGTTGCTTTTTTGTTCCTTCGTCTAAATCAGAACCGAATTGGGAGAAGGCTTCAAGCTCACGGAATGATGCAAGGTCAAGCTTCAAAGTCCCAGCCACTTTTTTCATAGCTTTAATTTGAGCAGAAGACCCCACACGAGAAACTGAAAGTCCTACGTTTACTGCAGGGCGGATTCCTTTATAAAACAAATCAGTTTCTAAAAATATTTGACCATCAGTAATAGAAATAACATTTGTAGGAATATATGCAGACACATCACCAGCTTGAGTCTCAATTATTGGAAGAGCTGTGATTGATCCACCACCATATTCTTTATTTCTTCTACAAGCTCTTTCTAGAAGTCTTGAGTGTAAATAGAAAACATCTCCAGGAAAGGCTTCACGACCTGGTGGACGACGAAGTAGAAGTGATATTTCACGATAAGCAACTGCGTGCTTTGAAAGATCATCATAAATTATAAGTACATCTTTACCTTGATCCATAAAATATTCAGCAATAGAAACTCCTGTATAAGGAGCAATGTATGCAAGAGGTGCTGGTTCTCCAGCTCCAGCTGATACAATAATTGTATAATCCATCGCCCCACCTTCTTCTAAACGAGTTTGCAATTTACGAAGCTTAGAATCTTTTTGACCAATCGATACATAAACACATATCATATTCTGCCCTTTTTGATTAAGTATTGTGTCAATTGCGATAGCGGTCTTACCTGTCTGACGGTCACCAATTATAAGCTCACGTTGTCCACGTCCAATTGGAATAAGAGCATCAATTGCTTTAATACCTGTTTGGACTGGCTGATCCACTGAAAGACGGGTCACAACCCCAGGGGCAACTTTTTCTATAGGATTTCTTGTTTCAGTTTTAATATCACCTTTTCCATCTATTGGTTCCCCAAGTGCATTTAATACTCTACCTATTTGTTTATCTGAAACTGGAACAGAAAGAATTTGCCCTGTAGCACGAACTTCTTCTCCTTCTTTAATTTTTGAAAATTCACCTAAAATAATAACTCCAACTGAATCTTCTTCTAGGTTTAGAGCCACACCCATAGCCCCACTTTCAAACGTCACCATTTCTGATGCTTTCAACTCTGAAAGACCAGAAACTTTGGAAATTCCATCAAAAACTTCAATAACGTGACCAATTTTTTCTGTTTTTGTGTCTGCTTGAAACTTTTCTATTTGTTTTCTTAAATTTTCTACAATGTAATTCTTTGTCATAAAGTTAATTTGTTATTAAATAATTTTGTAATTGATGCAATTTATTTTTTAAAGTTAAGTCTATTATTTCATCACCTATTTCTATTCTAATTCCTCCTAAAATATTCTTTTCCTCTAATTTTTCTATTTGTATATCTTTTGCTCTGTATTTTTCTTTAATATATTTTTCTAATTCTTTTTCTTCTTTGTCTCCTAATTTATCTCTTGTATAAACTTTCATTTTGATAATTCCTTCTTCTTTATCTTTTATTTCCTCTAATTTTTTTAAGATATCTTCTTTTTTACTGAGCAGATTTTTATTTTTTAAAAATTCTACAATATTTTTGATGGCTAAATCTAAATCATTTCCATTTTTATCTTTGATGGATTCATAAATTGCGTTTGATATATTGTTAATGGAAATTTTAGCCATATAATTTATATTTTCTTTATTTGTTCTAATGTTTTTTCGTCAAAATTTTTAGTATTTGTAGATTCTAATAATTTCTCTGTTGAGAGTACTACAAGAGAAACTATTTCTTTTTTGGCCTCCTCAATCATTTTTGTTTTTTCTGATTCTAATAATTTCTTACCACTTGTGATTATCTGTTCTACTTCTTTACCAGCTTCCTCTAACATTTCCTTCTTTTTAGTCATTGCTTCTTCTTTTCCTTCCTTAAATATTATATGAGCTTCTTCTTTAGCTTTTGATATTATTGCCTCATATTCTTTTTGAGTATTTTTAATTAATTCAGCATTTTTGTTTGCATTTTCTATGCCACCTTCTATTTTTTCTGTTCTTTCTTTCATAACCTTTTTTAAGGGCTTAAGTGCTAAGAAATACAAAACAAAAAGTACAACAATAAAGTTAATCGCTTGAGCGATTATAATCTGCCAATCTATGTGAAATGTAGTAATAAATGAATCCATGTTTTTAAGATTACTAATTAATAATTTATCCAATAACTAATTTTATTTTAAAGAAGCTTTTGCTCCTTACTCCTAGTCATTTGTTTTGCAACTGACTAGATGTAAATAGCAAAGACTATTTAATTGAGAAAGCAATAACAAGTGCGTAGATGGCCACAGCTTCGGCGAAAGCAGAAGCGATAAGCATAGGTACGAAAACTTTTGAAGAAGCTTCAGGGTTGCGACCGATGGCTTCCATCGCTTTTGAACCGATCATACCGATAGCTATAGCTGGTCCGATAGAACCTAATCCAATTGCGATTGCTTTTGCAAGTGTTCCTATTTCCATATTTTTTTATTTTTTAACTAATAATGTTTGACCTTTAAATTAATGTGCACCTTCTAATTCGTGTTTATTTTCTTGGTGCTTTTCTTGGTGTTCTTCATGCTCATGATCTTGACTAGCAATAGTATAATAAACCAATGTAAGTATAGCAAATATAAATGCTTGTATTACTCCTACAAAAACTTCAAGTAGTAAAAATGGTGTAGGTAGTATATAAGCGAGCATTGCTCCCATAGACGCAAGTAGAACTTCTCCTGCAAAAACATTACCAAAAAGACGAAATGAAAGTGATGCTATTTTTGCAAACTCTCCAATTAGCTCCAAAAATCCAACAGCAAACATTATGGGAGCTGTCATTAAAATCATTGGATCTTTTTTAATTTTAGTAAAAATACTACCAAGTGCATTTAAATTTATAAATTTATTTATAGTTTTCCATAGTCCTATTGAGAGTATACCAAATATATTTGCTCCAAGAACAGAAAGGATTGCAAGAGGAAGTGTACCATTTATGTCTGCTGTCCCACTTCTTATAATGGGAATAAACATTTTACCGTGTTCTCCATTTTCTATAAGACCAAAACCTCCAAAAGGAAACATTCCAAGCCAATTGTTTAAAAGAACAAAAAGAAATATTGTAAAAACAATCGGAAAAGCTTTGTTTGTTATTTTTCTATCCCCTGTCACCTGATCACAAAGTGATTCTGCTCCTTCTATGACAAATTCAAAGAAATTTTGTATCCCTTTTGGTATTTGTTTAATTTTAATTTTTATTATTATGGAAATAATTATTAAAATAGCAACAACTATCCAACTTGTAAAAAGTGCATTTGTAACAGTAAAATTACCTATATGAAATATTGGTTCTGCATAAAGTGTTGCTTCATGACTTATTTCTTCATTAGAAGAATTGGTTTCAATTTCTAAATTATACTCATTTGATATAACATCTTTATGAGTTTCAATATTTTTTTCTGTATTTTGTGTTTCGTATTCTGTTGTCATTTTATTTTTCTTTAAATTTTTCTTCTATTTTTGAAGATATATCCAATTTCTTTTTATAAATTTTCATTTCTTTCCAAATTAAATAAATAGTTACAAAGAATGATATTCCTATACAAATAAAAAAGAATAAATTACCAGTGTTTCTTTTTTCATCTAAATATTTACCTAAAAATGAAGCTAAAATAACAGGGACTGATATATAGGCAGATACTCTACCAAACACCAAGACCCCATCTCTCCACCAAGGTTTATTGTTTTCTTGTAAAGGATTCATAAAAAGAAAATGGCTGAAAGCCAGTTATAATATATCAAATTATTGCGATATTTTCAAGTTTTTGCTATATTTATATTATTCTCAATTTTTTGAGTATATATGCGTGTGTAGTTCAGTGGTAGAACGCTGTCCTGATAAGACAGAGGTCCTTGGTCCGATTCCAAGCACACGCACAAAAATAAAACACTCAGTATAACTGAGTGTTTTATTTTTTAAAGATGTATTATTATCTTCGTGGTTCCATTGGACGAGCTTCGTTGACTGTAAGATTACGTCCTTCGAAGTCTTTACCGTTGAACATAGAGATAGCATTGTCTGCATCTGTGTCATTGTCGAATTCTACGAATCCGAAACCTTTTGAACGGTTGGTCATCTTATCCATGATAATAGTTGCTGATGAGACCTCACCTGCAGCACTAAAATGAGCTTTTAACTCATCGTTAGTAGTCTTATAAGGAAGACCACCAACATATAACTTTTTTGCCATATATGACAATGTGCTTCTTGTAAATGTACATTCATACAATTACTCGAAGAAAACTAATTTATAAATGTAATCGTATTATCTCGATTTCATTTACATACCTCAATGTTTTAAATACACGAAGAATGCAACTAACCAAAACACTTAACAACTACTTAATATATTATATCACACATTCAAATAAAAAACAAACCCCTTAAACAAGTTTAAGGGGTTATATTTTTAAGCGCATATTTTCTCGTTATTTTTCCTTTTTTCTGGAGGAAATAATGAAAAAAGATTTATGAATGTGTAGAACATTGATACCAAAATTCCCATTATGGAAACAACCGGAATCCAATCGCTTTCCAGTAATTTGATATCAATAACATTTGTTTCGTTATTAAACATTAAAACAATGAATAATACTAAACAAAATAAACTTAAAATAAAAAGTAAAATTTTTTTTATCATATCTTTAATTTTTAAATTAATATTTCAAAATTTCATTTATATTATATTATAAAAACAAAAAACAGGGTAGCCTTTCGACCACCCCAAT
This sequence comes from Parcubacteria bacterium RAAC4_OD1_1, assembly GCA_000505065.1. Taxonomy (GTDB): domain Bacteria; phylum Patescibacteriota; class Minisyncoccia; order Phycocordibacterales; family UBA9973; genus UBA8515. The sequence continues at coordinate 194,659 of AWSN01000001.1, forward strand.
TTCTTTTTGCTCTATATCAATTTATTTTTTGTTAATGATATAGAGATCAGCATGATTCCCAACAGCAAACCTCCAACACTAATTAGCATCGGTATGTTATTGGGAAGTTTCTCTACAATTTCAAGGGTTTTTAATACCCCAAAATCTTGGAGTAAAACATATCCCCCACAGATTAAAAACAGGACTCCAATAACAAACAGGAGCCACAATAGTTTTGTTTTCATGATTACTATTTTTAAATTTCAATTTTATATTACCACTAAGAGATTTTATGTCAAGATTATTCTTCTTCTGAATCCCCTACTTCACCAGAAGCTAGAGCGCTGATTATTTTATCTATGTTTCCATCCATAACCCCCTCTATGTTTGACCAAGATTGCTTAATCCGATGATCTGTAATTCTGTCTTGTGGAAAATTATAAGTTCGGATTTTCTCACTTCTATCGGCTGTGCCTATTTGGTTCTTTCTTTCACCTGAGTACTTTTTAGCTTCTTCTTCATCTTTAAGAAGTTGAAGTTTAGACATTAAAATTTCCATTGCTTTTTCTCTGTTTGCAAGTTGTTTCCTTTCTGTAGTGCATCTCACATCTATTCCTGTGGGCTTGTGTATGAGACGAACTGCTGTTTCAACTTTGTTCACATTTTGCCCTCCTGCTCCACCTGATCTTGAATACTCCATTTCAATATCTCCTGGATTTATTATTACAGTAGTTTTCTTTTTCATTGGAAGAATAGCCACAGATGCTGTTGAAGTGTGTATTCTACCATTTTTTTCTGTAGCTGGGACACGTTGCACTCTATGAACTCCAGTTTCAAAGCGGAGTAATTTATAACAATCCTTACCTTTTATTTCAAAAGAAGCTTCTTTATATCCCCCAGCATCGCTTGATGATTCATTTAATATTTTCCAACTCCAACCTTTTTCTTCTGTCCATCTTTCGTACATATGAGCTAGTTCCCAAGCAAAAAGAGAAGCTTCATCCCCCCCTGCTCCAGCACGTACTTCTAATATTAATTCATTTGGGAATTCTTCTTCTTCTTTGTTAGATTTCATTATTTCCTCGATTTGTCTTTCTATTGCTTCTTTTTGAAAAATAAGATTTTGTAATTCTTCATCAACTAAATCTTTTAAAGATTCATCTTCTTTAAGCATTTCTTTTATTTTATCTTCTTCATTCAAAAGTCGCTCGTATTCTCCTGCGAAATAACTTGTTTTGTGATCTTTTTTTAGTTCTTCTAGATTTTCCATAGTATTTACATTATAACAAAAAAATCATAAATAGTCTTATCAAAGGGGCTTTAGAACTCGACGGAGCGAGAACCGCGTAAATTTTTTACTAAAAATTTACGCGCCCTTTGAGAAGAGCTATTTATGATTTTAGTATCTATTTCTTTGATTTTGTTTTTGCTACAGCTACACGCTTTTTGAAGCGGTCTACACGTCCAGCTGTGTCTATAACCTTTTCATTCCCTGTAAAGAAAGGATGGCATTTACTACAAATTTCAACATCTATTTTATCCATAGTAGAACCAACATTAAAGACTGCTCCACATGCACATGTGACTTCTGATTTGCTATTATATTTTGGGTGTGTACCTTTTTTCATAATTACCAATATATCACATTATTTAAAAATAATCAATTTTCATTTATAAATTGTATTTCTTTTTCTATTGTTGTTGCATGAGACATTACAGATTTACCATAAAATGCATTTTTAACAGCAGGATCAGAGCAAGATCTACCTGAGTAATATTTACAAGCAGCATTTATTTCAGCAGTGTAACTTCCACCAGAAGCTCCAAGATTTTGAAGGTATATAGCTGTTGCCATTATGGCATGCTCTGGGTTCCATGGGTTTGCTGTCGATACCCCCATCTTTTCTGCAATTTTACTTGCAAAAAGCATCCATGTAGATGGAATAAATTGAGAAGGACCCATAGCTCCACCCCAGCCTGGTACACCCTCTATAGGGCAAGATACTCTTGTATTGTATGGATCAATTCCTAATTTTTTAGTAATAGTTAAAAATGGGGGAACATCTCTTGTTGGGCTCATACCATTTTTAAATATTTTACCAGTATTCATTCCTCTACTTTCTCCGGTTTGTGAATCATTTAGATAGCAAAGTCCAACATTTTTTCCAATTCCTGTTTCTTGTTTAAGTATTCCAAGAATAAAAGCAGTTCGGACTCCAGTTTTTGAAGATGCATATTCTGCATATTTAACAGCATCACCAAAAGGTATTCCTCCACCAGAAACTCCCCCAGCAAGCTCAAAAAGTCTCGCTCTTATTTTTGTGGCTTCGGCTTGTCTTTCTGCTATAACCTTAGAATATTCTACTTCTTTGTTTTTGCTAATAGAAAGAAGTTTTTGTTTTTCAGCTTCGCTTAATTCAACTTTTTTCTTTGCATTTTCTAATTCAACCTTTGTATCTGTTTCTTTATTTTTCTTTTCTTCTAAACTTTTTCTTTCTTCTTCAGTAAGAGTTTTGACACCCCTTATTTCATCCATAGAATTTTGTATTCCTTCTTTAATAGATGAAAAAGTAGCAAGATCACTATAAGCTTCTGATACGGACTCTTGAGAAAGCATAATAGAAAAAATTGATTTATTATCAAGCAATCTTTCTTTTCTTATAAGTTGAGCCAAAGATTCTTTTTCTTTTTCTATTTTTGAATTTAGAGATTGAATTTGTTTACTTTTTTCTGTTATTTCACCTCCTAGTTTTTTTATTGTTAGATTTTTTGCTTGTATATCTAGTTTTGCTTTGTTTATTTGAGTGGTAAGAATTGAAATATCTCTTGATAAAGACGCTGATTGTCCTTTTTGTCCAGCAAGCTCTTTTTCTTTTTGAACTATTTCTTTTTCAAGTTGAATAAGCTCTTTTTCAAGTTTGGCTTTATCTATCTCTGCTGTTTCCAGAGCTTGATTAGCAGCTTCAGTTTTTATGTTTAAAAACACAAAACCACTTAAAAAAACTATAAACAAAATAAAAAATAAATATAATTTAAATTTATACTGCATTTTGATATTATAGCATATTGAAACCCCATTTGGTATAAATGGGGTTTCAATTGGTATTTTATTCTTCTTTTGTTTCTCCTCCTTCTTCTTCTTTTTTACCTTTCTTTTCTACTTCAATAGAAGATAAGTCAACTGCTACCTCTTCTTCTTTTTCTTCTTTGATTGTAGTAACGAGAGCTACAACTTCATCTTCGTTTGTTATAAGTTTAACTCCAATTGGAAGTTTAATATCTTTTGCGTGTATTTGATCTTCGAGTGTTTCTAGTTTGGTCAAATCTACTTCTAGGTTGTGAGGTATATCTTTTGGAAGAGCTTCAATTTCTAATTCGTGGAGAACTTTAGTAAGTACACCCAAACCATTTTTCTCTGCTCCTGCTATACCGATAAATTCAAGTGGAACTGTGACTTCTATAGATTTGTTCATATCGATTGCTAAGAAGTCTATATGTATAGGAAAGTCTTTTATTGGATCTTTTTGAATTTCGTGTATAAGTACATCTACTTTTATAGGTTTGTCTCCTTTTATTTCTAATACTATTGCACTAGTTTCCCCTGCTACCTTTAATAATTTTGAAAATTCGATGCTCGGTACGGAAATCAGGGTGTTTTCCACGCGAGCGCCATAGACAACAGCTGGAACCATACCGTTATTTCGTATAGCATCTAGCTTATTTGCCTTACTTCGCTTTGTTGCGGTTAATATATTCATAGGACAAATATTAACACTAAAATCAAATATTTGCAATAGATAATAAAAGGTGGTAAGGTTTGTGTAAAATAACTTAAAATCAAAAAATATGAATACACTTGAAAACTTGTCATTTTCGGAGTTGCTTGATCTTTTAATAGATGAAGAAACTACAGATATTGAAAAATAGAGAGTTAAGAAGTTTCTTCTTAATAATTTTTGTGAAAATCCAAGTTATGCCTATAATCAGGCGATGGAAAATTTAAAAAACATTTCCGATGACAATCTTGTTATTGCAAATTCCAGGCTTTGTGCCCGGGATATTGAAGAATCTTTGTTGGAAAATATGGAAACAATGTCTTTTGATGCAATTGAAAATATTGTTGAAGAAAAAATTGTAATCGGGAAAAAACATTGTATAAGGTTTTAAAAAATGGGTTAAAACCCATTTTTTTATTTTGATGTAGCAAGAACCATTCTTGCTAGTCACTGCTCCCCACTTGGGACGAAGTGGGAACCTTTTTGAGTAATAAAGAAAATATTGAATCCCGCATATTGACAAATTCTATAAATATTATAGAATGATGAAAAATATAAATCAGGGACTATACTCCTTGTTTTACATCAGCTTAAAATTTCTTTCACATTTAAAAAAAATAAAATATGACAACATTTGATTTTAACGACAATCAACCTGAGTTTAGAGCTCGAGTTTTTGATGGAGACAAAAGTGTAAAAACAGAAAGACCCTATGAAATTTTTGGTAAAACAAAAAAATCAAAAGGAACAACTTTTTTGGATATGGAATGTGCCTGCGGTGCAACTGATTGCGTAAGTAGGATAAGCTTTTACTATAGTGGATTAAATCACTATTGCAACTCAAGAAATCTTGGCAGTGATACACAGATTAATATTAATCCTTCTCATAAAGAAGAAAATGGTAGGGCAAATAATGTAATGTGGGATCCGACTGATGAAAATGTTTCTGAATTTATTAATTTTTCAGAAACTGTACGAGAAGCAATTGCTTTCAAACAAAAGTTACTAAATGGTCTTTACGCAGAGTTACAGGTAAGAATTAAGGGAATTGATTATTATGGTGAAGTACAACTGATTGTTCGTAAGGATGAAACAGATATGCTTTTTTATCTTTTTGAGATTCCTAATGTTTTTCCAAAAGTTCCATTGCTTAACGAGGCGAAAACTTATCTTGAATGTTTAGGATTGGTTGCTACGTTACCAGCTGAAATAGATACCAGTAAAATAAAAAATGATTACGCTGATATGGCAAATCCTTTTTTTAAACCTATCATTGAATGGGTTAAGTTGCTTGGAGAAGAAAATCAGATGGAACTTCAGATCAAAAACATTTGGGTAATACCTGAATAGTTTAGCAAATACCTCCCTATCATTTTTTGATAAGGGGGTATTTTTGAAAATTAAAAATATTATTTTAATACAAAAATCCTTTTTTTAAAAGGAGAATTTATTTGCTCCGAACTTGGGACGATGTTGGAACCAGAATAGGACAAATAGAAAACCGCTAGTGATAGAGGTTTTCTATGCAGCTAGCGGCTGATTTACCGTTTTTAATTGTTGAATACTTGCTCCAAGGGTAAAAGACTTTTAATGGCTTTGATTTTCTCTTGCCACTTTAAATTAAATCATTTTTTTAAATTATCTTCTTTCAAGGTTTTTTTTGAAAGACTCAGCAAGAGAAGGTTTTTCTTCTCCGTTTTCACTTAAACACCAAACAAATTCTACTTCTGAACTTCTTTTTAGCGAAATTTCAGAAATAAGTTTTGCTCTGGTTTGTTCGTTATCGGGACCATAGATCTTGTATACATTCCTGTTTTTGACAGGATAAGTATCATCATCTATTCCTTCACCACCAACAAAACCAATTTTAAAGATTGAAACAATCCACCAATAATTTTTCATCTTTTATGAGTTTAAAATTGTTTATACTTTTTTTCTTCACATTACATTTAAATCACTATTTTGTCAAATAAGAAATCCCCCTCTACTAGAGGGAATTTACTGGCTCCCCACTTGGGACGAAGTGGGAACCTTAATGGTTAATGATAAGGATAAAATTAAAAATTAAGGCCCAAACTTGGAATAATATTCAAAAGTTGTTTAGCAACAAAAAAAATAGTCTTGAAAGTATAAATACCATCAAGACTATATTTTTAATTAATGATTACAACACCATAAGAATAGGTAGGAAATCCTGTATTAGAATAATCATATTTCCACACCATCTCTTTTTTATCCCAATAGATAACTGGAACTTCAGTCCAAGCGGCATCAAAAGGACAATAACAGATAGTACCTAAAAAAAGTATGTATGAATATTCTTTCCACTCCTCAGGAATAAGATCGGGGTGAACTAAGAGATATTCGGCAACTCTTGCGTTAGCTAAAGATTTATTTGATATCTTTTTATAAGATGGATATGATCCATCAAATTCATCACATAATTCTTTATATAACTCACAAGGACGGTCAAACTCTTTTGATGCAAATAAACTAATCTTGCTTAAATCCCATTTCAATAAACCGTTAGAAATGTGATTCATTACTGCATGATGTGTCGTTGATTTTGGTTTTGTTCGCGTATCTATAATATGAATAGCTGATAATTCTTCTTTGCTTATTACACACGAATTATCCCTTATCACATCAAGAACACTGGTTAAAATATTCCCCTCAGACAATGTTTTAATATCTCCATTTGTCCAACCATTACGACGAAAAGCCATTTTTAATTCATGAGCCTGGCTAACATCGAGCATTAAATCATCATTTGTACTCATTGTTAAATCTCCTATATTTTTGCAACATATTTCTTTATTTGTTTTTTAGAAAATTGTTGCGAGTTAGTGCTGTTCTCAAATCGTTGTTGATTCTGCCGCAGCTAATAATAATCAATAATTAATTACTATTAGCCGAGGCAGAAGAATTTTAAAGAACTATAATACTCCTTACAGTATAGCATATTATAACCTATTTGTCAATGTTAAATACCCTTATAAAATAAGGGTATTATTACTGGCTCCCCACATGGGACGAAGTGGGAACCTTACTGGGAGAGTATAAATAGAAAAATCCACCTCAGTATAATGAAGGGATTTCCCTTCCACTAAAGTGGATTAATTTTTAATCGCCAGAAAGATCAGTGTATCCGTATTCTTTTATTTTTCTCTTAATAAAATTTGATCCTTTCCTTACGCAAACTTCAATTGGCTTTGCTTTGTCTCTTGCTGTCAATCTGAATTTTGTACCATCTTTAAACTCTAAGACAACAGATGGTTCACCGTGTGTTGTTATAGCTGGTAAGGATAATTTTTTATTAAAAGGAATTATTGCATCCCCGATAATAAAATTACTTTCCTCAATGTGGCATTTGATCCACCACTGAAAATCAGCAAAACCAACCGCGGGGTTTTCGTTCCACCCAGATATCATTGGAATACAAACATCATCAACATTTGATTTTTGATTTGTTAGTGTTAGTGCAGCAATATGCATGCGTAATTCATTTCCTATAGGTAATTGAGGATAAAGATACTCGATGTTACCAATAAAAATTTCCTTTTCTAAAATTTTTGTTTTCATCTTGTTATTATTTAATTTTGTTTAACATTTAGTGAATTATCTACACCTCCAACAAGAAGCAAAGATAATCCACCAAATACAATTAAATAATCAAAATATCAAAGAACTATACTACTCTTTATAGTATAGCATAATAGAACCTATTTGTCAATATCTGCTCCCCACATGGGACGAAGTGGGAACCTTAATAAAGGATTATAAATGATGTATAATGATAATTATGATTGAAGCCCATAATATAATAAAACTAGAAGGAAATTCATTTGAGAGAGCGATTCGAAACGATTTTGGTTTTGACATTAATAATTCAGAGAAAATACAAAAAGGATACCAAAGCCAAGTATATAAGGCAAACCTAGATAATGAAGTTGTCTTTATAAGAATAAATAAAGATCCAAATGTTTTTGAAGTTGAACAGTTGGCCTATAAAATCTTTGAAGAAAAAGGGGTACCAGTTCCAAAAATTATTTCTTACAAAGAAAAACCAACATCAATAGGACAACCAACTATAATTATGACCTCCGTTGTAGGTAAAACTATCAGTGAAGCTAATCCTTCTCAAGAACAAAATGATGTTATCTACGAAAACTTAGGAGAAATATTAAGAAAAATTAACGAAACTAAATTAGAAGGTTTTGGAGAATTAACAGTAGAAAATAACACCTTGGTTGGGAAATTTCCAAGTTGGAATGAATATTGTAAATCACAAAATGAACGCCACATTAAAGCTCTTAATTTTTGTGTGGAAAATAATTTTATAAAAAATGAAGATGCAGATAAGATAAAAAGTATTTATAAAGAAATTGAGCAATTAAATTTTGGAAAAGCATCTCTTTTGCATAAAGATATACATCAAGGTCATTTTTTTGTTCAAGGATCAGATGTTACAGGAGTTATTGATTTAGGGTCATTAATGGCTGGTGACCCACGATATGATATTGCGATGAGTTTAGTTTTCCAAAACAAAAGACAACAAAAACATTTTTTAAAAGGTTATAATAGTGATTTAGCTTATGATCCTATGGTTAATAAATATCTGATAACTATATTAATCAGAAAATTATATTTTAGAAGTAAACAAGAAATTAAAGGTAATGTTGATATTTTACTTTCGCCTCTAAAAGATTTACTAATTAAATTAATATAAATTCTAATTTAAAGAAAGATAGTAAAAATAACCTTAATTAAATAAGGTTAAATTTACTGGCTCCCCTAACAGGGTTCGAACTTTTTGGTTTTTATAGGTTATTAAACAACTTTAAACGGTTATAAACTACTTCTTCTATAGCACCTACTGCATCCTTAAGTATTTTATAAGGAGCGATTTCGTTGGGATTTTCTTTTATATATTTTTCTAAGGCTTCTTTATAAGCGACTCTGATTTCTGTATTGATATGAATTATAGATATACCAGCTAGAATTGCATTTTTAAAATCTTCATCACTAATACCTGATCCACCATGTAATACAAGTGGTACACCTGCACTTTGTCTTATTTCTTTAATTCTTTCTATGTTTAATTTTGGATTTCCACCTTTTACCATACCATGAATATTACCTACTGATGGTGCAAGTAAATTTATACCAGTGTGTTCGACAAAGTATTTTGCATCTTCTATTTTTGTCATAGTTTCTTCACTGACGCCTTCGGGAATTTCTTCTAAGAGTTTTGAGGATGTGCCAATGAATCCTATCTCAGCTTCTACGAGTACATCTCTACCCTCTTTTGCATTTATATCTCTCGCATACTCTACGCATTTTTTTGTAAGAGCTATATTTTCTTCTAATGGTAATTTTACAGCATCTATGATGACGGTATCGAATCCATCATCTATACAAGCTTTAATTGATTCAAAACTATAATGATGATCCGCATTTAAAAATATTGGGAAATTATCTTTCTCTCGTGCATTCTTTACAAGAGCAGATACTTCGTCTCTTCCAATAAATTCTTCTTCCCCTTCTGACACTCCTATGATAACTGGGACATTAAGTTTCTTAGCTGCATTATAAATACCATGAAAGGCCTCAATATTTGAAATATTAAAATGCCCAATTGCTATTTTTTTCTTTTCTGCTTCTTTTATATATTCTCTTAAGGTTTTTATAATCATATACAAACATTATAACATATATGGTATAATAAAAAAATGATGGATGAAAAAATTGATTTATTAGCAATTGGAGATATTGCGACAGAACCTTTTATTAAAATTAAAGAAGCAAAAGAAGAATGTGAGCCTAATGGTCATTGCAATCTTTGTCTTTCTTTTAGAGATAAGATCCCCTATGAAGAAGCAACTATTTGTTATGCAGTTGGTAATAGCCCCAATGTTTCAATTGGAGCTAGTCGGCTTGGACTCAATACTTATCTTGTTTCTTATGTGGGTAACGATAGAGATGGTAGTGAAAATATAAATTTTTTAATAAACGAAAATGTAAAGACTGATTATATTCATATCGCAGATGGACTGTCCACAAATTATCATTATGTTTTGTGGTACAACAAAGATAGAACGATTCTTGTTAAACATACAGATTTTCCATATGTTTTGCCATCCGATCTAAAAGAGCCTAAATGGATGTATCTTTCTTCTTTATCATCAAATTCTATTGAATATCACAAAACTATATCTCTATATTTAAAGAATCACGAAGAAGTAAAATTTGCTTTTCAACCTGGGACTTTTCAAATAAAATTTGGTTATGAGGAATTAAAAGAAATATATGAAAGAACTGATGTATTTTTTTGTAATAAAGAAGAATATCAAAAAATTTTAGAAACAAAGGAATCTGATGAAGTAAAATTGATGAAAATGATGCATAAAATTGGTCCCAAAATGTTAATTCTGACAAATTCTAAAGATGGAGCCTGGGCATATAATGGAGAAAACATTTGGTATATTAAAGCTCTTCCAGGGGATCCATTTGAAATGACTGGTGCCGGAGATGCTTTTGCTTCTGGTTTTATTTCTTCTCTTATTATGGGGAATAATATAGAAACATCACTTCTTTATGGTTCTATAAATGCTAGATCTGTTATCGAAGAGATAGGTCCACATGAGGGGCTTTTAACAAAAGAAGAAATTGAAGAAGCAATAGAGAAAATTCCTGTTAAATTTAAAGCTAATAAAATTAATTAAGAATTTTTCTTTTCTTGACTTTTTTTACAGCATTTTCTATATGAGAGATACCTATTTCGTAATGTTCTATGAGCTCATCTTTCTTACCAGATTGGCCAAATTTATTTTTAATAGCAATAAATTCTATTGGCACTGGATAATTTTTTGATAAAAAAGAAGCTATCATACTTCCCATTCCACCTATTTCTCCATGATCTTCCACTGTCACGATTGCTTTAGTTTCTTTAGCAATAGAAAGTACCCCTTCTTCATCGAGAGGTTTAATAGTAGATAAATTCATAACCTTAACTTTAATCCCCTCTTTTTCTAAATTTTTAGCTGCGATAAGAGCTCTATATACAATTGTCCCTGTCGCTATTATTCCTATTTCTGCGATACCTTTTTCAGGATAAAATAATATTTGAGATTTACCTATTTCAAATGGAGTGTCTTCTGTGGTAATAAATGGTGTATTGTTCCTATCTAATCTTATATAAGTAGGAAGATTATTATTTGCACAAGCAATAGTTGCTTTTCGAGCTTCTATGTTATCACAAGGAGAGATAACAATCATATTTGGAAGAGATGTGGTTAAAGCTATGTCTTCTAAGGATTGATGGCTCCCCCCATCTTCTCCAACTGTAATACCAGAATGTGTACCAATTATTTTTACAGGTTGATTATTGTAACAAATTGTAGTTCTTATTTGTTCCCAATTTCTTCCAGGGTTAAAAATTGCAAAAGAAGTTATATATGGTATTTTACCCATAGATGCTAGTCCACTAGCTACTCCTGCCATATTTTGTTCACTTATTCCTACTTGAATAAATCTATTTGGAAATTTTTCTTTGAATAAATGTGTGCGAGTAGATTCTGTAAGATCTGCAGATAAAGCCACTACCTTTTCATTTTTAGTTCCTATTTCCAGAAGCCCTACCCCAAACCCATCACGAGTAGATTTATTTTCTATATTATTACTAAATATTTTTGTATTTAATTTTAAAGATTGATTTAACATATTTTTGATAATTCATTTATAGCTAATTCATATTCTTCTTTATTTGGAGCTTTACCATGCCATCTATAGTCTCTTTCCCATTCTTTTACCCCCTTACATGGTATTGTATTTGCAATAATTACACTTGGTTTATCTTTTATTTCTTTAACTTTTTCTATTGCATTGTGTATTGCTACAAAGTCGTGCCCATCTACCTCTTCTGTGTGCCAATTAAAGGCTCCGAATTTTATTCGTAGATTATTAAGTGGCATTATATCCTCGGTATTTCCATCTAGTTGGATATTATTTCTATCTACTATTAAAGTTAAATTCCCAAGATTTTCTTTAGCTCCCAGCATAATAGCTTCCCAGTTTTGTCCTTCATTAAGCTCTCCATCTCCTACAATACAAAAAATATTTTTATTTACTCCATTGTCTATCTTTGTAGCTATTGCCATTCCTACTGCTTGAGAAAGACCTTCTCCAAGTGGGCCTGATGAAGTTTCAAGTATTGGTAAGAATTCTCTATGTGGATGACCTTGAAGTTTCGAACCAAATTTTCGAAGAGTCCAAAGTTCTTCTTTTTTTAAGTATCCAATTTCAGCAAATGTAGCATAAAGCACTGGACAAATATGGCCATTTGAAAGTACTAGCCTGTCTCTTTCTTCCCATTTAGGATTATTCTTGTCATATTTCATTCCTACAAAATATAAATATGTAAAAATATCAGCCATTCCAAGAGGTCCTGCTGTATGCCCAGATTGAGATTTATACAACATTTCAATAATATTTTTGCGAATATTATTTGCTTTTATTTTTAGTTCTTTAATTTTTTCTAAAGATAAGTTTTGCATTTTATCATAATTATTATAACAAAATTAAAAAACAAATACTATATAAATTTATCTATTCTTATCCAGACTCTCTAATTCTTTTATAGTTTCTATTATGTCGAGTCTTCCATTTAAGTATGATCCAACAACAAGTCTATCTGCTCCAGCTTTTACTAAAGCACTTGATGTATTTTCATTAACACTCCCGTCAATACTTATAATTATATCTTTGTATTTTTCTTTAATTTCTTTTATTTTAACCAAAACTCTTTCATCGAAAGGTTCTCCTTGATATCCGATTTCTTTAATTCCCATTAATTGTATAAAATCTATGATGTTTATAAATTTATCAAGTTTTATTGTTTCTGTATCGTTTTTAATAGATAAACCTATCTCTACATTTTCTCTTATATATGGATCCATAGATTCTATAAATTCTTTTAATTTATTTTCATCTTCTGCCTCTAAATGAAATACTACTCTTTTTGCTCCGAGTCTAGTAAAAAACTCAAAATGATCTATACCGTCTTTTATCATTAAATCAAATTCAAAATCAAAATAATTCCAAAATGGCATCCCCTCATCTTCATTTAAAATATTTAAAATTTCTTTCCTATCTCCTGTATTCATAGGCCAAGAATATGTAGGTACAAATTTACCATCGCAAACATCTATTTGGACAACTTTGGATGTATTTACAAATCTTCCTAGTTTAGATCTAAGATCATTTATATCTTTTGCAAGTATCGCTGGTATAATTTCCATCATTTGAATAGGTTATAATTTCTAGGTTCTAGTGAATAGTAAATACTAATCACTAAAAACTAAATATTAATCACTAATTTATAATTTCTTGTTCTTTTATTTTATTAAGTCTCTTTATATGTCTTTCGTCATTTGAAAATGGTGTCTCAAGAAATATTTTTACTGCTTCTTTAGCTTCATCTTCTGTTATAAATCTGGCTCCTAAGGAAAGGATATTTGCATTGTTGTGCTCCCTCCCAAGTCTGACAATTTCTAGATTACCACCATAATATTCTATCGCTCGTATACCGTCTACTTTATTTGCAGAGATTTGCTCTCCTTCACCAGAACCACCTAAGATAATTCCTAATGACTCACTATCATTTGCTACTGATTCTGCAACGGGAATTATATAGTCTGGGTAATCATCAGTAGGAATTAAAGAAAAAGCTCCCTTGTCACCAAACTCATAACCAAGTTCTTTTATATATTCTTTTAATTTTTCTTTGAGCTCATATCCCGCATGATCCGAGCCGATATATATTTTTTGCATTTTATTTTATAGAGTTACCTGTTTTAATTACGTGGTCAACAAGTGTATAAGTATAACCCATTTCGTTATCGTACCAACCCATAACTTTTATGAGGTTACCTCCAACAACACGGGTCATTTCAAGATCTGCAATACAAGCATGACTCTCACCTAAGATATCAGATGAGACTATTGGGTCTTCTGTAATAGTAAATATTTTATCCCAATGAGGATCTTTTGAAGCATTTTTAAGAATTTCATTAACTTCTTCTTTTGTTGTTTCTTTTTTAGAAATAAAAGTTACATCCACAATAGATCCACAAATAACAGGCACACGAATTGATATTCCATCAAAGAGACCTTTAAGCACCGGAAAGGCTTCTGTGACGGCAATAGCTGCCCCTGTAGAGCTCGGTATGATGTTTTGAGCTGCCGCACGGCCTTCTCTTAGATCTTTCTTACTTGGACCATCCACGATTGATTGAGTAGCAGTGTATCCATGAACAGTGTTGAGTATTGCTTTTTCTATTCCAAGACTTTCGTGAAGTATAGCAATAAGTGGTGAAGCTGCATTGGTGGTACAAGAAGCATTTGAAGTGATATCACAAGTCCCAAATTTATCTTCATTTACACCAAGGAGAATAGTCTCGCCATGAGTTTCAGAATCTTTACCTTTAGATGGCGCAGATATTACTACTTTTTTTGCTCCACAATCTAAGTGGAATTTTGCTTTATCATAGGAAGTAAATACCCCAGTGGACTCTACAACAACATCAATATCTAAATCTTTCCAAGGAAGCTTTGTTGTATCTTTTTCTGAAATATATTTTATTTTTTTATCATCAATTACAATAAAAGAATTTAATCCTGCTTCATCTTTTTCTATTTCAATCTTTTTACCCCATTTACCATAGACAGTGTCATACTCAAGGAGATAAGAAAGGCTATCAATAGAACCAAGATCATTAATAGCAATTATTTCAATTTCAGGTTTATTCCAAGCAACCTTTAAAACAGCTCTACCAATCCTCCCAAAACCATTTATCGCAACTCTTATTTTTTTGTTTTCCATAGTATTTATATTATAACATTTTATTATTAATAATTAAGCTTTATTATCTTCATTATTATAATTCCAATTTGGATTATAATAATTACCCTTTCCATCTTCATTTTCATTCATCGCTGTGTATTTCATGAGCTCATTTATTTGTTCATCTGATAAATCAATTTGTTTTAGTTGTTTATATTGATAATCTTCTTTTAGTAATGGGTAATCATTAATATTAAAATTATCTTCTAATTGATAATTATATTTTTGTTTCGCCATCATCCTTAAACTATTAAGTCTAGCTTTTATTTCTGTTTTTTTTATTAAATATTTTCTAACCTCGTCAACAGTTTCAAAATACTTAATTTCTGCTGATTTAATATTATTTATTGTTTCAATATTTTGAACTATAAAATTTTTTCTATATTGTTTTTCTATTGTATTTATAATATTACTCACAGTATTTTCTTTAAAAATTTTATTAAGGTCATTATTATATATATAATTTGAATCTTTTTGTAAATCTTGTAAATATTCTTTAAATTTAGGCTCCAATTTTTTCTTTATATTAACCATATTGTCATATAATAATAAATCTTCTGCCTCTTTTAGATTAAAAGATTTTAAAATTCTAGAAAATCCATCATCTTTTATTTGATGATCATCAGGTCTAATTTCAACAGCATGTGAAAATTCATGATTAAACGCATTTTCATTCACCCCTACTTCAATTTCATTCCATTCAGAATTAAACGATCCTTCAAAGGCTGAAATATTACTTTTAGTTAATATACTAACTTTTTCTGCTTGTTTTAATCTTTCTTCATATTCTTTATCAATCTCCTTTATCTCTTCCTCGTTTAAAGTTTTATCACCATACATTTCTTTTTTTAAACGTTCCTTATATGATGGATCTTTTATATATTCAATATATCTATTTCTCATTATTTTATTAAAATCCTCATTATTTTCAGGTCTATTTTGATCTTCAAAAAAAGAAAAGACTCCATCTTTTCCAAATATTTCTTTTCTTCTGTCTATGAAATCTTGATTTTCTAATTCTTTTTCTATTTCCTCTTTGTAATCTTTATTTTCTTTTGAAATTCCTAAATCATTTTCAATTTCTTTAATTTTTTCTAATCTAATTGAATCGGTTTGTTTTTTTATTGATTCTTTTTCATTCTGATTTTGTGTTGTATCAGACACTATTTCAGTCTCATTTAGTTCTTTTTCTTTTCGATCAGACTTAACTTCTTGTGCTTCTAAGCTACCCAAAGAAGCAGAAACTACTCCAGCTCCAATAGCTGTTTTTGTAGCCACTTTTTTAACTTTTTCAAAATCAAATTTCATAACCATATATTACCATATTATAAATCATAATAAAATTTAGAAATTTAGTAGTCCGACTACTAAAATTTCGAAATGTGGTGTAATTAAGATATTAATTTTTTATTTAATTAATTCTTTTAATAATTTAATTACAAGTTGTGGATTGGCGCTACCTTTTGACTCTTTGATGACAGCCCCCACTAAAGACATTATAGCATTTTCTTTACCTCCTTTATATGTTTCTACAACAGTTGGATTTGCATCTATTATTTTTTGTACTATTTCTTTGAGAGCTTCCTCGTCATTATTTTGAAGTAAATTTTTTACTTCTGCTATTTTCATTGGTGAATTATCTTCTACTACTATTATAGCAAGGATATCTTTGGCTCCACGAGAAGAAATTTTTCCTCCATTTACCATTTCTATAAGTTCTACAAAATTTTTAATATCAGGAAGTTTTATATTTAGATTGTTCTTTTTTAATCCTAAATAATCTGAAGTAATATAATTCGAAGCAATTTGAATTTTTGTTTTTTCAGATAAAGAATCGGCTACTTTTTCAAACCAATCCCCAAGTTCTTTATCAAGAATATAGCTTTCTATATCTTCATCTTTGATACCATAATTATTTCGATATCTAACTCTCCTTTCTTCTGGAAGTTCTGGTAATTCATTTTTCATTTTTTCTATATCAAAAATTTCATTTAAATAAAGTTTTGGTAAATCTGGATCAGGAAAATATCTATAATCATTTGCATTTTCTTTTTTCCTTTGTGAAAAGGTTATGCCTTTATTTTCATCCCATCCACGAGTTTCTTGGACTATTTCACCACCTTTTCCACCTTCTAAAAGATCAGTCATTCTTTTTATTTCAAATTCAGCAGCACGTTCCATTGCTCGAAATGAATTTATATTTTTAACTTCAACTTTTGTGCCAAGCTTATTTTCATCTTCTGATACAGAAATATTTAATTCTACTCTCATTTGTCCTTTTTCCATATTGGCAAGAGATACTCCAAGATATCTTAAGAGTAGTTGAAGTTCACGCCCAAAGTTCCCCGCTTTTTTAGCATCGTGTATTACCGGCTCTGTGACAAGCTCCATAAGTGGTACTCCTGCACGATTAAAATCAACCAAGCTATAATTTTTTGTAGTATTTTCTGGATGTTTAGACGTAGCTGTATCTTCTTCTAAATGAACACGAGTAATTTTTATTCCATTGAGTTCCCCTCCTTCTACAATAGGATATTTATATTGAGATATCTGGTAAGCTTTCGGAATATCGGGATAAAAATAATTTTTCCTATCAAATTCAGTAAAATTTGCAATATTACCACCTAAGGCAAGCCCCACTCTTATGACGCTTTCTACTGCCTTTTTGTTTATAACAGGAAGGGTTCCTGGTTCGGCTATACAAACTGGGCAGATATTTTTGTTTGGAAATTCTTCTTCAGAATCATTCTTGCATCCACAAAACATCTTTGTATTTGTGTTTAATTCAGCATGTATTTCAAGACCAATGGTTGTATAATATTTTTTTGACATATAGACAGTATAACAAAATTTGTAAAATTTTGTATTGGTATACATACAAGTATTATGATATAATATATCTATACCATATGAATAAAAAAAGAAAATGGACTGAAATACAATTAGAAAAAGCTGTGAAAAATTCTAAAAGTTACAGAAATGTAATTAATATTTTAGGATTAAAACCAACTGGTGGAAATTATGATCAAATTAAAAAATACATAAGACAAGGTAATTTAAATATAAAACATTTTACTGGTAAAGTTTGGAATAAAGGACTTAAATTCCCTAATAGAAATTATATCGAACTTAAGGATATTTTAATAAAGAATAGTTCATACCAAAGCCATAAGTTGAAAAAAAGATTGTTTTCTGTTAAAATAAAAGAACCTAAATGTGAAATTTGTGGGTGGGCTAAATACTCTATTGATGGTAGATTGCCATTAGAGCTTGACCATATTAATGGAGATAGACATGACAACAGGTTGGAAAATATTAGGATTTTATGTCCAAATTGTCACAGTCTACAATTAACACATAGAGGTAAAAATATAAGAAATGCCCGAGTGGTGTAATTGGTAGCCACGAGAGACTTAAAATTTCTTGCCATTTATTGGCGTGTGGGTTCAAGTCCCACCTCGGGCACAAATAGAAATAAAAGTAATTTTAGTTACTTAAACATTTTACTATTTGTTTTTGGGAGATAAAATAAAGGATCTAGATGTGCATTAGATTTTGTTAATCTTGGTTGTGTAAGTATCTTACCTGGACAACTTTGACTTTCAAAAGATTCCACAGCTACCCCATCAGAAGCATAAACAGAAATATGTAAATGTGGACCAGTAGAAGAACCAGAACCAAATACCCCTTTTACTCCACCTGATAATCCTACTATATCTCCAGTTTTTATTTTCTGACCTTTTTCAACAGAAATTGCAGATAAGTGACCATAAGTACTCGAAAGACCATTATTGTATTTGATCAAAACCCATTTACCAAAAGAAGCACCTTTACAAGAAAGATCTGTGTTCCCTGTATCTATTACAACTCCTGTAGCCATTGATTTAACTGGAGTCCCTGTTGATGATCTAAAATCAATTCCATAATGGAAAGTTGAAATACTTGAATTGAAAGGATTAATTCTAATACCATATTTTGAAGTTATTAAAATACTATCAAGTGGCCATGCCAATACCTCTGATCCTTTTTTAGGTAGAAAACTTGGATTAATAAGTAATTTTAATTGAGCCTCATAGTCTTCCATTTCTTTTTCAAAAACATCTTTTCTTTTTTCTGCTTCTTTTAATAATTTCTGATATTCAGCTTCTTTGTTTTTAGTTTGATTAAGAAGATTATCTTTTTCTTTTTTAGTACTTAATATAGCAGATTCTTGAGCTCTAAGAGTTTGTTTTAGATTTTTTAATTTTTCTTGTTCGTTCAATTTTTCAATTTTAGAATTTATTAAATCTACTTTTTTATTTACAAGTTCTTCTTTGTGTTCTTTTACACTATTATTTATTTCTAAAATATCATAATATTCTCTACTTGCTTCCCATAAACCATTTTTTGAAAGCATTATTTCAAGTAAAGTGTTTTTATCTTTTTTATAAAGAGCATTTATCATCTCACTTAAAGATTTTTCTGATGTTCTTATTGATTCCTCTTTATCTCCTATATTATTTGTGAGTTCATCTATAACAAGTGATGCAGCTCCAATTTTTTTTTCTACCTGAGCTCTTTCTTTAAGAAGTTTATCTCTAGTTAGGGTAAGTTCTTTGATAACTTTTGCTAAAGATTCTTTTTCGGCACTAGTCTTCGTAATAGCATCTTGATATTTTGCTATTTCTTTATCTAAAGCTTTTATCTGGCTGTTTATATCATTTATTTGATTTTCTATTTCTTTTTTAGTATCAGCGAAAGTATAAAAAAAGGAAAAACAAAAAAATACAATCATTACAAGTGATAAAATTGTTAATTTTCTCTTCATATTTTTATTATAACTATAAATTCTCTAGTTTCAAAGTCGCAGATTTTAATCTTTCTAGAGTTTCTTCTTTTCCTAATATAAAAGATATTATAAACGGGTCTGGAGATTTAGAAAGACCAGAAAGTGCATATCTTACAGGGTGAAGCACTTGGCCTCTGTTTTCCTTAGATTCACTTATTTTATTTAATATTTCTTTTATATTTTCAAATTCAAATTTTTCTAATTCATTAAATACTTTTATAACCTCATTTAAATTATTTTCTATAATTTTTTTATTTGTATTTTTAAATAGAAGAAGACTTGGATCTATTTCTGGTTTTTTGTAAAAGAAATCAAGTTCACCACTATCTACCATAATTTTTACATCACTCCATTTTGATATTCTTTCTCTTATTAAAGGGACAAGTTTTTCATTTTTTAAAAATTCAGGAAGCCATTTTAAAATATTTTCTTTAACAATCTTTTCATTTAAAAGTTTTATGTGTTCCTTGTTTATCCAATCTAATTTTTCTTCATTAAATTTTCCTCCACTTATGTGGATCTTGTCTATATCAAAAAGTTCTATAAATTCTTTTTTAGAAATTACTTCTTTCTCTCCTCCTGGATTCCAGCCAATATAAGCCAAAAAATTTATCATAGCTTCTGGTAAATATCCTTCTTTTTCATAATCTAGTATATCTTTTGCCCCATCTCTTTTCCCTAATTTTTTCTTACCATCTGGTCCCATAATAGGTGGCAACATTACAAATTCTGGCCTTTTTATTTCTAATGCATCATAAAGAGATAAAAATTTAGGAACAGAAGAAATAAATTCATCGCCACGCATAATATGAGTCACTCCCATTTCCAGATCATCTATAATATGAGCAAAATTATAAGTAGGATACCCATCACTTTTTATAAGGATAAAATCATCAAGAGCTTCTTCTCCAGCTTTTAAGTGTCCTCTTACAAGATCATCCCATTCATAACTTTTTATTTGGGGTACTTTAAATCGAAGTGGCATAGAGCCATCCCACACAGGAGGATTCTCTGGTCTGTATTCTCTATAGAGAAAAGGTTTTTTATCTGCTTCAGCTTTTTTTCTAAAAATTTCAACTTCTTCTTCAGTAAAAGGATCTGCATAAGCAAAACCTTTATCTATTAAAATTTGTGCATATTTTTTATATGAATCCAATCTTTCAGATTGTTTATAGGGGGTATTAGGTCCACCTATGTCTGGTCCCTCATCCCATTCTACCCCTAGCCATTTAAGAGATTTCATTATGTGTTCTATTGAACCTTCTACTTCTCTTGCTTTATCTGTATCTTCAATACGAAGAATAAAAGTCCCGTTATTTTTACGAGCATAAGCCCAAGCATAGAGTGCAGTTCGGACTCCACCTACATGCATAAATCCTGTTGGTGAGGGGGCAAAACGAGTAACAACTTTTTTGTTTTGATTTGGTTCCATAATATAACTTATACTACTCTTCGTGAGTTAATGCAATTTCTATGGCTTCCTTTGCTATCATAAGAGATGCATCAGGATTAGAAAAAGCTAAAGCTTTATTTTTCATTTCTTCTAATTTTTTTGTATCATTTAAAAGTCTATCAATTTCAGATATAAGAACATGCGGAGTTAAATTTTCTTCTTCAATAACTTTAGAGGCACCAGTTCGAGCATAATTATACGCATTTTTCTTTTGATGATTTCCATTTGATTTAGTTATTGGTATAAGAATAGAAGGTATCCCCCATGATGCAATTTCAAATATTGCCGAGCCTGCTCTAGAAATAATCAATTTTGATACACCAGCTGACATTTTTGTAGTATTTATATTTAGAAATGCTATAGGCACATATCTTTCTATGTATGGATTATTTTCCATTATAAGCTTTGCACGAGAAGAAACATCGATGATATTATTAGGTCCTGTTTGATGAATAATTTGGTATTTATTTAGAAGTTGAGGTAATGAATCTAATATTATATCATTAATCTTTTCTGCTCCTTGTGATCCACCTATAACGAGTATGGTGGGGATACTAGGAGATAGTTTGAAATATTCAAAAGCTCCATTCTGATCCCCTTTTAGTATCTCTTTTCTGATTGGTTGGCCAGTAAGTGCAGTTTTATCTTTAGGTAAATATTCAACAGCTTCAGGCCAAGAGACCGCTACTCTTCTTGCAAATTTAGAAGCCCATAGATTTGCTTTACCTGGGTAAGAATCTGATTCGTGTACAATAATAGGTATTCTTAAAATTATTGCCGACAAAACTGCAGGAAAAGAAGCATAACCTCCTTTTGATATAACTACATCAGGATAAATTTTAAACATTTTTAAAAATCCTTTATACACACCAGAAATAGTTTTAAAAATATCCGAAATATTCTTAAAAGAAAAATACAATCTTATTTTACCAGTTTCCACTTTTATGAATTCTATCTTATTGTCAAATAGTGCACGTTCATCATACGGAGCATCAGACATATAATAAATTTTTAAATTTGCAATTTTTTCTTGATCTCCAACCTCATTTAATTTTTGTGCTATTGCAATTAATGGGTAGAAATGTCCACCCGTCCCCCCACCTGTTAACATTATTTTCATATCAGTATTATATACTAATTTATATAAATTTTCCAAGAAAAAAGGCCGACACGTGTGACGACGGCCAGCCTTTTGTAATCAGTTGAGTTGTATTCGGACGCTTAATATTGAATACTTTTCTCAACTGATTTATTATTTTATGATGAACTATTATTAATTATATTATATCATATATAAATTTAAAAGTCAATAACTAATTTATTTTTTTTCTAAATCTTGAAATATTGAGCACTATCCCCACCATACCCAAAGAAAGTAATAATGCCGTTCCCCCGTGTGAAATAAAGACCAATGGTACACCTGTCAACGGGAAAACTCCTATAATAGAAGCAATATTCATAAAAGATTGAAATGTTATTATTGTTATAATTCCTATTACTAAAAGTTTACTAAATGAATCTGGCGAAGAAGTAGCTATTCGATAACCTCTTAATGCAAAAGCAACATAAAGAAGAATAACAACAAAAGCTCCCATAAATCCAAGCTCTTCTCCTATAACAGCAAAAATAGAATCCCCCTGAGGCTCTGGTAAATAAACGAATTTTTGTATACTTTGCCCTAATCCCCTACCCGAAATTCCTCCTGAACCAATAGCGATAAGAGATTGGCGCAATTGATAAGAAGCACCACTTATATCATGGTTCGGATTTATAAAAGTAGTCACTCTTTCCATAAGGTATGGTTTGAAAAATATTAAAATTCCAAAACCTATTAAAAATATAAAAGAAAGCCCTATGATGTATTTCCATGGAAGCCCAGAAACAAAAAGCATTACCATCGCCGTTGAAGCTATAAGAATAAGACTTTTTGTATCTGGTTGATTAAGTAAAAGAGCTCCAATAATTCCAAGTAAAATAATGAGTGGTAAAATACTATATCTAAGGTCAGTAACTTTATTTTTTACCCAAGATATCCATGATGCAAAATAAATAATAAATCCAATTTTTAAAAATTCAACTGGTTGAAAAGAATATCCTAATATATCTACCCATCTTTTTGCTCCTCCGTGAGATTGCCCAAGACTAGGAATAAAAACTAAAGCTGTCAAAATTATAGAAATTATAAATATTGGAAGAGAATATTGTTTCCAAAATTTATAAGGTATTCGTAATGCTACATATAAAGCTAAAAGTCCACCTAAAAGTCCAAAAATAAATTGACCAGATAAAACACTATAAAATTTGGAAACATTTTTAGCAAGTATACCCAAAGAGGCTGAGGTAAACATTATTACTCCCGTAAAAACAAGACAACATACAATTATAAAAAATATTTTATCTATTTTTTCTCTTTTGTTCATAAATGATTTAACTTATTAATGAAAGTATAACACCAAGAGATGAAGCCATTATAGAAATAATCCAATATCTCATTGTCACTTTATATTTGGACCATCCAATAGCTTCAAAATGATGATGGAGTGGAGCTAGACGAAAAACTTTTTTACCATTTCGTATTTTTTTTGAAGCCATTTGAATCATAACAGAAACAGAGGTTGCAAAAAGAGGTAATGCGATCAAAGGTAAAAGTATCACTGTGTCGGTAAGAAATGCAATAACAGAAAGTGTAACGGTAAGTCCTATCATACCTGTTTCCCCCATATAAAATCTTGCAGGAGGTATGTTAAACCACAAGAAAGCAAGTATCCCCCCAGCGATAACAGCAGAAAATGCAGACAAATCTATTTGATTATTAAAAAGAGCAATAAGTGAATAAGCTCCAAAAATAGATGCGAGTACTCCACCTGAAAGTCCATCTACTCCATCAATAACAGAAGAAGACCATACTGATAGAACCATAAAAATAAAAAATGGAATAAAAATAAAACCTAAATGAAAATATCCATACCAAGGGATATAGACACTATTTATTCCAAGTTTAAAATAAAACCATAAAGAAATAAGGAGACCTATAAAAATAATAATACTTATTTTAATAAATCGAAGAACTATTGGGTCTGTCGTCCACTTACCACGACCAAATATTTGAATAAAATCATCACTAAGCCCAATAAGTGAAGCAATAATAAAAGTAAAAAGTGGTATTAGCGTTTGATTTCTACTTATAAAATATAATTTATTTGTAATATTATTACCTAAAATTGTATCTAGTATGAATAATATAAAAATAGACACAATAACAGCCATAAGAATTATAATACCTCCTGTTCTTGGGGTTGACATTTCAGCTTTTTCATCATGCACACGAGAAAATTCTTGTACTTTGTCTTTTGGAATATTTTCATTTCGAGGAACCTTTCTCCACATTTTATATTTGAAAAAGAAATGAGTTGCAAGTGGAGTAATTAAAATCCCAATAATAAAACTAAGTATTGCTGGTAAAAATATTTTTATAAAATTAGCCATTATTTTTGTCTTCTTTTAGAACTTCTAGTAATTCTTCGACTACTTTTTCGTAATTAGGTAATTCTTCTATTTTAGATACCCCCATATAAGATAATAAATCAAAAGTTGGTTTATAGATTGTACGCCTGTTATCATTTATATCAACACCTCTTTCTACAAGACCACGAACTTGCAAATTTCTAAGTATGAAACTTGAGTTTACTCCTCTTATGTAGTCTATCTCACTTCTTGTCACTCCATTTTTATACAAAACAATAGAAAGTGTTTCAAGGGAAGCCTTCGAAAGTTCTTTATTTAATTCTTCTTTCCTTATTGATTCAATAAATGGGGTCATTTCGCTATTTATACCTAAGTATACTTCATCATCTTTCTTCATAAGTACTAATCCGCGAGATGAAAGTGATGTTTTTAAATTATCTATAGATTCTCTTACTTCATTTTCACTTACTTTTAATAACTCTCCAATTTTTGAAATTGAAATATTCTCACCTTTGTAAAAAAGCAACCCCTCTATTTTTGATTCTAAATTTAAAGACATAATTTTATTTATTACCTTTTAATTATTTTTCGACTCCAAATTATTTTCTTTTAAAGAATTAATCTCTATATCAGTAAAATTACCGTTTTGCATAACTTCGATAATACCCTCTCTTACCAATTCTAGCATAGCAAGGAAGGACACAATAACATTTACTTTTATTTCTTCTTTATTATTAGAATCTCTACTTTTTACAAAATCTTTAAAAGATAAATTTATCGCTTTTTCTATTCTCTCTGTAAGGCTATTTATGATTTCTTCTATATTAATAACCTTTTTTATACTTATTTCAGGTGATTCTTTTTCTTTTTTAGGAATAGAATTTATAACTTTAGATACCAAAGACAACATACTATCCTTGGTAATGTTTTTATCTGGAGAAAATATCGGATCATCCCAAGTTTTAGACATAGGAGTAAAAATAATTTCTATTCCAAAATTATTTTTTATATCAATACTTGCATTTTTGACTATTTGATAAATTTTTAATCTTTTTTCTAAATCAATAATTTTTTTATTTTCTTCTTCTGTAAGATTTATGTTTGGAAGTAAAGATTTTGATTTAATAAGTATAAGTGTTGCTGCAATAAGTATGAAATATGAAGCATCAGAAATCTTTTCACTTTCGGGTCTATTTTTGAAAGATTTAATATACTCTATGTAATCATTTGTAACTTGAGCTAAAGATATTTCATTTATAAAAAGTTTTCTTGCTTCTATTAAACCCAAAAGAACATCTAAAGGGCCTTCAAAAACCCCTTGACTTATTCTGTATTGTGATACAGTTTCTTCCATAGTTTTATTCTTTTTTAGTAAAACTTATACTAAGTTCTTTTAATTGTTTAGAAGAAACAGGAGATGGAGAATCCATCATTAAGTCTTTACCCTCACCTGTTTTAGGGAATGCTATAACTTCACGAATATTTGGTTCGTTCTCTAAAAGCATAACTAATCTATCAAAACCCCAAGCAATACCCCCATGAGGAGGGGTTCCTACTTGAAAAGCGTTTAGCATATGACCAAAATTTTTATCAATATCTTCATCTTTATGTCCAATAATATTTAAAACTTTTCTTAATGTTTCAGCTTCGTGAGCTCTAATACTTCCTCCTCCTATTTCATACCCATTTAGAACAATATCGTATTGAGATGTTAATACTTCTCCTATCTTTTCATTTTTCATCATTTGTTCTTTATGTTTTTTGATAGGTTCAGAAAATGGGTTGTGGGTAAATGTCCATTCACCTTCTGTATTTGGATTATCTGATTTGTCTGTTCTCTCAAAAAATGGAAAATCTATTACCCAACAAAAAGCTAAAAGATTTGGATCTTCTTTATTCTCTCTTAAATCCGGTCTATCATTACCATATTTTTCTATTGCATCCTTATAAGAGATTCTAGGAAAAGGAATCTGTTGTATTTTTTTATCTGGATAAAGTTTCATCACAAGTTCTATAAGTAATCTCTCATTGACATCCATAACATCTTCTCTTTCTACAAAACTCATTTCCATATCTATTTGTGTAAATTCAGGCTGGCGGTCACCTCTTGTGTCTTCATCTCTCATACAACGAGCCACTTGGAAGTATCTCTCCATACCTCCTGCCATAAGAAGTTGTTTATATTGTTGTGGTGATTGAGGAAGAGCATAAAAATTTCCAGGATATAGTCTAGAAGGGACAATATAATCACGAGCTCCTTCTGGAGTAGATTTTGTCAAAATTGGAGTTTCGATTTCAATAAAATTTTCTTTATCTAAAAAGTCTCTGACAAATTTCGCCATTTTATGTCTATTTCTAATATTTTTTTGCATTCTTGGACGTCTTAAATCTAAATATCTGTATTTTAATCTGTTGTCTTCTCCTATTTCTTTTCCATCACTAGTTACATCAAATGGCGGAGTAATAGATTTATTCAATACTTCTATTTCCATTATTTCAAGCTCTATATCACCATTTAGAATACCTTCTTTAATATTTCTTTCTGGTCTTTTATTTACTTTTCCTTTTACACTGACCACAAATTCATTTCTTAATGTTTTACCAATTTCTAATGTTTCTACATAGTTGGGTAAAATAACACCTTGAATAATTCCAGTCATATCTCTAAAATCCAAGAAAATCATTTTTCCTTGATCGCGACGGACATCTACCCATCCAGAAATAAAAACTTCACCTCCCACAAAATCTTTCAAATCTTTTATATAAATACGTTTTGACATAAAGATATCTTTTAATTAATTAATAAATTATTAATGTGCTAATTTTGCTAATTTATCACAAGGCCACCCAAAAATGAAAGTCAAAGCTACTAATATCCAGTAAAATGGAGCGAAAGCAAAATAGATAACTTTATCTTCTTTCCACATTGGTAAATACCACTTTTGAACTCTAACATAAAGTAAATTAAGTGGAACTGCAATTATATTTAAAATTATAATAATTAATGATGCTATGTATTTCATATATTTACTCCTATTTTATTTCTGATAATATCCATTTTTTGAGTTATACCATTTTTAACAAAAGAAGCCCCTTCTTTCAAAATATTTATTACTTCATCTTTATGGTTTTCATAATATATCCTTTTTTCTCTCATTGGTGATATAAAATTTATAATTTCATTTATAAGCATTTCTTTAGATTCTTTATATGAAAGTCCACCATCTTTATATCTTTTTTTCAAAGATAATAATTCTTCTCCTTTTAAGAATAATTTATGTAAAGTAAAAATATTACATTCTTCAGGGTCTTTAGGATCTTCTGGTCTTTTTGAATCAGTGACAATACTCATTACAGCTTTTTTAATTTCTTCATCTGTTCCAAAAAGTGGAATTGTATTTTTATAACTTTTACTCATTTTTCTACCATCTATTCCAGGAACAATTGCAACTTCTTTAAGTATTAAAGCTTCTGGGAGTTTAAAAGTTTCTCCATAAATGTTGTTAAACTTTATTGCTATATCTCTGGCGTATTCTAAATGTTGTCTTTGGTCTTGGCCGACTGGGACTATATCTGCATCTTGTATTAGAATATCTGAAGCCATAAGTACAGGGTAATCGAAAAGGCCAACATTTATTTCCTTTGCTTTTTGATATGCATCTTTATAAGCTGTAGCTCTTTCTAGAAATGGCATAGTTATTATACAATTAAAATACCAGGTAAGCTCTGTGACTGAAGGTATGTCTGATTGTTTAAAAAGATGAACATTTTTAGGATCAAGACCACAAGCTAAATAGTCCATAGCAACATTTAAAATATTATTTGAAAGTTCTTTTTTGTTCTGAATAGTAGTCATTGCATGAAAATCTGCAATAAATATAAAAGCTTCATATGAATCTTGTAAATCAACAAATTGCTTTATTGCTCCAAAATAGTTTCCTATATGGATAGTTCCTGAGGGTTGTATCCCTGATAATAATCTCTTTTTAGTCATATATCATATAATACCAAAATATAAAAAGTTTTGCACATTTTATCCCCACACCTATTTTATAAAAATGACTAATATATAAGATTTAAATGAAAAACATAAAATGGGTGTAGGGATTTATCCCCCATTTTATACAGAAATTCTGTTTGATACTAATCCTTGAACCTGATACAATGGTGAGACATTATGGCAAATAAAAATAATAACCTAAGAATACCTCCACAAAACAT
Source organism: Parcubacteria bacterium RAAC4_OD1_1 (assembly GCA_000505065.1). Classification (GTDB taxonomy): domain Bacteria; phylum Patescibacteriota; class Minisyncoccia; order Phycocordibacterales; family UBA9973; genus UBA8515. Next base: position 223,284 of record AWSN01000001.1, read on the forward strand.
AGATGCAGAAATGGCCGTGCTTGGATCTATTATGATTCGTCCAGGAGCAATATATGAAATAAACGACATAATAACTAAAGATTCTTTTTATGTCTCTAAACACAGAGAAATTTATAATATAATGCTTGAGCTTTCAAGTAAGGGTGAACCTATTGATATATTGTCTATATCTCATAAATTAGAAGAAAAAGGTATGCTTGAATCAATGGGTGGTAGTACTTACCTTACAGAGCTCACTAATGCAGTTCCCGCTTCAACATCTATTAAGTATTATGCTGAAATCGTAAACAAGAAACATTTACTTAGAAAAATAATCGAAGCCGGGAATGATATTTCTGAATTAGGTTTCAGAGAAGAAACTGAAGATGTTCTAGAGATTCTAGACCAAGCTGAAAAAAGAATGATGGGTATAAATAATACCTCAGGTGGGCATATATTTGTATCTATGAAAGATAGCCTTCCTGAAGCTTGGGAGAGATTAGAAAAATTACATGAAAAGAAAGGAGAGCTTCGTGGTGTTTCCACTGGGTTCCATGACCTTGATCAATACCTTTCAGGTCTTCAAAAATCTGACCTAATAATTTTAGCCGCTCGTCCATCTGTTGGTAAAACCACTTTTGCCCTAGACATAGCAAGGCAAGCAGCTCTTCGCCATAATACTCCAACTGTGATATTTTCTCTTGAAATGAGTACTCAACAATTAGTAGATAGGATGCTTGCTGCTGAATCTCATGTAAATGCATGGAATCTTAGAACTGGAAATCTTTCTCAAGAAAATGAATTTGCAAAAATAAGAGATTCTTTAGATAGGTTATCCAAAGCACCTATCTTTATAGATGATCTAGCTGGTAATTCTATTGTCCGAATGAGATCTGTTTGTAGAAGAATAAAAGCAAATCATGGTATAGGTCTAATTATTGTGGACTATTTACAACTTATGTCTACTTCAAAAAATTATGACAATATGGTGAATCAAGTAACTGAGATATCTAGATCATTAAAAGGTTTAGCTAAAGAGTTTAATGTTCCTGTTATTGCACTTTCTCAGCTTTCTCGTGCTGTGGAGTCTCGTGGAGGTAAACCAAGACTTTCTGATCTTCGTGATTCTGGGTCTATCGAACAAGACGCGGACATTGTGATGTTTATACATAGAGAAGATAAAGGTAAAGATGAATCAGAAAAAACAAATATTGCTGAAATTTTAATAGAAAAGCATAGAAATGGACCTGTAGGAAAGATTGATTTATATTTTGACGAAAAATCTACTACTTTTATGTCTATTGATAAAAATTCTTCTTCTGGATTTGATAATATCGGAGGTGGAAGTAGCTCATTTGAAGAATTTTAGGGTAATATTTATGGATAATATAGAAAAATTAACTCAAAAATTTAAAGAATTCCCAGGTATAGGAGAAAGACAAGCTAAAAGATTTGTGTATTTTTTGCTTCATAAAAATCCATCTTATGTAAAAGAATTAGGAGATGAAATACTTTCTATAAAAAATAAAATCAAACAGTGTCCATCTTGTTATTTATTTTTTCAAAATGATAATTTTGATTTATGTGAAGTTTGTTCTTCGTCAAAAACTGATAAAACTTCCCTTCTTATTATCGAAAAAGATGCAGATATGGAGTCTATTAAGAAAAGTAAAACTTACAATGGAATGTATTTTATATTGGGAGGGCTTGTGCCTATCGTCACCAAAGATACTCCAACCTTTATAAGAATTAAAGAATTATTGAAAACAGTAGAAGAGAAAATAAAAAAAGATAATTTAAAAGAAATTGTAATTGCATTATCACTAAATCCCCAAGGGGAACATACAGATATGTATTTAAGAGAAATGTTATCTCCAATAATAAATAAATATCAAATAAAAATAGTTTCTTTAGGACGCGGACTCTCTACTGGTACAGAGCTTGAATATTCTGATTCTGAAACTATAAAGAATGCATTTAAGAATCGATCATAATAATATAAAAACAAATCAGTCCTAAGCAAGACTTAGGACTGATTTTGACTCTCTTGGTTTTATTTCTACTTCATCACCCCCCTCGTCATTTTACCCACGATACCATCACCTACAAGATTATTTGCAAGTTGGAATTTAATAACTGCTTGTTTGGTTTTGAGACCAAAGTAGGTAGTTTCGTTGTTTAATGATCCTGGTCCAGTTAGAGATACAGGATAATTGTGAGTATTTAGATATGATTGTAATTCTTTGACATCATTACCTATCATTTTGTATTTAAGGGTTCTTGTTTTATATTTGATTGTATTAATGGGGCTATCTTTTTGATTTGGTGTATTAAAAGAAGTTATTACTTGATTGATTTGATTTGGATATTGTTTTAATAAATCGTTTGCTGTTTCAGTTTTTCCGATTGAAATTAAATTAATGTATCGTGATGATACAGTTGAACCAGAAGAACGACGAGGTCGTGTGGTTGAACCATTTGTTATCTCTATTGTATAGGATTTACTATCTGTGAATGGTTCGATTGTTGATTCATCTGTCCAAGTATCACTTGCTTTGATGGTGAAAGTGTATGTTCCTGCTGTTGTTGGTGTACCGGATAATGTATCACTTGTTAGAGTTAATCCGTCTGGTAATGAACCACTTCCAACTTCATATGTGACTACCCCTTGATATCCGCTTGATTCAAAAGTTTTAGAATAAGCAGTACCTATTTCTCCATCATCTAATGAATCAGTATCTATTTTGATGAGATCAAAAATCATTATACGATTATTGTTATCATCAGCTATATATAAACGATTATTTACATAATCATAAGCAGTTCCAGATGGAAAATTAAAATTATTTTGAGTTGTTCCATAAATAGCAGTAGTAAAATTAATTTGTCCTAAAATATTAATTGCATATTCACCATTCTCAATTGTGGTTGTATCAAAAACTAAAACACGTCCTAGCCCATCAGTAACAAATAAACGTTTATTTTCTTGATCAAAAGTTAGCCCATAAGGACTTTCTGTACTTAAATTATATTGTGTTGTTCCTGAATCTGTAGTAGTAAAGTTTAATTGTCCTAGTACATTAATAGCATTTTCTCCGTTTTCTATGGTTGCCATATCAAAGACCATAATACGACTATTATCTGAATCTCCCACATAAAGATAATTTCTATCAGAATCATAAGACAAACCTCCATAAGGATTATTTAATCCATTTTGATTTGTGTTATAAGTATTTGTTGTAAAATCAGGTTGACCAAGGACATATGATGCATTCATGCCATTTGTAATATTTGAAACATTAAAAATCATTATGCGATTATTATTATAATCTCCAGCGTAAAGGCGATTATTAATTGAGTCATAAGCAAGATTAGCTGGGCCATTGAGACCATTTTGAGATGTTGCACTAGTGTTTGAGGTAAAATCAGGTTGACCAAGGACATATGATGCATTCATGCCATTGGTTATAGTTAATGTATCAAAAACTAAAATACGATTATACTCAGCAACAAATAAACGATTGTTTACTGAATCATAAGCTAACCCCCAAGGATAAGACATTTTACTTTGTGTCGTTCCAAAATCTATCGTATCAAAATCAGGTTGACCAAGGACATAGTCTGCATTGTGGTCTACAAGAGTACCATCTGTATTTAAATTGAAAACTAAAACTCTGTTATTAGATGAATCATTTACAAATAATCTATGATGTACTGTATCTACTGCCATATCACCCTCGGGGTCATTTATAGCATTTACCCCAATAATATTCTCTGCATTATTTGCACTGCTTGTGGTCCACACTGGTGTACCATCTATTGTATTTTGTCCAATAACATCTACAGCATTGTAAACATTAGCAAAAACATTGCTTGCGAAAGTTAATAAAAAAATTGTTAATAAAATATTTAAACCTTTTATATGTTTTATCATCATAAAATCATATCATAATATATTATAAATAAAAAGGGTAAGGTCTTCCCTTACCCTTTTTCATCTATTTAATTGCTGAAATTTTGACTTCCGTAAATGGTTGTCTATGCCCATTTCTTTTTAAATATCTACTTTTTTGTTTGTATTTAACCACCTTAACCGTTTTTCCTTTTGCTGTTTTTATAAAAATTGATTCTACTTTTGCATTTGTGATATATGGTGAGCCAATAGTTGTATCTACCCCATTGTCTACAAGTAAAATTTTATCAAAAATTATTTTATCTCCAGCTTTAAATTCCCCGTCTAGTTTTTCAATACGAATAACTTCTCCTACGGAGACTTTGTATTGCTTTCCACCAGTTGCTATAACTGCGAATTCTTGATTTTCCACCTTATTTTCTTTTATTGTTTTTGTTTCTTTTTTAACCATATAAATATTCATTATTTAAACAAGGCCTTATTCATAAAAGGCACTAGAAACAATAATACACAAAAATTTGGAAAAAAGCAAGTCTTTGAGCTATACTACTATATATGATATGGAAATATAAGCATGGAAACGTTCTAATTATGGATTTGGAATCACCTACTCAAAATGAAGCTAAATATATAGAAGAAGAATATCAGATTCCTGAATATTTTAGTAAAAAAATAATAATTAAAGATTATATGCCCATCTTAGAAAGTGGAGAGGGTTTTATTTTTATGTCTTTTATTGTGCCATTTATAAATGGTAATGTTGGATTAAGTTTCTTGTCCGGAGATAATATTTTAGTGATATCTCATAAGAAAAAATTAGAACCAATCCTTAAATATTATCAAGATTTAGAAATAGATTTAAGTTTAAATAAAATAAATATAGATGGTGTCAATAGTGACAGAATAATGGTAAATCTAATTAGTAAAATTTTTGAACATAAAATAAAATATTTAGAAAAAATTAAATTTATTTTAAAAAATAATATGGAAAATAAAAATGGATCATATATAGATTTATCAGATTTTTTAAATAAATATGAAATTAATTTATCTTTGAGCAAAGATATAATAAAAGAGCTTGGTTCTGTGCTTAAACTAGAAAAAGTGCTAGATATACATTCATCTATAGTTAAACTAGAAGAAGAAATAAAAGTATATAAAAAAATTAACACATCCATATATTTAGATCAAATGAAAGAAAAATCAATAAAAAATAAAATCAAAAAAAATTTCCTAATCTTTGTTTTACTAGTTTTCATTATTATGTTAATTTATTTAATATGGCTATAAAATTTTATAATACATTGCACAGAAAAAAAGAAGTATTTAAATCTATCAAAAATAAAAAGGTTGGGCTTTATACGTGTGGTCCGACTGTTTACGATCTGCCCCATATTGGTAATTTCCGAGCTTATATATTTAGTGACCTTGTAAAAAGATATTTATTGTGGAAAGGATATGATGTAAAGCACATAATGAATATTACAGATATAGACGATAAAACAATCAAAAAATCTATAGAACAAAATAAAAAACTTAAGGATATTACTGAATTTTATATTACTGAATTTTATAAAGATTGCAACAGTTTGAATATTTTAAAAGCAGATAAATACACAAAAGCTACTTCTTATATAGAAGAAATGATAAAAATGATAAATAACTTAATGAAAAAAGGCTATGCTTATAAGGTAGATGGTGGCTCAATTTATTTTGATATTCATAAATTTAAAGATTATGGCAAACTTTCAAACTTTAAATTAAAAGATTTGAAAACAAACGCAAAAGGAAGACTTAACAATAAAGATGAATACGGAAAAGATGATGTTAGGGATTTTGCATTATGGAAATCTTACGACAAAGAAGATGGGGAGATATATTTCGAATCTCCTTTTGGTCGTGGGCGTCCTGGCTGGCATATAGAATGCTCTGCAATGAGTACATATGAGCTTGGTAAAAATTTTGATATACATACAGGCGGAGTAGACAATATTTTCCCTCATCATGAGAATGAAATAGCTCAATCTAAATGTGGAACGGGTGGTGATTTTGTAAAATATTGGATGCACAATGAACACCTGCTAGTAGATGGTAAAAAGATGTCTAAATCTTTAGGAAATTTTTATACTCTTAGAGATTTGAATGAAAAAGATATAGACCCTATTGCTTTTAGATATTTTATTTATGGAAGTCATTATAGAAATAAAATAAACTTCACTTTAAATGCTCTATCGGGAGCAGAGAATGCTTTAAAAAAATTAAGGGAATTCTATCAAAATCTTCCTGTTGTTTTAAATACTAAAAAAATAAATAAATCTTATGCGGATAAATTTACTAAAGTTATGGATGATGATTTAAATACTTCAAAGGCTTTGGCTGTTGTATGGAATTTGGTAAAAGATAAAAAGATAAATGATAGTTCTAAAAAAGCGACACTCTTTTACTTTGATAAAGTCTTAGGATTTGATTTAGATAAAAAAGTTGATGAAATAATTCCAGAAGAAATCAAAAAGATTGCCGAAGAAAGAGAGCTTGCTCGTAAAAATAAAGATTGGAGTAAAAGTGATAATCTACGAGAAGAAATAGCTTCATTGGGTTATGAAATCAAAGATACTCAAGACGGATATAAAATAAATAAAAAATAAAAGCGCTTTGTATATTTCAACAAAGCGCACTTATCTTATACACTAAAACTAATTATAATTGGTTTTAGTTTTTAGATTCTTTTCCATTCCTTCATCTAGAATGGTAATTTTTGTGGAATCACCAACCTCAATTAGATGATAAATGAATTCATCTACCTCTTCATCAGAGTGTAGAAAATTGATCTGCTGTAAAAACTGAAAATCTGGAATCATATGTTTAGAATTTAAAAATTAATTTCAAAAGAACTATAGTTATATTATATCACACAAATAACCTATTTGTCAATACCTATTTTGCACTAGGTAACTCCACATAGAAAGTCGAGCCTTTATTCTCCCCTTCCGATTCTACCCAAATCTTACCACTATGAGCTTTCACTATCTCCTTAGCAAGATAAAGTCCTAGACCTGAACCCCCAGTATTCATCCTAGCCCCTTCCCCCCTTTCAAATTTACTAAATAAATTATCTTTTTCTTTTTTATTTTTTATACCAATTCCAGTATCTTTCACATTAATTAAAATATGATCATCTCTATTTTCCATAAAAATATTTATTTCCCCTTCTTTAGTATATTTAATAGAATTATCTATAAGATTTATAAATACTTGCCTTATTTTATCTTTATCTCCATATGTATGATAATTTCCATTTAATTCTTTATTAAATGTTATTTTAAGTCCTTTTTTTTCCGCAGTAATACTTAAATCTTTAGAAACCTCTTCAAGAATGACCCCAATATCAAAATTTTCTTTCTGATATTGCATACCACCAGATTCAATTTTAGAAACATTAAGTAAATCTTCAACTGTTATAACCAAGCTACTACTTGATTCTAATATTCTGTCTAATATTTCCTTTGTTTTATTATTTATCTTTCCATAATCCCCTTCAAGCACCATAGAAGCATATCCCTTTATTGCTGTGAGTGGACTCCTCAATTGATGTGAAGCAAGTGAAAGGAATTCTGTTTTTAATTTATCTAATTCTTTTAATCTATCATTTGCAATTTCTAAACTAAAATTTGATTCTTCTAATCTTCCTTTTGATTTTTCAAGCTGATCAGAAAGATTCTCAATATATATTCTTTGGTCAGATTCTTTTTTTAGATTTTTAAAAAGTATATAAATAAGAGCAGAAGAAAGTATGAGTGTGACAAGGGTAAGTACCCTATCAGTTCCACTTGAAACAAAGAATAGCTGAACTGCCATTAAAATCACAAAACCAAAAACTGTAAAATAGGTACTAATAATTTTAAGATTAAAGATATCTAAACTAAAAATGGAATAAGTCATAACCATTAAAAATATTGGGGTGGCAAAAAGAGCATATAGATTAATTTCATAAAAAGCAGTTGTTGTTGCAAGATATGTACTAACACTAAAAATTAACAGAAATACAAACATTGATAGATTAACAAATAGATGTGATTTTCTATTAGAATTAATTTTGTTTTTAAATAATGGTAATAATAAATAAAATAATATAAATAATAATGATGCTAATTCTAAATAAAATCTATAATTTAGTAAAAAATTATTATTTAAAGCTTCACAGACTGGATAATCAAACCCTATTAGTGATTTTTGAATAATAGTTATACTTGCTGGAATTAATGCTAATAAAAACAAGAGGATCTTGTAAAAAATCTTAATATCTTGACCCTTATTAAGTACAATCACAAAATAAACACCTAATAAATAAAATACTATTTCTACATAATCAATAGGAGCCCACAAAGAATAAACTAAAAAGTAATTATTAGATACCCATGTTACTAGGTCTAATATTAGCCAGATGGAAAATGTAACAGAAAATCCTAAAAATATTTTTGATAAAATATTTTTTTTAGATTTTAAAATAACTAAAATAGATAGTGATAATATAAAAAATATAGGGATTAGATGCGAATAATAAGCTATAGGTCTAGATACTTCTGTTGTTATAAAACAAGTATTGATTAAAGAGTTGAATTCCATTTTATTTTTTTAATTATTACTAATAAATGATTTAATCTTAATATCGTGAGAATGCCAATGAAAATCTTCTTCCACATCTAGATCCATTGGAGGGATTGGAATAATTAGTGGTTTTAGCCCTGTTAATTTAGAAACCTTTATAAAAGCAGGAATTAAAACATTTTTTGTAAACTCTCCTTCATTTTCTCCTAATAAAAAATTTTCAAAAAGAACACCGTGATAAATAAAAAGTAATAAAAAATTAGTATAATAATCAATTGCTTTTCCTCCATTTTTTTTAAACCAATCTGATGCTTCAAAAAATATATTATCATTAAAATGATAATTGTAATGATTAAAAAGTTTATGATGAAAATTAATTAAAGACTCGTTATTTTGAGTACTCACTTCTTTTAATTTTTTACCATTATATTTATTAAAATCTACTATAGTTACTTTCTCTTCTATGTTTTCACCATTTTTATTTGGTATATTTTTATGAAGTCTTAGTTGACCAAGTGAATGCTTATAACTATTATTAGATGTAAATTTATCATCCCCATATTCAAAGAATATTGGATTTAATTCAAAAATAGAACAAATATCAATAAATGATCTCATTTCGTAATTTGGTGTAGCCACCTGCCTAAACATAACAGCGTTATTTAAATTATTTCTTAATGGCTCTGGAATATTAAAATCTAAAATATTATTTATCTTTTCAGATAAAGTTTTATCTTCTTTTCTTTTTTTTAATTCAATTAAAGCCTCTGATAACGGAGTGTATATCATCTTATGAAAAATTTCTCTATTTTTTATTATATGTTCAATATCCTCCATATATAATATTTACTGAGTTATTATACTGCAAATTTCACCCATTTCTTCATCTAAAATACAGTCTATTTTATTACATTCTATGAGTCCACCTTCACACATAAGCTTGCAGTCTTCATTTGGGCACTTATTGAAATCATAAGCTTTTAAACTATACCTCTTGAAAGATTTAAGTTGATTGGGTGGACAATCATCAGGATTTGAACAATCTCTTATTGTGCAAATTTCTAAATTTGAATCACATGGTATCTCTATTATAAAATCAAAATCTTTTTTAAAATAAAAAAAATAAAAACCAGATAATATGACTATTAAAAATAGTAATATATTTATTAGAGTAAATATTGTTAAGAATTTCTTAGGTTTAACTTCTGAAACAGATATCTTATCTTCCATATAAATATTGTATCATATTACTTTAGTAATAAAAAGCTTCCGATTATCATAATAACTATTGCAATTATTTTAGGAATAAGAACTTCTTTAGACAAATCTTCTTTTAATATTTTAGGAAAAAATTTTGTGGTAAAGATAGTTAACACTAAAAGAATTGCTGGCTGGAAGCTACTTACAAGATAAACCATAGTAATAGGTGCAAGCATTATGGCAAAATTAGTAAGGATATTTCCGGAGACACTCATAAGCTCACTTACTATATTGATTATAAAAATCTTTTTTCCACCAGTTTTATTCATATAATTAAATTCATTTCTATATTTATGAGAAAAAAGATATATAAGAAGCCCCACAAATCCTAAACTTAAATATTCCCAAAAAGATGATACCCAAAAATTACCATCTATTGTTACAAATTTAAATAAAAACCCGGCAATAGCAATAGCAAGTGAAGCAAAAAGCATATAAAAAGCAGGCTTCTTTTTAAACCTCCTCTTTCCTTCTTTAAAATCAAAAGAAATAATAATAGAACCAAGAAGTACAACAATAGACCCTAAAATTTGTCCACGAGTTAAAATTTCTCCAAGAAAAAAATAACCCAAGAAATAACCAAAAATAGGTACAGTAAGAAACCAAGGCACCACAGAAGACACATCTTCTATCTCAAGTGCATAAAGATAAAATACTATCCACACTATTGTGAGCCCTCCACAAATAAAAAGAATTAATTTATCTATATTGGGGATATCAAATATACCTTTTATAAATATAAAAATAAAAAATGCTATAAATAACCCAATTAAACTAGAAAAAAGGACCAACCCTCCTGAGGTTCGCTCTTTTTCTTTTTGTGAAAATCTTTGGACTAAATAATTATCTGCGACATTTACTACCGCCCAAAGTATTGGTGCCACAAGGGCAATCAAAAACCAATTCATAATTTTATTGTGAGCTCAATTTATTATATGGTAATTTATTCATATCTATTTATTATCTTTAATCCAAATTTTTAAAAAATTAAATCTCTCTTTCCAAAACTTTTTCCAACCCATATCTTGATTTTCCATAATCTCTTGAAAATAAATATTATTTATAATTGTAAAAATTTCTTTAGCTTCTTCTATTTCTGTTTTTGGAAAATATTTATCTTTATAAATACTTTTTCTAAACATAAAATGATTCGTCTCATGACAAATAGTCCTTATTGGTGTTTGAGTTGAAGCAGATATAGATATACCCTCTTCTATGTCCATAGAATATGGAGTAGAATTTAAAAAACATTTAAAATTTTTAGGTAAATCTGCTTTAAAAATTTCACTCATTCTAGATATAAAAAATTTCTCAACCTCTGGTGTCCAGACTAATTCAAATTTACCAATAATTTCATTATCTACAGGAAAAATTCCAGTCTTTTTTTCTTGGTCAAAAATCAATTCACAAGCATTAATCTTTTCTTGGCATTTCTCATCTATTTTTTTATCATAAATAAACTCCATAACTTAATTATACATCAAATAAAAAGAGCAGCAAGGATTCAATATCTACATTCCTAGATTATTTTTATATATAATCCTGCATTGTTAGGCAATGTATCGCTCCACCGCCTATTATTAATTGAGAACAATCAATGCCAATTACTTTATGTTTTTTAAATAATGATTGGATTATCTTCATAGCTTTTTTGTCGTTTGGGTCATTAAAAACAGACATTAAAATTACAGAATTTCCAATATAAAAATTAGCATAAGACACTGGGGCCTTCTCTCCATTTTTATAATTCATATGAGGCATTGGAAGTTTGACTAATTTAAATTTTTTACCTTTTTCATTAGTGGCTTTTTTAAACCTATTATAATTTTCTTTCAAAATATTATAATTTTCATCTTTTTTATTATTTTCATAGGCACAGACGATAGTATTTGAGTTCACAAATCGAGCTATTTCATCTATATGCCCATCTGTATGATCATTTGTAAGTCCATCTTTGAGCCAAATTATATTTTCAGCCCCGAGATACGCCTTTAAATAAATCTCTGTACGACTTCGATCTAAATCAGGATTCCTATTTGGATTCAAAAGGCACTGTTCTGTAGTCATAATTGTTCCCTTACCATTTGATTCTACCGCTCCACCTTCTAAAATTATTTCGGGCTTAAAAACCTCATATTTAGATTTATCTAAAATATCATTGAAAACCTTATCGTCTTTTAATAAATCCGCAAAAAATGGATCATCACCCTTACCATAAGCATTATAATTCCATTTTACAAAAGCCAATTTATCATTTTTTTTATTAAACAAAGTTATAGGAGCATAATCCCTTACCCAAACATCTGCATAATCAGGTTTTATATAAAAAGTAATATTTTTTATATTGATTCCATAATTGATAAACAATTTTGAAATTCTCTCTTTTTCAAATTCACTTAAGATAATTAATTTTATTTTTTCACTTACTTCTATTTTTTTTATTATCTCACAATAAGTATCTTCAATTTCACTTAAAATATTAGGGAAAGTAATATCTCCATATGGCCAAGCAAGCCAAACAGCTGAATGCTTTTCCCATTCTGCTGGCATATAGTATCCTAGTTCTTTTGGAATTATAATCATATTGTTCTAAAGGTGGAACAAATTATTTTATGAAAAAATGTCTGGCACTGGCTCCCGCCCCCCTCGTCCGAGAACTTTTTCAGAGAATTTAATTTGTGTAACTTTTTTATATTATCTATTTTATCTTATCTATTATTTTTTTATAAGTATCAGGTCTTCGATTTCTCATAAATCCCCAATCTTCGGAGATAATATCATTCATGGATAAATCCAGTGTTTGTATTATTATCTCATCTTTTTTAGAATTAGCTCTTTTGAGAACTTTACCAAAAGCATCTGTCACAAAAGATTGCCCCCAGAAATTTAAATTACCTTCTTTACCTACTCTATTTACAGCGATAACAGGAAGACTATTAGCAATAGAATGCCCTCTCATCACTGTTTCCCATGCATCATGCCAATCTCCATCTTTTGGTTTGTTCCCTATAATATTACCTATTGCGGTAGGATAAAATATCATTTCTGTGCCTGAAAGTTTAGAAACTCTAGCTGCTTCAGGAAACCATTGATCAAAACAGATAAGTACAGTATAAGATACATCTTTGTGTTTATATAAACTATACCCATTATCCCCTTCGGCAAAATAATCCTTTTCATAAAAGCTTGGATCATGAGGTATGTGTATTTTCCTATAAGACTTTCCAATTTCTCCTTTTTCATTCAAAACTACAACCGTATTAAAATATTTTCCTGCTTTAGTTTTTTCATAAATTGGTAGAATTATAGAGCAACCATATTTTTTAGAAATTACAGAAAATGCATTTGTAGATTCCCCAGGAATAGTCTCTAAATAATCTTTTATATCCACACCTTTTTCTCTAGGAAAATACGGGGTCTTATAAAGCTCTTGCAAGCAAATAATCTCTGCTCCCTTTTTAGCGGCAGTTTCTACCATCTTTAAAGTCTTTTCTAAATTTGATTTCAAATTATTAGAAACTGAACTTTGTATTAACCCAACTTTTATTAATTTTTTTGACATATTGTTTCCAAAAGCGAAATAAATTATTTTATGAAAAAATGTCTGGCACCGGCTCCCGTCCCCTAAATCCGAGGACTTTTTTCAGAATATAATTTGTGAAGCTTTTTGTTTTACGACAACCTATTTTTAAAATCTTTATAATTAAACCTTTTTACAATTTTAATCTTTTTATCTTTACCCATTATAGCAATATTTGGAAGGTTTATACCATTAAATGTATTATTCTTCACCATTGTATAAATAGCCATATTCATAAATACAACCCTGTCTCCTATTTTAAGAGGATTTTTAAAAGCATACTCACCTATAACATCACCAGTAAGGCAAGATGGCCCTACGAGCCTATAAACATTCTCATTATCTTCACTTGGGAGCTCAGCTCCCAAGATGGTTGGAAGATATGGCATCTCTATCACATCTGGCATATGGCAAGTAGGAGAAATATCCAAAACTGCAATATTTTTACCATTTCTAAAGATATCTATCACGCTTCCCACCAAGACGCCAGCATTGAGTGCCACAGCCTCTCCAGGCTCAAGATACACCTCTAGGTGTGGATACCTAACCTTAAAATCTTTAATAATCTTTTTAAGTAAATCTAAATCATAATCCTCTCTTGTGATATGATGCCCACCACCAAAATTTACCCATTTCATTTTTGCAAAAAATTTACCAAATTTTTCCTCAAAGACTTTAAGAGATCTTTCAAGTGCGTCAGCATTAAGCTCGCAAAGATTATGAAAATGAAGTCCTTCTATGCCATCTAAATTATCTTCCTCAAAATTTGCTCTTGTAACTCCAAATTGAGAATTAGGTCGTGATGGGTCATACATCTCAATCTCTGATTCACTATGTTCCAAGTTCACACGGATACCACAAGAAACCCGCTTCTTAGATTTTTCAACAATTTTTTGAAATTTATTCCATTGTGAAAATGAATTAAAAACAAGATGATCAGAATATTTTATATAATCTTTTATGTTTTCTTCTGTATAAGAAGGAGAAAATGTGTGAACTTCCTTTTTAAATTCTTCATACCCTAGACGTGCTTCATTTACCGAGCTTGCTTCACTACCAGAAAGATACTTGCGAACCAAAGGAAAAGTAGAAAACATAGAAAAACCTTTCATAGCAAGAAGTATCTTGCAACCTGTTTCTTTTTGTACTTCATTTAGAATCTTTAAATTCTTTTCAGTATGTGGCAAAGAAACTACATAGGTTGGTGTATCTTTTAACTTACTTAATTCTTTTTCACTCCAACCTTCTTCGTTTATCCAAGGCTCAACAAACGGTTCGTTACAATTTTTTGACATAATATTTAAATATATTAACTAATAATTTTAATAAATTTCATTCTGGTAGCATTTTTCACAATATATAATCTCTGGTCTCTCTGGGGCGTAAGGGGTTTCAAATTCATTATTACATCCTTCTTTCATACACTTACGATGCCAAAGCTTAAATGGATTCCTTTGAGATAATCTTTCATAATGCCTACAATTAGGGCAATATCTAGGCAGTGCTATATTATGACGCCTTAAAAAAGATAATTCTTCTGGCATTATTCTATAAGCAAGGGTACATTGAGTCAATTCATTCCCGTTATTAGGGCAAGATATTATTTCATTGATAATTTCATCTTTTACATCCTTTATATGATCTGGTAAATCTTCACTTTTAATAGTTACATTGTAATTTCTTTCAATTGGTTTTCTATACAAATAACCTTCTTCAGAAATAGAATTCTTACTTTTAGGATAATATTCTTGAGCTATGGTTTCATTGTAAGCAAATGGAGATAATTCGGGTGGAAAAAATTCACCATATTTATATACTCTACCTTTATTATCTATATATGGCATATCTGACATATGGTCTATTATTTTGGGAATTAACTTCTCATATTCTTCTTTGGTGTATTGTTTGTTCAAGATACAATATTCACCCTTTCTAATTCCAATGCAACCAAAAAGATTTTTTGAATTGTAACACATATAAGTATAATTTGTATCTATACTTCCATGATTTAAAACACAAAATAGATTATTAAAAGCCTTCAATCCAGAATCAACCCCTTCATACATTAAAGAAGTTCCTACTCCAAATCCATACATATCATAACTATCTTTAGCGTCGAAACCATGAATTAAATATTTTGAATCTTCTACAAGCCCATATATATCAAAACAATTTTTAATATTTTTAGAATTCAAAATAGCATCACCAACACAATCCACTGACTTTATAATCCCAGCATATTTATTTGGATAATTCAAAATAAAATTTTTATATTTATTTTTAAATTCATTCAATATCTTATAACTACCAAAATCTAGTTCCTTTTTTATTTTTTCATATTCTTCTTTTAAATATTGTTCATTTAATATACAAAATTTTTTATTTCTTAAATTTACACAACCAATACAATCTTGACAATTAATACATTCTTTAAGAAAAATAGAATTTATTGATTGATCTGCACCAAAAGAAAAGAAAGTCTTATAAGATGAATCACAAAAAGAATCTTCATAACATTCTTCACATTTCTGAATTTTATATGTATCAAAACAATTTTTCAAACTAGAGGCACCAAGAGAATACATAGTATCTTCTGCTAAATAAGATGCGTAAACTAAATAGCAATTTTTTAAGTCTAAAGCATGATTTACATAAGGTGAATTTATGCAATTATTATTACCTAAATTTTGAAGTGGTACTTTTGATATTAACTCTTTGAATTGCTCAAAAAATGGTTTAGAGAAATCATATTCTTTTCCGTAATCTTTTGGATCCCATTTATCACTCCACCATATATCACGATCATAAACTTTAACATTAGCCTTTGGGTGAAACATAGTAATCATATTATTGCCACCAAAATCACAAATTCTCCTAAAAAGAGCTCTTTCATTTCTCCAAACCATTCTTCTTACCACCCTACACTCCGGGCAAAATGTCGGTGGAGAGACTTTTATTTTTTCATAAAATACAAAATCTTCCGGCTCAATAATAAAGTCATTTTTACAATTCTGACATTTTTTAATCTCATTTTGCATTTTATTTTTATTTAGAAACTAAAATCTTTCTTAGTAATTCTTTTTTAATTCTTTTGGAATATCTTTTAGATTTTTGATTATTGTTTTGAGTCCTACTTTTTCCATTTCTTCTATAAACACTTTTGAATCAAGAGACTTATCTTCTGTGTTTTTAACTCCGACTCCTCCCCATTTACCTTCGAGGACTAATTTAGCTACAGTTACAGTCGGTATGGCTGTGGTATACCCTATGGCATTTCCGTTTGTTTCTTTGTATGCTTCATGGTGATCACAAACATTATAAATATATACATATTTATTCTTCTTATTTTTCTTTCCAGCGATTATATTACCAATATTTGTCTTACCAACATATCCACTATTGAAATCTTCACCTTTTGGAAGTATTGCTTTTAAGAATTTAACTGGCACCACTTCTTTGCCATCATAATTTATTGGGTCAATTCTAGTTAAGCCGACATTATAAAGCACACGAAGATAAGTAAGATAATTCTTTGAGAATGTCATCCAAAAACGAATTCTCTTCAATCCTTTAATATGAGTAGGGATAGTTTCAAGTTCTTCGTGATACATTAGATAAGGAGTAAATTTACCAGCTTCTGGAAAATTAAATTCAAAATAAGGAGCATCTTCATCAATAAGCTTACCCTTCTCTAGCCATTTACCATCTTTCCAATACTTAATTGGTAAAATAAGTTCACGTAGATTTATCTCTGGGTCAAAGTTTGGAGCAAATTTAATCTTTTCATCTTTTGATCCACCATTACAATCAAGTATGTCTATGGTATCTATCTGATCAAAAATATAATCTCTTGCATAAGCAGAATAGATATTTGAAACACCTGGATCAAACCCAGCTCCTAAAATAGCAAGCAAACCTTTTTTCTTAAATGCTTCATTTTTAGCTAATTGTTTCTCATAAGAGAATCCATAATGCTCTGGGTGCTCATAGCAAGCTGTATCTATATACCTTACCCCATATTCTAAACAAGCATCCATAACTACAAGATTGTCATAAGGACTCCCCCAATTTACCACCAAATCAGGGCGTACCTCATTTAAAATATTTAGAAAATTTTTACCTGTACCCACATCTGTGATATGTATTTTTAGGTCTACTTTACCCTTAGACTTTTTCTTTACAGAATCTCTCACAGATTCGCACTTCTTCAAAGTCCTACCTACAACGTGAATCTCTCCAAAAACCTTTGGATATTGAGCCATCTTATGAAGTCCAACACTTCCTACATTTCCACATCCTATAACTAAAATTTTATTCATTTTATTTAAAGCATAATTAAAATAATAACCTTTATATTTTACTACAAACCACTCAAAATAAAAAGCCTTGATTTTTGGTGTAAATACTATAAAATTAAAGAGTTTATAGTTAATACATCCACCAATTTTAAAAGGTGGTAAATAAAATGTCTAAAACAATAATCGTCAATAAATTTGGTGGAGGAATTCTAAAGAAAGATTTTATTCCCCTAATATCAAAAAGATTAAAAGAACAACTTAAAAATGGTACGAGGCCCATTGCTGTTCTTTCTGCTATGCCAGGAGTCACAGATGAACTTCTTGCTTTTGTGGCAATAATTAGAGAAAATAATACTAAAGAAAATGTAGAATCTCATATAGAGAACATAAAAAAGAAACATTTCGATATAATAGAATCTATCGATATTGATAAAAATCAAATCACTTATTTAAAAAATGATATTCTTAATTCTTTAAACAAACTAAAGGATGACTTAAATAAAAACAAAAAATTTGATAATAAATTAGAAGATAAAATAGTTTCTTATGGTGAGAGACTTTCTACTATAATAATGAGCTATTACTTCAAAAAAACAATTCCTGAAGTAGAGACATTGCTTGCCGAAGACATTCCTATAATTACAGATGATAATTTCAAAAATGCTAATATAAATTATGAAGTATCTAAAAAGAATCTAATAGAAAAAATAAAAAATACAAAAGGGCTCGTTGTGATATCTGGATTCACTGGTAAAACTAAAAACGGAGAGATCACTACACTCGGTCGTGGTGGGACAGATACGACAGCGTGCTTTGTGGGGTCTGTACTCAATGCATCTAAGGTAGTTCTATGGAAAGATGTAGGTGGAGTACTCTCTGCTGACCCTAGAATTATAAAAGATGCTAAAACTATACCTTTTATAGATTATTTTGAAGCAGAAGAAGCGGGTAAGATAATACACGACAAAGCTATACAATATATAAAAATAAATGAGATCCCAGTAGAAGTTTGCTCAATAATAAACCCTAAACAAAAAACAAAAATAGGAAAATCATCCAAAAGAACTTTTGGAGCTAAACTTGTAAGTATTAAAAAAGATTTAAATTTTATTTTAATTACAGATGAAAATAAAAAACTTAACGACTTAACGCTTTTAGTATCTCAGATATTCAACAAATACAAACTAGAAATAACTTTAATAAGTAATTCCAAATATAGTCTTCAAATAATTTCAGATAATAAAAATGGAAATTTAGAAAAAGCATGTTTAGAGATAAAAGAAAAAGTGGAAGAAATAAATGTAACCAAAGCTGTGATGATCTTTGCTATAGGAATGTTTGAAGCTAAAGATGTAAGTACTTTTAATGATATAATACTAAAACAAAATGCAGATTTATTAATAAGTGCTTTCTATTATGAAGACTGTAGAAGGATAGAAGCTATAATAAATACAAGTGATACAAATAAAGTCGTAAAAGCAGTTTATAAAAAATTTATTAAATAATTTAAATATAAAAGTTACACAAATTATATTCTGAAAAAAGTCCTCAGACGAGGGGGACGGGAGCCGGTGCCAGACATTTTTTCATAAAATAATTTGTTTCGCTTTAAAAATTAAAGATGAAAAAAATTAAAGTTGGGATATTGGGTGCGACAGGAATGGTTGGGCAAAATTATATAAAACTATTAGAAAATCATCCTTGGTTTGATGTTGTGTACTTAGCTGCATCAACAAATTCTGCTGGATTAAAATATACTGACGCTGTAAAGGGACGATGGCAGATGACTACCCCTATCCCTAAAAAAATAGAAAATATTAAAGTTGAAGATGTGTCTCAAATAGAAAAAGCAAAAGGTAAATGTAATTTTGTTTTCTCTGCATTTGAAATTAGTGATAAAAATATCGTAAAAGAAATAGAAGAAAAATATGCAGAAGCTGGCATCCCCGTAGTTTCTAACGCATCTGCAAATAGGTGGACCACCGATGTCCCTATGCTTATTCCTGAGATAAATGCCTCTCATACAGACATAATAACCACCCAAAAGAAGAATCATGGGTGGAAAGATGGATTCATTGCTGTAAAGCCTAATTGTAGCTTACAGAGCTATTTAACCCCTATCTATGCTCTAAATAAAGCTGGATTCCCTATCAAAAGGATATTTATAACAACCTTACAAGCAGTTTCCGGAGCCGGTTATCCTGGAGTACCAAGCCTAGATATGATAGATAATGTAGTTCCTTTTATAGGAGGAGAAGAAGAAAAAACAGAAAATGAACCACTTAAAATTCTAGGGGAAATTAAAAATGGTAAATTTGAAAAAAATAAAGAATTAAAAATTTCAGCTCAATGCATGAGAGTTCCCGTATCAGATGGTCATCTTGCTTGTGTTAGTATTTTATTTAAAAACAAAAAACCAACAAAAGAACAAATAATAAAAATCTGGAATGAATTCGAGTCTGTTCCCCAAGATTTAAAATTACCATTTGCCCCAGTCCAACCAATAATATATACCGAAGAAGAAAATCGCCCTCAACCCAAAAAAGACCGTAATAATGACAAGGCAATGGCTGTTACAGTCGGTAGGCTTCGAGAATGCAATATCTTTGATTATAAATTCGTGGCACTTTCACACAACACAGTTCGTGGAGCTGCTGGTGGTGGAATATTGAATGCTGAACTTTTGGTTAAAAAAGGATTAATAAAATAATTATCTCACTTCTAAAAAAATTTTAGGGTGATTATCAAGTATATTTGTTTTTATTTCAGGAAAAATTTCTCCTTTTTGTAATAGTCCAACAAATTCTGTTATCCTGGTTTTATAAGGGTAAACATATGCTTCAAATAAAACTCCACGGGCTTTAACTTGTACCATTAATTCTGGTAGTTCTTCTAAAATATATCTTCCAAATTTATTTATCTCATTATTATTAAATGTCCTTTTTTCTTTTGAAACCCATTCTTTTACAAAATTTTCTATATAATTTTTAAAATTAATATTTTTATCATATAAATTATATAAATATTTAACTTTCTCTTTATATTTAGAATCTGCAATATCTGACCATGTAGCATATATTATTTTTGCTTGTTCATCTTGACTAAAAGACAAACTAACCCTTTCTTTTATTTTAATAAAAAGATTCCTTCCGTACCTTATTGCAACCTCTTCTGCGTGACTATCAGACAATTTATTACGAACAGATAAATTAATCCCATGTATTGAGTCAGCAATATAAATTATTACATACTCTTTAGTGTGCAATAATGACCATTTAACTAATTTTTCTATATTATCTATACTAAACCATTTATTACCCAAACTAATAGCTACCCCAATATTATATTTTTTGAGTTCTATATCATTTTTATGGCAACCTCTTATTTGATGTAATTCCATAAATGTATTTTAATATAATTTTCTGTAACTACCAACCAAATTCTTTACCTACGTCTTCAGGAGATTCTCGTTTTCGTGCTACAACTATATGTCCATTTTCAGCAATTAATTTTAATGGAGAAGAAAGCATGCAATGATGTGATGCTAAAGCATCTTGATAAGCTCCCGTATCAAAAAATGCGACATAAAGAGTATCGTTGGGATCATAATTATAATCTGGTAAGACAACTGTATCATTAACTCCTGTGTAAATATCATCTGAATCACACGAAGAACCTGATATCCAAATATCATTTAATTTATTGTCAAATTTATTATTAACAGGAGCAACAAACCATTTTTGATTTATACCCCAAACATCAGGTAAATCATTCATCAAGCTTCCATCTATTACATACCATTTTTTTGCTCCAACTTTTTTATTATTTATTATCTTAGTATCAATAACTTTAAAAATTGTTATTTGAGCAGGAGCTACCATATACTTTCCCCATTCACAAATAAGATTTGGATGAGAAATTCCCCTCTTTTCTGATTCTTTTTTAAGAAGTTCAAAAAGTTTTTCTAATATTTTTTCAACAGAATATTTTTTATTTCTTTCAAAAGGAATAGGCATACCACCTCCAATATCTAAAGTATCTAGTGATGGATTTGTTTCTTTTAATTTAAAATATACATTGAGAGCATATTTGGTGGTTTCAACAAGATCAGATAATTTTTCAATTTTTCCAATTCTATAATGTAAAACTTTTAAATTTCTAAAAGATGACATTTTAAGAAGTTCATTTCTGGAAAAACCAAATCTATCTATTTGTTTATTCCAATTTATTTTTGATTTTACTGGTATATCAAGTCTAATTCCAACATCGTATTTGGAATTCTGAAAAGTTTTAAGCTCACTAGGACCCTCTATAATAGGTACAACTTTAAGTCCTCTGTGTTGAAGTTCATCAATAAGATTTATATATCTATCTGTCTTAGGTCCATTACATAAAATACGCATCTTTTCGTTAAAAGATTGCTGTTCTAGCATTTTTTTAACAATATAAAGTTCATTATAGGATGAAGTTTCAATATTTGCTCCTTCTCCCACCATAGCAAGTACTACTTCTTTTGTTTGACTTGCTTTCATGGGGTAGTGATAAAAAAACTTCCCCTGATATTTTAATTTTTTAATTAATGAATCAGATAAATCAAGTAGATCTTCAACTCTTTCCTCGATAATATAAGGAAAAAGAATTTCAAGTGATGTCCCGAATTTTTCTGCTAGATATTTTATATTATAAACATTATTACCTTCCTTTGCGATAAGATCCCCATCTTTATTGTAATCGAAATATTGTGTATTAAAATCCTTTATACCAAGCTTCCAAAGTTTCTTAGAAGCAATTGAGCGTTTGGTCATCTCATTACATAAGGCATCTTACACTTACCTTTAATAAATAATATTAATAAAATATATTATACCAAAACTGAAAAATTTGTAAAGATAAACTATAAACCTTCTTCTTTTAATTTTTCTATTAATTCTTTATTCTTTTTTGAAAGTTTAGGCATAGTAATATTTACTTTTACTATAATATCTCCTCTTCCATAATTATTTGGAACACCCTTACCTCGTACTCTTAATAATTCTCCATTATTTATTCCTTCTGGAATTTTTATTTCCAAATTTCCACCATCTAAAAGTTTAAGCTTATAAGTAGAACCTAAAAGTGCATCAGTAAGCTTGATTTTTATTTCTGTAATTAGATTATCTCCATCTCTTTTATATATATCATTTGATTTTACTTTCAATCTAATAAATAAATCTCCAAATCTTCCACCTTGCACTCCATCTCCCTCTCCATTCAATTTTAATCTTTGCCCATCTTCGACTCCACTAGGAATATTTATAGATATAACATCATCACTTTTGTTAATTCCTATTCCTTTACAATTAGAACATTTTTCTTCAGGGATTTTTCCAGATCCGCTACATTCTCCACAAGCAGATACAGATTCAAAATTTCCAAGTATTGTTCTTTTAACTTCTCTTATTTTTCCAGCACCACCACATTTTTTACAATTATTTAATTTAGTACCCTTTTTTGCTCCAGTACCCTCACAAACTTTACAAGTTGAATTTCTATTAATGCGAATATCTTTTGAAACTCCAAAAATAGATTCCTCAAATGTTAAATCAAGAAGAACTTCTAGATCTCGCCCTTTTTTCTGGCCTCCTCTAGAACGACCACCCATTCCACCTCCAAAGAAGTCACCAAAAATATCTCCTAAATCTCCCATGTCAAATTCTACTCCACCATTCGCATTTCTGAAATCAAAACCACCAAAACCTCCAAACCCAGACGTTCCAGGATTAAACCCACCCATATCTGCACTACCAAATTGATCATAGTTTGATCTTTTCTTATCATCAGAAAGGATCTGGTAAGCTTCATTTACTTCCTTGAACTTTGTATCATCACCCTTGTTTTTATCAGGATGGTAAGTGTGTGCAAGCTTATGAAAAGCTTTTTTAATTTCATCTTTTGATGCACCTTTATTTACTCCCAAAATTTTATAATAGTCTTTGGACATAATTTTTATATAATACCATAGTTTAATAAAAATTTCTGAAATAATTCTTATCGAGGGGGCGGTTGAGGCTGACGAGCCGAAACTTCAGCATAAATTTCAGTAGAAATTTTGCGGACCCGAGAGAAGAAGTTATTTCAGAAATTTTATCTATTATTTCTATTTTATTATTTACCCTCTTCTTTTACTTCTGCATCTTTTATTTCTGGTTCTTGTTCCTCTGGTGTAGGATTATTTCCTTCGGGTTGTGCGTTTCCTGCTTTACTCATAGCTTCACCTATTTTAGAAATTTCAGACGAAAGTTCTTCTGTAGATTTCTTAATAGCTTCGATATCATTTCCTTCTTTTACAGTTTTAAGAGAAGTTATCTTACCTTCTACTTCTGTTTTTAAAGAAGAATCTATTTTATCTCCATAATCTTTCAAGGATTTTTCTGCAGTAAAGATCATCATATCGGCAGTATTTTTAATATCTGCAATTTCTTTTTTCTTTGCATCTTCTTCAGCATGAGCTTCTGCATCTTCTTTCATTTTCTTTATATCTTGATCTGTAAGACCAGAGGAAGCTTCAATACGAATAGATTGAACTTTTCCTGAAGCTTTATCCATAGCTTTAACATTAAGTATTCCATTTGCATCAACATCAAAAGAAACTTCAACTTGTGGTATACCACGTGGAGCAGGAGGAATACCGTCTAAAATAAACCTTCCGAGAGATTTATTGTCTGTTGCCATTGGGCGCTCACCTTGAACAATATGAATTTCTACACTTGTTTGATTGTCAGCAGCAGTTGAAAAAACTTGTGATTTAGAAGTAGGAATTGTAGTATTTCTCTCTACAAGCTTTGTAGCAACACCTCCTAAAGTTTCAATACCCAAAGATAATGGAATAACATCAAGAAGTAAAACATCACGGACATCCCCTTGAAGAACTCCCCCTTGTACAGCAGCACCAAGCGCTACAACTTCGTCTGGATTGATTGAACGATTTGGCTCTTTACCAAAAAGTTTTTTCACTTCTTCTACTATTTTTGGCATTCTTGTTTGACCTCCAACCATTATTATTTCATTAATATCATCCATTTTAAAAGGACTTGCTTCCATTGCACGCTTTGTAATTTCTATTGAACGATTTATATATTCTTCAGCTAATGACTCTAGGGTTGCACGGGACATCTTTATAAGTAAATGCTGAGGACCTTCTGCACCAGATGTTATAAATGGAATATTTACTTCTGTTTCCATTGTAGTTGAAAGTTCAATTTTTGCTTTTTCAGCTGCTTCATCAAGTCTTTGAAGGGCAAGAGGATCTTTGGTGACATCTATTCCTGATTGTTTCTTAAATTCATCTGCTAACCAATGAATTATTTTTTGATCAATATCACGACCCCCCATATGAGAATCTCCATCTGTTGACTTCACTTCAATGACATCATCTGAAACTTCAAGAACAGAAACATCAAATGTTCCACCTCCAAAATCAAAAACTACAATCTTTTCATTTTTCTTATTATTAAACCCATAAGCAAGAGCAGCGGCGGTTGGTTCGTTTATAATTCTTTTAACATCAAGCCCAGCGATCATTCCTGCATCTTTTGTAGCTTTTCTTTGTGCATCATTAAAATAAGCAGGAACAGTAATTATCGCTTCTGTTATTTTTTCTCCAAGTTTTGCTTCGACATCGGCTTTAATTTTAGAAAGTATCATTGCAGAAATTTCTTCTGGACGAAACCATTTTTCACCAATATTTACTTCTGCCCCAGAATCTTTACCTTTTTGAATTTTAAATGGGGCAGTCTTTGAAGTTTTCTGTATTTCAGGATCTTCAAACATATGACCCATAAATCTTTTAATACCATAAATTGTATTTTGTGGATTTGTCACAGACTGACGCTTTGCAAGAAGACCCACTAACCTATCACCATTTTTAGAAATAGCGACAATAGATGGAGTAGTTCTTCCACCTTCTATGTTCTCTATAATCTTTGGTTGACCACCTTCAATGATAGCAACCGCACTGTTTGTTGTACCCAAATCTATACCTATTATTTTTGACATATATTTTGTAGCAAAACAAATTATTTTATGAAAAAATGTCTGGCACTGGCTCCCGTCCCCTATAGCCCCTAGACTTTTTTCAGAATATAATTTGTGAAGCTAATTATTAAATTAATAATGTTTTTATAATAAAATTATACAAACTAATTATATACTAACGAAGTTATTTTGACAAGTATTTAGTGGTCACTAAATACTTGTTGAATATTATATTTATATATGATATACTGTCAATAGTATGAAAAAACGTGATTTTTCAAGGAAAATTATAAAAATGCTTTCTGAGAAGCCAGCTATTTCTCTATCTGAAATAGAAGAAAAGATACTAAATGATAAGTCTACAAAATATGCTTTAAATCGCTCTATAAAGGGTCTAAAAGACTCAGGGCTGATCGAAAACATAGATTCTGGTCAAAGTAAGTATGCAAAGCTTACAAAGGAAGGTAAGAAAAAGGCCCATAGTATTAAGCTTGAATGTGAGAATGCTGTAATAAGTAATACTTGGGATGGATTTTGGAGAATTATAATTTTAGATGTAGAAGAAGACAGAAAAAGTGAAAGAGAAGCAATTAGGTATCTACTTAAAAAAGCAGGATTTGTATCTGTAAAAAATTCTGTTTGGATTTCTATGTATCCTTTCGAATACCTGTTTACAAATATAAAAAATGATTTAGATCTTACAACAGAACTTATGATAATAGTCACAGATAAGATCGACAAAAAAACAGAAAAAGAATTTTTATCTCTCTGTTTAACTAAAACAGAGTGAGGCAAGACCTTACTCTGTTTTAAATTCAAAAATATTAACTTTGGCTGGACGTATTATTCTATGACCTATTTTGTATCCAGATTGTACTATTTTAGCTATATTATGATCGCTTTTTTTATCTTTTGTATCAATAATTTCTATCGATTCATGAATAGATGGATCAAAAGGGATACCTACCCTATCTATTTTTTCTACGCCCGCGTCTTCAAGTCCTTTCATAAATTGTGTATAAATATATTCTACCCCCATACGCCAATTTTTATCTACCTTTTCCCAATTTTCTTTATTAGAAAAAGCCATATCAAAACTATCCAATGCTGGTAATAAATCATTCATAAATTTTTCTTTCGTCAAAATAGAACTTCTAATATGAGAATCACCATGCTCTTTTTGTAAATTTACATAATCAGCTTTCGCTCGTTGCCAACCAGTCAAATATTCATCACGTTCATTTCGTAATTTTTTATTTTCTTCTCTTAATCTCTTAACTATATCTTTAGATGGTAAAGGTTCTCCATCCTCAGTACTATCAATAAATTCTACGTCATCTAAAACGTCTTCATTCTCAATATTTTTTTCTTTATTTTGATTTTTTATTTCTTCTTCTTTCATCATAATATTCTTATAATAATAAAAATTCCAGACTTTTTCAAGTCTAGAATTTTTAATTTTAACGTTTAGACCTAAACACTCCATGTCGGTCGACGCTTTAGCGTTTAGACCATTGTGGAGCTTTACGAGCTTTCTTGAGTCCAAATTTTCTTCTTTCTTTCTGTCTTGGATCACGTTTTAACATTTTTGCTTTCTTAAGTGGAATTCTAAGCTCTTTATCTGAAGAAACAAGAGCTCTAGATATCCCATGACGAACCGCTTCTGCTTGAGAATGTATCCCCCCGCCTTTTGTAGTAATAATAACTTCAAACTTATCTGTTCCACCTGCTGCTTCAAAAGCACCTGTAACTATTTTTCTTAATTCAAGTGTTTTAAAATATTCATTTAAATCTTTCCCATTTATCGTATAAGAATTTTTACTTGCTTTTACAAGTTTTACAACAGCAGAAGAAGTCTTCCTTCGGCCAACTGCTCTTATGTATTCTTTTGTAGATGATTTTGTTGTTGCCATCTTAAATTTAATTAAATTATAATATTTAGTCTTTTATAACTAAAAGTTTCATCATTTTAGGTCTCAACTTATTTCCAGGAAGCATATTGTAAACTGCAAGCTCATAAAGCTTTTTCCAACCATGTTTTTTTATTATTGTATCATTTGTAGCAAATTTAAGCCCACCTGGGTATCCTGAATATCTCTCATGTAAAGTTTCTTTCATTCTTGTTTCTGTCATTTTAGTTTTACTTGCATTCTCTATTATGACTTCTACATCCAAAACTTTATTTGGAGTATAATCTACACTTTTTTTACCCATAAGAGATTTAGCAGCTTCACTAGCTACTCTTCCCAATGTTTTACCTTCTGCGTTTATTGTATATACTGTTTTCATAAAATAATTATACAAATTCAATTATTGCCATTTTACTTGCATCTCCTAATCTTCTTGGAAGTTTAGTTATGCGTGTATACCCCCCACTACGACCTTTGTATTTAGGAGCAATGACATCTATCAATTTATTTGCTTCACTTGTAAGATTGTACAAACGAGATACTATCAAACGACGAGAAGCAAGAGTACCCATATTTGCTTTTGTTATAAGCTTCTCTATTTCTGGTCTTAATTCTTTTGCTTTTGCTTCTGTTGTTTCTATCTTTTCGTGAGATATCAATGCTAACATAAGCCCCTTAAGTAGTGCCTTTCTTTGATTTCTCTTTCTTCCAAATTTTCTAATGTTATTGTGATGTCTCATATATAAATTAATTACTAATTAATAATTACAAATTAAGATTTTACTTCAGTGTGATTCCATATTCTCCGAGAACCTTTTTAATCTCTTGAATCCCCTTATCTCCAATTCCTTCTATTTCAAGTAAATCTTCTTTTTTCTTGCGAGCAATACCTCCAATAGTCCTTATGTTTGCTCCTGTCAATGCATTTAATGTACGAGTAGAAAGTGCTAATGAGTCAATTCTTGTTTTTAATGTATCTGTAAATTCTGTATTTTCTCCCTTCTTTTCTTCTTTTTCTTCATCATCTGTTTTATCTTCTATTTGCTCTTCTATAATTTCTTTTTTTGTTCTAGATGCAATAGAATGTCCAATGATTGATTCTAATTGTTCTACCATTATAACAATTGCTTTTTCAAGAGCTTCTCGAGGAGATAATGTGCCGTCTGTTTCGATGGTCACACGTAAACGATTGTGATTTGTTTTATCACCAACACGCATATTCTCAACTTCATAAGAAACTCTACGGATAGGAGTAAAAATAGCATCTAATGATATCATACCTACTTCATTTTTAGTTTTTTGATGCATTTCTTTTGAAACAAAACCAAGTCCTTTTTCAACTGTCATTTCAATTGAGAGATTAGCTTTACTTGTGATTTCAGTAATGTATAAATCTTTATTAAGAACTTCTACTTGACCAGAAGTTTCTATATCTTCGGCTGTAACCTTTTTAGGACCTTTAACATTTAATTTCACAACTTGAGGTTCATCTGTAAGTAATTTAAAGCGAACTTGCTTCAAATGAAGAAGAATAGTTATAACATCTTCTTTTACTCCATCCATAACTGAAAATTCATGATCTACCCCTTCTATTTTCAAAGAAGTAATAGCTGAACCTGTAAGAGAAGACAATATAATACGGCGAAGTGAATTACCTAAAGTATGCCCATACCCAGGGTAAAGGCCATCTATTTCATAAACACCCTTTGTGTCTACTTCTGTTACTACAGATAATTTTGATGGTAATATTATATTTGAATCAGACATATGATATTAATTTTGGAAAGCAAAAAGCTTTCATATTATTTATTAAAAACGAACCATACGTACTATTAACGACTATAAAATTCTAGAACTGTATTAAGATCGATAAACCCTTCGACGTTTTTAGGTTTACCTTCTACAATTCCAGATAGGCTATCTATGTTAAATTTTAACCAATTAGGACAAGTATAATCCTTTAGTTTGTTTGCCATATCAGAGAAAAGTGAACTCTTAGAGCTTTGAGGTCTGACAGATATAGTATCTCCTATTCGCACATGCATTGAAGGAACTGTTATTTTCTTGTTATTTACCAATATGTGTCCATGAGAAACAAGCTGTCTAGCAAGTCTTCTTGTGCTTGCAATACCAAGACGATAAACAATATTATCCAATCGATACTCAAGTAATTCAAAAAGATACTCGGTAGAAGAAACTCCTTTTTTAGCAACAGAATCTTTTACATAATTTGAAAATTGCTTTTCTGAAAGACCATACATAAAACGAACCTTTTGTTTTTCGATAAATTGAAGTCCGTAACCAGATAAAACTTTTGGTTTTTTATTTTTTTTATTTTTTGCATGCTTCCCTTCAGAAACAACAAATTTAGTATTTTGACATTTTTCAAATACTCCAGGACCTAAGCGTCTACAAATTTTATATTTTTGAACTTTTTTCATAAATTATTTATTAAACACGACGAGGCTTTTTAGGCTTTGGGCCATTATGAGGCACTGGTGTTAAATCTTTAATACTTGTAATCTCTATATCAAATGCCATAAAAGCTCTGATTGTAGGCTCGCGACCACTTCCAACTCCTTTTACTTTTACATCAACTTCTTTTATTCCTAAAGCTTTTGCTTTTTCTCCTATAATAGAACCAGCTTTAGAGGCAGCAAATGGTGTACCCTTTTTTGCTCCTTTAAAACCTAATGCTCCAGCAGATGTGGAAAAAAGTGCATTACCATCTTTATCAGTAAGAACCACTTTCGTATTATTAAAAGTAGCTTCAACATTTAAAATACCAGCAACAATCTTCTTCTTAGGAGATTTTGAACCTCCCTTAGGAGAATTTTCTATCTGTACTTCTTCTGTATTTTTTATTTCTTCTTCTTTTTTAGTTATTATTTTTACTTTTCCCATATGATTTAAGTTTATAAAGTTTATAAAGTTTGCAAAGTTTATAAAGTAAACACTTTCAACTTTATAACTTCCCACATAACTACTTATTTTAAGTCTTACTTTCTTTTCTTCTTCCGGACGCCATCGTCTTTCTGACATTACCTCTAATAGTTCTTGAATTTGTTTTTGTTCTTTGACCTCTCACTGGCAATCTTTTCATATGTCTAGTGCCCCTATATGACTTTATATCTTTTAATCTTTTTACATTAGAAGCTATTTCACGCTTTAAAACACCTTCTATTGTCATACTCTCTATTATTTTACGAATAGCATTTTCTTGATCAACGGTAAGAGTATCTGCTTTTAATGTTTTATCAACACCTGCTTCTTTTAATATTGTTCTAGCACGAGAAACCCCAATCCCATATAAAGATGTGAGTGCTATATCTAAATGTTTGTTGTTTGGAATATTTATACCTAGTATTCTCATATAAAATTATTGTTTTTGCTTATGTTTAGGATTTGAACAAATAACACGAAGATGACCATTTCGTTTAACTATTTTACATTTTGTACAAATTTTTTTAACAGATGCTTTTATTTTCATAAATTCTTTTATTCTTTTAAAAGCGAAAGAAAAACATAGGGCTAATACCCTCTTATTTTTACTTAAGCGTATATTTTTTTATATTACACTAATTTAATAAAAAACGCAAGCCCCCACCCCTGTACTTTTTAATATGAGCAGAAGACAAGTCCTTATATCTCTACATTCTTTTGATAACGCGACCCTTGCCACCATATGGATCAAGTAATACTTCTACCCTATCTCCAACCAAAACTTTTATTCTATTCATACGCATTTTACCAGAAAGATAGGAAATGATAATTTTATCATTTCCTATATCTACTCTAAAAAGAGTGTTGGGTAATGCTTCTGTCACTATACCTGTTACAATATTTTCGTTGTCTTTTATCATTTAATATTTATAATAATAACAAAAATAAAATTTTAGTCAATGGTAATTTTTATTTTATCTTTATCTTCTGGTAATAATTTTTTCCAAGGAGGAAAAACAGAAAGTGATGCATGAGACACACCTGGATCTAACAAAAAAACAGAATTGGCATCTATCTTTTTAAGATTTACTAATTTACTTTTTAAAAATGATATATCAGGATTCCACAAAAGATTAACATTACCATTTAAAAGAAATTCAACATTATTTATCTCTTTATGAACCAATTGATCAGATTCGTAAAAATTAAATTTTAAATCCTTTATGTTTGTAATATCAATTTGATTTATTTCTTTATCTTTTATATCTACAGAAAACAATTTTATAAGATTATTTTTCAAATCTTTTTCTTCTATTAAAATAGCAGTAAGACTTCCTGATAATAGAACAGAAGCTTTTGGATCTTTAGAGTAACCAATAGTGTCAGTATTATAAGAAAAAGAACTTGCTCCTTGGTAATATATATATCCTTCTGGAATTTCTGCTTTTAATTTCTTTTCTAATACATTTTTAAGAGTAGAATTTGCAAAAATTTTTAAATTATCTTCATTTACACTTCCTATTTTATAAGCTTCTCCAGAAATACCCCCAACAAGTGGAGATTTGAGATTAGCATATATTTTGCTATATTTATCCATTCCTTTAAATTCACTTATATAAAATTTTTTTGGACTGCCATTGTAGGACTCACCTGCAAGAAAAGAAGTGATGGGGGTAGAGACTTCTCCTAAAACTTTTTTACCATTTACTATTTTATACCCAGGGATGATTACAGTATTATCTGTTTTGTAAGTTTTACCATTTTCATCTACTAAGAAAGTTCCAGCTAAAAGCTTTTGTGAAGTTGTAGCAAATTCATTATAAAAAACTACTTCACCTTTAGCCTTAATGGATACATTTTCCTTTTCTGATAATTCAATATTTTTCTTTTCTTCTCCTGTCACAATCATAACTTCAAAATTTATTTTACTTTCGTCGTCTCCTGAAAGAATAAATTTTTTATCTTTCAATATTAAATTTTCATTTCTTTTTGTTATATGAATACTCGCATTATAAAAATATTCAGAAGCCCAAAACATAATACCTAAGGAAAACATAAAAATAAAAAGTAAAGATAAGCTTTTGCTCAAACCACGTTTTTTTTCTTTTATCTCTGGAAAAGATTGAATCCTTTCTCTTTTTTTAATTTTTGATATATATTTATCTATTTTTATATCTTCATCATTAATTTCTTTTTTATTATCTTTAATGATAATTTTTTTTGTTATTTTTTTAAATTTTAAATCCTCAAGTATAATTTTAGACATATTTTTTTTCATTTTTTCTCATTACCGCTATTGCTTCGACCATAAGAAAAGGATCACAAGTCCCTTCTTCTACACTGCACATACTTAAGAATTCTGGACCATCCAGGGTGACGACAGAACACTTCCCTCCTTCTAATACTTTTTGTATATGTTCTTCTGTACGCAATACAGTGACAAACCATTCTTTTATATCATTATCTGCAGTTAAAAAAATTGTATTGGGTAAAACAAGATTCCTTGGTAATGTACTTACTGCTTCTATAAAAGCTTCACCCCAAGAATTTTCTATTGATTTAAGTAAGGGTGTAATTTCTTTTTTATAATTTTCAGAAATATCATTTTTGCAATAAAGACCAAATATTTCCTCGGCATCACGTAATTCTATTTCCATCTTTGTACACATATATTTAAAAAATGTTTTCTTCCCAAAAGGAAAAGACAACGATGCTTTTAGTATTCCATTTAAAACTATACCCACATCTGTCATTTCTCCACTAATATCCAAAATAATATAAGAATTAGGATGTATGTATTTATCTCTTATTGCCACGTATGTATCCATCATAAATGAAGAGAATTTAATAGGTGATCTATAAAAATTTTTTTCTATTGTATTTTTAATTTTTTCAAGAAGAATAATTGGGGACATAGAAATAAACATATTAATTTCTACAGATTTTGTCATTTTGTTTATAGGGTTATCTACATAATAACCATTCAGAGACATTCCCATTATATGATGCTCAATCATTTTTGGTTTGGTTCTTAATTTATCATAACGGATAGAAAAAGATTCATTTACTTTTAAAAGCTCTTCTTTGACAAGATCATCAGCCAGTTTTTGATTAAAATAAAAATATTTATCTTTAGTGTGTTTTATTAATCTAGTTTCAGAAATATACCAAGGAGAAGATAAAACACAATATATTTCATCTATTTTCCAATGACCCATTTTCTTAATTTCTATAGCAGAAAAAGTTATAGCATCTAGAGTTTCTCTTAAGAGTTTAGAAACATTGTTATCTTTGTTTATTTTTATTTCAGACCTAGCAGATTTTATAATAGAAGGAATAAAATTATTATCAGCTGACATCTTTACAATACCTACTGTGACACTACTAGAACCAATATCAAAAATAGCAACAACTTTATCTTTATTTTTTGTTTTAAACAAAAATCTCATATAAGATATTATATCATATCTAAAAACAAAAGTATTTTATTATTCCAATACAGCCTTTATTCGGCGGACTCCAGCGGAGGAAGCTTCTTCTTTCTGGATTTTAAATACTCCCAATTCGGAAGTATTCGTAATATGAGGACCCCCACAGAATTCTTTAGATATGGCTTCCCCCTTCTCATCCTCTACAAAGTATAATGATACAATATCAGGATATTTCGCTCCAAATTCCATCTCAGCTCCAATCTTTTCTGCTTCAAGTAAAGGCATTTCTTTTCTAACTACATTTAAACCCCTTTGTATTTTATCATTTACCCAGTCCTCTACCTTTTTCTTTTCTTCATCTGTAAGCTTTCTATCAAACATAAAATCCATACGAAGTCTTTCCTCGGTAATATTACTTCCTCTTTGTTTAATATTTTTATCAATTACATTTTGAAGCCCTGCAAGAAGTAAATGATGCGCGGTATGAAGTTTT
Organism: Parcubacteria bacterium RAAC4_OD1_1; assembly: GCA_000505065.1. Lineage (GTDB taxonomy): Bacteria > Patescibacteriota > Minisyncoccia > Phycocordibacterales > UBA9973 > UBA8515. The sequence goes on from AWSN01000001.1 coordinate 257,709, forward strand.
ATTGTTTTTTCATTATGATTTGCAAGCCCACCCTTAAACATTCCCGCAGATGCAGTTTGTGAAAGCTTTTGATGTTCTTCCATTTTTTTATTAAAACCAACTCTATCTATTTTTACACCTTTCTCTTTTGCAAGTTCTTCTGTAAGTTCTATTGGAAATCCATAGGTGGTAAATAAAACAAATGGATCAGTCCCTTTTTCAAATTCTTTCAATCCTCTTTCTAATGTTTCTCTAAATTTACTTTCTTCTTTTTCTATTTCTATTTTAATTAAATTTTTATTCTTATCTAATTCAGAATAAGCGACACTATAATTTGCAATTACAATATCTGAAAGCAATAACAAATCTTTTTCTTTCATTCCAATTTTATCTCCAAACCTTATCGCTCGGCGAATTATCCTTCTAAGCACATATCCAGCACCTGCATTAGAAGGTATTGCACCGTCTCCTATCATAAATACAGTAGTACGAATATGATCCGCGATTATTCTTTCTATTTTTTCATCTCTCACATTTGAAAGTTCTTTAATTTTTTCTAAAATTGACACAAACAAATCTGTATCAAATACAGTTTTTACACCTTGCTTTACCATCACAATTCTTTCAAGCCCCATTCCTGTATCTACATTATGTTGTGCAAGCTTTCCAACTACTATGCCACTCTTCTTTTCATACTGCATAAAAACATTATTCCAGATCTCTATCACTCTACCCTCATCATCCGCCTTTACAAATTCGTCATGAGTTATATCTCCAAGAGGAGTTTCATTAGGATCATAAAATATTTCTGTATCTGGTCCACATGGGCCATTATCCCCTGCACTCCACCAATTATTCTTCGCAGGTAAAAAATAAATTCTATTTTCTGGCAAATACTTTTTCCAGATATTAAAAGCCTCTTCATCCCTTGGAGCATTTTCATCTCCTTCGAAAACCGTCACATATATTCTATCTTTATTTAAACCAAGTCCAACTTTTTCATCAGTTAAAAATTGAAATGAATATAGAATTGCTTCTTCTTTAAAATAATCACCGAGTGACCAGTTCCCAAGCATTTCAAAAAATGTAAGGTGTCTATTATCCCCCACATCATCTATATCTCCAGTTCTGACGCACTTCTGTGCATCACAAAGCCTAGTTCCCATAGGATGCTTTTGACCAAGTAAATAAGGAACAAGTGGTTGCATCCCTGCCGTATTAAAAAGAACCGAAGGATCATTCTCAGGTATAAGAGAAGCACTAGGTATTATCTTGTGATCTTTAGACTTAAAAAAATCTAAAAACTTTTGTCTGATTTCGTTTGGTGTCATATAAGATATATTATACTAAAAAAGTTAAAGAGAAAAGCCCCGCCCAGACACAGTCAGAGCGGGGCTTAATTTAATTAATGTAAATCTTCATGACTTTCTTCATTAAAAAATTTTGTTTTCTTAATTTGCTCTTCTACAAACCATAAAACCACAAATATAAATAAAGTAAGAAAAGTAGAAACAATTGCAATATTAAAAAGTCCAAAACCTGTTGCCATACCGATACCAGCAGCAACCCAAAGCCCCGTCGCAGTAGTAAGACCCATTACCTTTGAATCTTTAGAAAAAATAAGCCCAGTACCAAGGAATCCTACTCCAACAACAATCTGTGCCACAATCATAAGAGGATTCATCCCGAGGTATGAAGCATAAGAATTTACCATTTCATTAGAGATAATTACAAACAAAGCTGAACCCATAGACACAAGCGCATAAGTCCTCATTCCCGCTGTTTTATGAGCCCAAACTCTCTCTACTCCAATAATCATACCAAGGAAAAGAGCTACTAATAATTTAACTATGATATCTATAGTCACTTGATCTAAAAAATTATTTAACATAAACATATTATAACATATCTTTTAATAAACTTCATTCTGATAGCACCTCTCACAATAAACTATTTCAGGTCTATCAGGAGAATATGAAGTCTCAAAAGTATTAGTACAGCCTTCTTTCATACAGGATCTATGCCAGAGTTTAAGAGGGTTTCTTTGTGAGAGTCTTTCATAGTGTCTACAGTTAGGACAGAGTCTTGGGATGGGGAGATTCATACGGCGGTAGAACTGGTATTCTTCGGGGATAATTTTGAATGCTTCTGTGCATTGATGATTACAGTCTTTGTGTAAACATTCTATGACTTTACCTACTATGGATTCATCTGTATCATTTATATCATCTGGTATATCACTATTCTTGATATCTATAGTATAGTTTCTTTCTTCTTTATCTTTCCATTTGTATCCTTGCTCTTGTGCTTCTTCTTTAGTTAATGGATAGTATTCTTGAGCTATTGTTTCGTTATATGCAAAGGGAGAGAGTTCAGATGGGAAGAATTCACCGTATTTATATACTCTACCTTTACTATCTATATAGGGCATATCTGACATGTGTTGGATAATTTTAGGGACTAATTCTTCGTATTGTTCTTTGGTGTATTGGCGGTTGAGGATGCAGTATGATTTGTTTTTAAGACCGATGCAGGCAAAACAGTTGGAGCAATTAATACAAAGATGGACTAATTCAGTATTTTTATTTCCTTTAGAGTGAGAAAAAAATTTAGTTAAATAACCTCCGTCAGCAGCAAGAGAAGACTCATAACATAATTCATTATTTAAACCACCATTTATATCATAACTATCTTTCAGTCCATCAAATATCCGCCAACAATTTTTTGCATTTTCTGATTTAGTAACAATAAAAGAATTTTTAACATTTTTTGAATTTAAAATATCATCACCATAAGAATCAACACTATTAACAATATGAGCAAATTTATGAATACTATTTTTAATTAAAGCATAAAACTCTATTTTCAATTTTAATAAATTTTTAAAACTACTTATTTTTAAATTATTAATTTTATTAAAATATTCTTCTTTAGTATATTGTTTATTCCTTATATAAAAATTTTTATTTCTCAAACCACTAGACATAAAACAATTTTGGCAATTTTTACAATCAAACAAAAATAAACTATCTATACAATCACTGCATCTATTTAAAAAAATAGAATTATAACTTTTACTTGAAGAAAAATTTTCATAACAAGAATTAGAATTAAAAGAAATATAGCAATCAAATAAATTTTTACTCTTATCAACAAGTTTAGAATAATAAACATCTTCACAATTTGAAGCAACTGAAAGATAGGCATTTTTAGAATATCCTGTATAGTTTGAATAGTCACTATTAATATTTCCTAATCCCCAAAGATTTATATTGGGTGTTTTTTGTAATAAAAAATACCATTGAGTAAATAAATCTTTTGAAAAATCAAAATCGAATCCATATTCTAAAGCATCCCATTTATCTGAATGCCAACATTCACCACAATAAACAGGAAAATTATTAAAATTAGAATTATTTGTTATAATATTTTTTTTACAAAAACCACAATTAGTTTTATAAAAAATATATTCATTTCTCCAAACAAATCTTCTCTGGAATCTACACTCCGGACAAAAAGTTGGTGCTGGAACTTTGATTTTCTCATAAAAAAGAAAATCCTCAGGCTCGATAGTAAAGTCTTTCTTACAATTCTGGCAATTCCTTGTTTGTGATTCCATATATTTTGATTATCTCACAACCCCACCCCCTAGGCAAATATCTCCATCATAAATTACTATAGACTGACCACTATCTACTAAAATATTTTTAGTGAACTCTATTTCTGCACAAGTCGGACCTATGCAAGATTTTATTTTGCAATCAAGTAATTCCCCATGATACCTAATTTGACATTTATAATTTTTCTCTACTTCTGGCTCTATAATCCAATTGATATTTATAAGATTAACACTATTCTTACCATCAGCCCTAATATATACATCCTTTCCTTCCCCTAGGTCCGACCTAGGGGAAACAGTGATAGTGTTTTGCTTTATATTTTTTAAAATTACATATAAAGGTTTATTATTATCTTCATTTTTAAAAATTTTAAATCCATGTCTTTCTCCTAAAGTAAAAAATACTGCTCCATCATGAGAGCCTATTACTTCCCCATTTTCATTGAGAACATCTCCTCTTTCTGTTGGAATATAATGCTTTAAAAAATCTTTCATATCAAGTGGCCCCAAGAAACAAACCCCCTGGCTATCCTTTTTCTCCGCAACGGGAATTTTATATTTCAAAGCTTTCTTTCTTACTTCTTTTTTATCTAAATGTCCAATAGGAAAAAGTGTATGCTCTAAATCTTCTTGTTTAAGTGTCCAAAGAAAATATGATTGATCTTTTGATAAATCTGGGGATTTCTTAAGCCGAGAAGAAATGTTCTTTTTAGAGTGGTCTGGCACCGGCTCCCGTCCCCCAGTTCCCTGGACCCGAGAAAAAGAATATTTCTTCTCGGCTTTTAATGAAGATGAATTTTCTTCAGATACTGCATAATGCCCCGTCGCAATATAATCCGCTCCATGCTTTTTAGCAAAATCCCAAAAGACTCCAAATTTAACCTCACGATTACACATAACATCAGGGTTTGGAGTTCTACCCTTTTTATATTCTTCTATCATATAATCTGCTACTCCTTTTTTGTAGGCAACTTCGGCATCACATTCCAAAAAAGGTATCCCTAGATGTGCACATACCCTCATCGCATCTCGCCTTTCGTCACGCCAAGTGCACTCTATAAAATCCGGAGTCCAGGTACGAATAAAAACCCCAACGACATTGTATCCTTGATCTTTAAGTAGAGCGGCTGATACAGAACTATCAACACCTCCTGACACTCCAACAAATACAGTTTTTTTTATTTTTTTGACCATCTTGCAAATATTCCACAAGGTAGCATTCTGTCACTATTTGATTCTTTTATAGTAAGTTCTCCAGATTCTATTTTACCACCAAATTTATTTTGTATTTCTTTTAAATTATTTTCATAAACGATAGATGAATACCCTGCAGTGTATCCGTTTATAAGAACAAAAAGTGGATCATCCACTAAAACATTAACACATAAATCCATTAACTCCAAAAAGTTTTCTTCTATCTTCCAAAGTTCATCTTTAGGTCCATGACCAAAAGATGGTGGATCCATTATTATACAATCATATTTATTCCCTCTTTTAATTTCTCTTTTAAGAAAAGTAACAACATCTTCTATAAGCCATCTAATAGGAGCGTCTTTAAGCCCATTTTGTTCTGCGTTTTCACGAGCCCAAATGACTGCTTGTTTTGAAGAATCCACATGGCAAACTTCTGCTCCCGATGATGCACAAACGAGAGTTGCCCCTCCTGTATAAGCAAAAAGATTTAAAACTTTTATTTTTCTATCTTGTTTTTTAATTATTTTTTTCATCCATTCCCAATTTAAAAGCTGTTCTGGAAAAATTCCAATATGTTTAAAAGAAGTTGGTTTAAGTATAAAATTAAAATCTCCAAAATTTATCTGCCAATTTTTTGGTATATTATTTTTTATTATCCATTTTGAAGTATTACCACTTCTTATAAATTTAAGATCAGCTTTTTCCCAATCTTTTATACTTAAATTCTTCTTCCATAAAGCCTCTGGATCTGGACGAAGCATAAGAAAATCTCCATATCTTTCGAGTTTTTCTCCACTTCCCGAATCTATAAGTTCATAATTTTTTTGTTTTTCTAATGTTAAAATCATACTTGTATCGCCATAGTTTTATACGAAGGCGTATTATTTTAAATATTTACTAATGTTTATTTTATGCTCATCATAACTTTTCGCATAATGTACTTCTCCATCCTTATCGTGTAAATAATAAATATAAGAAGAATATTTTGGATTTAATGATGCTTTTATAGAAGAAAGTCCTGGATTACAAAGTGGCTTATCTGGCAATCCTTTTTCTTTATAAGTATTCTTATCCACATCAACCTGAAGTGGCATACCTATGTCAAATCTTTTCCAAAGTATCCCAGAAATCATCTCTCTATCATTTCTTCCATTTGATTCTAGTTCAATAATAGAAGCCATAATTATTATATCATTAAAATTTCTTTTATTATTTTCTATATCTTCTTTAATTTCTTTAATTCTATTTTTAAAATTATCATTCATCTCTTTTATTATTTCAGAAGATGTAGCAAGAGGAAAAATAAGATATGTATCTGGAAAAAGATATCCTTCTTTAGATAAAGCCTCTTGGATAAATAAATCTCTTCTAAAACCAGATAATTTCTGTGCCAAGATATTTGCTATTTCTTCATTTGTAAGACCTTCTCTAAATGTTATTTTAATAGATTCTGTGTTGTAATCTCCTTGTGCTAACTGTAAAGCAACCCTAAAAACAGATGAACCTTTTTCAAATTTATAATCTCCTTTTTGAAGAGGAGAATTTAATGAAAAAATTCTAGAAATAAAATATAAGGTAAAATCATCTCTTACTATATTTTTTACTTCCAATTCTTTAGATATACTTTTTAAAGTATCTAAACTTGTAATATGAATAGTTACATCTTTATTATTAAGGGGGGCAGAAAAAACATAATATCCTAAAATTAGAAATATACAAATTCCAAAAAAGATATAAATATAAATAAAGAACTTCCTTTTATTTGGATTATTTATATAAATAGTTTCTTCCATATATTATTATACCGGCAAATTTGAAGGAGGCTTTGCAATTTTTGTATCGACTCTCTTGAAGCTTGGAGTTTCTGAAACCATACCAGGAAAATGAAATAGAGTAGCAAGCTCTTCTATCGATAAGACAAAAAGTTGTGGTTTTCCTGATGGAAAAAAGATAGATAAAAGTGGTGGATATTTCAAATTATACTGAAGAGGTGGATGAAAAAAGACTCTAAGTCTATAAAAATCAAGCATTCTTTTTTTAATTTTTGTAAGAGCAAGACCTGTTGGATCTGACCATGGAGCATCAAACTGAGTAGAATTCACACGCCAAAGCTCATTAATTCCTGGCATTGAAAATTGCCTAAACATAAGTCTGGATGATCTTCTTAAATTATTAAAAGAATCATCGTTGTGTAATTTTTTATCTGCAAGAGTGATGAGTCTTATACCACAATCAAAATGAATTTGATTTTGAACATCTGTGATAGCTTTAATAACTGGTCTATATTGCTCTGGCACATTTATCTGTTTACCAAAAGTTCCAATAATATTATCATTTTTCTGAGTACGAGTATATGGGGCCAGCATATTTTCTATATATTCATTTGCAGCTTCAGCAAAAGTAATATGACCCCCAGTGTTATGACTATGATATTTGATAATATTTTGCCTAACGATAATTTGTATCCATACTTGTTGTCCCTTAGGAAGTGAACCTAAATATTCAATAATTGGAGTAATTGGATCAATTTTAAATTCTTCTTTAACTCCTGTTTTCAAATCATCTCCAAAATTTTTATAAGTTTTTATTGGTAAGAAATCTTCTTTTCTTTTAGCAAATTCACAACCCCACATATTCCAATCTCCATCTTTTTTATATTGAGGAATATCAAAAGCATAATCGTCTACTTCAACAACTTTTGCTTGAGGATACTGAGCATATATTTGAGTTTCTACAAGATCACGAATGCGAGTAGGGGTACGTATGTAAAAATGAACTCTCCCATCTATAGAAGCTATCTCGAGTGAAAACCACATCCACGGAGCTCCAATTATAAATTCTTCCCAAAATCCTTTAAAGCTTTGATGATAAAGTGCATTTGAAAAAATAAGCTCCATAGCGGCTGGACTTTTTATGACTTCTCTGGGAACTTGAATTTCAAGTAAAACCCACTTGATACCCATAATAAAACGATCTTGCCTATAATCATGCCAAAGATGAAAAGCCAAAAAAGCAAGAGGTATAGGCATAAGATATCCTATTGCAACTAAAAGAAACTGAATTAGATTAAAACTATGAGTAGCAAAAAATTGTTCGATCATATAAATTAAATTGAATTAAAATACCCAATAAGTATAGCAATAATTATTAATCCCAAAATTATATAAATGATATTTATAATCCCTCTCTGATACATAAAACTATTATAACATAAATAAAAGAAAACCTCATCAATAAAATATTGATGAGGTGAATAGCGGTATTTTGTTAATTACAAAGCTCCATATAATCCATTTTTATTTTTCTTAAAATATTTAGAGTTCTGAAGATTTACTAAAATTGTATTCTTTTTTAAATATCTTTCTTTCATAACCTGCTCCACAATATCCTCTTTAGACATTGGACCATTTTTCTTTAAAAGTTCCTTAATGACATCTTTGACGACTCCCTTTTTATACCCCCATTCAGACAAAGCATAAATACCTCTACCCACAAGAACAAATCTATTATCTTTTATAAGTTCATTGTGGCAAGTAGCAGTATGACATTTCTTTGTAAAAGTATCAGCAATTGCTTTAGCAACTTCTCTAAAGTGCATAGGGCTACCATGCTTACGCATCATAAGAAAAGCATAATCTTTTATCCCTCTTGTTTTAATAGAAGAAGAATTTGACTTACCCCATTCACCAAGCGGATTCTTGGAAAGAGTTTTCGACATACTAAGCCATCTTTTTGCAATTTCTTCATCTTTATATTCTTCTGCAAGATCTTTTACTTCTTCTAAAAATCTAGTGATAAGTTCTCCTTCTGGGATAAGCTCATCATCTGAAAGATTTTCAAAAAGATTTTTGAGGGATTTATGAATCTTATCTGAGACTTCATTATCCACACTCCATCTTGATTTAAAATGATCGTCTTCTTTATGTTTTGTAAAATCATCACTTAGAGTAAGATAAAGATGTATGTGATTTTGAGTAAGTCTATCCTTAGAAAGATGTTCTAATAAATCTTTTTCTGAGACAAGAGCCCCTAAAGAATGGACAATTTTTTTAAGCTCTTCAAACACTGCTTTTTCTGCTTTGTAAGCATCAGATTTTCTTATCATAGAAAGGGCAACATTCTCTATCTGACGAACTCTTTCACGAGTAATACCATACTTTTTACCAATTGCTTCTAGTGTCTTTCTTTCATAATCATTACCAACTCCAAATCGATCAACAATAACTTCATGTGCTCTTTGGGGTAATTCAGAAAGTATGTGTTTCGTAATTTGTTTTGGTTTAAATGTAAGAATGTTAGCCATTTGTTTTAAAAATTTTAATAATAATTAATTTCTAGTTTTATCATAATATCATTAGTATCAAACAAAGTCAAATGTTTATAGCCAATATTGTTTAATCGTTGTAAAATAAAGGTTTTAATCTTCTTGTTTTTTTGTTTTAGACTTACTTTTTGATCTATCACTCTCTGTTAATAGCTTTTTTCTAAGTCTTACATTTTTAGGGGTTATTTCTAAATACTCATCATCTGCCATAATTTCAAGCCCCCTTTCTATAGAAAGCTTATATGGTGGTTTTACATTTATAGCTTCATCAGATCCAGAAGCACGCATATTACTAAGTTGCTTACCTTTTGTTGGATTCACAGCCATTTCATCTCCCTTAGTGACATTACCCACTACCATCCCTTCATACAATTCATCACCATGTTCAATATAAAGTACCCCTCTTTCTTGAAGTGTCCAAAGAGAAAAAGCCGCTGCATAACCATAAACCATAGAAGTCATAGAACCCACATCTCTTTTTTTTATCTCTCCTGCGTATATTTTAAAACCAATAAACCTAGAAGCAAGAATTCCTTCGCCTTTTGTATCAACAACAAATTGTCCTCTATAACCCAAAAGTCCACGAGTGGGTATTTCCATTAAAATTCTTGTAATACCTTCTTTTTCACTCATATGAGTAATGAGACCTTTTCGAGAAGTTAACTTTTCTATCACAACACCAGAGGTTTCGCTTCTAACATCAATGGTCACTTCTTCATATGGTTCTAATTTTTCACCATTTTCTTCCTTAATTATAACGTGAGGTTGAGAAACTTGAATTTCATAACCTTCTCTTCGCATATTTTCAAGAAGAATCGCAATGTGTAATTCTCCTCTACCGTAAACTAAGTAACCCTCAACTTCTTCTTCTAAATCTGAATTATCAAAATTAATTCGAAGTCCAACATTTATCTCAAGTTCTTTTTCAAGTCTTTCTTTTATTTGTCTACTTGTGACAAATTTACCTTCACGCCCAGCAAAAGGAGAATTATTCACTAAAAAATTCAAAGATATAGTTGGCTCATCTATTGCAATAGAAGGAAGAACCTCGGTATTTTCATCATCACAAATTGTTTCTCCTATATAAACATCTGGAATTCCAGCAATAATAGCAATATCTCCAGTTTTTAATTCTCCAACCTCCTTTCTATTTATACCCTCAAAAGTAAACATTTTAGTAATTTTTGCATTTCTTGGTTTTCCATCTTTATCCTTAACTATGATCTGAGATCCAGTTTTTATAGAACCTCCATATACTCTTACTATAGCAAGTCTTCCTAAAAAATTATCATAACCTAAATTAAAAACTTGAGATAAAAAGGGAGCATTATTTTCCCCACCAGCTTCTTTGACTTCTTTTAAAATAAGATCAAGAAGTGGTGATAAATCATTTGATTTTTTATTATGAAAATCTTCTAAACTTACAAAAGCTTTTCCTTCTCTCCCTATTGCGTAAATTGTCTTAAAATCAATTTGTTCTTCTGTCGCACCGAGCTCTAAAAATAATTCTAAAACTTCTTCGTGAACTCTATCTGGATTTGCTGCAGGTTTATCTATTTTATTTATAACAACAATTGGTTTAAGCCCAAGCTCAAGAGACTTTTTAAGAACAAAACGAGTTTGTGGCATTGGCCCTTCTTGAGCATCAACTAAAAGAAGAACTGAGTCGATAGCACGGAGTACTCGCTCTACTTCTGAGCCAAAGTCTGCGTGGCCTGGAGTATCTACTATATTTATTTTAGTAATTTTACCTCGTCCGTCCGAAGGATTAGGATAATTAACAGAAGTATTTTTAGAATATATAGTAATACCACGCTCTTGTTCTAGAGCATTAGAATCCATAGATACACCTTCTTCTACCATCTTGCATTGCTTCATAAGCTCATCAGTAAGAGTTGTTTTCCCATGGTCCACGTGTGCTATTATCGCTATATTTCTAATTTCCATATATATTATAATTTTTAATTTAATCTTCAATAAAAATATCCGCCGAAGCGAATACTTTTATAATAATATCATATATTTTACAAAATGTAAATAAAATTTTAGAATAATTTCATAACATCATGAAAAGTAATTACTATCATAAGAAGCATAAGTAAACCAAAACCAATAGTATTTACCCAATTAGCTACTTCTGGTTTTATACGAGATCCTTTGATTTTTTCTATAAGTAAGAATAATAATCTCCCCCCATCTAATGCTGGAAATGGTATTAAGTTTATAACTGCTAAATTTATAGAAATAAGAGCAGTAAAAGAAAGTAGATAAATAAATCCAAATTCACGAGCGTCACCAACGACCCCCACAATACCAACAGGACCTGTAACAGAAGACATATCAGCTTGACCAAGCACTGCATCGTGAATCAAATTATAAAATCCTAATACTGTTGCCCAAGTGACACTCCCTGTAAGCTTAAGACCCTCCCAAAATGCCCTATGTATTGGTAAACTTAATGTCCCTATCGTATCCATACTTATACCTATAATTTTATTCTCACCTCCTTCTATTTTTTCTGGTATCAAAGTGAATTCCATATTTTCATCTGCTCTTTTTATAGATATACGAATCTCTTCATTATTATGTCTCTTTACAAAATCTTGAACATCTGTAGCTCCTAAATTTTCAGAAATTTCATTTATTAACTTTTCTCCACTTTGCATAGATAAAATTTTATCCCCCACCTCTATACCTATTTTTTCAGCGGGAGATTCTTTTACCACACTTGTGACAGTAAGTGATGTATTTTTAAGAATTGCTCCATTTGGTACTGCTCCAGATGAAGTAGGAAGACCAGACATAAGTCCAACAGATAAAAGAACCCAAGCTACGAGTAAATTCATAAAAACACCAGCAAAAAGAACCATTGCTTGAATATATTTTGGTTTATTTACAAAACTTCTATTTTTATCAGGACCATTTATAGAATCTTCATCAGGATTTTCTCCAAAAATTTTCACATAACCACCAAATGGGATAAGATTAAAATTATAAGATGTCTCCCCCACCTTACGCCCAAAAAGTTTTGGGGGGAAACCAAAAGAAAATTCATCAACTCTAATTCCTGACTTTTTTGCAACAATAAAATGCCCAAATTCATGAGACAAAACTAATACAAGTAAAATTACTAAAAAAATTAAAATATTCATAATTAATTATTCATCAAATCTGTTTCCTTCTTTGTAAAAATTGCTTCTAGATTTTTATTGGTTTCATCGACACATTTTTGGATATCGTCTTTAGCTCTTTTAGCTTCATCTTCAGGAAGATCTTCTGTGGTATCTATCTCATTTTGTCTTTCTTTACGAACAGAAATCCTAGCATCTTCTAATTTCTCTTTTAAAATTTTTACAAGCTTTATTCTATTTTCTGTAGTAAGCATTGGGAAAATAACTCGGACTCCATCACTATCTGAAACAACAGAAAGTCCAAGATTTGAAGCAATAATTGAATTTTCGATAGATTTTATTTGTGTTTTATCCCAAGGTGCAACACGCAAAGTTTTAGAATCCTCTATACTCACACTTGCGATATTTTTAACAGGCATCATTGATCCATAACTTTCTATATTTATAGAATCAAGGACCATAGGGGTTGCTCTACCTGTTTGTAATGAAGAATATTCTTTGGAAAGCCATTCTTCTATCTTTTTTAATTCACTTTTAAAATTTGTTGTATTGTATGACATATTTTTTATTATAACATATTAAATTATTAATTTAAATTATCATCATTAAATGTTCAAGAATCATTTTCACAGAAGCTCCTGGAGTCGATAGATAAACCCTTCCTTTTTTAATTTCTTCTAAAATAAAAATCAAATCTTTATTATTTAAATCCTTTTTCCATTTTTCGTAAATAATTTTTTCTAAACTATTTAGAATTGAAATCGCTTGAAACCTTAATCCTCCACTACTTTCTTTATCTTTAAATCTTTTTATTATTTCTATGATTTTATCAAGTCTATTCTTTAAAGAGGATTTTAAAAGTTCTTCTGCAATTTTATTAGAGTCAAGCTTTTCTTGATAAATATTTTTTAAAATATGAACACGAGAAAGTATCGTGCTTAAAAGTAAAGATGAGTCAGGAACTATAATAAAAAAATGGGTATTTTCATTTGGTTCTTCTATTATTTTTAATAACGATTGTTCGGCTTCTCTGTTGATAAATTTTGTACTGATAATACAAATCTTTTTACCAAGACCAATAGATTTACTCTTATGCCATTCTTTTATTTTTAAACCATCTTCCATAGTCAAAGAATCACAGGTAAGAATAAAAACATCACCATTATTTCCATTTATGATTTTTCTTTCTTCTAAAATTTCTAAAAGATAAGATGATACAATATCATTATTTGATTCAATAACATAACTATGATAAAGATTGTTGGGTAATAATTTAGATAATTTTTCCATATTATCTCTTACTAAAAATTGTTTTCTTATAAGTATCTAAATGATTAAGAGCTTCTCCTGTCCCTTTAGCAACACAAAGGAGTGATTCGTCCGCAACACGAGCTTTCACCCCAGTCCGACGATATACCAAATCTGCAAGATTTCTTAATTGCGCAGTACCACCAGTCATTATAATACCATCATCTATTATATCTGCAGCAAGTTCAGGTGGAGTTTCTGATAAAACACTCTTGATAGCATTTATCATAATTTTTAATTCTTTATCTATTGCACGAACTATTTCATTAGTAGAAATTTGTGCAGTTCGAGGAAGTCCTTGAATAAAATCACGCCCCTTGATGGTGATAGTCAATTCTTCTTCAACAGGAATAGCTGAACCTATTTTTATTTTAATCGCTTCAGCTGTTTTATCCCCAATAGCTAGATTAAAATTTTTCTTTATATAGTCAGCAATAGCTTGATCTATTTTATCTCCTGCACATTTTACTGAAGTCGAAGCAACAATACCTCCGAGAGCTATCACAGCCACATCTGTAGTTCCTCCACCGATATCCATTATCATATATCCACGAGATTCATTTATAGGAATTCCAGCTCCTATAGCTGCAAGAATTGGCTCTTTCACAACATAAGCATTTTTGGCTCCGGCTCTTATTGCAGCCTCCACTACCGCGCGACGCTCTGTAGAAGTAATACCAGCTGGCACAGAAACCATTACATCTGGCTTCCATAAATTAAATCTGCCTAAGGTTTTACTTATAAAGTATCGTAACATTGCTTCTGTCACTCTATAATCAGCTATCACTCCATCTTTCATTGGTCTATAAACTATGATATTTTCAGGAGTTTTCCCTACCATTTCTTTTGCTTCAAGTCCTATAGCTAGAACAGTATTATCTTGTTCTGATACAGCGACAACAGAGGGTTCATTAAGTACAATCCCCTTGCCTGGTAAGTAAACAAGTGTATTTGCAGTCCCTAAATCTATTCCAAGTTTTTTTGAAAAAATTCCCATATATATTATTTCTTTATAAAAAAGATTATAGCACAAAATAGCCAGTTTAAAAACCAGCTATTTTGTGCACTTTTCTTAAATTTTATTATTTCAATTTCCCTCTAGTCAGTGGCCCTACTATTCCATCTCCTACTAATCCATTTGCTAATTGGAATTTAATAACAGCTTGTTTAGTTAAATTACCAAAATAAGTTGTTTCGTTGTTTAGTGAACCTGCTCCAGATGAAGATACAATATATCCGTGAATATTTAAATATTTCTGTAATTCTTTAACATCTTCTCCTTGCATTTTGTATTTTAGAGTTCTGATTAGAGTTAAAGGATTGGATGTATTGTTAGGATTATTTGTAATAGTTGGAGTGATGGGTGTGATTTGATTTGGAAATTCTTGTTTTAATTTCTCTGCTTCTTGTTTTTTACCTATAGATATTAGATTAAAATAGCGTGAAGATGCAGAGGAACCAGAAGATTTATATCTTGTAATTATTTCTACTGGTGAATCAGACAAATAACTTATTGTTATAGAATGTAAAGTGGGAGTACTATCATTAGTAGTAGACAGAACAGCTTTTACTTGAATATATCTGTTATCTGGTGAAGTGATAGTTCCTGTAGATTCTACCCATTCACTCCATGATTCATCTGGGATAACAGTGCTTCCAGTCCTAGTATAATACAAAATAGAAGTGCCTGATGGTTTTGTTTCTTCTTTTGTTAAAGTCTCCCATTTAACACTCTGACTTGCACCAATAACCGAAGAGATAAAAGTTCCAGAATTAGAACCTTGCATTGGAAATTTGTAATTAGTAACCATAGGACTCCATGCTGTATCTCTACCACCTATAATATATAAATTATTATCTACAACCTGAACTACTGATCTGTGTATTGCCTGAGGAAGAGCGTCTAAATATGAAGTCCATGTATTAATTGTTATATCATAAACAAATATATCATCTACAGTTTCATAACCCTCATCTGTTCCACCAATATAATAGAATAAATTGCCAATAGAAACAGAAGTTCCACCAGACCGAGGGGCAGGAATAGGACTTAAATTGGTTTGCCATGTATTACTCTCAATATTATATGAAATTAATTCATTAGAGAAAGAAATTCCACCATCAATTTGACCTCCAGCAATATACATAATTCCATTTATTATTTGAGAAGTTGTTCCTGCCATTTTGGTTACAGGAGATGGTTCAAGGAAGCTCCAACTTTCTCCATCAAATACTTCTATTGTTTGACTTGGATTACTACTTGAAATAGGAGAACCACCAGCAACATATATCTTACCATTATAAACTCCTCCGGTTGCTCCAATTCTTGCAATATTCATAGATGGTCCAACCGTCCAAGAATCATTACTTGGATCATAAATCTCCATAGTGCTCTCACCTTCCCAGTTTACGTTTCTTCCACCAATAATATATAATTTATTATTTAAAACAACAGAAACCGCTCCGGTTCTCGCAATAGACATAGGATTTAATTCTACCCAAGAATCATTACTTGGATCATAAACAATAGTGGAATTCAAATCTTCCCAATTTTCTGTTCCCCCAGCAATATATATTTTATTATTTATAACTCCATTACCAGCTGATATACGAGCTATAGGTAAAGGTTCCTTTTCTTCCCAATTTGAAAAATCTAAAACTAAAACAGAATTAATTGATAAATCTCCAGAAGATATAGTTTCATCAAGTGAAGTTAAAGTCCCATCTTCAAAATCTTGTTGTGAAGTAATCATAGCCGAGCCATTTTCTGTTTGAATTCTAGGACAAGGTAAAATGGTTATATAAGTTTCTGACCAATCTGTTTCATTATTATCTAAACCCTTTCCTTTTACTCTAAAAGAATATTCTGCATCACAAGTTAATCCAGTAAATTGATAAGTTTCAATTGTAATCCAATCTGAATTAGTATTGTTAGTAGTATTTTCTATATAGTAGCTAGGTGTTGTTCCTTCATACGTAAGAGTTAAACTTGTTTTAGAATCATATGTAACATTGATGATGTATGGTGTAGATGAACATATAGATGTGGTAAATGTTTGATCACTCCCATATGAAGTACCAACATAGTTTGTGGTAATAGCTCTATAGTGATATGTGGTATTACAAGTTAAAGATGTAATATTTTTAGAATAGATGCCATTGTAGTATGAACCTGTTTCTTTAGAAACTTGTCCATATGAAGTCGTAAAACCATATTCGAATCCTCTTTCCCCCACTTCCCCACCATCATTTATGATTTCTCCATTTAAAGTGACTGTTGTTGGAGTGATAGATGAAGATAAACCTGTAGTAACACTAGATATTGTAGGACAGATAGATGTGGTAAATGTTTGATCACTCCCATATCCTGTTCCCTTACTATTAGTTGCATATGAACGATAATGATATGTCGTTTCGCAAGAAAGTCCTGTGAGACTAGTAGAGAATGTTCCTATATTAAAATCTCCGTTTTCTGTTGTAGTTGTTTCGTAGCTATCTGTGAGACCATATTCAAATCCACGAATGGTTGGATTCTCTCCACCAATGTCTGTGATTTCTCCATTTAGAGTGACTGTTGTTGGGGTGATAGATGAAGATGGATTGGTAGAGAGAGATGGAGATAATGATGAAAGTAATATTGAAACAGTGTTATCAGCTCTATTTGATACCACTAAATCAGGATAGGGATCAGAATTGAATAAGTCAGAGATGACAGAGTTTGGATTATTTCCAGTTACATAATCAACTTTAGTCCCAAATGTGCCATCTCCATTACCAAGAAATATAGAGATAGTGTAATTAAAATAATTAGTTACTGCCAAATCAGGATATGAATCAAAGTTGAATAAACCAGAGGTGACAGAGTTTGGATTATTTCCAGTTACATAATCAACTTTAGTCCCAAATGTGCCATCTCCATTACCAAGGAGGATTGAGATAGTATTACTAGATTGATTCACTGTCACTAAATCAAGGTATGAATCAGAGTTAAATAAACCGGAAATAATGAACCATGGATTATTTCCAGTTGCATAATCAACCTTAGTCCCAAATGTACCATCTCCGTTTCCAAGAAATATTGAAACGGTGTGGTTACTATAATTTGCTATCACTAAATCAAGGTATGAATCAGAGTTAAATAAACCGGAAATAATGGAGTATGAAATAAATCCAATTTCATAATCAACCTTAGATTGAAATGTGCCATCTCCATTACCAAGGAGTACTGAAAAACTATAACTACCAAGATGCGTTACCGCTAAATCAAGATATGAATCAGGGTTGAATAAGCCGGATGTGACAGAATATGGACCACTTCCAGTTCCATAATCAACTTTAGATTGAAATGTGCCATCTCCATTACCAAGGAGGATTGAAACAGTGTTACTACTATAATTAGTTACCACCAAATCAAGATATAAATCAGAGTTGAAAAGTCCGGAGATGACAGAATATGGACCACTTCCAGTTACATAATCAACCTTAGATTGAAATGTGCCATCTCCATTACCAAGGAGGATTGAAACAGTGTTGCTCCCATTATTCGTTACCGCTAAATCAAGATATGAATCAGAGTTGAATAAGCCTGTGGTGACAGAACGTGGAGAAGTTCCAGTTACATAATCAACTTTATTAACAAAAAGTCCTTCTGCAAAAACATTTTTTGATAATAAAAAAGTTATAATAATAAAAAAAAATAAAAATATATTTTTAAATTTAAACATTTTTTTATTATATCATAAATATTTATAAAAATGCACTTAATAAAATATTATGCTAACATATAAATATGTTTATAATAACCGTTATTCCAATTGAAAAAGGTCCATTTGGGGAAAGCCTCACCTATTTCTATCCTAAAGACATTCCTATTGGATATATCGTCTCTGCTCCACTTCGTTCTAGGAATATAAATGCGATCGTAGTTGGAAATGAAGAAATATTAAACGCAAAAACAGATATAAAAAATGCAGATTTCACTTTAAAAAAAATCACTAAAGTTATCGGTGAATCACCCTTTAGTAGTGACTTCTTTTTAACGTGTGAAAAAATGGGTATATACACCACAAGCAACACTGGCTCAATAATAAGAAATATGATACCCGTTGATATACTAGAAAATTTAGAAGAAATAAAAAGAAAAGAAAAAATTATTTCAGAAGAAGAAATAAAAGACATAAAACAAGAAAAATTAATATTCCAATCTCCAAAAGAAGATAGAATAGCGTTTTATAAAACATTAATCAGAGAGGCTTTCGCAAAAAAAGAATCTGTGTTTATTTGTATGCCGACCAAATATGACATTGAAATATTTGAAAGTGAACTTAAAAAAGGAATCGAACAATATGTTTTCTCCTTTCATAGTGATATTAAAAAGAAAAAATTAATAAATGATTTTAATAAATGTATTTCAATTGATCATCCAATACTCATAATAGGGACAGGTAAATTTTTATTTATAGACAGGAATGATATAAAAACTATGATCTTAGAACACGAGAGTAGTGAATCATATAAGCAATTTATAAGACCCTATTTAGATATAAGAGGCTTTGTGGAATCTTTATCTTTTCACAAAAAAACAAAACTCATAATAGGAGATGAAATTCTTCGACCTGAAACACTTTGGCGTCATGAAGAAAAAGAATTTGGTGAAATTTCTTCTCCAATATTTCGACTACCAGAAATTGAAAATAGAATTTTAGTGGATATGAAAGAAGAAATAATAGATAAAACAAATAAAAAATTTGCGGTTTTAGGAGAAGAAACAATAAAAACAATAGAAAAAGCTCTTACTTCTCAAAAATCAGTTTTTCTATTTTCAGTGAGAAAAGGTCTCGCACCCATAACTATCTGCTATGACTGTGGTAATACTCTTCTATGTCCATCTTGCGACACTCCAATAGTACTTTATAATGTAAAAAATAAAGAAAATAAAGATTCAAAAATGAGAATCTTTATGTGCAACAAGTGTGGCAAAAAAGAAAAGACAGAGATTAGATGTCCAAAATGTAATTCTTGGAATCTAACACCCCTTGGTATTGGAACAGAAAGAGTTGAAGAAGAAATAAAAAATCTTTTTCCAAAAATCAATATATATCTTTTTGACAAGGAGAGTGTTAATGGGGACAAAGAAGCAAAAGAAAAAATAGAAAAATTTAAAAAAGAAAAAAGTGCAATACTGATCGGAACAGAACTCGTTTTTTCTTATTTAGATAAAAAAATTGGAGATAGTGTAGTAGTATCATTTGATGGACTTATGTCTATACCAAGTTTTAATATGACTCAAAAAATAATCCATATTATAGAAAAATTAAACAACATAACAGAAAACAATCTAATCATTCAAACAAGGAATTCGGATAATCCATTATTAAAACAAATTTTAGCTGGAAATGTTCTTCCTTTATATAGGCAAGAAATAAAAGAAAGAAAAGATTATAATTATCCGCCCTTCAAACGATTAATAAAAATAACTTTCCAGGGAACTAAACAGGAAAATGAAAAAGCAAGATCATTTTTAAACAATATCCTAGGTGGTTATGATCCTCAAATATTCAGTGCTTTTATAGGTAAACAAAAAGGAGAGTATGTGACAAATACAATAATCAGAATCGAACCAAAATTATGGCAAATTCCTAATACAAAAAACAACATCATTTCTATCCATTTAAGAGATAGCCTACTTAAACTTCCTCCTTCATTTTCTATAAACATAGATCCTGAAGACTTATTATAAACTTGATTGGAAATAAAATGTGTGCTAACATATATGAACTATGATTACAGTAATTGAAGTTAAAAAAAATACAAACGAGAGTAATATGAATCTCATTAGGAGATTTTCTCGTAAGGTTCAAGAATCTGGAATTATCCAAAAGGTTAAAGGCAAAAGATACAATGAAAGAGCAGAATCAAAAGTAAAAACAAAAGCTCAAGCATTAAAGAAAATAGCCCGAAGAAAAGAGTATGAAAGACTTTTTAAATTAGGTAAGGCCTCAAAAGGAAAGAAATAAGATGGATAATAAAGAATTCTGCACAATCAAGAACGAAACAAAAGGCAAGCTCCCAAGCTTGCCTTTTGTTTCGATTAAAGAAAAAATTTTAGGTAAAAAATATGACCTTTCTATTATTTTTTTAAAAGAAAAAGATCAAAAGAAAATAAACAGGAAATATCGTGGTAAAAACAAATCCACAAATATATTGTCTTTTCCCCTTGAAAAACTCTCTGGAGAGATAACATTTGACCCCCAAAAAGTAAAGAAAGATGCTCCCCTTTTTAAAATGAGATATAGGGAATTTTTAAAACTTCTATTTATCCACGGTTGTTTACATTTGAAAGGTTTTGAACATAGTAGTAGAATGGAAAAAGAGGAACAAAAATTTATGAAAATGTTTTCTTAATTTAATTTTAATTAATGAATAAAAAAAATTACACTTGTGGAATAGATATTGGTTCGAGTTTTACAAAAGTTGTAGTACTCGGATACGAAAAAGGCGGAAAAGATTTAACTTTGCTTGCTTCTTCATATGTTGAAACAAGGGGTGTAAGATTAGGATATATTACTAATGTAGACCATGTCGCAGGAACTGTAAAAAAAGCTATCTCTTCTGTTGAAAATGTTTTAGGATTTAAAATAAAAAATGCATACATTTCAATAGAAGGTATAAATTTATCTTCTGTTGTATCTATAGGCTCTTCTATTATATCGAAAGCTGATCAAGAAATTACTGAACTTGACGTACATAAGGCAATAGACAATAGTGAAGAAAATTTAGATACCCCCAACAAAAAAATCATTCATACAATTCCTTTATCTTATAAAATAGATGGTAAAGATATCTTTGGTCACCCAGAAAGTATGAAAGGTATCAAACTTGAAGTAAGAACACTTTTCATAACGTGCCTAAAACAAAATGTCGAAGATATTATTACTGTCTTTGGTTTATTAAATATAAATATTTTAGATATTATCGCTTCACCTATTGCTTCTAGCAATATCTTACTTAGCACAAAACAAAAAACAGCTGGGTGTGCACTTTTAGACATAGGCTGTGAGACAGTATCCCTTACTGTTTTTGAAGAAAATTCTCCTATATATCTTATTACATTTCCATTTGGAAGTATGGATATTACTAAAGATATAGCACTTGGATTTAAGATAAGCCTAGAAGAGGCAGATAGTATCAAGCATGGAAACGTAATAGGAGCTGATTATTCTAAGAAAAAAATAGATGAAATAATAGAAGCAAGACTTGTGGATATTTTTGAATTAGTAAATAATCATTTAAAAAAATTAAAAAGGAACGAGTTGTTGCCAGCAGGAATTATAATCACTGGTGGAGGGGCTCTCATAAATAAAATAGAAGAAATAGCCAAAAGAGAATTAAAACTACCAGCTAGTGTGGGAACAGTAGATCAACAAACCAACAATAAATTAAAAATCAAAGATTCTTCTTGGTATACAGCTTATGGTCTTGCTCTTTCTTCAAAAGAGAATTTTGATAATCAAAATATTTATAATTCTTTAGGGGTGGATGTTAAACAAGTTAAAGGGTTTTTTAAAAGTATTTTCTCACAACTTTTACCATAGAAATCTTTAAAAAATATCATCTGTAAAGACACAATATAAAATATTGTCAAATATATTCTTTTTTGTAATTTTCTGCTATTATATGTGTATAAAATTATTAGTAATGAAAGACTTCAGTCTATAAAAAATATGCCTAAAATAAACCCAGAAATTGAATCATTCGCAAGAATAAAAGTTATCGGAATTGGTGGCTCAGGGAAAAACGCCTTAAACCACATGATAAACTCCAAAGTTAAAGGAGTAGAATTTATTGTTATGAACACAGACACTCAAGATCTTCATAATTCTCTCGCAGAAAAAAAAGTTCATCTTGGTAAAAACTTAACAAAAGGATTAGGGGCTGGAATGAACCCAGAAGTTGGTCGTCGTGCAGCAGAAGAAACTAAAGCCGAAATCCAAGATGTAATCAAAGGAGCAGATATGGTCTTTATTGCTTGTGGTATGGGTGGAGGCACAGGAACAGGGGCAGCACCAATAGTCGCGCAAGCAGCAAAAGAACAAGGTATCCTTACTGTTGCAGTTGTGACAAAACCTTTTTCATTTGAAGGAAACCAAAGAATGAAATTAGCAGAAGATGGTCTTTCTCTTCTTGAAAAAGAAGTTGATGCAATTCTTGTTATTCCAAACGATAGATTGATTGTTATTTCTGGTAAAGATGTAGGGTTCCGACAAGCCTTCGCTATGTGTGACGAAGTTTTGAAACAAGCAGTTGAAGGAATTTCTGAGCTTATAACCACCCCCGGAATGATAAATGTGGACTTTGCTGACATTAAAGCCGTCATGCATGATGCAGGAAGCGCTCTTATGGGAGTAGGTATTGCAGCAGGAGAAGGAAGGTCTGAAAAAGCAGCTCTCCAAGCAATTAATTCCCCTCTTCTTGATTTATCTATTTCAGGAGCTCGTGGAGTACTCTTTGCGATTTCTGGTGGAGATGATCTTACAATTCATGAAATCCAAGAAGCAGCCAAGATAATAACCGAATCAATAGACAAAGATGCAAAAGTTATTTTTGGAACAATTAAAGATGAGAAATTAAAGAAAGGTGAAATAAAAGTGACCGTCATAGCCACAGGGTTCCCTACTGATATGCCAAAAAGAACACTTTTCCAATCTTCAAAAATTCTAGAAAATTCAAATACAATTCCTAACACAAAAGAAGAAGCTCCAAAAACAGAAACTAAAGAAACTCAATCCGAATATATAAAAAAATCTGGAGATAAGGTGGAAAAAATAGAAGATGATTTATTTATAGATGACACAGATGATTGGAGCACAGTTCCAGCATTTTTAAGAAGAAAAAGATAATTTTAGGTAACTAGACATATATGATATAATAATAAGACCATAAACTATGTTTATGGTCTTATTATATTAAATACTAGCCACTATAAACTAGCTTGCTAGAAACTAAACCTTATGTACGATTTAATCATTTTAGGAGGAGGCCCAGCAGGAGCCGCCGGAGCGGTCTATGCCGCTCGTAAACAATTAAAAACCGCTATTATAGCTTATGAATTTGCTGGTCAATCAGTAGTATCTGAAACTATTTACAACTGGATTGGAACCAAAGAAATTTCTGGTGGAGATTTAGCTCAAAATCTTAAAGACCATATTTTTTATTACAAAGGTCCATTTTTAGATATTTTTGAAGGAGAAAAAATCAAAGATATAGAAAAAATAGACAATCATTTCAAAGTTATTACCGAAAATAATAAAACTTATGAAGGAAAATCTATCCTAATAGCAACAGGAAGTGGAAGAAGAAAACTTGAAGCTATTAATGCAGATAAATTTGAACACAAAGGTATCACCTATTGTGCATCTTGTGATGGGCCAATGTTTGCCGATATGGATGTTTTAGTTATCGGTGGAGGTAATGCTGCTTTTGAAACAGCCCTTCAATTACTTGCTTATTGTAAAAGTGTCATACTCATACACAGAAGTGAAAATTTCCGTGCGGATGAAATAACAGTAGAGAAAACAAAAAATAATCCTAAATTTAAAGCTATCACAAATGCCGAGGTTATTAGAATCGATGGAGATAACTTTGCAAATTCTCTCACATATAAAGATAAAATCACAGGAGAGACAATTACCATTCCGACATCTGGTATTTTTGTAGAAATAGGACAAATTCCAAATACTTCATTTGCTAAAAATGTTGTTTCTCTTGATGAAATAGGTAAGATAAAAGTAGACCCTATAAACCAAGCTGGAGAAACAGAAGGTATTTGGGCTGCTGGAGATTGCTCAAATGGTAGATACCACCAGAATAATATTGCCGTCGGAGATGCGGTCAAAGCTATCGAAGACATATATATTTGGCTACATAAAAATAAATAAAAGAGCTATTTGAGTTTTTCTATACACAACCTAAAGATTCTCATTCGCCAAAATACCCTCTAAAATTTCTAATTCTTCTTTAGAATTTGGCTGAAAAATTTCCATTATATTTACAAGTGGAACAGCATTAATTTTACCCCCTTCTTCAAAAGCAATCTTTATAAGATCTGTAAGATAATATTCTTTTTGAGCATTCTCATTTCTTAATTTATCAATATTTTCCCAAAGCCATACACTATCAAAAGCATATATGGCTGGATTGATTTCTAAAATTTTCTTTTCTTCATCTGTCGCATCTTTTGCTTCTATTATTTTTACAACCTTGCCACTATTATCACGAATTATTCTACCTAGATTATATGCTCCTGCCCTCCAATCTTTAAAATTAGGAAGTATCACAGTCCCCATAGTTATTACAGCTCCACTTTCATTGTGTATTTCTATTATTTTTTCAATTGTATTTTTAGATATCAAAGGCTGGTCTGTAGATATTACAAATATAGTCTTATGATCTTTATGCAAAGCATCTTTGGCAGAAAGCACTGCATGCCCAGTTCCTAATTGTTCTTCTTGATGTGCATATTTTAAACTATCACCAAAAACATCAAATATTTTTTCTTTTTTATATCCTACTACTACGATTGGATCTAATTCTAACTTAACTTCTTTCAATGTATCTAATATGTGTGAAAGAAAAGGCTTTCCACGAAGCATCGCAAGAGCTTTTGGATCTTCACTTTCCATTCTTTTCCCCTTCCCTGCTGCTAAAATTATTATTTGTGTATTTTGCATAAAAAATTGTTTTAATTTTTGTTTTTTATAATTTTTATGGTCATTTATAATTTTCTGATGAAAATTTATGCGACCCTTGAAGAGTAATAACATTACTCTTCAACAGCCCGTCGGCCTCCATCTTTCTAATCCTATATCCCTGACTTCGTCAGGTGCTGTGCGCGATATAGGATTCGAACCTATGACCCTTCCCACGTCAAGGGAATGCTCTACCAACTGAGCTAACCGCGCAAAACCAATTCTGCGGAAGCGGTGAGATTCGAACTCACGATACGGTTTCCCGCATGCCACTTTTCGAAAGTGGTGCTTTCAACCTCTCAGCCACGCTTCCTTATTTTAAACTTTCATCGATTATACAAAAAATATCTTAATTTATCAAACTTTCTCCCGTCATCTCTTCTGGTTTATTTATTCCCATAACATCAAATACAGTAGGTGCAACATCAGCCAATGTCCCACCATCTTTTAATTCCTTATCTATTCCAAACATTATAAATGGAACTTTATTTGAAGTATGTGAGGTGTGCCTCTCGCCTGTATTTTGATCTATATTTACTTCAGCATTACCATGATCAGCTGTGACAAGTAGTACAGCCTCTCTTTCCTTTATTTTTTCTTTAAGTCTACCAAGTTCCCTATCTATAGCTTCTACAGAAGATACAATAGCGGGAACATTAGCAGTGTGCCCTACCATATCTGCATTTGCAAAATTTGCAAAAATAAAATCCTTACCTTCATCTAATTTTTCTAAAACTTTATCTGTTATTTCGTGCACTTTCATTTCAGGGGCCATATCGTGAGTCTTTATATCCCTTCTACTTGGAACAAGAACATATTCTTCGTTTGGGTATGGATTCTCCATCCCTCCATCTAGGAAATAAGTCGCGTGGGCATACTTTTCTGTTTCTGCTATATGTGATTGAGTTTTACCATTTAAGTATAATTCTTTAGCAAGAGTAGTTTCTATTTCTATAGAAGGAAAAGCTACATCGCAATCAAAATCATCCCCATATCTAGTCATTGTTATAAGTTTTAAATTCATCTCTCCCCTTTTTTCTAAAATCTTACTTGTTAGCATTCTAGCTCTATCTGCTCTAAAATTAAAGAAAAATACTCCATCATTATTTTTAATTGTAGTCCTATTCCCTTCATTATCTAAAAAGACAATTGGCTCTAAATATTCATCTGAAATATAATCTCCACAAGAATTTTCTACAAAAGAAGAAGGCTGTTCCTTGATTGTCATACCTTCTCCTAAGAACATTGCATTAAGCACCTTATCTGCTCTATCCCAATTCATATCCCTATCCATAGCATAGTATCGTCCAGAGATGGTAGCGATACGTCCCACACCTATATTCCTTAGCGTGTCTTCAAGTTCTTTAATGTAAGAGCAAGCACTTTTAGGTGGTACATCTCTCCCATCTGTAAACATATGCAGTGCAATTTTTTCTATATTATTATTCTTTGCAAGTTTAATAAAAGCGAAAAGATGATCCATATGACTATGAACTCCACCAGGAGAAAGAAGGCCCAAAATGTGAAGAACTGAATTATTTTCTTTTATGTGTTTAAATAGATTTAAAAAAGCTTGATTATTATTAAAAGATGAATCTTTTATAGCATTGTCTATTCTCACCAAATCTTGATAGACAACTTTTCCTGCCCCTATTGTAGTGTGACCCACCTCACTATTTCCCATTTGTCCCTCTGGAAGCCCCACAGCAATACCAGAAGCAGAAAGTGTTGTATGAGGGGAACCTTCCCACAAACTATCAAAATTAGGCTTTTTTGAAGCCTCTATTGCATTATCTTTTTTATCTTCTCTGTATCCCCATCCGTCCAAAACCAATAAAACTACTTGTTTATTCATAAGTCTATTATAGCAAATTTTTTGAAATTAGAAAAAAAATACAATTTGCTTAACCTAAAAAAGTTAGTGATTTGTAAAAAATAATCACTAAAATAAATATAAAAAGCAGATTAAATAAATTTAATCTGCTTTTTATCTGTGACAAAAATGATATTATTACCAATTACCTAAACCAGATCTTATATCACTCTTAAAATCCATTAAGCCCATATCTTCTCCGCAAGGATTGCTACTTACCTCTTGAATAATAGCAAATTCTCCCCATATAACAGGACCGATTTCTTTATCATTTAATTTCCATACCCCACCGTCATTAATAGCATCCTCTGGTACAGCAACTATTTTTACAAAATCAGACCATGAACACATTTCGGGTATTTTTGTAGCAAAACCTGCTATAGACCAAGAACCGGTAGCATTTTCTGTACCAGTCTCTGACCATGTTCCACTAACCTTTCCTGCTGAATCAATTGTTCCAACATATGTTCTTATACCTTGAACTGATCCAACTGGGTAAATAAAGCTAAATGTTACATTATTTCCATCAATGGTTCCAATTAATGAATTTGTTGTTGGATAATACCCATCAGTTAATGTCCCAGTTAACACAGCTCCTTCTTTAACAAAAGAAACATCATAAGAATAAGTAGTACCTGCCCATGGAATATCTAATTTATTTGGAGAAGTATTTACTTCCCATACATAATTAGTTGAACTTTCATATGTTCCTGAAGCATGATTTGTAAGCCATGCACCAGAACCTTTATAACTACTGAAACCAAGATGTCTATCAAGCTTACCATCACCATCACAATCTTGATTACTTAACCATGCATCATTCCACTTCATTATTAAACTATCACCACTTACTACAGGTACTGAAGGACGTGAATAATTACCATACCAACCATTAAACATCTTAGCTTGATAATTATAACCCCATTTATCATAACCCACAGTAAGGAAACCTCCGTTTGAATCAACCAAACTACCATCTTGAATTTTTACACAAGAATTATTTGGCTTCGCTGCAAAAGCTGGAACTGCCACCAACATAAATCCAGCAATCACCAAAATACCACTTAAAACTAATATTTTTTTCATAAAATATTTTATTTATAATTTATAATTTTATTCGACTATTAGAAACATTAAACTCTTAAATTAATTATAAACTAATATTTAAAAAATAGACAACTTAAAAAGTTAATAAGTATTTATTAAAATCAATAACCTTATTTTATAAGGCTTAATTAAGCATGTGACCCTAGGGGTTAGTAATTGGAACCAGATTGTGGAGAATATAAGAGGATTTTCTAATTTAAGATTAAATTAAATAGATATCCAGTAAAAATTATACCCGTACTTACTATTCCAGCAAAAATAATTATCAACCTAGTTTTCATTACTTTCTTAAGAATCATAAATTCAGGAAGTGATAATGCTGTTACTGACATCATAAATGCAAGTGTAGTACCCATAGAGACACCTTTCTCAGTTAAAGCAGATACAAGAGGTATGACTCCAGCGGCATTCGAGTACAAAGGAATACCTATTATTACAGCAAGTGGAACAGCATACCATTTATCACTTCCTGCATATTGGGCTAAGAAATCAGTGGGTAGATAACCATGAATCCAGGCACCTAAACCAATACCTATTAATATGTATGGCCAGACTTTTTTAAATATATTTAAAGTATACTTCACTGCATAAATAACTCTTTCTTTTATTGTCATACTAGGTAAATAAATACCCCCATTCTTATTTATAGTATTTTGATAAACAAATGGTTCTACAAGGTTTTCTATTTTTAAATGTTCAATAACAATACCTGAAATGATAGAAATAATAAGACCAGAGACTACATAGATAAGTGCAATCTTCCAACCAAATAAACCAAGGAGTAAAACAAGGGCCACTTCGTTAATCATTGGAGAGGCAATAAGAAAAGAAAATGTGGTTCCCAATGGGATCCCAGTCTGAACAAACCCTAAAAATAAAGGAATAGCTGAACATGAACAAAATGGAGTAATAATACCCAAAAGTGAGGCAAGAATATTACTAACATATTTATTCTTACGAGAAAGAATTGACCTGATTTTTTCTGGTGGTAAATATGAACGAATTATTGAAACAACAAAAATAATGACAACTAAAAGAAAAAATATTTTGATAGTATCAAAAATGAAAAAATTTATTGTATCTGCGAGTAAAGTTCCAGGTTGAATATTAAAAACAACATATGTTAACCAATCTGCAAATAGTTGTATTGGGTAAAACATAATTAAATATTTTTTGAAATAATATCTTTCAATTTTTCTTTATCTGGAAGTATACCAACCAAGATTGGCTTGTCATCGATTGTAAGAATTGGACTACTAATAAGACCAAGAGTAATAATTTTATTTATATCTGTGCTATATAAAACTGCATCTTTTATTCCCATCTCAGAAATAACTACCTTTGTAAGCTCAAATAAATTTGAGCATTTTTTACATCCTGAACCAATAACTTCTATTTTCATATTATTTTTTTAGTTAATATTGATTGATAATTTTTAATAGCTTCTTCATTACGATAATATATTATTTTATTTCCTTCCTTTTTAATCTTTAATAAATTTAAATTTTTTAATACTTTTAAATGGTGCGAAGATAAATTTTGAGGTAACTTCAGTTTGGGATGTATATCACAAGCACATTTTTCTCCATTTTTTAATAATGACAAAATTGCTAACCTATTAGGTTCTGAAATGGCTAACAAATATTTTTTTAAATTTAATAATTTATTCATAAAAATATCTATATCAATAGATATTGATATAGTATCATCAAACAATTATAAATACAATATTTAATTTTATGCAGTGACCCTACCGGGAACGTGAGTACACTTATCTCCCTCGACTAAAACTTTTTCGTCAAAAAGTTTTGTCTGGGCACCAGCTCATCTATTTTTCTTACTAGGAAAAATATGATTCCGCTGTTCGATTCCCGGACGCGAGATATGCAGATATCTCGCTTAGGGTCACACCTAAAAATACCACTCTTGACGAGTGTCTATTTTTATGGTGTGACCCAAAGTGGTCTAAATTGGAATCAGATTGTGGATAATATATGGGATTTGCTCACTTATCTTGCCAAAATTAATAAGATATGTTAATTTTATAAAAAAGTAACATTCATAAACTTAAAATTTAATAACATGAAACTTTCAATTATTTTTACAAGTATTTCAACTTTTAAATTTTCAGGGGTTGTCTATCCGCCGAAAACAGATTTTTTTGAAGAATTATTTTTGGCAATGAGACAAAGAAAACCAGAAGATTTTATTAATCTTAAGAGGAAAAGAGGATCACCACTTAGTGTTCAAAATAAAATGATTTTAATTGATTCTTTAGATCAGGAAATTAAATTTCCAATAAAAAGAAAAAAATATTTTATTTTTGGCCACTTTGTAGAGATACGGAAATCAATTTACTTTGAAAATTTCGCTGGAGTTTATTAGTAAAAATTTAATCAAAGAAAAATTTAAAAAGCGTTTGAAAATATTTTCGGACGCTTTTTGTATTACTTTGGAACCCTACCGGTAATCGCGAGTACGCTTTCGGTCACGCATAATTTTCTGCTGAAAATTTGCTCTACCTCGCCTCGGCTCGTCGGCCTTCGGCTTTCGATTCTCTCCGTAAGGAGATCACGAGCGATACAAAAATAACCCACTGGTGTGGATTATTTTTGATCGTGTGACCCTAATGATACCTGATTTGAAACTCTATGTAAATACATTCAAGGAGTTATACTTTATTATTTCTAATTTTGAAAAACCCTTTTATTATCAGGAATCTAAGATTGAAGTTCTTCAGAGTATATACCCCTAATGGTATTTAAATACTCTATAAAATATCTTTGTCTAGTTCCTCTTCATTTTCAGGAATACTTAGTGATGTTGGTAATTCATCATCAGTAAATATATATTTATTAAACTTAGAATAATGTAAGTGCATTAAAATATCAGAAACTATTTTTTTCTTATCCTGAAAACTAATCTCTGCCTCAAAAGAGTATTCCTTCACAATTTTTAATTCTGGAAATGTCTTTTTAACAGAGGAGTAAATATCATACATAAAATTTCTATTATCTATGTTTCCTACCAGATAAATATTAGGGTAACCATTTTGTATCCAACTTTCTATAATTTTTCTTCTACCTTCAATTTTTCTAGCTTCTCTTACACCCTTAGTTGCTATTATTCTAACTGCACATCTTATATATTTTCCTGTAAAAGTTTCTGGTAATGTCATGTCTCCAACTTGTCTTTTAGAAAAGTTTTCTAAAAAATCAGTAAATTCTTTAATTTCTTTTGTTATTGCTTCATTGGGTTTTTCAATATAAATAGTATTACCTAAAAATGTAAGTTCTTGCACTAATATTGGGAAAAATAATCCTACCTTCTCAATATTGATATATTGTTTAATAAAATCACTAACCTTATCGTGCTTATTTAGTTGAGGAATAAAATAACTACTAATAAAATATTCCAAAGCTTCAGGACTAGCTTTTTCTAAAATAAGTTTTACAGAGAATAAATCGAGTGATACTTTTTGACTTTTTGTTATATGAACCTTGGATCGTCTTAATAAAGTTTCTGATACAAATAAATGAGATGCATGAACAAGGTTTTTCACTTTATGTTTTTTGTCTCTCATTACAAGAATAATCTTTTCTTTCTCCCAAATTACCTCTTCTTGATTCCTACCAGCCCATTTTATAGAAATTTTAGGAAAATTAGTAGCTGAATTATTATTTAATGTCTCTACAAAAGAATTGACTTTTGATTGCACCTCATATTTAGTAGCTTCATATTTAAAACCTTTCCATATCTTATTTAATAATTTGAAAATAATAGCTAACCACTTTTCAGTCTCATCGGGATGTTTATATAAATAAACACCAACTATTGTTGGAATACCAAGCCCTGTAAAGAATGCAATGATGATATCTATCATATATTTAAATCTAAATTAGTAGAGCTTTTATTATCTAAATACTTTATTAATGTTTCTATACACGTAGGGTTATCACAGATAAAACTAAATGTATCTGATTGAGGGAGTATAGAGTGTATGTTTTCTAATGTAATTGTAGAATTACAAAACTTACAAATTACTTTATTTTCAAGTAATTTATCATAAAATCCAATTTTTTTTAATACATCAATTAAATCATCTTCGTGTATTACATCAATATCTTTTTTATCTAATTCCATATACATAATAATATAACAAATATCTGGTCTTGTAAACACCAATTAGTTTATAAATATATTTATTTCTGTTATAATATTGCTTATGGAAACTAACCTTTTGAAAGCAATTAGAAATATAATAGCTAATCCAAGTAATGATTTACTTTCCCAATATAGGTCTTTAAATCGTATGAATTCTATGGGGGAAGCTTTGGAATTTTATGTTAAAGATATATTTTGTGATTCCTTAAAAGAAGATAATTCTGATAAAGGTAAAATATACTCTGAATATTTTTCTTACTTAGGAAACCAGAATAATCCTCCAGATATTATTATAAAAAATGGTGATGCAATAGAAGTTAAAAAACATATTGGAGCTCGTGCAAGTGGCTTGGCATTAAATAGTTCATACCCAAAAGATTATTTATATGCTGATAGTCCAATGATTACCACAGCGTGTAGAGGATGTGAGAATTGGGAAAAGAAAGACCTTTTGTATGTTATAGGAAGTATTGTTGATAGTAAAATAAAATCTTTATGGTTTGTTTATGGAGATTGTTATGCTGCTTCTAGAGAAATTTATGAGAAAATAAAAGATGCTATATCAGATGGAGTCAATTCTTTGCCTGATATTGAATTTGGAGAAACAAACGAATTAGGAAGAGTAAATAAAGTTGACCCACTTGGAATAACAGATTTAAGAATTAGAGGAATGTGGGCTATTAAACATCCCAATAAAGTATTTGATTATATATCTGAAATTTCTAATGAAGCTGATTTTAAAGTTAATGCTATTATGCTATCTTCCAAATATAATTCTTTCCCAGAGAGTGATAGAAAAGAGTTAGAGTCTTTAATTTCTCATAATTTAATAATAAATGATATAAAAATAAAATCACCTAACAACCCTGCTAAATATTTAAATGCTAAGTTAATAAGATTCTCAAAGTAATTACTGTATGAAATTAGTATCTTTATTTACAGGTGCAGGAGGTTTAGACTTAGGCTTTGAAAGAGCTGGTTTTGATATTATATGGGCAAATGAATTTGATAAAGTTATATGGGAGACATTTGAAAAAAACTTTCCTAAAACAAAGTTAGACAAGAGAAGTATTGTTGATATTCCAACTCCTGAAATTCCTTTTGCTGACGGAGTTATTGGAGGTCCTCCTTGTCAGAGCTGGAGTGAAGCTGGAGCTGGACGTGGAATAAATGATAAAAGAGGTCAATTGTTTTTTGAATATATAAGATTTTTAAAAGATAAACAACCTGCTTTCTTTTTAGCTGAAAATGTCTCAGGTATTTTATCTGCTCGTCACAGTGAAGCATTTAATGAAATTATTAAGCAATTTGAAGATGCTGGCTATAATGTCTCACGTAAACTTCTCAATGCTAATGATTATGGAGTTCCAGAAGACAGATTGCGTATAATTATTGTTGGCTATCATAAAAAGAAAGTTGGTTTTTCTTTTGAATTTCCTGAACCATTACCACATAAACCGACCCTTAGAGAAGCTATCTTTGATTTGAGGTTAGCTAAGCCAGCAAAACCATTTAATAAAACTAATGGTAGTGATTTAAAAATACCTAATCACGAATATTTAACTGGTGGATTTTCTACAATGTATATGTCTCGTAATCGTGTTCGTTCTTGGGATGAACCATCTTTTACTATACAAGCTGGAGGTCGTCATGCTCCTATTCATCCACAGGCTCCAAAGATGAAATTTGTAGAACAGAATAAAAGAATATTTGTTCCAGGTAAGGAAAATTTATATAGAAGATTATCTGTTAGAGAATGTGCTAGGATACAAACTTTTCCTGATGACTTTATTTTCTATTATAAAGATGTGGCAGATGGGTATAAAATGATAGGCAATGCAGTTCCAGTTGAATTTGCTTTTAATATAGCTAAAAAAATATACTCTGACCTATCTAAAATAAAATCGGTTTCTAATAGTAAAAAAGTTGTTAAAAAATAAATAGTAAAATGCAACACATTTATGTTGCAAATACAGCATAATGAACTCTGGTGTTTTACCTGCTAACTCTGGGCTTTTGAATACGGTCATTTTAACCGTAAATACGGTCTCAGAATAACCGTGTTTATCGGTTTAATAAATGAGAGAAATAATAGTGGAAAGCTATTAAATAATAGCTACTTGAATAAAGGGAGTTTGCCTATAAATAAAGGATCTTGAATAATGGTGAAAAACTATCAGTTGATGGGTCTGTGAATAATGCTGATTCCACACTAAATAGTGTTAAATTCTGAATCCCAAAATGCAGGTGTTTTACCAGTAAATACAGGTGAAATGAATACTAGGTTTTAGCTAGAAAATTCTAGTGAATTATTTGCTAGTTATATGAGTCTATTATACCGTCATTATTGGTATCATAATAACAGCTCGGAGTATTGTCATGCCAGCAGTATTGATACTTAATTCCATTACCATAATTAGATGGGTTTGCAGAATCAGGTTTACCATTTAAATAAATAAGCATTTCATATGTCATACCTATCCATATTCTTTCATCAACCAATCTATCACAATCTTCTTTTTTCCATGTAGGATGTTTCTCGCATAATTTTCCAGCAGGAGTAATTTTCCATTTTGCTAATTCCTCAGGAGAGATCGTTTTAGCTGGTGGTTGAGTTGTAGTAGTTGTAGTTTTATCACTACTGAAAAGACCAGAAGAAAATATCATAAATACTATTACAGCTAAAATAACAGCTACTATCTTTTTTTCTTTTGTCCAAACATACATTTTACCTTGGCAATGAGGACATCTAGTTGCCATGGCATCTATTTCTTTTTTGCAGTGGGAACATTTCTTTGTTTTTGTTTCCATAATAATTTTTATTTATTTACTAGATAGGAAACAAAAAGCTCCCAGCCAGTATGGTGGATTTTAACCCACCTGTATCCGTTTCCAGATACAGCCCCGTAAAAGGCAAACTCTGACTAGGAGTTCTTTATCTTTTACGGGGACTTGCTTCACCATGCCATTAATTACTTAATTGGTTTAGGCTACTCTTATTAAATTATGCCTTAATGATACCTCGTAATTAGCTTTTAATCAATAATTTTCATAAAATAAATCTCAATTTGCTAAATATTGAATTATGTTGTGTCTTGATTGGCTCATATTGTAATTTAAGAATTAGGGGTATAAAATGTCTTTTATGTAGTTTAGTCAGAACTACATAGTTCATTGAAAAAAAATACTTTTTGTAATGGAGGGATACCCGGCAAGAGTCCGTAGTCCCCAAAGTTTTTGGAGATATATTTATTAGCATCATATGAGTAAAATGCATATGAAAGTAAGAAGTTAATTTTTAATCATTAAGAATAAATATATGCAATACTGTCAGCAGATTTGAAATAACAATCTGTGAGTTAGGGAAACTAACTCCACATGTGATTAGCCAATGCCTAAAAGTAAGTTATTAAGTAATAAGCTAGATTTTTATTTAGCTTGTTTGATAATTTACTTTTGAACATTGGCTTTTATTTTTTTCAGCCACTGTAATCAAAAGTAGCATAAAAAAAACATGCTACAGCCCAGTGAAGAAGAAAGTGTATCTAAACTCCAAAGATACATAAGGGAGAAAAACTCTAATCTCAGTAATGAGAAAATAGTTGAAATATCAAACCAATTTTATGAATTGGCTGTTTTGATAGTGCGACTACAAGTAGAGCAACATCTAAATGTGGCTAAAACACACAAGGATAGTGTTTTAGTTCCTGAATCAAGAAAACCTCCGTAATTATGTTTATCTGTGCTTAGATAACAAATTTACAAAGAATTTGTCCTAGTCAGACAAATTATATAAAAAAAATTAAACTTATGATTAAAAATAGAAAGAACAATGCAGTTGGTTATTGCAGGTTTCTAAAAACAGAAAAAGGAAATAACTATTCATTGGAGCAACAGAAAGAAGCTATAGAAAAATATGCTTCAGAAAAAGATTATCACTTGGTTAGAGTATTCCAAGATGCAGAAATAAGTGGCAGAGAATTTAATAGAGAGGGGCTTAAAGAAATGATGGAATTTGTTTCTTTCTGTGAAGACAGTGCTCATGTATTAATTGTGTCTGATGTATCTAGATTATTTATAAAGTTAAATAGTAAATGGTATTCATTGAAAAGATTTTTGGATGACAATAAGGTTCGTTTAGAATCTTTAATTCATCAAATGAATAGGTATATCAAAAAATAGAAATTATTGTTTCTTTACAGAGAGATTTTTGAATAAAGTCTCTCTGTAATTGAGACAATCATTTTGAGATTACAGATAAAAGAGTTTAAATTAGATTCAATCATGATAGGTAAAAAAATAGAAAAACCAAATAATGCAGTAATCTATCTTAGAGTTTCTTCTCGTGAACAAATAACTAACTTCAGTTTAGAAAGTCAGGAAAAAGTATGTAGAGAATATTGTAGAAGAAATGGCTACGAAGTTTTACAAGTTTTTAGAGAAGAGGGAGAATCCGCAAAGACTGTAAACAGAACAGAGTTACAAAAAATGATAAGGTTCTGTGAGATAAATAAAAGACAGATTAGTAAAATCGTTTTTTATAATGTGTCTAGAATGTCTAGAGTGGCAGCTGATTATTTAATCTTAAAAAGAAATTTTAAGAAGCATGATATATCAGTTGTTTCTGCAACGGAAGGATTTGATGAATCTCCATCTGGTAAATTACAGGAAACAATGCTTTCTGCTTTTGCTGAATTTGATAATAACCAAAGGTCAGATAAGACAAAGGAAGGTATGCAAACTCGCTTACTTAAGGGTCTATGGAGTGGTATTGCTCCTTGGGGTTATTTTAATGGTCGTGATAAAGATGATACTAAAATTATTATTCCACACCCAGATAAAGCTCCTATTGTAAAAATTTTATTTGAAAAGTATGCTACTGGAAAATATTCTTTTAAAGAACTAGCTAGAATGGCTAATAAGCAAAATGTAAAAACTATGCATGGATCTAAAATGTGTAAACAGCTTGTAGCTAAGATAGTTAAAAATCATATCTATTATGGAAGAATGATTGTGTCTAAATTAGACATTGATATTATGGGTAAGCATGAACCTATTATCACAAAGGAATTATTTGATAGAGCTAATAGCAATAGAAGTAGCTCTAGGAAAGGATTACCTCGTAGTAGAGAAAATAAAGATTACCCATTAAGAGGTATTAAATGTGGTTGTTGTGGTAAAAGTATTTCAGGTGGAAAATCTAGAAGTAAAACTGGAAAATATTATCAGTATTATAGTTGTGTTAATAGTGAGTGTGAAAAAAGAAAAGCTATAAGGAAAGAGGCTTTAGAAAATGACTTCACTAGCTTATTAAGTGAACTCACTCCAAACAATGACTACTTAGATGTTCTTGGTGAAGCTATAAAGTTAGCTCATAAGAATGAATTAAATTATGTGATAAATGAAGAAAGAAAATTTAAAGGGATATTAACTGAATTATCTGATAAGAAAAATAAATTATTGGATCTTCGTATTGATGGAAAAATAAATGATGAAGATTTTATTTTAACCAGAGATAGAATAAATTCTAAGATAAGTGAAGCAGAAAAAGAATTAAGTATGCTGTCTTCACCAGAAATAGAAATAAATAATGTCATTGATGCTGGAATAAAATTCATAAAAGACCTCCCAAGGAACTGGAAAGACTTAGAAGTGAAAGATATCAGAATCTTAATTGGGGTTTTATTTAAAAATTTATTAATTTATTCATACCCCGACATTAAAACCCCTGAAGTATGCTGTATTTACAACATAAAACCTGAATTATTGAGTGATAAGACCCATTGGGTGACCCTACCGGGAATCGAACCCGGATTACCGGCTTGAAAAGCCGATGTCCTAACCGTTAGACGATAAGGCCAATATATTTAATTTTACACAATTCACTTAATAAACCTTGCAAGCACATCGGCTTTACTTATTTTTGAAAAGCCTTGCTTATTGTCTCATAAATATCGACAATTCCTTCGGACCAGATAAAAAGTAAAGCAGTTTACTTTTTATTCCAATAACAGTTAGACGATAAAGCCCTAAAACATTTTGTAATCAAAATGTTCGGGCGTTCAAATTAATATTTGGATTAGCCAAACTATTTAATTGAAAACAAGTAACTAAATAATTAATTACTAAAATGAGTATAACATTTTTTTATTAAAAATCAAATCTTTAAAAACTCATATAAAACAAGGATTGTCGGACGTTGTCGGACGTTGGACGTCCGACTGCTAACCTTGACTTTTTCATATAAAAGTGATATAATATAACAGATAAATAGATTTTTGAAAAATTAATAAACAAAAAAATAGGAGGAAAAATTATGTGGACAACAATTATTGTTTTATTTCTGATAACCATAGTGGCTATCACGATTAGTATTAAAAAGGTTCCTGAAAAGTACTGGCTTCAATTAAGCAAATTGGGCAAAAGACTTGAAGGAGAGTATAAAGATGAAGGATGGAGAATATTATTATTCTACCCTTTTTATATGAGTGGGACCCTACTCTCTAAAGAGAGAAAAAATCTGGAAATCGCTTGCGAAAAAGAGATGACTCCAGATAAAGTTGATTCCGACATCTCAGTACACATTACTTATGTCATTAATCCAGAATATGGTGTAAATTTTTTGAATTCTGGTGGATTTGAAGGAGTAGAAAAACAATTAACAGGAAAAGTTAAAGAACGTATTAGGGAATGGTGTATGTCTGAAGAAGAAGGTCCTGCAAATTGGAGAGAACTCCAAAAAAGCAAACTTGAAGCTGTTCATGTAATAATTAAAAAATTACTTGGGGATTCAACAGATCCAATACCAGAATATGCACAAGATGTCCCGACAACCATTTGGATGAGATACTTCCAAAGGCCAAGACCAACAAAACCATTAGAATACGAAGAAAAATGGTTTGAAAATGACTGGGAAATGGTAACTAATGTGTTAAGTGGTTTATCTGATGACCAAATTAATGAACTAAAAGAAAAAGTAGAGACAAGAAGAAAAGAAATTACTGATTTATCTACTGGTTCTGGAAAAAAGTTTTCTGAAGACTTGGGTGTTATTATCCAAAGAATTAACATTGGTAGTATTAATGTTGACCCAAAAGTAGCAGAACAAGCCACTAAAGAAGAAAGGGAGAAATTGGAAAAAGCCGGTGAGGTGATTGAAATAAGACATATCATCGAAATGGCAAAAGAAATCGCTGAAAAAACTGGAGTTTCTCCAGAACAAGCTTTTGAAATTCTCCAAACTGAACGGAATAAAGTTGTCAAAAAAATAGATGAAAAGAAAATATCTATTTCTAACGACACTAAGTCCGCCCTAGAACAGGTTAGTGAAAATATTTCCAAAATTTTTAAGTCATAAAAAATGGAAAAGAAAATTGAATCACTCCCTGGGATAGGATTGATAATATCAATACTATCTATAATTACCCTCCTTTTTATTATCATAATGAACTTTGATAATAAATTTACTGATTTCTTGAGTAAAAATTTGATATGGATAATACTAATATTAATTATAATAATATTATTTATGTTCTTTAGAAAAAGAAATCATGCGCACGGTGATGATCATAAATCACCACATGGAAGTCATGACGAAGGTCATGGTGAACATGATGAACATGGTGATCACGGTCATCATGGAAACGGTTTTTTCAAACAGATTTGGGAAATTATACTCTTAGGAGTTATAATTATAGCCCTTCTTACTGTTTTGTTCTTTATAGTTTACGGAGCTTGGACATTCTTTACAAAAGATAGTTCAAAGGAAAAACCAAAAAAAGAAATTGTGATCTATGATAAATCTTCAACAAAAACTTATACTCTAACTAAAGAAAATAGCCCAATAAGAATAGATATTCCAGTTGGGTATGATTATAGTTATGAAAATAAGGGAACTATAAAAGTTCAAATAAATGAATTGAAAACTTTTATAGATGATGGTAATTATAGAGACCTAAGGAATATTAAAGCTAAATATATTAAATTTTTCTTTTATGAAGAAAACGTTGATATCTTGGTTAAAATATTTCCT
The DNA here is from genome assembly GCA_000505065.1 of Parcubacteria bacterium RAAC4_OD1_1. GTDB lineage: Bacteria > Patescibacteriota > Minisyncoccia > Phycocordibacterales > UBA9973 > UBA8515. Next base: position 298,187 of record AWSN01000001.1, read on the forward strand.
AAGAAATAACGCAAATGCAGGACTTTTCAGTCCTGCATTTTTGTTTTCTAAAACTTATCTTTAATACATCTCCCCCACTTGATAGCTCCCATCTTTATCTATTTTTATATTCTTCTCTCCGATGGAATTAAGTAAGAATCTCATTATTCCAAATACAGCTACCATCACAAACAATCCTATTATCCCCCAGAGCATATGATTCTTGCTTGTTTTGCGAACTTCTTCATTATCTGGATTTAATAAGAACTTCATAGCTCCCCAGATAAAATAAGCGACCGCAATAGCAAATAAAAGAGTGATCAGAGGATTTAATAAATGCTTGCTTATACTCCCCATAAGAGAGACTACATCTGCTTCTGCAATTGGAATAAGACTTATCTCCATAAATATTAGCAGTTATAATAAAGTTGTCCGTCTTGCATTATAGGTGTACAAGGAACGATTGGGCTCTCAGGATTAGAATCTACTCCAAATGTTCTCTGAACGATAGCAATAATACCCCAGAATGCTACGATAACAAATAGCCCGATAAGACCTTGGATTATTATATTCTTTGCATTTTTCTTTGATTCTTCATCTCCAGCAAAAGAATACTTAACAATTCCCCAAATAAAGTATGCTACAGCAATTGTAATAAGAACAGGGATAACATAAGACACTAACCCTCCAATAGTAGCAACGATGTCTCCTATTGTTGTTCTAGAAGCTGCAAAAGCCAATACTGGCATAAGACCGAAAACTGCACCAAGTGAAACTATTTTTTTCATAAACTTAATTTTTATTTTAATAACCTTATAATTTTTAATGCCGACTGCATTAAACTGATATAATATTCTATAAATATATTATATCATAAAAAAACTAATTAATCTGATTGTCCATTAGGTGTAATACTTGGTTTATCTAATTTAAAATCATCTATAAAAGTATTACCAATTATTCTAACCAAACCCCACATAGCCACAATCACAAACATAGCAATCAAACCCCAAATTATAAACTCTTTACCTTTTTTCCTTCCCTCTTCGTTATCTGGATTCATATAAAATTTAACGACTCCATAAACAAAACCTAAAACAGCTAATGTTATTAAAAATGGTATAACAAAATTACCAATCAAACCATTAAAATAAGTTATAATTCCTTCTACATTATCTTTTGCTGCATATGCAATATTAATCATATATTTTATTTTCTACGCATCACTTTTAATTTCATCGACCGTTTTAACAATTGCTTTTGAAATAACAAATGCTCCAAGAAGTAATATAGCACCGATCAGAGTGTAAAGTAATGCTTGCTTTGCTTTATTTATCTCTTCTGGGGCACCTTGAGCTTTAATGAAAAGGAATCCTGTGTATATTATAGCCAAAGCGATAATAGGAATACCGACAACAAGCACTATTTCTACGATTTGTTCTATAAGAGATGGGATGTCGTTTATTTTGTCTCCTAGTGGATTTTCTATACCAGTACTAATCGAAACACCACTACCAATACCACTAGCCCCCACAAACACAAACGGTAGCATAATAGAAAAACCTATTATAAAAATAAAAATGTATTTTGAAAGTTTATATAAAACTGTGTATTTTTTTTCTTTTAATTTACTCATAAAAATTTAAATAAATAATAATTTAAAATGAAAGGAAAGTTGTCCCTGACTCAAATCCAAGAGATGTAAGTATCGTCTTCACTATGAGCCAAGCCGCAAGTGCTATCACATACCCAATAACTGCATTCTTTAAAATCTTCTTGGCCTTACCGACATTCTCTGAATTCCCCCCAGCAGATAAATAGAGCCACCCCACATATATTATTATAAGGGCAAAAATTGGTGTTGCCAATGTGTATAACACATAATTTATTAAATTATTTAAAAGTGTCATAAAATAATTAAAATCACAGCTATACACTCCGTCGACAGCGGTGTTGTCTGCACAATCAGGTACACGCCCAGCAGAAAAAAGTGCTATTGGAGTAAGAATGATTATAAGAGAAACTATATAAGCCAATATTTTTTTATAATTTTTCATTTTATTTTAATAAAAGATTTAATTGATCTCCCGCATTTCTTAGTGCACCACTTGTAGTATCACCACCTAAAAGAACTCCGTCTATCATATTTTCAAATATTTTATCACTTTTCTTTTTATCTGGATCTATCCAAGATCTAGATATAATGGCACTATCCCAAAAAGAATAAAGATATGTTTGTTTTGGTTTTTCAGTAAGCAATGATCTGCTTGCTGTAGGAAGAGAAAAATTTATACTTAGAGATTTGGCAACATCGGCTGTCCCTAATTTACTTGCTACAGAAACAGCAGTGCTTAAATTTCCAGATTTTTTATTAATAGCAATAGCATAAATTTTACCATAATTTCTTTTGTTTTCAATATTTCTAAGTTGTGGAATTTTGGCAATATCAAAACTTAAATTTGTATTAATTTCCTGTATTTTAAAAAGCTCACTTGCATACCCCAAATAAAAAGCGAGCTTACCAGAAGTAAACATATCGAGTGATTTTGGAAGTGATTTATTCCAAGAATAAGCTTCATTAGAATTTTTAGAAAAACTCATATAAAATTCAAGTGCTTTAAAAGGAGAAAGTGTACTATCGTCTGATGAATCAAGATAGACTTCATAGCCGGCACCATCTCTGGTGATAATAGGGCTATTGCTTTGAATAAATAAGGTTGAGAGTATTTCTTTAGCATTATTTATGTTGTCATATCCTCCCAAAGCAATCATACTTTTATCTATTCCTCCATTTGTGTTTTTCTTTGTTAGTTTAGAATTTAAAATAAAAAATTCATCCCAGTATGATGGAGGAGTTGCAATGCCTTCATTAGAAAGAAGATTCTTGTTGTAATACATCACCATCGGATCTACAAGAAAAGGAAAAGCATATATCCCATCTGCACCTAAATAAATATCAGCACCATCTATGTAAGTATCTCTAAAAATCTTCTCAGGAAAACTATCATAAGATGTCTTATAAACAAACTTATCATTTCTTATAATCATCGAAGGATCAATAATAAAAAGATCTGGAGCAGTACCAAGAGCAAAAGCTTCAATCAATTCTTCTTGATATGTATCTACATTTTTCTGTATGTATTTTATAGATAATTCACTTTCTTTTGAAGGATCTACTTCTGGTAAAAGACTATCCATATTTTTAGAATCGAGAGTCCCCCAAACGATAATATTTCCTGTAAGCCCAGTTGTTGCTTTATCTTTCTGTCCAATATTAAGCATTCCAGAGAAAACCAAAACAGCAAAAACAAAAATTGCTATAAAGACTGCAGTTAAAATTGTTTGAAAATTATTCATCCTGTTTATAATTTATACTGTAAAGATTATACCATAATTTTGTGGATTAAGAGCTATGTTTTCCACATAACGAAAACCCCTCTTTTCAAATAATTCTTTGACTTCATTTTCTTTCAAGAATAAATGATGATGCGAACCGAAAGTGGGAGTGGATTTATCTATGAGTAAAATTTTGCCATTATTTTTTAAAATTCTTTTTGCTTCATCAATAAGCCCCACTTTATCTTTTGCCTGAAAAAGAACATTGGCGATTATGATCGCATCGATAGATTTATCTATGATCTTTGTTCCACCCTTTATTTCTATGTCACCCCAAATAGAAGAGACATTAGAAATCTTAAGTCTTTTTAATTCATCTTCTAGTTTTTTCACAAGTCCTTTTTGAACTTCAATAGCATAAACTTTTCCAGAATTCCCTACTCTTTTACTAGAAGCTATAGTATAAGCTCCCATCCCTGCACCAAAGTCAGCAACTCTCATCCCTTCATGAAGGACTAATTTTGCTACATTTTGTTCTGGATTTCCAAACATATTTATATTATATCACATTATTTTTAAAAAAATACTAATTTATCCCCATTTTTAGCAAAAAGATAAATTAAATCTATATATTTACATATATGTATACATATATAATTTTACAAATATTACGCCCCTGCGTAATAATTGCAAAACAATATATATTATATATCATTACTCCATATCTATATTTTTATATATTTCTTAATCTAATTTAAAAAAAGTTCTAAGGGCTTTATCATTTTCAATTTTTTCAGCAATTATATAAATAATCTCCTTCCCTATTTTAAAATCCAATTTTAAAAGAGTTATTAATTCTTCACAATCATAAGGATAAATCCAGACACTGTGCTGTAACTTTATAAACCCAATCTGTTTCAATGTAAATCTTAATTTATCTCTCTGGTTTTTTCTTGATTGAGGAATATCAAAAATAACAATCCTCCATTTTTTATCCCATTTTTTGGGTTTTTTAAATTTAAAATTACTTTTTTCAAGATTAATTAATTTCAATTTACCTTTCTCTGTTAATTTGAGAAATTTATGTCCATCTTTTTCAACAAAAATAACAAGCCCTAATGATATCATTTTTGATAAAGAACGCTTGGTGTCATTTTTAAAATTATTTAATTTTTTATCTATCCCAAAAGATTTCAACATCTGAATTGCATTTGGAGCAACAAGTGCCACACTAAGAAGTCCTGCCGTCGCAACAGAAGCCAAAATAATTTTTTGAATATTTATTTTCTTTTGTTCTTTTTTTAATTCTTTTTCTAATCCAGACATATATAAATATAATATTACTTATAATTATCTTTTGCAATAATTACGCCCCTGCGTAATAATTGCAAAATCATAATAATATTGTTTTGTGTTTATTTAAGTTGAACAGCATTACTCCTATCTAATTGTATAGGATAATTAATTATTAAAAATTCCACATCTTCAGGTGACATATTCCATCCAACAGATCCAAAATTTTCTTCTAGATGTTTTATATTACTTGCTTTAGTTAGCGTAATTACATTTTTTTGAGAAATAAGCCAATTAATAGCAATCTGTGCAGGAGTTTTATTATATTTTTCACATAATTTATCAGTCACATCAATTCCTGTTTTTGCTAAATTACCCTGTTGGATTGGTCTCCAAGCCTCTATAAAAATATCGTTTTCTTGGCAATATTTTATAACTCTTTTTAATACAGGTTCTCTAAAAATTAAATTATAATGAACTTGGTTTAATACAATTTTATTTTTAGTTTTACTTTGAGCTTCTGTTAACCTTTCAACATTAAAATTACATACACCAATATTTTTAATTAATCCTTGCTCTTTCAAATAGTCAAAAGCTTTCATTGTTTCTTCTATTTCTATATCAGAATTAGGGGCATGAATAAGATATAAATCTAAATAATCCATCTGTAGACGAGCTAAACTATCTTTACAATGAGAAATAACATCATCATAACCTAAATTAGCAGGGCTAACTTTAGAAGTTATAAATAATTTTGACCTATCATAATATTTTAATGCTTTACCTAATATTTCTTCACTATATCCCTTTGCATACATTTCAGCTGTATCAAAACGATATCCGCCTAAATCAATAGTTTTCTTTATAGCTTCTATGTCACCACTTTCATCATAATCATTTTCTTTTTCAAAACTTCCACCCATAAACCAAGTACCAAATCCCAAAACTGGAATTTCAAATCCATTATTTAATTTTTTAATTGGGATATTCATTTTTACAAACAAGTTATCGATGCAATGCTATCTCCATCACGAAGTTTCATTATTGTCACCCCTTGAGTCTGTCGTCCTGATGTAGGGATTGATTTAAGATCAACTCTTATTACTTGACCCTTTTGAGACACTGCGATAATTTCATTCTCATCACCAACAATTTTAGCAACTATGAGCTTCCCAGTCTTTGCTGTCACTTTTGCAGTTTTGATACCAGAGCCACTTCTCTTTTGAACTTTATATTCTTTGATATTTGTTTTCTTTCCGAGACCATTTGAACCAAGTGTAAGAAGTGACAAGTCAGGAACTCCACGAGGAACTCTATCCACACCGATAACAAAGTCTCCCTTACCAAGCTTTATAGCCCGTACCCCTCCAGCAGTTCTCCCCATCTCTCTCACATCACTTTCTTTAAATCTTATTGATTGTCCTAATGTTGTAGCGAGCATAACATCATCACCTTTTGAAATAGGCAAAACATTCTCGAGTTCATCATCTTTATCAAGTTTGATAGCAATAAGTCCACTTCTTCTTACATCTTTAAATCCTAGAGCTTCAACCTTTTTAGCGACCCCCATCTTGGTCACAAGCATAAGTGACTCCACGGTCTTTTTGGTTTCTTTATCTATAGGAAGGATTGTCGTTACTTTTTCTTCACCATCTAATGAAATAAAATTCATTATTGATTTACCTTTTGTAGCACGTTTACCTTCTGGTATATCATACATCTTGATCTGGTATGCTTTACCCAAATTAGTAAAGAAAAGCAAATCACTATGAGTATTAGCAGAGATGAGCATCGTCACAAAATCTTCTTCTTTCGGCTCGATATCTATCACCCCCACCCCGCCTCTCTTTTGAGCTTTGTATTCACTTGGATCAGTGCGCTTCACATATCCACCTTTAGTAAAAACAAGAACTGATTCTTTTTCTGGAATTAAATCTTCTTCATTTATAGCTTTTACACCACCTTTAACTATCCTTGTTCTTCTTTCATCAGAATATTTTTCTTTTATAGAAACAAGTTCATCAGAAATAACCTTGAGCATTTTCTTTGGATTAGCCAAAAGTGCTTCTAATTCTTTTATGAGTTCTTGTTTTTCTTTGAGTTCTAGTTCAACATTCTTTCTTTCTAGTCCTGCAAGCTTTTGCAATTTCATTTCAAGAATAGCAAGTGCTTGAAGTTCTGAGAATTTAAATTCTTTCATCAAGTTTGCTTTAGCTGTAGCAGTGTCTTTGGATGCTCTAATAACAGAAATAACTCGATCTATATGGTCAAGTGCTTTCTTAAGTCCAAGAAGTATATGCTCTCTGTCTTTTGCTTTCCTAAGATCAAACTCAGTTCGACGACGAACAACCACAACTCTATGATCAATAAACTCACCAAGAAGTCCTTTTAGAGAAAGAGTTTGAGGTACTCCATCTACCAAAGCCACGATATTAAAATTAAAAGATTGCTCAAGCTGTGTATGCTTATAAATATAATTTAAAACTTTTTGAGGGAAAACTCCGGATTTTAAATCTATTACAACTCTTATATCTTTGGTTGACTCATCACGAAGACCTTTTATACCTTCTAATTTTTTTTCTTGGATAAGGTTTGCGATAGATTCTATAAGTGCTGACTTATTTACTCTATAAGGTATGGATGTAATTATTATTTGAAATGTTCCAGATTTCTGCTCGACAATTTCAGCTTCTCCACGAGTGACTACTCCTCCACGTCCAGTCGAATATGCATGAAGTAAATCGGCTTGATTATAAGCCACACCTCCAACGGGGAAATCGGGACCTTTAATAAACTGCATTAAGTCTTCTGTCGTTGCTTCTTTATTTTCTATAAGATGAATTGTGGCATCTATAACTTCATTTAGATTATGGGGTGGAATGTTGGTCGCCATACCAACAGCAATACCCAATGTACCGTTTATAAGAAGATTAGGAACTGAAGTAGGTAGTACTATAGGTTCTTTACGAGTTTGATCATAATTGGGTCTAAAATCTACAGTTTCCTTTTCTAAATCAAGAAGAAGAAGTGAGGAAATTTTAGACATTTTAGCTTCAGTATAACGCATCGCAGCAGCTCCATCCCCATCAATAGATCCAAAGTTTCCTTGTCCGTGTACAAGTGGATATCTATAAGAAAAATCCTGTGCCATACCTACCATAGAATCATAAACAGCTACATCTCCGTGAGGATGATATTTACCGAGCACATCTCCAACCACCGCAGCACTTTTTCTAAATCTAGAAGAAGAAGTAAGACCCATTTCATGCATAGCATAAAGTATCCTTCGGTGCACTGGCTTTAAACCATCACGAACATCAGGAAGTGCACGATCTGTAATAACAGACATAGCATAATCTATAAAAGAGACTTTCATCTCAGATACAATATCGACGGGAACTACATTTGTTTTTACCTCTTCTTTATTATTTAAATCTTCTTTTTTAACCATAAATTAATTATTATATTCTACAGGTATGAGCTCAATCATCTTTTCTTCACCCTTAATCTCTCTTTTAATATCTTTCAAATCTTCAATATTTCCAACACTGGCTAAAACATTTTTATAAGTGGAAGATATGGAATCTTTAAAAAGAACAAATGGTTTAGGAGAATTATCTTCTACTTCATTTTTTGCGACTATGCTATTATTAAACCTCGAACTTACTGTCAAAGCCCAAGCTCCAACAACAACAAAAACAGAAACAAACATCCATTTTGCGAGGACTCTTTTCCTGGCACTTTCATTTTTTTCTTTTACTTTTTGAATGTATTTATACATAAAAATTATTATGATGTTAATACTATTATTTCACCTTCACGACCTACTAATTCTTTTGATTTAATTGTGAGTTTGTCTTGTGAAGCTACCTTTTCTTGACCACCTTCTTTTAAGAATGCTTTTAAAGATTTATCATCATAATCCATCGGTATAATAACTTTTGGTTCAAGAGCCACGGCAAGCTTATAAGCATCTCCAGGTGAAGTTATAGCAGAATTTATTGAAACAAAAAGTATATCAGGTGGATCAATTTGACCTCTTATATCTCCACCCAATTTATTTCCACTTATAGAACCAAGGAAACAAATATAAATGTTCTCAAGTGATAAAGAATAAATGGTATTGATATATTTTTTATTATCGATTTCTATATTAGTCATTATCCCTTTTATAAAAATATCTTTGATTTCATAATCCCCAGGGCTTTTAACTTCAAAAGGAAAAGTATCTCCATGAGAAAGCATATCGAGTCCATTATAATCAGGATGATTGATTGTAGAAAAGGCAATATCTGCACCAAAGCGAGAGACTTTAGCATTTTTAGAATCTTTACTTATGGGATTAAAAGCTAAAGTTAGATCCCCTTTCTGAATCTTAAAAAATTGCTTACCAAAGTATGTAATAATCATATGGGTATTATATCAGATAAAAGATAATTAATCCAATAATTTTAGTTTATGCATCTCTCAAATAATTAATTTCTCTAGATAGAGGTCGGGCCCCTATCTCTATTATATATATTGTTTGATTTTTGATTATGGATATGCTATAATATAGATATTACTAGCTCAGATTGGAATTTAACCCTTTTGAAATCGAAAGATGAATAAAGAAATCCAAACTGTGCCGCATAATGCGGTTTTTTTATTTCCAGATTAAATTTCTGGCAAAAAAACATATGAACAATAAAGATGACAAAGATATAGTTTCTAGCATTGCCGAACATGCAAAAGTAGAACTATCAAGCATAGGTAAGATGTTAGAAAAAACAGATATGCCCCCTTCTTTAGAAGAATTAGTAGAAGGCCCTGTTATTTCTATACAAAAATCTTCTGTATTTATTGATATTACTCCTTTTGGAACTGGTATTATTTATGGAAGAGAATTTATAAATGCAAAAGACATCATAAAAAAGATAAATATTGGTGATGTTATAAAAGCAAAAATAGTAAGTACAAATAACGAAGATGGATATATAGAGCTATCTTTGAAAGAAGCTAAGCAAGCACTCATCTGGAGTGAAGCAGAAAAAGCTATTAAATCAAAAGCTCCTCTTGAACTTACGGTCAAAGAAGCAAATAAAGGTGGACTTATCCTTGAATGGCAAGGTATAATGGGATTCCTTCCCGCTTCTCAACTTAAGAGTGAACACTACCCTCGCGTAGAAGATTCTGATAAAGATAAAATACTCAAAGCTTTGAAGATTTTAATTGGTAAGAGAATTAATGTGGTTATGATATCTGCTTTACCTAAAGAAGGTAAATTAATATTCTCAGAAAAAGATAATAATCCAGAAGAAAGACAAGAAATAATTGGTAAATATAATGTTGGAGATGAAATGGAATGCTCTGTCGCAGGAATTGTTGATTTTGGAATATTCTTAAAGATAGAAGAAGGATTAGAAGGATTGGTCCACATTTCTGAAATAGATTGGGGTCTAGTGGAAGATTTGAGATCTATGTTTAAGGTAGGAGATATGGTCAAAGCTAAAATTATAGAAATTAAAGAAGGTAAAATTTCTCTTTCTATAAAAGCCCTAAAAGAAAATCCATGGAAAGAATTTGAAAATACACTCAAGAAAGGAGATATAGTCAAAGGTGTCGTTATCAAATTTAACAAACATGGCGCGCTTATATCTATCAAGCAAGGGGTCGCAGGACTTGTCCACAATTCTTCATTTGGATCTGAAGAGAAATTAAGAAAAGCTCTTGATTTAGGTAAAACTTACAACTTCCAAGTCACACTCTTTGAACCAAAAGACCAAAGAATGACTCTAATCCATCTAGATGGAGCAAAAAAAGTTGAAGAAAAAATAGAAGAATAAAAAAGAAAGAATAATAAACATACCCCGGCCTTCGGCCGGGGTATGTTTTAATTTTAACTTAATTAAACTCACTCATTGTTTTGTCTTTCCCATACAATGCAAAAGATACCAAAATCTCAGACATTTTTTTAGAAATCTTTTTTAGTTCTTTAATTTCTTCTTCTTTAAATTTCCCAAGCAAGAATTTTACCACAGCTTCTTCTCCTTTTGGTTTTCTTGTTTTACCAGTTGGAGTAACAGGGCACACCCCTACTCTGATACGAATAAATTCTTGTGATTTAACTTTTTTTATCACTGATTCTAAGCCATTATGCCCACCAGATGATCTATTCCAAGATATTTTAATTGACCCAAAAGGTAAATCTATATCATCATAAATGACCACTAAATTTTTCAACTTTTTTGAATTATCTATAATTTTTGAAACAGATAGACCTGAATTATTCATAAAAGTTTCTGGGTTTATAAAATCAAATTTCTCTCCATCTATTTCACCTTTTGATCTTAAAGCTTTTAAACCTATATCATTTTTCCAATCAGAAAAATCATTCATTTTAGCAATATGATTTAAAATTATTCTCCCAGTATTATGGCGAGTATCTTCATATTCTTTTCCTGGATTACCCAACCCAAAAACATATATCATTTTTTTATTATAACATATTTAGCTTTAAATAATATAACTAAACACCACACTCTTCCCTATTCTGTCAATCATAATTATGTGGTAAAATAAGATTTAATATGGAAACAGAAAAAAATAATTTGGTAAAAAATGAGCCCAAGGACTCAAAAATTAATAAGTTTCTTGCTGATGTTTGGGATTTGGTAAAATTTGCAATTATTGCAATCATCATAGTAGTACCAATAAGACTATTTATAGCTCAACCTTTTATGGTCTCGGGAGACTCAATGTTCCCTACTTTTCATAATGGAGAATATCTAATAGTAGATGAAATATCTTATATAGTTAATAACCCAAATAGAGGTGATGTAGTTATCTTTAGATATCCAAATGATAAAAAAAGATATTTTATAAAAAGAATTATTGGATTACCAAATGAACAAATAATAATTAAAGACGGTACTATTACAATAATAAACAAGGATAATAAAGATGGGTTTTTGCTTGATCAAAATTATCTAGATGGAAATTTTAACACTATGCAAGAATATCAAAAATTTGAAACAAAAAATGGAGAATATTTTGTAATGGGAGACAACAGAGACAGAAGTTCAGATTCTAGATTCTGGGGTAATCTACCAGAAGATTTACTTATCGGGAGAGCTTTCCTAAGACTTTTCCCTATAAGAGATATGAGTTATATGCCTGGTTCATTAGAAAGATTAACAAATAAATAATATGATTGATAATAAAAAGAAAATAATAAAAGGACCTATGTCATCAGTAAAAGGAATGAGAGATATCAGAGATGATCTTTATTACCAATTCCAAGGTCTATTTGAAAAAGCACAAGAAGTTGCAGTGTATTATGGATTCAAGCCAATAGAAACTCCAATAGTAGAACATGAATCTGTTTTCACTTCTTCTATAGGAATAGGTACAGATATTATAGATAAAGAAATGTACACCTTAAAAACAAAGGGTGGAGATCATTTAGCTTTAAGACCAGAACATACAGCACCCCTTATGAGAAGTTATATAGAAAATGGGATGCAATCCCTACCTCAACCTCTTATGTTTTATAGCTATGGGCCAGTTTTTAGACACGACAATCCTCAAGCTGGAAGATATCGTCAATTTTATCAATTTGATATGGATGTTATTGGAAGTGAAAAAAGTATTTTAGATGCACTAGTAATAAAAACAGCTTGGACCATACTTATAGAAGCTGGGGCAGAAAATCTTTCTGTAGAAATAAATTCTATTGGAGATAAAGAATGTCGTAATACATACATAAGAGAGTTAGTGTCTTACTATAAGAAACATATAGGAAATCTTCCAGCAATAGATAGAGAAAGATTAAAAACTAATCCGCTTCGTATATTAGACAGTAAGGAGGAAAAAACAATAGAACTTAATCAAAATGCTCCTGATTCACTATCATATCTTTGTCCTGCTTGTAAAAAACACTTTAAAGAAGTTCTAGAATACCTAGAAGAAATGGGAATTCCCTATAATATAAATAAATGTTTAGTCAGAGGTCTTTCATATTACACAAGAACAGTTATAGAAATAGTCGAAGAAGATAAAGAGACAGGGAAAAAGACAACAATCACAGCTGGTGGAAGATATGACTATTTAGGTAAACAACTAGGTAGCAAAAAAGATGTTTCTGCTGTTGGTATATCTTTAGGTATTGATAGAATAGTAGAATCACCTTGGTTTAACAAACTAACCCCAAGAATAATTAAAAAACCAAAAATATATTTCATACAATTAGGATTTGATGCAAAATTAAAATCTTTAAATGTGATTGAGATACTCCGCAAAGGCAAAATACCTATAATCCAATCAATATCCAAAGACAATTTAAGTGCTCAACTTGCTGGAGCTGAAAAGATGGGAGTACGTTATGCTATAATCTTTGGGCAAAAAGAAGCACTTGAGAATTCTGTTATTGTTAGAGATATGAATAGTAGATCTCAAGATACAATTAAATTAGATAAACTTCTAGAATATTTAAAAGAATTAAAGTAAAATAATGATATGGTGGTAAAAATAATACAAAAAGAAAATAAAACTTTAAGAAAAATTGCAGAAAAAGTCCAAATAGAAGATTTAAAAAAACCAAAAATCAAGAAAATTTTAGATGATATGAATGAAGCTCTAGATAGAGAATATGATGGAGTTGCCCTAGCTGCTCCACAGATAGATGTATCACTTAGAATTTTTATTGTTTCTGGAAAAATATTTGATGAAAATTTTATAAGAGGACACAAAATTCTAGAAAGGGTAAAAGCTAGACCAAATTTAGTTTTCATTAATCCAGTTATAAAAAAAATGTCAAAAGATAAAAAACTTATGGCTGAAGGATGTCTTTCTGTAAGACCTCTTTATGGTAAAGTTCGTCGTGCGACCCGTGCCAGTATAGAAGCTTATAATGAAAAAGGAGAAAAATTTGAAATGGAAGGATCAGGATTACTTGCTCATATTTTCCAACACGAAACAGACCACTTGAATGGGATACTCTTTATAGATAAAGCAAAAGATATTCATGAATCTTACCCCGAAGAAGAATATAAATAATAAAAATGAATAAATTAAATTTTGTATTTTTGGGTACTCCAGATGTAGCAGAAAAAACATTAGAGATTTTAAAGTCTAATGGCTATTTACCATCAATTATTATAACTTCTCCAGACAAGCCTCAAGGTAGAAAAATGATTATAACCCCCCCACCAGTAAAAATATGGGCGGAGAAAAATAATATTCCTTATTTTCAACCAGAAAAAATTGACGAAGAATTCATTAAAAGTATATCTGTGCCAGAGGCCTTGCCTATGGCTAATTCTAGCCATAGGCAAGGCCTCTGGCAATTATTTGTTGTTGTTGCTTATGGAAAAATCTTACCAGAAAATTTTATAAAAATACCAAAACTTGGAACTATAAATATTCATTATTCTTTGCTACCTAAATATCGCGGAGCCTCCCCTGTTGAAACTGCTCTTTTAAATGGGGACGAAGAAACAGGTATTTCTATCCAACAAATGGAGTTTAAATTAGATAGTGGACCAATTTTAATAGAAGAAAAAATAAAAATAGATATAAATGATACAAAAGATACTCTTAGAAATAAATTAATAAAAATTGGAGGAGAATTACTTTGTAAAATTTTACCAGATATAATAGAAGAAAAAATACAAGGCAAAATTCAAAATGAAAATGATGCAACTTTTTGTAAAAAAATCAAAAAAGAGCATGGGGAAATAGACCCAAATGGAAACGGAAAAGAAAATTGGAATAAATATAGAGCTTACTATGGCTGGCCAGGAGTATACTTTTTCAAAGATGGTAAACGAATAAAAATAACAAAAGCTCGATATGAGGATAATAAATTTATTATTGAAAAAATAATAAAAGAAGGAGGTAAAGAAACAAACTATAAATAAAAATATTATTTATTATTTCGATGTAAACGGATTCCTCTTGGAAAATCCTTTGAGCATTTTCTTAACACTCATAGAACCTCTTTTGAAAAGTGTCTGACTTTTATCTTTCTTTGAAGTTATTTGTCTTACTATGTCTTCTTCTGATCTATCTATAGCTTTATAAAGATCTTCTTTTTCTGAATTTGTGAAAAACTTTTTACCATCTAAACTTAAATTAATTTCCGATTTAAATAATTCCCCTTGTTTATGATGATTAGTTGTCTTCCCCACCTCAACATAAACATTGATCTCTCCATCTTTATTAAATTTTTCTAAAGATATAAGCTTTTTATTTATATAATCTTCTATTGCAGGGGTAAGCTCCATATTGGTTGCTTTAATATTTATAATCATATTTAAAATTTAAATTACTATTAATACCTATATTATAACCTTTAATTTATTTTTATCAAAAATAAATATAATCTTTATTTTATAAGCTTAAAAAATGTCATTTATAGAAAGAATTTTACTCGGGGATTGATGTCCATTTATTATCCTTACAGATTTTATTGACACTGAAAATTCTCGAGCTATGATTTCACAAACTCTTTTATTAGCCATATTTCTTTCAGCCTTTTCTTTTACCTTTAAAATAAAAGAGTTATTATTCTTTTTTACAATTTCTTCTTTTTTACAACCCGAAAATACTCGAACTTTTATAAACATAAGTTAATTATACCAAAATATAAAGTTTTACACAGTTTGACTTACTTACTAATTACTTATATTTTAAAAAAGGTTATAATATAAATATGAAAAACTTTTTACAAATAATCAAATACATAATTCTCACTTTATTTATAATATTACTAATATATATAATATTAAATAGGTTTGATATCGCCTTAATGTTTGATATCCCTGCTGTTCTTATAACCATAATATCATTAGTATTTTTTATTTATCTTTGGTTTTATTTTTTAAAAACATATTTCAAAATTAAAAAAGTTGAAAATGAATTTATAGGAATAGTTAATCATACCTTTCGAACTCCTCTTACAAACATATCTTGGACTATTAAAGAGCTCGGAAAAGCAATGACAGAAAATGACAGATCGATATACATTCAAAATATCAATAATTC
>AWSN01000001.1:313888-693530 GCA_000505065.1 Parcubacteria bacterium RAAC4_OD1_1
GAAATAATAGAAAAATCAATTATTAAATACAGAAGAGGAATTAATAAAAAAAATTTATCCTTAAAAGTCTCTCCTTTTAGAGAAATACCAATGCTCACAATAGACACAAAAAAAATATCTTTTGTGATAGATACTCTAATAGAAAATGCAATACTTTACTCTAAAGAAGAAGGTAAGATAATAATTGACTGTGTTTATGATAATGAAAAGATTATATTATTTGTAAACGATAATGGTATAGGACTAAGGCCTATAAATAAATTTATGTTGTTCTCAAAATTCTATAGAGGTAAAAGAGCTAAATTAATGAATACAGATGGTATGGGTCTTAAACTGTATTTATCCAAAGAAATAATAAAAAGGCATAAGGGTAAAATTTATGCCAAATCAAAAGGTAAAGATATGGGTTCAACTTTCTTTATAGAAATACCATTTGCTAAATGATTAATTTTTTTTCAAATTTTTAATTTCTTCTTTAATATTATTTAATTCTTTTTGAATTTCCTCTAGTATTCCTTTTTCTTTTATTATTTCTTCTTCTGTTTTTTCATCTATTCTTTTATCTTTTTTAAGTCCTGAAATTATAATATTATCTCCTATGAAAAATGATACAAAAAGTCCTGTCATAACTGTGATGAATATTCCCAAAATCAAGGATTCAAATCCGGACATAAAAAGGGAGTCCTCTATTACCCACACCCCTCTCCATATAGACACAACCCCCACACTACCAATAAAAGCATAAAGTAATGGCTTATGAGTAAGCTTTGCTCTTATTCTATCTTCTAATTTATCGAAGAATTTTATAATACTTTTAATCATAATATATATTATACCACACTAAAATACTCCTAAAAAGTACATAGCTACCCAAGTAAGTACGGCAAAAATATAACCCAAAAGTGCTGGAATTGTAGCTTTCTTAAAATAATATGAAAAATTAAGTTCCTTGACTTGACCCATAGCGGCGACCCCAGCGGCAGACCCTACAACAAGCATAGATCCACCAGTCCCTGCAGTAATAGCGAGCAAAACCCAAATAGCTGGAGCAATACCCTCTGCAAACATTTTAATAGCAGCTGCAACAAGGGGAACATTATCGAGAACAGAAGAAGTAAATCCTAAGACAGTATTTCCTATTATAAGCCTAGTTACATTTATATCTTGTCCAAAAATAAAAGTATTTAAATCTTTGAGTAATCCTATATGGGACAAAGCTCCTACTGCAAGAAGTATACCAATAAAGAATTTAAGAGTTGATATATCTGTCTTTTGAATTACGTTTATTATTTTACCTGTAGTATGATCAACATTGTGGCTAGTTCTAGCTTTTATATCAATAAATATCCAAAGTATCCCAACACCTAAAAGAAGCCCAAGAAAAGGAGGGAGCCCGATAAGATTGAAAATCACTGGTAAAATAAAAGAAAACATACCTATCACAATAACAGACCAATAAGGCTCTACCTTTTTCTCATCCACCAAATCAAAAGATTCGTTTGCTTTTTCTACTTCTTCGTGTTTCTTGATTTTTCTACCCATCAAGTATTGAGGGATAACCCAAGCAACAATGGCTGGGACTATACCTATTGAAATAACCTGTAGTGCATTAAATTTATTTGCAAGCCAAAGCATTATGGTCGTCACATCTCCTATTGGGCTTGCAGCACCTCCAGCATTAGCAGCTATGACAGTATTCGCTACAAATATAAGGAAATTATCTTTATCTTTATAAATCTTTCTACCAATTTGAATCATTATCAAAGTTGTTGTTAGATTATCAAGAAAAGCAGAAAGAATAAATGTCAAAGCCCCTAGAACCCAAAAAAGTTTAATTTGAGATATTTCTTTTTTTACTAATTTTTCTCGTATCCAATCAAAAAGTTGGAAGTGGACAAGTATTTCTACTATTGTCATTGCGGATAAAAGAAATACAACAATACTAAATATCTCTCCTCCATTTTCAGCAAGTGCGTGAGATATTTCTTGTTTATCATGACCTAATATAGCCACAATAAGCCAAAGAACCCCACCCAAAACGAGAGCTACTCCGCTTTTATTAATATGTGTCTTGTGTTCTATTGCAATGTATACATACCCCAGAACAAATAGTAATCCAAAAATTATATAAATAATATTCCCTTCCATTTTTTTATAAATTAATTAATAAAAAATAAACAACAGTAAATTAACTGTTATTTATCTAATACAGATTTTATTATAAAAACCAAAATTAGTAAATAATTAAAATATCAAAATACCTATAATCCCTAAAATCAGAAGATATGTCAAACAAGGAATAATTACACCTCTAAGCACTTCTCTTTCTTTATTCTTCTCTCCAATGACAGCTTCTGCTGTTAAAATGTCTGCTAAGGCGATCATATTCCCTGCTGCCCCACCAGCCACACCCAAAGATAATATTATAGATGGATTAAACCCCATATTAAGTGAGGTTAAATTAAATAAACTTCCAAACATTATATTTGAAAGTGTCACACTTCCTGTAATAAATGCACCAAATCCACCAATAAATGGAGCAAAAAATGGAATGAGTCTTGTTTCAAAAAGACTAGACATTAGACTGAGAGCTGAAGGTAGTCCCGATAAATTTTGCCCAGAATTGATAATAATTTGAACCATAGAAGACATAAATAAAATAACCAAAAATGGACCGATTGCACCTTTTAAAGATACTAAAGATAATTCTTTAAAAATCTTTTTCTTGCTTTTGTAAAAGAATATTATCAAAAAACCTGTAATAATAAAAATAAAACCTGGATTATAAAAATTAAAAAATTGTCTAAATCCAATGTTTATAGGAATACCAATTTTCCCAATCAAAAATTTACCAAGAACAAGTAAAATTATCAAAAAAAGATACGGTAAGAATGATTTAAAAATAGACATAGTCTTTTCTTCTTTTTGATCTGATATTAAAGAAATGTTATTTTTAGGAACAAAAATTCCAAATCGAGTTGTTATAGCCACCAAAATAAAACCGACAACAGCACCCAAAATAGATGGAAATTCTTGCCCTAAAGAGACAATAAATAAAGATGGTATAGTAAAAGCAATTCCTGACCAAATCGCAAAAGGTAAAGCCTCAAAGAATTCCTTATTTCTGTTTGGTCTTCCTATTGTTATCATAAAAAGCATAAAAACAGGAATTAATATTCCAACTAAATTAAATAATGATGCATAGAAAGGCACAGAAGAAACATTTAACCCAGAGAATCCAACTCTAATTGGAGTCCCTGCTGCTCCAAAAACCCCAGGAGTACTGTTTCCCAAAAGTCCTATTATAAGAGATTTCATAGGGGTTAACCCTATACCCATAAGTAGTGGCACAGCAATAGCAACAGGCACTCCAAACCCAGCAGTCCCCTCAAGAAAAGCTTCAAAGAACCAAGCAATGATTATAATCTGAATTCTATAATCACTAGAAAAATTTTTCAAATAAAAAGAAATATTTTTAATAATTTTTAAATCTTTTAATATTTCCAAGAAAAAAATAGCACCAAATATTATTATAAAAATATCAAGAGCTATAAAAAATCCTTTCCCATATGAAATATATAAATAGTTTGGAATTATTTTCCAATATAAAACTACAAGTATTGTATAAAGTAATGCTGTTACTAATGAGGATTTAAGTAAAGTAGTTTTCTTTATTAAAAGTAAATATATAAAAACCAAGAATGGAAAAATAGATAAAAATATAGGTAATTTGTCTATCATAAATTTATTATAACATAAAAAATAGGAAAAAATAAAAAGGGTTACTTACATAACCCTTTCCAATCTTTCTATTAACATCCCCCTTAAAATAGGGAGCATTATATGATAATCCCCAATAGGGATATTAATCACAATTTGAAATTTATCAAATTGTGACTCATTTTTTAATTCACCTATGGCGCTTGTTTTTATCGCCATATTAGTAGATATTTCTAACAGCATTTCGTGTGCTATCAATGCTTCATCGTAAGAATCAAAAACTACAGTCAGAAGCGCAACTGCAATATCTTCTAGTATCTTCATGAATAAAAATTTGGTTAATACTTTTCTAAATACTATTTTTAATACTGAGAAAAGTATTAACCATATAATCCAAAAGAACATTACTATACTAAATATATAGCATATTTTAATAAAAAAGTCAAATATTTTAATTATTTTTTTAAATATTTACTTGCCAGACTTAGTGCAAAAGAAGGAAGTATAATAAATACAGTCGCAAACAGAAGACGAATAAACATCTCACTTATTTTTGAATCTGGCGTATCTGGACCAGAAGCAGTTAAAACAACTAAAATACCAATAATTCCAAACATTACCGATGAATAAATAAAAATTCTTGTTGCTATTTTTTGCATAAATATATTATAACACTAAATTTTCATAATATCTTTATTTATAAAATTCTTTCACTTTTTCAATAAAAGACTCTAGGTCATCAATATGAATTTTCATGTCTGAATAATTTCCTGAATTGCCATTATATCTTAATCCTTCACCTAAATTTACTCCTTCACTACCATCCAACAAACTAGCTATATTTTTTACTTGCCTACCACCAAATTCACCACGAGAAATTTCTCCTAATCTTAAATATCCTTCACTATCAACCTTTGATAAATATCGTTCTTTAATCGTAGGTTGTTTGATAAATTTTTCTTGATTCATATTTAAATTATACTACAGGTTAAAACTTTGTAAAAGATAATAAAATAACCATTGCAAAATAATGCTCAAAATTTTACTCCCCCACTTGGGACAAAGTAGGAACCTATTTATTAGATAATAAAGATTTAATAGATTCAGCTTTTAAGGTATAGGCTCGTACAAATGAGTCATCTACGTGAGCATATAAAATTCCTTCACCTTGAGCTGTTTCTACAAACTGACTAGCGAATGTAATCGTTACAGCTTCACTGTCTTGAATAAATGGTTCTGATGATACCCAATCAATCTTTCCATTTTCGTAATCATAGATAAATAATCCAACAGAAAACATTCCGTATTTTATTTTTCCATCAGAAAGTTTTTGATTTGCTTCCCTTCCATTTATTACACCCAATAATTTTCCTTCACCAACATCTATAAAACTTTTAGGAAACAAAGGTCCAGGTGAAGCATGTCCACCTATCCATAAAATATTATTTTCTTTAGGATGAAAAACTGTTTCTCCATACCCCCATGACTGATTCATTTCTTTTGCGATAGCTACTTTTACTATTGAGTAGGTCGTATCAGTTTGATGATCTCTTGATTCAATAAGATTATATCTAAAACATTTTGAATTTAATGGAGCTATGGAAACTTCTTTTGCACTCATTTCTCCTAGGTCCATCAAAACAGGTTCTGTCATTTCTAGAGAGTCTAAATCTTTACCGACTGCATGTCCTAAGTGAATTTTAATTTTTTTTGTTTTATCAATATATCTAATAGGGATTGTAAAATACATATGCATTAAATCCGTTTCTTTATCTATCCAAATATCTGGATCTTCTAATCCAATGAAATCCCAATCTTTTTCAAGAAGTTTATCTAAAATTTCTGTTTCATTTTTTATATTTAAACGCTCACCAATTTTAAAAGATTCCAAAGAATCACCACTTATTTTATACAATTCACTTCTATCTTTATACCCTTTAATCTGAACATCACCTTCACGGTTCGTTATACATCTAATTATTCCTTCTTTGTAATTAGTTCTTGGGTCAAGAGTAATTGCCATCACGTGTTTAAAACGATTATCAGTTTCGATAACCTTTCCCTCGTGTTGAAAGTAATATTTTTCCATAATTTGATTATAACAAAATTACAATTACAACCAAAAGAAACTATTTAATAAAAATAGTTTAAATTACTGGCTCCGCTTCTTTATAATACATACAATGCCAATGATAAACATCATAAATCCAAGTCCTTGTGCTCCGGGGCTATCATCATATCCACCGTATATAAAAATAAATACTCCAAGTAAGATTAAAAGAATGCAAGATATTATTCTAATTATTTTCATATAAAAATAATACCATAATCAAACGAGGCTAACAAAAATAATTTTGCTCCGAACTTGCCTATGCCCGTGCCGGGACGGCCTAGGGGGAGAAAGTCCGAGATGTTATAAAACAAGGAGATTAATGTATTTTTACCCTATACCCTTAAACACTATATATCTTTACTTATTTTATTATAGTGCTAATATTTAAGTAAATTTCAAAACTTAATACCATGGGAAAAACAGTTCAATTTGAGGATCCTAATTTGGAAGTTTCTTTAGACTTAACAAAACAGGTTAAAAAGTATGGACATTGTCGTTGTAATGATCACATCGAAGAAATTCAGGCAAATGCCGAAGATTTCAAAAAAATCGTGAAGCAAATTGCGAAAGAAAAAGGCATCTCAATGAAAGAAGCCTTTGAATTCGCTACTCCTTATTACCAGGCAATTATCGGTTCAGATTTCGATGAAATTAAAATCAGAATTTAACGGATGTGCAAAGACCAGATTGTTACAGAGGAACATCATCGGAGGCCTCGTTCTTTAGGTGGTACAGAAAATCGTGCAAATGTATCTTATGTCATCAGTAGAGACCATAAGAATTGGCACACATTATTTGGTAATATGAATGCTTATCAAATTTGTTGTCAGTTAAACAAATGCACCTACAAGCCACCAGCATTAAAGATCACTTGTAAATTTATTAATGGAGTAGAAGTCCTAAAATCTGGCGAGAACTACTCTAAAAAGAAAACCAAGATTTCCTATGCTTGGTACTCCTTGTTTAAAGACATGGAGTTTGAAGAGATTATAAAATACATAAATAATGTCTGGCTTGATCCGAGCTATCATTTGTATGTTATAAAATAATCAATTCATAAGACATTGAAAAGCAGGCTTCTGATGAGTCTGCTTTTTTTGTTATAAACCAAGCATATCGTTTCTAATCAAATTTCGGAGTTCTCCGTAAAATAAAATATAGTGCTCTATGTAATGCTACATTTTAAGATATTTAAACAAAGTTTCGCATTATTTATTCCCAACAAATCTCAGGATATTCTCCACTTTCTTGATATATGTGATACTTCACATCTGATAGATTACCAATATAATCAATGAGTCCAAGTTCTAAGGCTTTATCACCTAACACATTTGAGCCATCAGAAAAGCTTTTAACTTGTTCTATGGATAAATGACAATTCTCTGCTACTTGTTCTATGAAGTAGTTATAGATAATGGTCCAAAGAAACCATATCAGAAATGAAAGATAATGAGACAGCTCAAAAGGTTGTTATAGAGCAAACCAAGAATGAGAGAAAAATAGAATTTGAAAAAGAAAATGATAACTTAAGAGCAATATTTCGAAAAGGTCATTTTACAGAGGATGAATATTTAAGAGATTTAGATTCTCTTAATAAACAATATTCTGATGTAGATGAAAATCTCAAAAAAGCAGATTGGTATACAGAGATGATGGAGATACTAGATATAACACAGACAATGAAAGATATATTTTTGAATCCAAAAAGTTCTAAACAATCAAAAAGAGAGATAATGGTTAAGGCAAGTTCGAACCTAATTTGGGACGAAAAAAACCTTTATATATTAAGCAAAAAATCAATAAATGTGCTTGTTGAAGGCATAAAAGGTATGAAGTCAAAAATCCCTTGGTTCGAACCTAAAAAGAGCTTTATACAGCAAGGCTTAAATGAAAAAACAGGCATGTTTTTACCTGTTTTTTTCTAGCCTGCTCCGTGGGTAGGGATCGAACCTACGACCAATCGCTTAACAGGCGACCGCTCTACCGCTGAGCTACCACGGAATATTATAAAACTATTCAATTATCAAACTTCAATTTCGTGGTATTACTTAAATAAGTGCGGTCACCTTACAGGCGACTTCCTTACAGGAACTGTACACCTTTCACATTTTGATTACAAAACGTTCAAGGTCTTGCGAGCTGGGTCCCTTTCCCAACTCTCACTCTACCGCTGAGCTACCACGGAATGTTTATTTAATTTTCAAACAATTATCTATATAAAATAGATAAACATATACTATCAAAAATTACTAAAAAATGCAAAACTAAAACCCTTCTTTTAAGAAAGGTTTTAGTAATATATCAAATCAGACAAATCAAAATAAATTAGTGTATAGGAGTACTTACAGGATCTCTATGTGGATTACTTTTTACTATCATTCTTGCAATAACAACAATTGCTAGAATAAGCATTATTGCAAGTATCCATTGCCAAATTGAACTAGGAAGAAATCCTCCTCCACCATTTATAGACAGTGCTGTTAAATTACTTCCTACTTCATTACCTTTATAATCTCCTGTATAACAGTAAGGGTAAACTGCATTTGTAGTATATGAATCTGCTGCAGAAGCCATAAGGTTATTTGTTCTTGGTTGGACCGCTGCTACCATCCCATTGGAATTATTTCCTGTATTTGTATTTTTTGTTGTTGTAGTAGTTTTTGTGGTAGAAGAAGTTGTGTTCTTTGCAGTATTAGATGAAGAAGGTGTACTTCCATAATAATAATTATTCACAACTGGTGTAGTACTTTGAGTACTCACTGTAGGGTAAGCTATCTGTTGGTAAGGTTGTACCATAGTTGTACTTCCATAATAATATGAACCATAATACTGTGGAGTAGTTTCTACTCTTTTGTATGTGACAGGCTGATATGCAGTAACAGGTGTCCCACTATAATACATATATTCTGTTGCAGTCATTGCTCTCGCAGGATAAGTAGGGATGGAACCGTAATTATAATAAGCTTGTGCACTTCCTGTGCCAAATAAGGCAAAAAGTCCAAAGACAAAAGAAAATGCTATTAAATTTTTTGATATATTTTTCATACTGGTATTATAGCATATTAGACCCCCTTTTGTCAATACCTATAGGGTCTCTTTATAATACCTCTTAAAAACCTTATAAAATAAGGATAGAATTGTAATATATATGTGTTTTTGCTATAATCTAATTTATGAATAAAACCAATAAAAAAATAAGGCTTGAAAGTCATACAATCCCAACAAAATACAAAATAGAAATAAAGCCAGATATGGATGCTTTCGTCTTTTCGGGTAAAGAAACAATAAAAATAAATATTAATAAAAAAATCAAACAAATAACTCTTCATAGTAAAGATATAGATATAGAAACTGTAAAAATTTATAATAAAGGAAAAAACAACGAACAATTTGCAAGTAAAATTTCTTATAATATTAAAAAAGAAACAGCAACTTTTTCTTTTAAAAAAGAAATAAAAAAAGGTTCTTATGAACTTAGTATCATTTTTTCTGGTATCATTTCGGATACACTTAGAGGTTTTTATAAGAGTAAATACCACATAGATGGAGAAGAGAAATATATTGCTACTACTCAATTTGAAGCCACAGATGCGCGTCGTGCCTTTCCATGCTTTGACGAGCCAGCACATAAAGCCACATTCCTAGTATCATTTATGGTTAAAGATAATTATGAGGTGATTTCAAATACTTTACCAATAAGTATAGACAAACATGAATCTGGCTTAAAGATAATAAACTTTTCAGAAACCCCTAAAATGTCCACATACTTACTTGCTTTTATAATTGGCGAATTTGAATATATAGAAGGAAAAACAAAAGAAGGTGTAGAAATAAGAGTCTTCACAACAAAAGGCAAGAAGCATCAAGCAAAATTTGCTCTCGATGTGGCTATAAAATCTTTGGAATTTTACAATGAATATTTTAACATCCCCTACCCACTTCCAAATCTCGACATGATAGCTATTCCTGATTTTGAAAGTGCTGCGATGGAAAACTGGGGAGCTATAACTTATAGAGAAACAGCAATACTTGTAGACGAAGAACATACTTCCCTTGTGAACAAACAATGGGTAGCGACAGTAGTCGCTCACGAGATAGCACACCAATGGTTCGGAAACCTAGTCACCATGCATTGGTGGACAGATCTATGGCTCAATGAAGGTTTTGCATCTTATATGGAAAAAGTCTGTACAGACACTCTATTCCCCCATTGGAAAATCTGGGATCTTCATCTAGGAAGCGCTAGGTATAAAAGTGCAATTGAAATAGATGGACTTGCAAGCTCACACCCTGTCGAAGTAGAAGTCCACCACCCAGATGAAATAAGTGAAATATTTGATATGGTTTCTTATGAGAAAGGCACGGCAATCATAAGAATGCTTGCTTTGTATATAGGAGAAGATAAATTCAAAGAAGGCTTAAGTTATTATTTAAAAAAACATATTTATAAAAACACAAAAACATTAGACCTGTGGCAGGCTTTTGAAAAGTCTTCAAAAAAACCCGTTGCTAAAATGATGAGTTCTTGGACTAAGCAAATGGGATTCCCTATTATAAAAGAAACCTATAAGGATGATAAATGTATCCTTTCTCAAGAAAGATTCTTTTCAAGTAGAGTAATTAGAAACAAATCCAAAGACAAAAGTCTATGGCAAATCCCCCTTGTATATAAAAACACAAAAGGAGAAGAAAAATTAATTCTTATAGATAAGAAAAGTACATTTTTGAATGATAAAATAAAAAAATTAAATAGTGGTGACCAATCATTCTTGAAAGTAATTCATAGCGAAAAAACACTAGATAAAATCAAAAAAGATATAAAAGAAAATCATTTATCTATCCCCGATAGGATAAATATCTTGCGTGACATTTTTTCACTTGCTGAAGGTGGGTACATAAAGACGAGTGAGGCTCTAGGGCTATCTTTAGAATTTAAGAATGAAAAAGAATATTCTGTAGCATCTGAGCTAGCATCTGGGCTCATAAAAATCTCAAATTTGATAGACAATGAGATAGTTAGAAATAAAATGAAATCCCATATTCTTTATGTCTTTAAACCCATAGCACAAGAAATAGGATTTGATAAAAAGACAGAAGACCGAAATGAAGACATACTTCTTCGAAGTCTTGTAATTTCTTTGTGTGGAGGAAGTGGTGATAAAGAGATAATAAAAGAAGCCAAAAAAATATTTGACAACAGGATAAATAAAACGATAGATAAAGATATAAAATCTACCATATATGGTATCGTCGCGAAAAATGGTGGACAAAAAGAATGGAAAACATTTTATGAAATGTATAAGAGTGAAGAAATGCACGAAGAAAAAGAAAGATTAACAGGAGCAATTTCTTTATTTAAAGATAAAAAAATATTAGAAAAGACACTTCGTTTTGCTATCAGTAAAGATGTTAAACCTCAAGATGCCCCATTTATAATAGCGAAAACTTGGTCAAATCATGAAGGTAGAGATGCGACATGGAAGTTTCTAAAAGATAATTGGGATACAATACTTAAAAGATATGGTGAAGGTGGTCATTTCCTTTCCAAGCTTATATCCCCACTTAAAAATCACACAAAGAGAGAAGATTTAATAGATATAAAGAAATTCTTCAAAGGTCACACTGTCCCAGGTGGAGAGCGCACACTTCTCCAAGCTTACGAAAAGATAGAATCAAACATCGCTTGGATAAAAGATGATATGAAGGATATAGAGAATTGGCTTAATAAAAATTATTAGTCGTTAAAAATTTCTAATGAGATGAAGAAGATCCATAGATTTATAACAAAATACAATAGAGAAGATGATTATCTTTATGTAAAAGATAAAGACGTTTTACACCAATGGAAAAATGTTCTAAGGTTAAATATTGGTGAAGAAATAATAATAACAAGTGAACACAAGAAAGATTTTTTAGTAAAGATAGATGAATTGTCGAGAGAAAGAGCTATTCTTAAAATAATAAAAGAAAAAATAAATAAAAGTGAACCTGAAAAACAAGTTCATCTGTATTTGGCGATACTCAAAAAAGAAAATTTCGAATTAGCACTTGAAAAAGCGACAGAAATCGGGGTAAAAAGTATCACTCCAATAATTACAGAAAGAACGATTAAAACAGGATTAAACATAGACAGACTTAAAAAGATAGCCAAAGAAGCATCTGAACTTTCAGGAAGAAGCACAACACCAGAAATAAATGAAATTATAAAATTTGAAAAGGCTATAGAAAATTCAAAAGGAGAAAAAATAATTTTTGATATTGATGGAAAAAAGTTAGAAGATGAAAATAAAAAGGAAGTTTCTATTTTTATAGGACCAGAAGGCGGATGGGCAGATAATGAAATAAATCTAGCAAAAGAAAAAGGAATGCGTATCGCCCCCATCTCCCCTCTTACCCTCCGAGCCGAAACCGCCGCAATAATAGCAAGTTATATAGTACTAAATTAAAAGACTATAACACAAATTAATATTTTAGTAGTCGGACTACTAAAATATTTATAAATAAAAAGAAACCCAAATGGGTTTCAGTTTATTAATCGATTTCCACAAATTTATTTATCTCAAGAGCAATTAATAGCCTGATTTCTCTTTCTGAAAATCCTAAAGTTCCTTCCAAGTATTGATTTAGATATTCTTTCCAGGCATCCTCAGATAGATATTCTTTGGATTCAGCACAGGATTTGCTAAATTTCCAAAAATCTCTTATTGTTTTATTGTAAAGATATAAATAATATAAATTCACACTAAAACTTTTATTTCTTTCTGCAAATTTTTTCATCTGCAATTTTCTTTCAAGAGTGTAATTTGATTTAAGATACTCTACCCAATATGGGGAAAGTATTTTAATCGTATCTTTTTTTGTTATCTTACTGGTTATTAAAAGAATATAACTAATAACAGTAAGAATAATAGCAATTATTACCCTAATTAAAGCTAATTCCATAGAATGGAAGTAGAACACCACGGAAAGAACCAAAAGTGTTGAAATAACAATAAAAATAATACCTAAATTTGTTTTCATTTTTTTTATTTTTTAGTTTGTACTTATTTGAATTATTATATATTCTAAATAAATAAAAATACAAAATAATTCAAATAAGCAAAAATATCAAAGAACTTTAATCATAATTATATTATAGCACAAATAATACTATTATGTCAACCAGTATTAAATTAAAACAATAGTCATAAATGAGCAAACTAATCACGGCTAATAATAGCTGATATTAAAACCTGGATTTAAACAAAAAGAGCACTTCACGGTAGCGCTTTTTATTTTTAATGTATAAAACTTTTGCGATGAATTGGGGTCTGGCCGTATTTTTTGATTGCATCATAAATAAAAAAGAGATGTTTAAAAAAAACATCTCTTTTTTAATTTTATTTCACAAAGAACAGTCAACGCCCTTGCAAGAAGAAAATTCCAAATTATTTAAACACAATTTTGTGTTTTTTATATTTGAAAAAATTCTTTCGGGGAAAGTTACCATTTCGATGGCTTGGTCCAACAAATAAGGCTCGGAAATCTCTCTGGTGGCATATCTGGTTACAAGTTCGTCAAGTTTTGGTTGTAATTTATCATTAAACTTTTTAAAGACATAATTAATATAATTATCTAATAATAAAAATTGTCCATCTTCTTTATCTTGTAAATGCTTTTGGTATAGATATTGAAAAATTTCTTTTTTATCGCAGGGAGAATCAAACTCTAATTTGATAGAAAAATCAATGGTCATATTGGTATTACCATATCTACCTATTAATTTTTGAGTAAAAGCAAATAGATCACTACGATAGAAAGAACGATGGTCTTTAACGTAATAAACTTTACCTTTACCCCATAAAGGCTTATCAACAATTTCTACAGCCCCATCTTTATAAACAACGGCCCTAAACCACTCTTCGCTATCAGTATAATCTTCAAAATCTGAAGCAACATCATTTCTTTTCCTTGTAATAAATTTACTTGAAACTAAATAAACAAGTATAATATTAAAGAAAAAAATAACATTTATTAAATGATAAAATTTGGGGGCTAAAAGTTCTCCTGGATATACATGATCCTGATTTGCAAGATTTACCACTATCAAATAAATAAAGTTCAAGGCGATTCCAAAAAAGTTATACATGATTGGGTGTTCGCTAAAAAATAGGAAATAGGATTTAATCTGTTTCATTTTCTTAAGTTTTTAAATTAAACAATATTATTTTTTATAATATTACAATTTATAAACTATATTGTCAATAGATAGTTATGGGTAGAAAATAGGAACTATATTTTTTAATGTATAAAACTTTTGCGATGAATTGGGGTCTGGCCGTATTTTTTGATTGCATCATAATGCGCTTTGGTGCCGTAGCCCATATGCTTATCAAATCCATACTCTGGATACTTTTTAGAAAAAGTTTCCATAACTTTATCACGCGATACTTTCGCCACGATAGAAGCCAAAGAAATAACAGGGTGAAGCTCATCCCCTTTTATTATCGTCTCTTGATTTATAAATTCTTTTGGAGCATGTAGCCCACCATCCAACATTAGTTTATAGTAACTAGTTTCTAGTGAGCTAGTCTTTAACAAATTCAAAAGAGAATTGTCCAATGCTTTTTGGATACATTTTGCAATTCCAAATTTATCAATATTCTCTGATGAAACAAAAGACACAGCGAAATCACAATTCCCTTTTTCTTTTTCACTCTTCAAAAATTCATACCAAATTTCCCTTTGCTTTTTTGAAAGTTTTTTAGAATCCCTTAGTTTAGGTAATTTTACATAGGTCTGACCTATGTCTTTTAGACCATCTTTGCCATAGGCCTTGCCTATGGCAAATTCAAGAAAAGATTCATCTTTTAACAAGAAAGCACAGACCGTCACGGGACCTGCTATTGGACCCCTCCCCACTTCATCTATACCGATAATGTATTTTATGGTCTCTTTGTCTGTCATATAGAACAATAATACCTTATTTGATATACTAATGGAATGGCAGAAAAAAAATCCAATTTCATACATCTTCATACACATAGCCACTACTCTTTATTAGATGGGCTTTCAAAGATTCCTGATATGGTCAAAAAGTGTAAAGAGAATGGTATGGATGCTTTAGCTATTACAGACCACGGCCATATGTACGGAGCTATAGAATTCTACAAAGAAGCAAATAAAATAGGAATAAAACCAATCATCGGAGTTGAAGCATACATTGCCCCTAGGGGGAGACTGAATAAAGAGCCAGGGGTGGATAATAAAAGATACCACCTCACGCTCCTTGCAAGAAATAAGGAAGGTTATAAGAATTTGATGCGACTAGTAACTTTGGCTAATACAGAAGGATACTATTACAAACCAAGGATGGATAAAGATATACTTCGTAAATATAGCGAAGGTATCATTTGTCTTTCTGGATGTATGGGTAGTGAGCTTTCTCAAGCAGTACTCGCAGGAAACAATGAAAGAGCAGATGAACTCATAAAAGAACATCAAGAAATTTTTGGAGAGAAATATTATTTTCTAGAAGTCCATTCTCACTCACACATAGAAAACGACAAGAAATTAAGAGATGGTATCGCTTCCCTTTCAAAAAAGTGGGGTATCCCTATTGTAATGGGACAAGACTCTCACTACCTCTGCCAAGAAGACCACCAAGCACACTTTACTCTTCTACAAGTAAACACTGGAGCGATGGATTCTAAAGAAGGAACAAAATTTGAATTTTCTGAAGATGATTTTTCTTTAATAGATGAAAAAAAAGCTCTAGAATATTTCTCTGATTATCCAGAAGCAGTAAAAAATACAAAGCTTGTGGCTGATTTGTGTGAAAGTTATGATTTGGAGCTTGGTAAAGCTTATTTCCCAGACTTTCCTATCGAAGAAGGACAAACTGCAGATCTTATGCTCCGAAAACTCGCTTATGATGGGTTTAGTTTTAGAAATCTGGAACAAACAAAAATTTATACAGATAGACTTGAATATGAACTTGGTATAATTAAACAAAAAGGATATCCAGCATACTTTCTTGTGGTTTCTGACTTACTTCGTTATGCACGCGAAAATGGTATACTCACAAACATCAGAGGCTCTGTCGCAGGTTCCCTTACTACATATCTTGTAGGGATTACAAATGTTGACCCTATTACATACAAACTTCCTTTTGAAAGATTCTTAAATCCAGAGCGTCCATCGCTCCCTGATATCGATATGGACTACGCTGATAATAGAAGAGATGAAATAATTGCTTATGCTAAACAAAAGTATGGTGAAGATAAAGTAGCCCAAATAGGAACATTTGGTACGATGATGGCCAAGGGCTCAGTGCGAGATGTCGCTCGTGCACTAGGATACCCATATGTAGTTGGAGATAGAATTTCAAGTATGATTCCCCTTGGCTCTCAGGGTATGCCAATGACGATAGATCATGCAATGGAGATAGTCCCTGAACTTAAAACTGCTTACAAAAACGAACCAGATACAAAAAGAATTATAGATCTCGCAAAAAAGATGGAGGGGTGTGTACGCCATATCTCTGTCCATGCAGCAGGAGTCGTTATTGCTCCGCGTCCACTTTATGAATTCTCCCCTGTTCAGTTTGATCCAAAAGGAGGAAATATAATTACAGAATATGATATGTATAGTATCGAAGATGCAGGATTACCAAAATTTGATTTCCTAGGTATCAGAAACTTGGCAATACTAGCGGATGCAGTCAGGCTTGTTAAAAAAATACATAATGTAGAAATCGATATAAATAAAATTGCACTTGACGACAAGAAAACTTTTGAACTTCTTACAAACGGAGAAACGATGGGACTTTTCCAGTTAAATGGATCTGGTATGACTCATTATCTTAAAGAACTCAAGCCTTCTACTATCCACGACATCAATGCAATGGTCGCCCTTTATCGCCCAGGGCCGATGGAATCAATCCCTGAATACATAAAAAGAAAGCATAATCCAAAACTTGTGACTTATCTTGACCCTAGACTCAAAGACATCCTTGATCAATCATATGGTGTGATAACATATCAAGATGATGTGATGATGATTGCAATCAAACTCGCTGGATATTCTTGGCTTGAAGCAGATAAACTCCGTAAGGCAATGGGAAAGAAAATTCCAGAAGTTATGGAAGCAGAAAAAAGTAAACTTCTAGAAGGATTCGTAAAAAAGGGAATGACAGAAAAGAAAGCTCAGGAATTTTGGTCTCTTATCGAACCCTTTGCTGCTTATGGATTTAACAAAGCACATGCTGCAAGTTATGGAAGAGTCGCTTACCAGACAGCATATATGAAAGCTAATTATCCAGTAGAATATATGACAGCTATTATGACCGCAGAATCGGGAGATGTCGAAAAGGTTGCAGAAATAGTCCACGAATGTGAAAAGATGGATATACTAGTACTCCCACCAAATATAAATGAAAGCTTTGGTGGATTTACTGTTATCAATGGCTCAGACAAAAAAGATGGTAGATCTATACGCTTTGGACTTTATACTATCAAAAACCTAGGGAAAGATATTGCGGATGCAATAATCGAAGAAAGAAAAATCAGAGGTAAATATAAATCAATTGAAGATTTTTTTGAAAGAATAAACCATAAAAATTTAAATAAAAAATCTGTTGAAGCACTAGCCAAATCAGGTGCAATGGATGAAATCGGTGATCGAGGTATTATACTTGGCAATCTAGAAAAATTACTCACTTTCAATAAAGAAAATAAAGAAAATAGTAGTCAGACTTCTTTATTTGGAGACATAGGTGGAATAAAAACCAAACTTGAACTTTCAAATAAACAAGAAATAAATATAAGAGAAAAACTTACATGGGAAAAGGAATTACTTGGACTTTATATATCTGGTCACCCCTTAAATGAATATAAAGAAAAAATAGAAAAGTTTGGGACACTAATCAAAAAAATAAAAGAAAGTGGAAAATCAGGGACTATGGTCACAGTCGCATGTATACTCGATGATATAAGAGTAATAACAACAAAAAAGAACGATCGTATGGCCTTTATAAAAGTATCAGACTTCACAGGAGGTATAGAAGCTGTGGTATTCTCAAAAACTTTCGAAACAAATAAAGAAATACTTGTAAATGATAATATTATCGCTATACAAGGTAGAATTACTGAGCGAAATGGTGAGAAATCTATTGCAATAGAGAATTTAAAGAAAATATAAATATATAAATAAAAGCCCCACCGACTAAAGTCGGCGGGGCTTTTCAAATACTATTATTTAATTTAAATTGTTTCTTTTATAGAATTCATAATTTTGATAACTTGTAGTGAATATCCTGGAATGATTGAATCTGGATTATACTTTTTAAGTATTTGCTCAGATGTCATACCTACTTTATAAGCTTTAACATTTGGATTATTACCACTTATAGTTTTCGCAATATGTTCTATAGAACCATCAATCGATGTAAATCCCATCTTACATGATCCCCAACCAAAAGCATTATTAGAGGCCTTAGGATTCTTACACATTTGTTTTCCTCCTGTAGTTTCTCTCATTGCTATAGCAGGCATTAGTCTCCAGTCTAAGTTATTCTTCTCTGCCTCAAGGACAAATTTCATACCATAACCTTCTAGTGGAGCATTTTTTTCTTTAAAATAATTATCAATGGCTTCTGCTTTTTCTTTACGTTCTACTTCTTCTTGTGTTGTTATCACAGAATTTTCAACCGTAATTTTATTGGTATCGAGTACAGCCAAATTTATAGACCCTAAGCTTGCTATCGGTGAGGACATAAGCATAGGAATCATAACAAATGAATGTACGAACCCCATAATTTTGTTTTTACTCATAGTCGGCAGTTTCGGTCTGCCAAACGTCCCTTTAGGGATTTTAGTTTAAGGAGAAAAAAATCGGCCTCAAACTAAAAAGCTCCTAGTATAAAGTTATATAATTAAATATAACGATATACTTGGAACTCCTTATATAGTAGCATATCTAGATATAAAAGTCAATAGTTATACCATTACTTTTTGTATCGTCAAGAACAAAAAACCCTTATAAAATAATGATTTTTTGTTCATTATCTATTGACAGTCTTGTATTATATGTGTCAAAATAAGCCTAATTTTTAAGGATTTTTAGCATTTTTTGACAAAAACACCCTCTTGTATTATAAAAATCCTTACAAAATAAGGATTTTTATAAAATTGATATAAAATAAATAAAATTATTTCTATTTCTCATTTGCTCCGTGGCACTTCTTAATATATTGAACTATTGGGAAAGATCTTTGACATCATTATTATCTTTTTTATCTATTTCTAATTTATAAACACCTTGAGAATCACCTACTCTTTCTTTTATTGTTGTTATTTTAATATTCTTATAATTCAAAACAAACCATTTTCCAAATGTTTTTAGGAGATAAATCAATACTATATTTATAATTAAAGGTACAATTATTACCCATTGTTGGAATAATACAGAAAACACTAAAATAATTAACGAGATTTTCAAATATTTACCAGTGATGAAATTAAATACAATCTTACCTGTTTTAAAGATTTCAGGAGGTATATCATTTTTAAAAAGTCTTTTGGGTAATTTTAATTCATTATCTTTTTTAGTAAAGTTTTCCATACTTAATTACTACTAACTACTAATGGAAATTTTTGATTACATACCATTCCAGAATTATAAGTTATGATACTAACACTTCCTGAATCTGTACTCATAGATGATTTTATATTTTCAATTAAATATTCTGTAGGATTTATTATTTCTTTATTTAAAATATCACCCATTTTCTTCTCTAAACTTAATAAACAACTCGTTTCTGAATCTTTAATAAAATTAGAATAATCAGTCATAATCTCAAGTGTCTCTTTTGGTAATTCTACTGTAGGATTTAATTTATAACTAAGAATTTTTATTTTGGAAATACAATTATTATTTTCTTTTCCAATTATTTCATAAAAATAAGTTCCGTCAGAAATTGCTCCTTCCATTTGTCTTTCAATTTTATCTATCTGAGTAATAGTAACTTTAGATTTTTGACATTCATTTGCTAGTCTAATAAAACAACTTAAATCACTACCACAATCAATTATTGATGTTTTTGTTGTAATAGCTGTCGTGACTTTCTTATCTTCTGTCTTCACAACTGGTTGAGATTCTTTATTAGTATCATTATCTTGATTCTGCTCTTGTTGAGGTATTGCTGATTCTTCTTGTTGTATTTTAGTTTGAGTATTTTCTTCCTGTCTTATTTCATTAACAGGTGCTAAATCTTTACTCTTTATTAAATCTTTAATTACAGGTATATCATTCCTAAAAAAATATCCAGATGCTCCTCCCGCTATTACAAATAAGGCGACTATAATAAATACTACTTTTTTACCTGAATGGTTAGGAGTTTGAGTTAAAATGGGATTATTCATATTAGAAACAACAGGAGTATTAATTGTATTAAATCCTTCTTGTATATCTATTTGAGTCCACCCACTCCCCAATAACTCCTTTGTAATAGTTTCTTTGTCTACTCCTTTTAATAATTGTTGTTTAATAAAATCTAACAATTGTTGATTTATCATAATGAATGTATTGTAACATAAAAAATACCCTTTCGGGTATTTTTTATGATCAAAACTTTTTATTTCTTCAACATGTTTTTCTTATGCTCTTCTGTCTCCAATAAACCACAATTCTTATACTTCTTCCCGCTTCCACAAGGACAGGGGTCATTGCGACCAACTTTTTCTTTTTCTCTTCTATCTGTTCCCTCTCCATCTGGAGTATTTAGTATAAGAGCAGGCTTTTCTTCTGTATCATCTCTCTCTTCCCCCGCATCTTCATTCATAGTTTCAATTAAAGAAAATACTTTTTCTTTAAAGTTCGCTTCCATTTCTTTGAAAAGCTTCAATCCTTCTTTCTTGTATTCTATAAGGGGGTCTCTCTGACCGTAAGCTCTTAAATTTACAGATGACCTAGTATAATCCATAGTTTCTAAATGTTCTACCCATAAATTATCTGTGACATAGAGAGCTATCCTTCTCACGGTCTCAAAGAAAGCAGTATCACCTACTTTTGCTCTTTTACTTATCACAATTTCTTTAAGTTTTGGATAGTCAACAGATAAATTATTTAAGAAATTTTCCAAATCTTCATAACTTCCACGAAGCATCACTCTTCTTCTCTCGTATATAGATTTTCTTTGATGATTCATCACATTATCATATTCTAATGTATGCTTTCTAGAATCAAAATGAAATCCTTCTATTTTTGCTTGGGCATTCTCTAAAGAATTAGAAATAAATTTATTATTTATTGGCTGATCTTCTGGTACTCCAAGTTTTACCATCATAGACTTAATACGATCAGATCCAAAAATTCTCATCAAATCATCTTCAAGTGATACATAGAAAAGTGTCTCCCCTGGATCTCCTTGACGACCCGAGCGACCTCTTAACTGGTTGTCTATTCTTCTTGCTTCATGACGTTCAGTCCCTATTACAAAAAGACCACCAAGAGCTTTAACTTCATCATATTTATCTTGATCATATGGCACTCCACCAAGCTTGATATCAACTCCACGCCCAGCCATATTGGTAGCGACAGTTACAGCACCAAGCCTCCCAGCATTAGCAATTATCTCTCCTTCTCTTTCATGATTCTTTGCATTAAGCATTGTATGAGGAATACCTGCTTGAGTAAGATACGCTGAAAGAAGTTCATTTTTCTCAATAGAAACAGTACCTATAAGAACAGGTTGCCCTTTTGTATTTAATTCTTTAACCTTTTTAGCAACTGCTTCTAATTTACTTTTTTCAGTCTGATAAATAAGATCATTAAAATCCTTTCTGTTTATAGGTCTATGAGTAGGAATAACTATAACATTAAGTCCATAAACTTTATAAAATTCTTCTTTTGATGTTTCTGCTGTTCCTGTCATTCCACCTAATTTCTCATAAAATCTAAAATAATTTTGAAAAGTAATAGAAGCAACAGCTCTTGTTTCTTTTTCTATTTTCACACCTTCCTTAGCTTCTATAGCTTGATGAAGCCCTTCGCTCCAACGACGTCCTGGCTGAAGTCTACCAGTAAATGCATCTACAATAATAACTTCACCATCTTTTACAACATAATCTTTATTATTCTCATATAAAGCACGAGCTTTTACCGCTGTCTCTAAATGGTGCACGTATTTAATACCCTTCTCTGTATAAATATTTGAAATTCCAAGCAAATCTTCTGCTTTAGTTATACCAGAATCTGTTAAAGATATTGCTCTTAACTTTTCATCAACAGTATAATCTTCTTCTTTTATTAATTTTTTTGAAATATCAGCAAATGTATAATAAAGGTCTTCTGAATCTTCTGCAGCAGATGAGATGATAAGTGGGGTACGAGATTCATCAATAAGTATAGAATCCACTTCATCCACAATTGCATAATAATGATCTCTTTGTACAATATCATCTATACTATGAGCAAGATTGTCTCTTAAATAATCAAATCCAAATTCATTATTGGTACCATAAGTAATATCACAAGCGTAAGCTTCTTTTCTAGAGCATGGTCTTAAAAATTCATAAAGAACTTTAAATGAACTAATTTCTTCTTCTCCTTCTTTTATTTCTTCATTCTTATGAGATGGATCATATATGTATGATTTGTTTTGTGAATTTACAACTGCAACAGAAACTCCAAGCATATGGAATACTGGGCCCATCCAAACAGCATCACGACGAGAAAGATAATCGTTCACAGTGACGATGTGTACACCTTTTTCTAAAAGAGAATTAAGATATGCAGGGAGAGTAGCTACAAGAGTTTTTCCTTCACCAGTTCTCATTTCAGCAATATTATTCTCATGAAGTGCAATACCTCCAATCATCTGAACATCATAATGTCTTTCATTACGAATTCTGTATGAAGCTTCTCTCACAAGAGCAAAAGCCTCTGGAAGTAAGGAATCGAGAGATTCTCCGTTTTTAATCCTCTTTTTATATTCTTCTGTTTTCTTTATAAAATCAGTATCAGATAACTTTTTTGTCTCAAGTTCTAAAGCATTTATTTTATCAACTAAAAGCTTATATTTCTTAAGATATTTGTCATTTTCGCTACCTAAAATATTCTTAAATATATTGGTCATATTTTCTTATTCTAGCATAAAAATAGGATAAAAAGAAAATCCCCGATAGAGAGGGGATTTTCTTTTAGTTAGAAATAGAATTACTTCTTTTTCTTTGTAGCCTTTTTCTTTGCTACTTTTTTAACAGGCTTCTTTGCAACCTTCTTTGCCTTCTTTTTTGCTGCCATAAATTTTTTTAAAAAAATTATTTTTAAAGATGTGTGTGAATCCACGACCTTACAAAAAATTTATAAAAAATAATTTGTAAAAATTTTCATCACACTCACAACTATATTATCTCGCATAAAAAAGATTACTGCAATACTTTTTTTTAAAAAACTGTGGATAACTTTTATTTTTTATTTTTATAAAATAATTTATTTAATAAAAAATAAAAATATTTTATTCAGAAAATTTATTTTTTTATTTTATTTAAGATAAAGAAATAGAAAAACATCTCGTTTGCACGAGATGTTTTTCATATATTAGTTTGTATTCCATAAGCCGGGTTCTGTTTTAAATAGATATTTATCTAGCCCCTCACTTACGCTCGGGGTCAAGCGATTCAAACTTCAACCAAAATTGAAGAATACGATCTTGCACACATGTAAGTATTTAGCCGTTTCACCCGGACAATAATTTTCATTAATGTCCGATTCGTCACTGTTCGCAACTAAGTGTCACCACTTATGGGTATTACCCCCTAAGTTTCT
Organism: Parcubacteria bacterium RAAC4_OD1_1; assembly: GCA_000505065.1. Classification (GTDB taxonomy): domain Bacteria; phylum Patescibacteriota; class Minisyncoccia; order Phycocordibacterales; family UBA9973; genus UBA8515. Next base: position 337,530 of record AWSN01000001.1, read on the forward strand.
TTTTTACAAAAGAAACCGGGCCGATCATTTGTAAACAAATGATTTAGGCACTACAATTCTGCTTTATAAAATAAAGCGTGTGCCCGGACTTTCCTACCCGACAAAAGTCGGATCATCTATCCAAATACAAACTATATCTAATATAACATATTTAAAAAACTTGACAATATCTGTAGATTTGATATACTATAAGAGTGAGTTAATTACTCCAGCGCGTCTGATCTAATTATTTTTCAGACAGCAATTGCGAGCAAAACCCCATCGAGAAATCGGTGGGGTTTTGTATTTTATATTAAATAAGTTATAATATTCTTTAGTCAGTTGTTGTGCGTTAAAGCCAGCGGCTGCACTCACATCGCAATTGTATGTTGGAGTTTAGCACCCGCTGGCTTTAGCACACAAACAAAAATCTCTCCGATTTAAATCGGAGAGATTTTTGTTTTTTGTATTATATAAAATTATATCATTTAAAGTATCCTTTATTTTGTTTCGTTCTATCTCACACGCTAATGCATAGCATTAGGGGATGTCTTTCCATCAGTCAATGTACTTTTAGGTCTGGCACATCTTAGACCATTGTGTTGTCAATTGAGCAACACAATATCGACTTCAATAAGATCTATTCGTTATAAAAACGAAAGATCGATTTCAAATTGAATTATTCCACGAACAGCTTCCGCTACCCGTGCCTTGTTACGACTTATTCCCTGTCACCGAGCTTACTGTAGGCCCTCCTTCTGGAGAGATTTCGAGTATTCCCGGCTCCCTTGAATTGACGGGCGGTGAGTACAAGACTTGAGAACGTATTCACCGCGGTATGTCTGACCCGCGATTACTAGCAATTCCGGCTTCATGGGGTCGAGTTGCAGCCCCCAATCCGAACTGGCGCAATTTTTCTTAGGATTCGCTCAGGGTTACCCCGTCGCTGCCCGTTGTAATTGCGATTGTATTATGTGTGTAGCCCAAGGTATCAAGGGACATGCTGACCTGGCGTCATCCTCTCCTTCCTCCCCGACCGAAGCGAATAACATTCGCTTCAAGTTATAAAGTAAAAAAGTTAAAAGTTATCAAGTCAATGCATTTGCATTCACTTTATAACTTTATAAACTTTCAACTTTCAACTGAAGCGCGTTCCGCGCTTGGGTCGGGGCAGTCTCGTGTGACACTTATAACACACGACGAGGGTTGCGTTCGTTACCCCACTTAAGGGAACAATTCAAACCACGAACTGACGACGGCCATGCATCACCTGTCAACTAGTCTTGCGAGGGCTCTAGTTTCTTAGAGCTTTCACGTTGATTTCTAACCTTGGTAAGGTTCTTCGTTTATCGTCGAATTAAACCACATAATCCACTGCTTGTGCAAGTCCCCGTCTATTCCTTTGAGTTTTAGCCTTGCGGCCGTATTTCCCAGGCGGATCTCTTAACGCGTTAGCTGCGTTTCTTAAAGGGTCGATACTTCAAAAAACTAGAGATCATCGTTTAGGGCATGGACTACTGGGGTATCTAATCCCATTCGCTACCCATGCTTTCGTGCTTGAGTGTCAGATATGTGCTAGTATAGTGCCTTCGCTTTTGGTGTTCCCCATGATATCAACGGATTTCACCCCTACACCATGAGTTCCCTATACCTTTCACATTCTCTAGTTGTACCGTTTCGCTCGCGGTCTTTGGGTTAAGCCCAGAGATTTGACAAACGACTAATACAACCACCTACGCACCCTTTACGCCCAATAATTCCGGATAACGCTCGGGGCTCTCGTATTACCGCTCCTGCTGGCACGAGATTAGGAGCCCCTTATTCATGAGGTACAGTCAATAAACTTCTTCCCTCATAAAAGATCTTTACACAACGAATTGCTTCATCAATCACGCGGCGTCGCTCCGTCAGACTTTCGTCCATTGCGGAAGATTCTCGACTGCAGCCACCCGTAGGTGTATGGGCCGTGTCTCAGTCCCATCGGTGGGGGTCAGCCTCTCAGCTCCCCTAAGCGTCATAGCCTTGGTAGTCCATTACACTACCAACTAGCTGATACTTCACAGGCCTTTCCCTAAGCGAAAAACTTTACTCCGGAGAGACTATCGCGTATTAGCACACCTTTCGATGTGTTGTTCGCGACTTAGGGGGAAGTTCCTATGTATTACTACCTCGTTCGCCACTAACTTTAAACGACCTTTGACCTTGATATAATCTCAATCTCCGGAAATAAAAAGTCCGTTCGACTTGCATGCCTTATCCACGCCGCCAGCGTTCATCCTGAGCTAGGATCAAACTCTATTAAAAAAATAGAACGAAACAAAATAAAAAATACTTTGTTTTTACTGGATTATCGTCTCGCACGTTGCGAGACTTAACTTTATGATTTGCTACCACTTAAAAAGTGGGCAAATATTATATTGCCTCGATTAATTTACTCCTAAAATAATCGGGCTAATTGAATGATACATTTCTATATAATTTTCAAAGAAATTAAAACAGCCAGAAACTAATCAGACTGTGGGTTCTATTATATACAAATCAATAAATAAGTCAAGGGTTTTTTATATAAAATAATACATAATAAAAACCCTTATTTTAAAAGGTTTTTATTTGATGTTATCTTTATTAAAAGCTTTCCTTATTTTACCTTCATTTGGGTCTTTGCCAATATTAGATTTCTTGATATTAGATAATTTATTTTTCTTATTTTCAATATTTTGTCTTTTAGCTTCATTAAATCTTCCAAACAATTCCCAACCTTGATCTTCTTTCTCAAACAAAATATTATCATCTAATTTAAGTTCTTTTAAGCTTACATAAGATTCGTCTTCGTTATTATCTTTTTTAACTTCTTCTATATCTCCATTTTGTTCTAACTCTTTAATAACTTCAAAATCATACTCCGTCAAAAGATGACCATTTTCTTTTGGTGCTTCTAGTGGTTCTTCTTTTTTATCATCAATCTGATTGTCAAATTTTATTTCGAGTTGCTCTGCATCTGGTTTATTTATTTTTTTATTAAAACTAAATTTTTCCATAGCTCTATTATAATACATTTTTAATATTTACAAAAACCTATTTTTCTGCAATAATTCATTTAACTAACATTCCCTGTTATGCTGTTTTGGTAAATCTAAAGCTAATACAGTAAAATAAAGTTTAGTTTAAGAAAATAAATAGTTTGCCCTGTTAGCTCAGCTGGTAGAGCAGCTCCCTCTTAAGGAGATGGTCGGGGGTTCGATCCCCTCACGGGGCACCAAAGCGTGAGACCAAAGAAAGCAACCTTCGTTGCTTTCTTTCGCTTTTGTGAGACGGAGTCATATTTTTTTCAGCAGAAAAAATAGACGAGTCAGGGTCGTGAAATTTTTCTTGTGACGACAAAAAAAATATTCCTGACCAAATAAAAAAGCACAAAATTTGTGATTTTTAAACATACCTAAATGTATGTTTAAAAAGATCGAAAGACGGACCGCGACGGCGGGAGTCGGGGTCGCAAGATTTTTCAGTAGAAAAATACTTGTGACCGATTCCCTCACGGGGCACAAAAATAAAAAACCATTACAAAATGGTTTTTTATTTTCTCAACATTTTTACAAGCCCATCTATTAAGTATTTAATAGACTTATCATCATATAATGACAAAGTGAAAACTGAATTCCCTGTTTTTTCAAAATCACTTTTTATTTTTTCTAATTTCTTTTGATCCGTCTTTTTACTTAAATCAAGCACGTCAGTTTTTGTAAGAATTATCACTTCCTTTTTTTCTAAAAGACTTTTATCGTAACTACCCAATTCTTTCCTGATCTGTTTGTAAACTTTTATTGGATTTTCATTTTCCAAAGATACAAGATGCGCAAGCATCCTAGTCCTCTTTATATGCTTTAAAAATTTAATTCCAAGTCCTTTTCCTTCACTCGCTCCCTCGATAAGTCCAGGAATATCAGCAATGGTAAATCCATAAAAATCACCAAGGTTTGGATCAAGAGTTGTAAACTGATAACTACCAATTTTTGCATTTGCATTTGTAATAGAATTAAGAAGAGATGACTTCCCAGCATTAGGAAGACCAACTAGTCCAACATCAGCAAAAAGCTCAAGTTCTATTTTAAAATTACCCTCTTCCCCCCTTTTCCCTTTTGTTGCTCTTGTTGGAGTTGTGTTTGTTGAAGTTTTAAATTGTTCATTACCATATCCACCCACACCACCCTTAAGTAAAAGTTCTTTTTGTCCTGCCTCATCTAAAGATACAGAAAATCCACTTTCGATATTTGTGATCACAGATCCCACTGGAAGCTCAATGATCAAATCTTTTCCATCACCGCCTTTTCTACTTCCCCCCGCTCCATCTTCACCACTCTCTCCTTCAAATTTTTTCTTATGTTTATATCTACTAAGTAAATGTATATCTTGGAGAGCTATAGCATAAATATCTCCACCACGTCCTCCATCTCCACCGTTTGGACCTCCCTTATCTATAAACTTTTCTCGACGCCAGCGAACAACCCCGTCTCCACCGTGGCCAGCTTGTGCATAAAATTTTATTTCATCGATAAACATAAAAGCTAAAATTAAAATAGTCTTATTGGAGTGGCTTGCGAGCGCGACGGCGCGAGCACTTGAGAAAATTTTTAGCAAAAAATTTTCGTGCCCTCCGAGAAGAGCTATTTTAATTTTAGCTCTCCATTATTTATAACCTTAACTCATTAAAGCTTTTTTAACAAGTTCCATAATTCCTTCTTTAGATTTAGCAACAATTAAAAATCTACCATTATGACAAAAAATTGCATCTTTCACTCCAGATACTTGTGACATTTCTTCATCTCTTTTTCCAGCCCACTCTACAGGAAATGGCTTTCTTGTTTCAAATTTATACTTTTCTTTACGAACTGCTTCTGCTCGCCAAGTATCTCCTTTTTTAAAAACTACATACAATGGTTCACTATATTCATTTATAATTTCAAACCAAGGGTATGATTTATCAAAAATAAGAACTCTTTTATCTTCTGACTCCTCGTAAACTTTTTTAACAATAGATGCTACTTCAATAGAATCTTTAATTCTTACAATTTCTCTTTTTAAAATATCTGCAACTAAAGGAACTAATTTAATAAATGGAGCATCATAATCTTCTTTTTCTTTCCAGCTTGGTCTAAAACTAAAAAATAAATCCTGTATTGTATATGGAGCAATTCCACTATTAACATCAAAAAGATTTATGCCATTATCGTTTGCATCAATTGGTAAAACTAATCTCTCTTCTATCTTCTCCGCAACTTCTTTACTCTCACAAATTTCTTCTCCATACTTTTTCCAAATAAGACCAAAAGATGAGTAAGGAATTCCATTTTCTCTTTGCCCAGCACCACCCTTCTGATGGTGATCAAACTTATTTTTCTCTGGGTCATATTCTCCACCTACATCATATAAATAATCAGCTTTCTCAAAAATTTTCGGATCTCTTGTGCGAATGATTTTGATATTTCCATCATTTAAAATAGAGAGTGTCGCTGTTGCAAAAAGATCATCAGCATGAAAAGCTCCATTGTGAGTGACACATATTTTCTTTTTTTTTAAAAAATTCATATTAATCAAAATGAAAAAATTTTGTAAGTATCCAGTTTATAATTGAAACAACTATAGCACTTATAAATGCCGAAACAAAAGTTGCAACAACAAATCCGTCTATAACGGTTCCAAGATACCAAAAAACTAGGCCATTTATAACAAGAGAAAAAAGACCTAGTGTAATTATATTTATAGGAAGAGTTAATATTTTTATAACAGGTTTAATAAACATATTAAAAAGTGCTAAACAAGCACCTACCACAAAAGAAGACAAGACGGAATCTGTACTTACTCCTGAAATCAATTCGGATGTGACCCAAACTGCTATAGACAATATCAACCAACGTAAAATAATTCGCATAATTTTATATTTTATTTATAAAGTTCATCAACCACACTTTTAACCATAGCTCCATCTGCTTTACCCTTCAAATCTTTCATAAGTGTTGCCATAAACATTCCTTTCTTTGTAGGGTCTATTATACTTACTTCTCTGATTTTATTTTTTACAAATTCTTCCACTTCTTCCTTCTCCATCAATTTGGGTAAATATTCATTGAGTATTGCAAGTTGTTTAGATTCTTCTTCAACAAGATCCATTCTTCCTCCCTTGGTAAATTGCTCTATAGAATCTTTTCTTTGTTTTGCTAGTCTTGTAATCACAATAATTGATTGCTCATCAGTAAGAGTATCTTGTGGGGTCCTCCCTGTTGCCACAAGTTCATTCATAAATGCAGTTGAAAGGCCCCTCATCACTTCGAGCCTCACCTTATCCCCTGCTTTCATACTTTCTTTTATTCCATTTTTTATATTTTCATGTAATGTCATGTATTTATTATAACACAAAAATCTTGAATAAAATAGTCTTTGAGAAATGCCTTGCGCAGGACGACGGTCCGAGCAGAGCAAAAATCCAGCAGGATTTTATGTGTGCATTTCAAGAAGAGCTATTTTATTCAAGATTAATAAAATGCTACAATATAATATATGAAACAAATTATATTTTTTGATACAGAGACAACAGGCAATGAACCCAAAAAAGATTTCCTTTGCCAATTAGCATATAAAAATGGCACAGAAACTTTCTGTGAACTTTACAAACCATCTATTCCTATACCACCTGAAGCAAGTGCTATTACCCATATTACAAACAAAATGGTTACCACAAAAAATCATTTCCAAGAAGATCCAAGTTATAAAACAATCAAAGAATTATTTGAAGATCCAAATGGAGTAGTCGTCGCCCACAATGCCAAGTTTGACCTTGCTATCATAGAAAAAGAAAACATCAAGCCAGCCAATTTCATTTGCACTCTTCGTGTCGCAAGATATTTAGATAAAGAAAATGTAATTCCCCAATATAAACTCCAATATTTAAGATACTATCTAGAGATAGAAATAGAAGCTTCGGCTCATGATGCACTTGGAGATGTCCTCGTGCTTGAGAAATTATACGAGAGATTAATTGCAAAAATAATGAAGGAAGAAAATTGTGATGAAGCTAATGCCATAGAAAAAATGATAGAAATTTCAAGTCGTCCTTCACTTATGAATATGTTTAATTTTGGAAAATACAATGGCAAAACAGTCGAGGAGGTAGCAAATATTGACCGCGGATATTTAGAATGGATGCTTGCCCAAAAAGAGCAAAACCCTGACAACGAAGAAGATTGGATTTATACATTAAAACATTATTTGGGGAAATTAAAATAAAAATATGCTAAAATATACCATATGGAAATTTTAATTATTATATTTTTAGGAGTACTTATTGTTCTAGTTATAGGATTATTTTTCTTTTTGAAAAAGCCGACAAAAGACAATAGCGACGGGGTGACAAATATGCTCCTCCAACAGATCAATGAGCTTTCTCGAACCATAGATAACAAGCTTGGGGAATCACAAAAAGAAATAAATCAATCAATGCGATACCAATCTACAGAAACTTCCCGTATCATAGCTGACATTACAGAAAAGATTACAAGGCTTGATGAAACGAACAAGCAAGTTGTTTCTTTCGCAGACCAACTTAAAAATTTACAAGACATTTTAAAGAACCCAAAGCAACGCGGAATATTGGGAGAGTATTATCTAGAAACATTATTAAAGAATGTCATGCCTCCGGGGTCTTACCAGATGCAGTACCCATTCCCTGATGGCACAATAGTTGATGCAGTCGTATTTGTAAAAGACAAAATCATCCCAATAGATTCAAAATTCTCGCTCGAAAATTATAATCGTATAAGTGAAACTAGCGACAAGACAGAAAAAGAAAGGCTAGAAAAAGTTTTTATAAATGATTTAAAGAATAGAATTGTAGAAACTTCCAAATATATTTTACCTGAAGAAAATACAATGGACTTTGCATTTATGTTTATACCCCATGAAGCAATTTACTACGATCTACTTATAAATAAAATCGGTGCAGTGACAGAGGATACCGAGAATCTAATCCAGCGTGCCGCAAGCAAATACAAAGTTATCATTGTTTCCCCTACTTCATTCCTTGCATATCTTCAAACTGTACTTCAAGGTCTCAAGGCTATGCAGATAGAAGAAAGTGCTAAAGATATAGTCAAAAGAGTTGGAGACTTGGGTAAACATTTAAAATCATATGAGGAAGTTCACCAAAAGTTGGGCAATGCCATCTCCACAGTCGCTAATCATTTCACAAAATCAAATCAGGAGTTTAAAAAAATAGACAAAGACGTTATGAGGATAACTGGTGAAGCTATAGGAATAGAAACAATACAAATAGAAAAGCCAGATCAAGAAGAAATGTAAAACAAACAGTCCAGCTCCGGCTTAAGCCGGAGCTGGACTGTTTTTAAATCTATTTTATCTTTATTAGTTACAATAGTAACTTCCACATTGTGGATAGAAAAACTTTGGTCCTATAAATGATACATAATCACTAGGAACTCCACTGTATCCACCATTTAGATATGGATAACCACTCATAGTTGTTCTTTGTGATCCATAAATACTATTACTAAACATTGGATTTTGATAGTATCCATAATTTCCTCCATAATATGAAGGAGAATAACCATAGCCACCACCATAATTAGAAGCATAATTATAATTATCATAGCCGTAGCCACCATAACTAGAGCCATAACCATAATTATCGTAACCATAGCCACTATCATATCCATAGTTATCATAGCCATAACCATACCCATCATTATAATAATTACTTGAGCCAAAACTTATATCAACCCCAAAGTAAGCATCAGATTTCTCAGGAAGAGCAAATACTGAAACTCCAACAAGGATGACAAAAGCGACTACTAAAATGTTAATTTTTTTCATAACATATATATTATATACCTTTTAAATCATTTTGTCAAGCCTAATTAAAACCCTTTATTTAATACCTTTTCTATAAAAAAACCATCACCTAAACGTAGGGATGGTTTAATCTTATAAAAAACAAAAAAAAATTAACTAGCCAACACCTGCTCTTTAATCTTTTCCAAATAAGAACATTTTCTAAGTTTTCGAAAAGCCACAGTTTTAATATTTTCAACTGTTTCTTTTGGAATTTTCATTTCAAAAGCTATTTCACTAATCGTTTTCTTTTCATAACCAATTCCAAAATTTTTCACGATGATTTCTTTTTGAACATCAGATAAAACAGATAACAGTCTTTGAACATTTTCATATCCCGACATTACTTCTAAAAGTCTAAATGGATTGGGAGCATTTTTATCTTCTAAAACATCATATAAGTTTTTTTCTTCTTCATTATTTTTATAATCAAGTGAAAAAGCTGGTATTGAATATTGAGAAGCGGCTAATATGTTTTTAACACTTTTGCCTGTAATCTGAGACAACTCTTCAAGTGTAGGATTACGATCATTTTCTTTTTCAAATGAAGCTTTCACTTTCTTAATTTTATTAATAAGTTCAATTGCATTATAAGGAAGAGATATTACTCTGTCTTGCTTATAACTAAGATCTATCATTGATTGTTTAATCCACGAAACAGCATAAGTAATCAACTTAAAACCTTTTGTGTCATCAAATCTTTCAATTGCTTTAATGAGTCCCAGATTCCCTGCATTAATAAGATCAGACAGTTCCGAAAAGGGATATTTCTTTTTATGTTCATTTGCGACAGAAATTACAAATCGCAAATTTGCACAAATAAGTTCGTTCCTTGCCTCAATGTCACCCTTCTTAGCTTTTCTAACTAAAACCACTTCCTTTTCAGCATTTATTAAATGATATTTACTAACATCATTTAAATAATAAGAAATCACAGATGTTCTTTCTGTGATAGAAAATTGGGATACTTTTAAATTAAGCTTTGTCATTCTCGTAAGTTTTTAATTGTTTATTTTTTGTTTTGTTAAATTACTATTTTTAAAATTAAATTACACTATTTTTACATAAAAATCAACCCTTCTTACCTTTTCTAAATACCACTAATAACAAAACCAATGTATCAAATATAAATAAATATAATGGATAAAGGAACTCTATTGGCATAAAATTATTAACTGCAAAAAGACTAAAAAGTCCTGCCAAAGAACAGAAACCCCAAGCAAGTGCTAACTCAGATTTTGGATTTTTATATGTTTTTATAATTGTTGGAATTCCAAAAAATAGATCAGCAAGTACTGCACACACGACCGCAACAAGAGCAATATCAGTAATTTGCCATAGTACTACTCCCAAGATTCCTAATCCAAAAAACATATAATCATATGTGGTCGTAGACCATACTCCTACTTTTTTATAAACAGAATAAATAACCACAAGCACACATGAAAGTGTATTAGCAAAAAGTATAATAACAGACCACTCTCCACCTTCAGATAACATTGCAAGCCCCCCTATAAATGTGATGAACGCCCACCCAAGCCAAGACAAATTGTGTGGATGTATTTCCTTTTTGTGAATACTAAAAAAGTAAGGCACAATCCCAAGGAAAGTAAAAACTGCTGACAAAATCCCAAATAAAATTTTAATATTATACATATTTTATTTCTCTAACTTTTTATATAAAGTCCCTGTTATGATTAGTATAATGACTCCAAAAGAAAACATAGCCCAAGGGTTAAATTTCAAAAAATTTATACTAAGTATCAAATCTTTAACTCCTTGGCTCATCATCGTCGCCCCAATGACGACAAGGAAAGCAAAAAGAAGCGGATATCTCTCAAAGACAGATTTCCCTTTTTTACTAAACATCTCATTTATTTTTGCGGTAAGTTCTTCTACTTTTTTTAATAAATCTAATTGATTTTTATCCATAATTCTATTCTATCATTTTATCAGCCAAAAATAAAAAGCCCCATAGGGCTTTTTATTTTTGAAATTATTTAGATTTCTTTTTTGAAGCTACTTTTTTAACTTCCACTTTCTTTACAGGTGCTTTTAAAGCTACTTTTTTAACTGAAACTTTTTCAGTAGGCTTAGATACAGTCACTTTAGCAATTTCTTTTTTAGAAGTCATCCCTTCTATTGCATTTATAAGACGATCTAATTTTATATTCATTTCACTTAATTGCTTTTTAACATCATCATTTCCACCATGTGAATCATTTCTTACAAAAGAAGGCTTTCCGCCAAAATCTCTCCTTCCTCCTCTATCTCCAAAATCTTTTCTTCCTGTATCATTTCCTTTTTTACCTGAAAAACAATCATTACAATATATTGGCTTATCAGAAGATGGGCGAAAAGGAACTTCGCAAGGTTTATGACATTCATCACATACAGCTTTATGCATAGAAATTTCTCTTCTATCTCCACCGCGTCCTCCACCAAATCCACCCTTGTTAAAACTAGGTCTTCCACCTCTGTCTCCTCCTCTAAACCCTCCATCTCTTCCTCCACCTCTATTACCTCCCCTATCATTAAAATTTCCCATTTTTATTTTTACCCATCTCCCTTACACTAGACAAGTTATTATTATTATTTCTTAATAATACCCTATTTCCAATAAAATAGCAAGGAAAACAAAAAGAGTCTCAACAATGTTGTGACTCTTTTAGAATAAACTAATTTATTTTTATATCTTCCCTATCAGGTCAACTCCAGGAGTAAGCACATCTTTCCCTGGTTCCCAACTAGCAGGACAAACATTCCCATCATGCTCTCTCACAAATTTTGCTGCCTCGAGCTTCCTTATCAATTCTTTTGTACTTCGGCCAATACTATTGTCATGTATTTCTATTGTCTTTAGTACTCCGTCTGGATCTATTATAAATGTTCCCCGAAGTGAGAGTCCTTCTTTCTCAATATAAGTTCCAAAAATATTACAAACCTCCCCTGTCGTATCGGCAAGCATTGGGTATTCTATTTTTCCTATTGCAGGTGAGCTGTCGTGCCAAGCCTTATGAGTAAATGCTGTATCTGTACTTATACTTAGTATTTCCCCTCCCAATTTTTTAACTTCCTCATAGTGACCCTGTGCATCTTCTAATTCTGTTGGACACACAAAAGTAAAATCGGCTGGATAAAATATCAAAACTACCCACTTGCCCTTATAATTAGAAAGTTTAACTTTCTTTATTTCATTTGCCTTATAAGCATCAAGCTCAAACTCAGGCACGATATCATTAATTTTTAACATATATTATATTATACTAAGAATCAATAAAAACCCAAACCAAATACTTATTCTAATAAATAAATTTGACATTATTTAAAATAAATTGACAAAAAATAGATTTAAAGTAATATCTAATTCAATAAACGGATCTATAGTTCAGGGGCTAGAACACCAGATTTTAATTCTGGAAACATGAGTTCAACTCTCGTCAGATCTACGGAAAGTTCTTTGTATATATAAACATATAAAAATGTGATTTTGGGAGAGGTCAACATTAAAGGGCATTCAACCGCTCGTTTGTTTATATTTGAAGAACTTAGAGCCGGTATTTGTTAAAAGTATCGGCTTTTTTCTTTTTTATTATCTATTTAGCATCAAAACACTATAAAATATAACTTAAAAATAGTACTGGGGTACATGGACCGTGAGTACATTTATCGAACCTTACAGGTTCAGTACACCTTTTTTGTTAATTAAATCAATTTTCTTTTCTCTTCTCCATCCTTTCAATTCAGTTTCTCGTTGGCGGGATTCTCTTAATGTTTCAAATTCTTCTTTATATTTCAAGATTACTGGCCTTCTTATTTTAGTATAATGTGCACCTGATTTAGAATTATTGTGTTGTTCTAATCTTCTCTCTAAATTATTAGTGGAACCAACATAAAAAGATTTATCTGCACATTCTAAGATGTAAGTAAAGAATTTATTCATAAAATGATTTCCTTCGCTTATTAAAGCTCAGGACCTTCGTCTCTATAATTCGGGTCGAAGACCCTGAGGAGACTAGCAAGGCGACGAAGGGCTGAGCGTCACGAGTTAGAACTTTTCAATTCCTTATCCCGTAATGCTATTTTAACTAATTTTATTATATTAAAACGACGTATCAAGAGCGACTATTATTTTTTATTTCTATGCTCTTTTTTTATTTTCCAATAAATACTCTTTGAATCTGAATCAACTTTTTTATCTCTGTTTTTAAATAGATGTGCTGGATATTTTTGTTTTACTTTTTTTAATTTACTTAAAAATATTTTTCCCATATCAAAATTTAATAGAACACCCATATTGAAACAATATATTAATACATCAGCTAGTTCTTCTTTTATTTCTTCAATTTTTTCTTTATCTTTTTTAACTTCATCAAGTTCTTGATTTGTCCATTGGAATATTTCCAGTAACTCAGATGATTCTATTGATATAGATTTTGCAATATCTACTGGGCGTAAATTATCCCAATCTCGTTCTTTTAAATATTTTTTAACTTCATTTTCATATTTTTTCATAGTTCAATTATATCGCTAAACAACATAAATTAATAGATACAACGTATCTCGAGCGTAATAACCTCGCTCTTGCTGGCTGGGGTACATGGATTCGAACCACGATTAAAGGCTTCAAAGGCCTCTGTCCTACCATTAGACGATACCCCAATATAAAACAATATAAGGATACAATAAAAATGGTTATTTTTCAACTCGCACCAAGAATATCCTTTTGATATAATGAATTTATGAGTATAGATAAAACAATGAATCAATTATTAGATATATTTGATTTTTTTAATCAAAAAAATGATAGTGAGGAGATCGAGGTAAACAAGAAATTTATATATAATAATAAATCCAATACTCTTAAGGTGATAATACCTCCACGTGGTGAAGGTCATCTTTTTGTTACAGACTATCTAATCAAAAGATTAAATAAAAATAAATATTCGTGTTTATCTTATTATTTTGATGGTGAATTACTCAAAGAAAGCACAGAGAAAACTTTAGAAAATTTTAGAAAAATAATAATTACCACTTTTAAAAGGATATTTCTAGTCTAATATTTAATTTCTTGGTATAATATATTTATGCAAACAACACAAACAGAAAGACATTTTATATTTACATTATTAATAATTGTTCTTATTTTAACAGTAGCCATACTCTTCCCATTCCTGACTGTCATTATTTTATCTGCAGCTTTTGCTGTAGTACTTTCTCCACTTTATAAATGGATTAAAAAATACATTACAAGGGGAATCTCTTGGCTTGCATCACTTCTTACTATTCTCATATTTTTAATAGGTCTTTGCGTGCCACTTTTCTTTGTCGGCAAAGCAGTCTTCATCCAGTCTGAAGAAGCATATTACTCTATAGTTGCTGATGGAAGTGCTGACAAATTTATAAATTCTCTAGACAGTTCAATAAACAATTTACTCCCGGAAGGAATTTATTTTGACACTGGGACAAAAGTTATGAATTTTGTGGGTTCACTATCTGACAATATTGCCTCTATATTTTCTTCAACATTCAATTCCATTATAATGTTCACAATTATGATATTCGCCTTATTCTATATTTTAAAAGATGGAGAAGTTTGGAAGAAAGGAGTTATATCGATACTCCCACTTTCTAATGAAAACTCTCACAAAATATTAGCAAGCTTATCAGGCTCAATAAATAGAGTATTGAAAGGATCTTTTGTTATTGCTATTGCTCAAGGATTACTTGCTTGGATTGGATTTACAATTTTTGGAGTTCCCAATGCTGCGATCTGGGCAGTTATAGCAGGAATAGCATCTTTTATCCCTACATTTGGGACATCGATAGTTTCTATCCCTGCTATGATCTACCTATTTGCAACAGGAATGCAGATACAAGCCCTTGGTCTTTTATTGTGGTCACTTCTTCTTATAGGAACAATAGACAACATTCTTGCTCCTTATATTATCTCCAAAAATACAGAAATCCCTTCACTCTTTATATTATTTTCAATCCTAGGTGGTATATCACTTATGGGCCCAGTAGGCATACTTATTGGACCGCTTGTAATAGGACTACTTTATAGTTTAGTTTCAATATATAAGACAGAATTAAAATAATATAACAATAAAATTCCCACAGCTTCAATCTGTGGGAATTTTAAATTTATTTAACAAAACTTTCCTGCTATATACCCTGTCGTCCAGCAAATTTGAAGACTATACCCTCCTGAATTTCTGTTCATATCAAGTAGATCCCCAGTCACGTACAGATTATTAATTATTTTCGATCTCATTGTTTTCATATCTATTTCTTTCATATCCACTCCTCCATCTGCAACTACCGCTCTGTCATACCCCATAGTTCCAGAGATATATATAGGTAATCCTTTAATGAGCTTAGAAATTTGTTTTCTCTCTTCTTTGGTTATACTATGCACTTTTTTATTTAAATCCACAAAATTAAAAAGCTCTATAATCCCCTTTGCAATACCATCTGGAACAATTTCTTTAAAAATATTTTTAAATGTTTTATTTTTATTGTTATTAAAAACTTTTATCAAATTCATCTCTATTGATTTGATATCAGTATCAGGGTAAAGATCAATAAAAGCTTTCACTTCTCCACTATGAAGTAATTCTTTAACTTTTTTTGCACTATTTAAAATAAGTGGACCGGAAAGTCCAAAATGAGTAAACAAAATTTTACCAGTCTTTGAAAATTGCTTCTTTTCGTCTAGATAAAAAGTAATTTTCATAAAAGAAAGAGATACTCCAGCAAGTGAGTGAACCCAAGAGTCTGGTACCGCAAGTGGTACGACATCTGGGCTAGGTTCGGTAACCTTATGCCCCAAATTTTTTAAAAAAACAAGTCCATCTCCTGTTGATCCAGTTTCAGGATGTGAAAGTCCACCAGTTGAAAGAATAAAAGATTTGGCATAAAAGTCTCCCTGATTAGTCTTAACATATTTTATTTCACCTTTTTCTTTTTCAAAACCTAAAACCCTACAATTTGTTTTTATAAATACTTTATTATCCAAAATCTCTTTATTTAAAATATTAAAAACATCAAGTGCTTTTTGACTTTCTGGAAAGACTCTATATCTTGCTTCAATTACAAGTGGAAGTCCTCGACTTTCAAAATAAGTAAATGTATCCTTTACTCCAAAAATAGAAAAAGGTGTGTAAAGAAAATCTTTCCCTTTTCCATATATTTCTAAAAATTTATGGATATCTGGCTCTGCATTAGTGATATTGCATCTTCCCCCACCAGTAATTTTAAGTTTCTCTCCTAAATTTTTATTCTTTTCTAAAAGGAGTACTGACTTGCCCAAAGAAGAAGCGACAGAAGAAGCCATCATCCCTGATGCTCCACCTCCTATTATCACCACATCCCAAATTTTATTTTGCTTATACATAGATTACATTATAAAAGAAAATTATTTTCCTTCATTTATAATCTTGATTAGAGCAAGCTCAAGAGGTAAAGAAGTTATAAATGAATTTTTTAAATTACCATATGATTCAAGGAGAATATAAAGTGTATGTGATGATATTTTTTCTGGTTTAGATGAAACAAGTGATGATATATAATTTATATCATTTAAAGAGAGAGTTTTATTTAAATCATTTTTCATAGTGGGCACATAGCGAAGCATAAGTGAAAAACGAAGCTTGGAAAGTATCATCTTTAGATAAATTTCCATATCTATATTTTCTTCATTTGCTTTCTTTATAGAAAGTAAACCTTTTTCTAAATCATTCTCTGCTATAGCATCAAGAAAACCATTCACTAGGTCTTCTTTGGGTGAACCCGTCACATCTTCGATTTCTTTTATTTTTATTTTTTTATCTTTCGAAAAAGAAATAACTTTTTGCAAAGTCCCAAGTGCATCTCTAAAAGCTCCATCTGCAAGTAGAGCAATGAGATCTGCCCCACCTTCTTCGAGTGTGTATCCTTCTTTTTCCGCGACATTTTCTATTACCTGTGCAAGCACAGCATCAGTCGGCTTTTTAAATATAAAAGTCTGACAACGAGATATTATTGTCTCAGGGACTTTCTCAAGCTCAGTAGTTGCAAGTATAAAAATTACATGCTTGGGTGGCTCCTCGATAGTCTTAAGCAGTGCATTCCAAGCATCTTTGGTAAACATATGCACTTCATCTAAAATATAAATTTTATATTTAGAATCAAATGGCATAGTATTCACACTCTCTCTGATATTTCTTACATCATCAATACCCCTGTTTGAAGCTGCATCAAGCTCATAGATATCATTCACAGAGGAACCCAATTCAGAAGCAATAATGCGAGCAATGGTCGTCTTTCCTGTACCACGTGGACCACAAAGTAAATACGCATGAGAAACCTTCCCTGCTTCTATTGCTCCCCCAATAGCTTTTACTATATGGTCTTGACCAATAACCTCCTCCCAGTTCTCTGGCCTGTATTTACGATATAAAGCAATATTTGAATTTTTATCTAGTTTCATGAAATGATTATACCATTTACTTTTTATTTTGTCTTTTTTAAATATTCTTTCACAATTTTCTCTACTTCTTTTGCATTTTTGGTATTCATTAGTTTTATGCGAAGATCCTTAGCTCCATCCCATCCATTCACATACGCTTTATAATGCTTTTTCATAATATTAAAACTTTTTACTTTTCCTAGCATCTTCTCAAAAAGTTTTGTGTGTTCTACTAAAATTTTTAATCTTTCTTTTAGCGAAGGGATATGTTCTGAAAAGCCTTGCGCAGGGCGACTGGCCCGAGCAGAGAAATTTTTCACCAGAAAAATATTCGTGCTTTTCGGAATATATCCCAAGCGAAAAGAATCTAACCCAGCAAAAAACCACGGCTTGCCGAAAATACCCCTTCCCACCATTATCCCATCACATCCAGTTTTTTTCCATTTATTTATTCCATCTTCAAGACTTTCTACATCTCCATTACCAATTATTTTCGTTTTCAATCCCATTTTATTTCTTATATCCACTACTTCTTTTATATGCTCCCAACGAGCTGGAACGAGGGACATTTCTTTTCTTGTTCTCGCGTGTATAGTAAGAGCATCTATGTCTTGAGAAAGAAGAAATGGTATCCATTCATTTATTTCATTTTTATTATATCCAATACGAGTTTTCACAGATATAGAGATTTTCCTTGCCCGCCCTTTGGAATAGGGTTCTGCACTTGCATCTTTTATCCCATCTTTCACAGCTTGTATTATTTCTCCTGCAAGCTTAGGATTCTTCATTAAGGATGCTCCTGCACCCTGCTTCTCTACTTTCTTATCAGGGCAACCCATATTGATATCTATGCCATCAAAACCAAGTGAGGCTACATATTTCGATGCTTCTCTCATTTTTTTAGGATTTGAAGAAAAAAGTTGTGCCACTATTGGCTTTTCTTTTTTATTAAATTTCAAATCTATTTCTAGTGCTTTTCTTCCTTCTTTATTTGAAAGTCCATCAGCAGAAACAAACTCTGTCCACATAACATCCGGCTTACCATATTTTACAAACATAGAGCGAAAAGAAGCATCTGTGACATCTGCCATCGGTGCAATACAAAAAAATGGTTTTTTTAATTTATTCCAAAAATTCATAATTATTTTTCAAATTTATATAAAATCTTATTTTTAAAACGAAGATCAAGATAAAGAAGCTTATTATAACCAGACTCCAATTCATTTTTAAATTCTTTCTCCCTTAAAGATACAGAAAAATCATTAATTAAAGATTCTAAATCTTCATTGGTCTTAAATATAATTTTAGGCTCAGTTGCAATGTTTCTATGCTCTAAATATAAGTGTCCTGTATTATCACTATCTATAATCAAATATATAGGCTCAAATCCAAGATGTTTTATGCCATTTATAAACCTAGTCATTTGAATAAAATACTCACCATCAAAAAGATTTGATCCTAAAATATTTTGGGAATCTAACTTTAAATAATATTTAAAATAAATATTACCAGAATAATAAGGGGCCTTATCAAAAATATACCCGGCATCATTTATAAAATAACAATTCTCCCCTACATCTTTCTTTTCTTCTGGAACAATTTCTCCACAATAAAGATAAACTCCGACTCTTTCTTTAATATTTATTTTTAATTTATTAAATCCATCTTTACTAATTTCCAAAGTCTCTATTCTTGGAAAATTAAAAATAAGTCCATTGTAAATTTCTTTTTTGGGATAAATAAAATTATTTGCTCTTGAAAATAAATAAAGATAATTGCCTGATAATTTTTGATTTATAAAATATTTTAAATCATCTTCATCTATTACGTTTACCCCATTCACCTCTATCTCTCCCAAAATAAGTTTCTTGTGATGAGAAAAAAAGGATAAAGCAAAAATCATTGAGACAATTAAAAAAAAGAAAAGTAAAGACACCCTAATTCGGTATTTTTTTCTTTTTTTTTGTTCTTCTATTAACCTTCCGGAAATAGGTAAATCTCTCATTCTAATTTATGAAATAAATTCTTTATCATTAAAATACTTTCTCAAAACTTCTGGGATTTTTATCGTGCCATCTATTTGCTGGAAATTTTCTACAAGCGAAACCAATATGCGAGGAGTGGGAATCGCGGTACTATTTAATGAGTGTGCATAACGAAGCTTTCCATCTTCATCTCTATATCTGATATTAAATCTTCTAGTCTGAAAATCATGAAAATAAGAAGCAGATGATATCTCACGATATTTTTCTTCTTTTGGAACCCAAAGCTCTATATCGTATTTCTTCACTTGTCCAAGACCAAGGTCTCCTCCGCAATTGATTACAGTGTGATAAGGTATACCGAGTGACTCGATAAATTTTTCTGTATTCCTATTTATTTCTTCATGAAAATTTACAGATGTTTGATGATTTGCTTCACAAAGTATGACTTGTTCAAATTTATAAAATTCATGGACACGAATAAGACCTTTTACGTCCTTACTATGACTTCCTGCTTCACGTCTAAAACAAGGAGAAAATCCAAGATACTTTATAGGAAAATCTTTCATATCTAAAATCTCATCAGAATGAAATCCCATAAGTGGAACCTCAGCGGTGCCCGCTAGAGCATCTCCATCTTGAGTCATATAATAATCTTCTACATCTCCTGGGAGATGCCCCGTCCCATAAAGATTTTGCTTACGTATAATAACTGGAGGAATAATAGGCGTAAATCCTTTATCACCAAAAAAGTCCATTGCGTAATTCCAAATGGCAAAACAAAGTCTCGCTCCTTCTCCTGTCAAAAAATAACCTCTAAATCCATGAACTTTTGCTCCTCTTTCAAAATCAACCATTTTAAGTTTAGTCATTAACTCAATATGATCTTTTGGTTCAAAATCGAATTTTGTTAACTCTCCCCATTTTTTTATTTCTTGATTTTCTGCATCACTATCACCATCAGGAACTGACATATCAGGAATGTTTGGGACTTGAAGCATAAGAGCCTGCCAATCTTGCATTATTACTTTTAATTCTTCTTCTTTTTTACCCAAATCTTCCTTAAGCATTTTCATTTCATTTATCATTTGGGAACGAGCATTCATATCCTTTTCTATAGCGATAGATGTATTCATTTTATTTTGCTCTCCTCTTAAAGCTTCCACTTCTCCCAAAAGTGATATCCTCTTTTCATCAATATTTATAAGATCATCCACATTAAAAGAACTATGTTTCTTCTCTGAAGCCATTTTAACCAAATCCTTATTTTCTTTTATAAATTTGATGTCTAACATATAGATTTTATTATACTACTTTCATATATTTTTTCAAAATAGATAAAATAAGTGGTATAATAGATGGGATGGATGACATAAGAAAAATGAAAAAAGAGGAATATCCAGAATCTCTTTTAGAAATTCCTCAACCTCCAAAAGTTTTATATATTCGTGGTGAACTTCCAAAAGAAGATTTAATTTATTTGGCAGTTGTAGGTTCTCGTAAATACACTTCATATGGTAAAGATATTTGTGAAAAATTAATCAAAGGGTTAAAGGGTTATCCTGTTTGTATTGTATCTGGTCTTGCTATAGGTATAGACAGTATCGCACATCGTACAGCTCTAGATAGTGGTTTAACCACTATCTCTTTTCCTGGTTCAGGGCTCGACAGAAATGCTCTCCACCCAAAATCAAATATCCGCCTTGCAGATGAAATAGTGGAAAGTGGTGGATGCCTTATATCTGAAATGGAACCCAATATGAAAGCTACTTTATATTCTTTTCCTCAAAGGAATAGACTAATGGCGGGAATTTCAAAAGCAGTCCTTATAATAGAAGCTGAAGAAAAGTCGGGTACTCTTATTACTGCACGTATGGCGCTTGACTACAATCGTGATGTCCTTGCCGTCCCCGGCTCTGCTTTCTCTTCAAATTCCAATGGCACCAACTGGCTCATAAAAGAAGGTGCCACCCCTGTGACAAGTAGTGAAGATGTATTAATTGCATTAGGATTTAATATAGAAAAACCAAAATTATCTGATAAAGAAAAATACGCCGACTGTGGCAAGGATGAAATGAAAATTATAGAACTTCTTCGTGAACCAATACCTCGCGATGAACTAATCCGAGCCTCCGGCCTCCCCATCTCTTCTGCCAACGCCCTTCTTTCCATAATGGAAATTAAAGAATTAATTAAAGAAGAATTAGGGGAGATGAGAAGAATTTAAATTTATTTCTTTTTAAATTTTATTTTGAGTAAAG
The DNA here is from genome assembly GCA_000505065.1 of Parcubacteria bacterium RAAC4_OD1_1. Lineage (GTDB taxonomy): Bacteria > Patescibacteriota > Minisyncoccia > Phycocordibacterales > UBA9973 > UBA8515. The sequence goes on from AWSN01000001.1 coordinate 359,102, forward strand.
AATATACTGCAATTAAAGCCCAGATTATTTGAAGAGTAAAAGCTGGCCAAGCTGTTTTATAAAAAACACTAACTCCAATAAAGATAGCACCAAAAAGATTAAGTAATTGATATGATTTACTGTTTTCAGTTATATCTTCTCTATAAACTAAAATAAAATATGCAAAGACAACAAAAAATGTCCCTACCCACCCAAGTATTTGTGAAAATATTTCCATTTAATTATTATCTCATTTTAATATTAAATTTGCAAAAAAATATAGTTTCGTGTAATACTTAGTGACATATATGAAACTTTTAATCGTTGAGTCACCATCAAAAGCAAAAACTATAGAAAAATATTTGGGTGGAGAATACACTGTCCGTGCTTCTGTTGGTCATATTCGTGATTTACCAAAATCAAACAAAAACGCTATCGATATAGAAGGTGGTTTTATTCCACGTTATGAAATTTCAAAAGGAAAAGAGAAAGTGGTTCATGATTTAAAATCTCTCGGAGAAAAAGCGACAGACATAATGCTCGCGACAGACCCGGACCGTGAAGGAGAAGCTATATCTTGGCATATTAAAGAATTGCTTGATGATGATAAAAAAATAAAATCATCTATCAAAAGAGTGGCTTTCCATGAAATTACAAAAGAAGCAATAATAGAAGCTATTCAAAATCCGAGAGATATAGATCAAGATTTAGTAAAAGCCCAAGAAGCTCGCCGAGTGCTAGACAGGTTAGTAGGTTATGATTTGTCTGGAGTGATCTGGAAAAAAGTTCGCTATGGCCTCTCTGCTGGCCGAGTCCAATCCCCTGCTCTTCGTATAATAATGGAAAAAGAAAGAGAAATCCGTGCTTTTATACCAGAAAAATATTGGGTAATTGATGGAGATTTTGAGACAAATAAAAACAAAATAACTCTCTATTGCGAAGAAGAACCACGTGATGAAAAAGTTGTAGAAAAAATTATTTCATTAGGTAAGAAAGAAGAATGGTTCATAAAAGATGTAAAATCAAGTGAACAAAAAAGAAGTCCTAGGGCTCCATTTACTACATCGACACTCCAACAAACAGCCAGCACACGTTTAGGATTCTCTCCTTCTCGTACTATGAGTGTAGCCCAGAAACTTTACGAAGCAGGACTCATCACCTATATGCGTACAGATAGTACAAATCTAAGTTCTCAAGCCCAAGGTCAAATACTTGCACTTATAGAAAAGAAGTATGGTAAAGAATACGCAGAGAAAAATTTTTATAAAACAAAATCCAAAAATGCTCAAGAAGCACACGAAGCTATTCGTCCTACACATATAAATGAATTGAATGCCGGATACAATGAAGAACAAAAGAAACTTTACAAACTTATTTGGGAAAGGGCTGTTTCCTCTCAAATGACTGATGCAAAATTACTAAAAACAAAAATAATTGCAAATATTGAGCCAGAGGCCTTGCCTATGGCTTTAGCCATAGGCAAGGCCTCTGGTGAATTTGTTTTCCCAGACTTTTATATCAATGGTTCTCAGGTTCTTTTCCCTGGATGGCTTGTATGTGATCAATCAGCAAAAGGAGAAGATGTAGAACTCCCTTCTGTAAAAACTGGTGAAAAAATAAAATTATTAAATATCAGAAGTACAGAAAAATCAACAGAACCTCCAAATAGATACACAGAAGCAGGGCTAGTAAAAGAATTAGAAACTAGAGGTATAGGTAGACCTTCTACTTATGCATCTATAATGAAGACATTAGAAGATCGAGGTTATGTAATCAAAGAAGGGAGAACTTTATTCCCCACAGATACAGGAGATGTAGTCTCGACATTTTTAGAAGAAAATTTTGCAAAATATATAAGTGATACTTTTACTGCAGAAATGGAAGACGAACTCGATGATATTTCAAATGGTAAAAGAGATTATGTAAAAACTTTAAAAGATTTTTATATCCCTTTTCAGAAAGAAGTTAAAGAAAAAGATAAACTTGCAAAAGCTACAAATATGGGTGAAGCTCCAGAAGAAATAAGATGCCCTAAGTGTAATGAAAATATGATAATAAAACTTTCTCGTGGTGGTAAATTCTATTCTTGTAGTAAATATCCTGATTGTGATGGAGCACGCACAATCGAAGGAGAAATATTAGAAGGTCCAAAAGAAACAGGAGAAAAGTGTCCTCTTTGTGGCGATAAAAAACCTGTCCGCCCTCGCGGGAACTCGGGAACAGGCGGGGGAAAAAATGAAGGAGGAAAACTTGTTATTCGCACTAGGCGCGATGGAACTGGCACATTTATTTCATGTTCTCGTTATCCAAAATGCAAATTCATAAAACAAGATGAGGAGGAGCTCAAAAAGAAAATGACAGATGTTACTTGTCCAATTTGTAAGAAAGGTAAAATGATGGAAAGAAAAGGAAGATTTGGAATATTTTATTCATGTTCAAATTATCCAGATTGTAAAAATGCCATAAAAGCAAAACCTACAGGAAATATTTGTGAATACTGTAACTCACTAATGATGGAAGGCACAAAAACTATCCCCGAAAGATGTAGTAATAAAATGTGCAAAAATCACAATCCACTCAAGCTAGCGAGACAAAATGCCTAATTTAAATTAGGCATTTTTAGTTTTTGTAAAATATATAGTATAATAAATTATTATGATAGGCCAAGTAGATGAAATATTCGGAGCAATACATAAAAAGCTTACAGCTAAAGATAAAGAGCTTATAAAAAAGGCTTATAATTTTTCTCATAAAGCACACGAAGGGCAACTTCGAAAAAGTGGTGAACCATATTTTAATCATGTCTTTGCGACAGCAAAAAATTTAGCAGAATTAGGTATGAGCCCTATCGTTATATCTGCAGGATTTCTACACGATGTACTAGAAGATACTCCAGTAAAAGAAGAAGAAATGGAAAAAGAATTTGACCACGAGATAACAAACTTAGTGAAAGGTGTGACCAAATTGGGCACAGTCAGATATAAAGGTATGGAAAGAAATGTGGAAAATTTACGAAAATTTTTCGTCTCAATGGCTGAAGATTTACGAGTTCTTGTTATTAAACTTGCAGATAGACTTCATAATATAGAAACACTCGAATTTGTAAGAGGAGATAAGCAAAAAAGAATCGCTCTAGAAACTCTCGAAGTTTATGCTCAACTTGCAAATAGACTATCGATGGGTAAACTCAAAGGTAGATTAGAAGATGCTTCTTTTAAATATGCATATCCTAAAGAATATGAGGAGACTAAAAAATTTTTAGAAGAAAAAAAAGATGCTAAAGAAAAATATTTGATAGAAGTAAGAGATGTTCTACTTGAAAAATTGCATGAAGAAAAAATAAAAGGATTTAAAATAGATTATAGGCAAAAACATTTATATTCTCTATGGAAAAAAATGCAAAAATACAATATGGATATCGGAAAAATCTATGATATTATTGCTCTCCGCGTAATGGTAAATACTGTCTCTGATTGCTACCATGTATTGGGTATTATCCATGGAGAATGGACTCCCGTCCCAAACAGATTCAAAGACTACATCGCGACACCAAAAGCCAACGGATACCAAAGTCTTCATACTACAATATTTACAGGTACAGGTGGAATAGTAGAAATACAGATAAGAACACATGAGATGCATGAACAAGCTGAAAATGGTATCGCCTCTCACTTTATATATAAAGAAAAAATTTCAAATATAAATGATAAAAGTCTAGAGTGGGTAAATCAACTACACGAAATAGGTAAAGAGGTTGTAAGTGAAAAAGAAAAACCAGAGAAAGTCTTAGAAAAAATTAAAATAAATTTCTTTAAAAATCGTGTTTTTGTCTTTACTCCAAAAGGAGATATTATAGATCTACCCGAAGAAGCCTCTGTTATTGATTTTGCTTATGCTATACATACAGACCTGGGTTGTCACGCTCAAGGAGCAAAAGTAAATGGTAAAAATGTTTCACTGGGGACCAAACTTAAAACTCATGACATCGTTGAAATTCAAGTAAACAAAAATGCCAAACCTTCATCTAAGTGGCTAGATTATGCAAAAACAACTCTTGCAAAAAGAGAAATAAATGCATACCTAAAAAACAATAGCCTTCTCTCCAAATTTCTTTCTTTTGGTAAAAATTAAAATCTTCCCAAAATTTGGGAAGATTTTAATTTTATTAAATTGAAAAGTTTTTTATATTATATAAATCTTCTTCAGCTTTCTGTTTTTCCTCTTCTGTTCTATCATCGAGCATTTCTATATCTTCATCTATTAAAACACCTTCTATGGTCGCTTCACTTGGTGCAGAAAGTACAACTTCCCCACCCTTTGATGCAATATATTTATCAAGCATTTCAGTTTTATTTCCCTCATTTCTTTCTTTTATAAGACTCAATATAGTGTGAAGATCATCATTGGTAAAGAAATCAATTTTGATTTGTCCTCCATTTTCTTTTTTGTCTATCTGAACTCTTGTACCAAGAGTCTCCCCTAGTTTTTCTTCCATCTCTGCTATTTCTGGATCTAAAATATATTCTTTCTTTCGAACACGATCATAAGCTATTCTTCGCGCCACTTTTTCCGCGTCTCTCACTGTCATCTTTTTAAAGACAATTTCTTTAAATAAAACCATTTGCTCTTCAGGCCTATCTGTAAGCATAAGAATAGGCCTTGTATGCCCTTCGCTTATTTTACCAGCAGAAAGTGCATCTAGTACTTCTTGAGGTAAAGAAAGGAGCCTTAAAGTATTGGAAACATACTCACGACTTTTACCCATCTTCTGCCCGATTTGTGTATGAGTAAATTTAAATTCTTCAACAAGCCTAAAGAATGCTCTTGCTCTTTCAACAGCATTTAAATCTTCTCTTTGTAAATTCTCTATTATCGCAAGTTCAAGCTTGGCCATATTGTCATCCCCAACACGGATGATAACTGGCACCTGAGCTACCCCTGCAAGCTTGGAAGCCCTAAGCCTTCTTTCCCCAGCGATAAGTTCATATTCGGCTATTATCCCCCCGTCTTCTTTTTCTATTTCTACACGAGAAACTACAAGTGGCTGAAGCACTCCATACTGACGAATAGAATCTGCCAAATCTTTCAATCTAGCTTCGTCAAATTCTCGCCTTGGTTGAAAAGGATTTGGCTTAATTTTCTCTACATCTATAAAAAATATTGAATTACTATAAAGCTGTGACATATGTCTTTATTTTAGCATAAAATTATTATATTGAAAATTTTAAATATTTGTGTATAATCTAATAGTAGTATTGTGATGCGTCGGTGGCAGAGTGGTCAATTGCAACTGACTGTAAATCAGTCGCCCTTAGGGCTACGTAGGTTCAAATCCTACCCGGCGCACAAGAAAGATATTTGTAATTATAGATTACAAGTTGTATAATATTCTCGAATATGAAATTTAAGATATTAAATATATCAATCAATCAATTAAGTTCAAGGCAAATTGCTATGAAAAAATTTATTGAAAATTGGGATAAAGGGCAGAACGAATGTGTCTGTCCCTTTTCTTTTTATTTGATTTTTAAGATTATATAAGTTAATCTATTTATATATGTTAAATGATTTGTTTATTCTATCAATTTCAATTTTTCTTATCATTAAAGGAGCAACAATGGCTACCAAGTACTCAGCACAACTTGCTGAGAATTATAGATTATCTAAATACATTATAGGTTTTATTATTGTCGCCGTTATATCAATACTTCCAGAAACATTAATTTCTATAAATTCTGCTATAGAAGGAGTTCCTGAAGTAGGACTAGGAACACTTTTTGGTTCAAATGTTGCTGACCTTACACTTGTTTTTGCTATTATTATTGCTATATCAGGAAGAAGCATCAGTATAGATAGTAAAATACTAAAAAACAATATTATATATCCTCTCTTACTTATAATTCCAATAGCACTTGGAATAGATGGACATTACAGTAGAATAGAAGGTATATCGCTTATATTAACAGGAATCGTATTTTATATAATGGCTTTCAAAAACAGTGTAGATGAAGAAGTCTTAGAGCCAATAAAAAAAGAAAATCGCAAGAAGAATATTTTATTTTTAATTTCAAGTATGTTTATACTTCTTTTAGGTTCCCATTTTATAGTTACCTCTTCAACTGATATTGCAAACTATCTGGGTATAAATCCAATTTTTATTGGGATATTTATAATAGGCTTAGGAACAGTTATCCCCGAATTAATATTTTCTCTCAAGTCTGTTAAAAAGGACAATGATTCACTTGCTGTTGGAGACATCCTAGGTACAGTTCTAGCCGATGCGACAATAGTTGTGGGAATACTTTCTCTTATAAATCCATTTGATTTTCCTAAAAAAATAATCTATGTATCTGGATTGTTTATGATTATTGCATCATTTCTTTTGTTTTATTTTATGAAGTCTGGTAAAACACTTTCAAAGAAAGAAAGTTTTATGCTTCTTCTATTTTGGGCATTATTTATAATTATAGAATTCTCTATAAATTACTAGACATTAACAGGCTTCGCAATTTTTATGGGAGTAATACTCTTTTTCTTTTTCATTTCTATCAGTAATTCTTTATCTTTTAGAGTCACATAGACAGTATCTCCTTTTTTTACCCCTTTTGAAATCATAAAGTAAGCTACTTTATTTAAAATTTTACTTTGGATGAGTCTCGCAAGTGGTCTTGCTCCATAATGTGGATCATACCCAGTATCTGCGAGATAGTTTAATGCTTCTTCACTAATTTCTAAATTTATTCCTTTAGAGATAAGTCTATCTCGAATAACTCCAATTTTTAAATCTACAATATTTCTAATTACTTCTTTTGAAAGAACATCAAATACAATCACATCATCAAGTCTATTTAAAAACTCTGGTCTAAAATGATCTTTTAAACTTTCTAAGACTTTATTTTTTGTATTATCATAATCTTTCTCGTTTGAATTATTGGAAAAACCAAGAGATTCCATCTTCTCTATAAATTGTGATCCGATATTTGAAGTTAAAATTATTATTGTATTTTTAAAATTTACAACTCTGCCTTTTGCATCAGTAAGCCTACCTTCATCTAAAACTTGAAGTAAAATATTAAAAATCTCAGGATGTGCTTTTTCTATTTCATCAAACAATAAAACAGAATATGGCCTATGCCTTACTGCTTCGGTTAAATTTCCAGATTCATCATACCCCACATACCCAGGAGGAGAACCAATAAGCTTGGAAACACTATGACGCTCCATATATTCACTCATATCCACTCTTATCAAAGCCTTATCATCATTAAACATAAATTCTGCTAATGCTTTAGTAAGTTCAGTCTTTCCTACTCCAGTAGGACCAAGGAAAATAAATGAACCAATTGGCCTATTTGGATCTGAAATACCTGCTCTGTTTAATCTTACAACATCAGAAATTTTACTAATCGCTTCATCTTGACCAAGAACTCTTTTTTTAAGTTCTTCTTCCATATTTGAAAGTTTTTTTATTTCTTCTTCCATCATTTTAGAAAGCGGTATTCCAGTCCACCCAGAAACTACCGAAGCAATATCCTCAGATGTAATATCTTCTTTTAGAATTCTTCTTGATTTTTGAAGCTTCTTTAGTCTTGCTAATTTTGACTCCAATTTATTTTGAAGTTCAGGAATAAGTCCATATCTTATTTCAGCAGCTCTTCCTAGGTCAGATCTCATTTCAGCATTTTCTGCTTCAAGCCTTAATGTTTCCAACTGTTTCTTTATTGAGCGTATTTCAATTACAGTCTCTTTTTCATTTTTCCATTTAAGTTCTATTTCGTAAGTTTTCTCTTTTAGATTTGCAATTTCTTTTTCTATAATCTTTATTCTTTCTTTTGTTTCTTTTAAGGAAGAATGATTATCTTTTATGTCTCTTTCCATTTCTTTAGTCAAAGCTTCTTTTTCAATTTCAAATCTCATTATTTTTCTATCAGTATCTTCAAGTATCTGTGGCTTATTCTCAAGCGCAAGTCGAAGTGAGGAACAAGCTTCATCGATTAAATCTACTGCCTTATCGGGAAGATATCGATTTGTGATATATCTTGAACTTAAATTTACTGCAGTGATAATAGCATCATCTGTAATGCGTACCCCATGGAACAATTCATATTTTTCTTTAAGTCCACGAAGTATTGCTATGGCATCATCTATGTTTGGCTCATCTATATATATAGGCTGAAAACGGCGAGCTAATGCTGGATCTTTTTCTATATGCTTCTGATATTCTTTTAAAGTTGTAGCCCCTATCACATGAAGTTCCCCACGAGCAAGTGCTGGCTTTAGCATATTTGAAGCATCAAGTGACCCTTCAGAAGCCCCAGCTCCTACGATTGTATGTATCTCATCAATAAATAAAATTATTTTTCCTTCTGCTTTTTCTATTTCTTTCATTATTCCACGCAATCTTTCTTCAAATTCCCCTCTGTATTTAGTCCCAGAAAGAAGGAGCCCTAAATCAAGAGCCACAATTTCTTTGTCTCGCAAACTTTCGGGAATATCATTTTTAGCAATACGAATAGCTAAAGCTTCTGCAACTGCAGTCTTCCCAGTTCCTGCTTCACCTATAAGAATAGGATTGTTTTTGGTTCTCCTAGAAAGGATTTGCATCATACGCATTATCTCTGTATCTCTTCCTATCACAGGGTCTAGTTTATCTTGTTTAGCAAGTAAAGTAAGATTCCTAGTAAATTTTGTAAGAAGTTTTGGCTTTTTAGAACTTGGGGAATCGATTGTATTTTTATCATTTTTAAAAAGTTCTAAAATATTTATTATTTTACTTTTTTCTATTTTAAATTTTGCTAAAATTTCTTTTGCTTCACCTTTTGTTTCAAGTAAAGATAGAAATAAATGCTCTGTTCCTACAAATTCATCTTTGAGTTCTGTGGCAACTTTTGAAGAATTTTCAATAGCTTGTGCAAGATCTGGGGTAAGGTATATCTGATAACTTGGTGAAACAGTATTTCTACTTTCAGGAGATTCTATCATTTCACTCAAATTATCTATAAGTAGAGTTGTGTCAATCTCCATTTTATCCAAAATAGATAAAACCAAAGAATCTTCTTGAATAAGAAGTGCTGTGAGTAAATGAAGTCCATTTACATGATTCTGCCCACGCTCAATAGCGAGCTCGTGAGCCTTTCTAATAACTTCCTTTGCTTTAGTTGTAAAATGATTAAATGGGGGCATAAAATTTATTATATATAATTAATTAAAATTGTCTGGAGGTATATTATACCACTTCTCGCCCCGTAGTAAAATTTAAATGCTTTTAATTTAAATTTTTACTTCTGGGGTGATTAAATGGGGGCATAAATAAAATAATTACTAATTAATAATTACCAGTTAAAAATATAAATATTGGTTTTAATTTTCTTTATTCTCTGACTGAATAATCGTATCAGTATTTTCTGGTTGTGTTGATTTTTCTTCTTCAATCTCTGATTTTTCTTTAATACTTAAAATAGCAAATCCATTGTCATATTTTTTTACTACACTTGCATCAAATTCTATTTCTCCTAAAACTATAAAATATTTTTCATCTCCATTTAAAATATTTTCATCGACAAGTATTAACCCTGTATCAGAAATGAGAACACCTTCACCTAAAATATTATTTTCTAAAATTTCATCTTTATATATTTTTATAAGTACATCTCCCGATGAAATTAAAGAATTTTTAGGTTGTTCGTTTGAAGTAGAAATATTTTCTTCTTTTGATGGTTCTGTAACTGTTGTCACTTTTTCAATAGTTCTTTGTATGACATTGTTTACAGTATAGGGGACACTTTTAGGCATCTGGTTCATCAAAGAAACAGTAATTATTCCTGTTGCTATAGAAACAATAAAAGTTATAAGTAATGTGAGTAAAATAAGTTGTTTTTTATCTAAATCTTTAATATCCATATTACTATTATATCACAAAAGTCAATCTATTTCCACCCCTTAATTAACGGTCTGATTCTATTAATAAACTCCTAGCAAGGACGGTCCTTGCTACTTGCTAGGATACTAGGATTATTAAGATTTTTTGAAATTCTTATATTTATTAAGAATTTTAATTAAAGAAGAAATAAGATAGTCTATATCCATCTTTTTAGTCCCCCGTCCAAGAGAGATACGAACAGATCCTTCTTCTTTATTTTTAGAACAAGTTTTTCTTATTGCTTTAATAACATATGAGGAATTTTCATCGCTAGAGTGGCAAGCACTTTTCTCGGACACTTCTATCCCCATAGCATCAAGCTCTACAACCAAAAGTTCACTAGATATCCCTAATACTGAAATATTTATATTATTGGGAAGTCTAGCATCTTTATCTCCATTTAAAATAATTTTATATCCTGTTTTTTCTCTTATATAATTTATATTATTTATAAAATAATTACGAATTTGTATTAATCTTTTTGATTCTTTTTCTTTTATTAATTCAGTAATTTCTAATGCCTTTGCAAGACCTACAATACTTGAAACATTTTCTGTCCCCGAACGTAATCCCATTTCCTGTCCTCCACCTTTATATATTGGAGATATATTTATATTTCTTTTTTTATAAAGTACTCCAATACCCTTTGGTCCATAAATTTTTGCTCCATTAAAAGACATCATATCTACTCCTAATTTTTCAATATTGGAAATAAACAAATAATTTAAGGCCTGACAAGCATCAGTATGAAAAATAGGAAAAGTTTTATTATTATGTTTTTTATAATGTCTAATCTCTTTTGCAATCTCTTCTATTTTTTGAATTGTACCTATTTCATTATTTGCATACATAATAGAAACCAGGATAGTATTGTCTTTAATAACATCTTTAATATCTTTTGGATTTATGATTCCATCTTTATCTGGATTTATATATGTTACCTCTACCTCTTTTTTTTCTTCTAAAAGTTTACAATTTTCAAGTACAGCCGGATGTTCTATTGTTGAAGTAATAATATGTGGAATAATATTTCCATTAATAGATCTAAAATATTCTATGGTCCCCAAAATAGCGAGAGCGTCACTCTCTGTACCACTTCCAGTAAAGAATATCTCATCACTGTGAGCATTTATAATTCTAGCTATTTTTTCTCTTGACTCTTCTATTTTTTCTCTCACCCTAACCCCAAGAGTGTGTATAGAATTTGGATTTGCATAAAGAGAATTCGTCTCTCGCATAACAAAAGAAACCCGTTTATCAATTGGACAAGAAGAGGCGTAATCTAAATATATTCTTTTTTTATTAAATAAATTAATCATATTGCTACACAATATAATATAGCACAACATTGTAAAAAAGGCTTTATTGGTATATACTCTTAAAGTTATGACTATTTCTATTTTAATTTATATATTAGTGGTACTTATTATAATACTTTTAGTATGGAACACACTTCTAGAAAGAAGGTTTAAAAGGCTTTTTATGGGAACAAAAGCAAAAGATTTAGAAGAAATTATGATATACCTAGGTAAACAAGTAGAAAATATTAAAAACAGCCAGATCGATACAAAAAAACATTTAAATATTATAGATTCTAGATTAGATAAAACAGTTAGAAATGTAGAAATGATAAGATTTAATCCATTTATAGATGCCGGAAGCAATCAAAGTTTTGCAATAGCATTTATAAACGATGAAGGAGATGGGGTTGTAATGTCTAGTCTTTATGCTAGAGATAGAATGAGTATTTTTGCTAAACCAATAAATAAAGGCAAATCAACTTTTGAATTATCAACAGAAGAAAAAGAAGTTTTAGAAAAAGCTTTAAAATAAATTATGAATGATAAAGATCCACAAAAAAATATTATTAAAACCAAAAGACCACCAGTAGTGGTTGTTATGGGGCATGTGGATCATGGTAAATCTACCTTGCTTGATTATATAAGAAAAACAAATATAGTAGCCGGAGAGGCTGGTGGTATCACTCAACACATCAGTGCTTATGAAGTCAATCACAAAGATGAAAATAAAAATGATAGAAAAATTACTTTTCTAGATACCCCAGGTCATGAAGCCTTTTCAAAAATGAGAGAACGTGGAGCAATGGCTGCAGATATCGCTATACTTGTAGTTTCAGCTGAAGATTCTGTTAAAGCTCAGACAATAGAAGCTTACAATACAATAATAGAAAGCAAGACACCTTATATTGTAGCTATAAATAAAATAGATAGACCAAATGCCAATGTAGAAAAAACCAAAATGGATCTAGTGGAAAAAGGTATATATCTCGAAGGTCTAGGTGGAGATATTTCATACGTAATGATATCAGCAAAAACTGGAGCTGGTATAAATGATCTTTTAGATATGATAATACTTGTTTCTGATATGAATGACTTTACTGGTAATAATGAAATTCCAGCAAGTGGATTTATCATTGAAGCAAATAGAGATCCTAAAAGAGGAGTAACTGCCACTTGTGTAATAAAAAATGGAACAATAAAATCTGGGATGTTTGTAGTCGCAGGTACTGCTTTAGTAACAACAAGAATAATGGAAAACTTTATGGGTAAAATAATAAAAGAAGCTACTTTTTCATCCCCTATTAGACTAGTTGGATTCGAATCTTTACCTCAAGTTGGATCATCTTTTGAATCATTTAATACAAAAAAAGAAGCAGAAGCTTATATAGAAATGATTAAAAATGAAACTATAAATAAATGTAAAAATAACCAATTTGAAAATGAAACAAAAAAAATTATCCCAATATTAATAAAAACAGATGTATCAGGGACAGTTGAAGCAATAGAAAAAGAAATAAACAAACTAAATAATGAAGAAATATGTTTCAAAATAATCGGATCTGGGATAGGAGCTATTAATGAATCTGATTTAAAACTTGCCGGAATAAACAAAGAAGGTATTATTGTTGGTTTTGGGGTCAAAATGGACAATGCTTCTAAAGATTTAAATGAATCACTTGGTGTAAATATAAAATTATTTGATATTATTTACAAACTAACAGACTGGCTAAAAGAACTTATAGAAGAAAGAAGACCAAGACAAGAAATCAAAGAAATAATAGGAGAACTGAAAGTTCTTAAAATATTTGGAGAAACAAAAGGAAAAAGAGTTATTGGTGGTAAGGTGATAAAAGGAAGAATTGCTCAAGGCTCTAATATAAAAATAATACGAAGAGATTTTGAAATAGGAACAGGGAAAATTGTCGAGCTACAATTAAATAAAATAAAAGTAAAAGAGGTGTTAGAAGATACCGAGTGTGGAGCTCTTATAGAAACAAAAGTAGATGTATCGAGCGGAGATATACTTGAATCATTTTTAATGACCTTAAAATAATTAATAAAATGTCTAATTTTAGAGATATAAAAATAGAAAATAGAGTAAAAGAATTATCTGCTAGCTTTATTGAAAGAGAAGCTAGCCCTTCTTCTCTTATTACTGTCACAAGAGTACTGATGAGCAAAGACAGTAAAAAGGCTAAAATTATGATAAGCGTTTTGCCTAAAGAAAAAGAAAATGCGGCTTATGGATTTATAAAAAGAAATTTAGGAGAAATGAGAAAATACATATCTTCAAGTCTAAAAATAAATCCTATCCCCTTTTTAGATGTAGAAATAGACGAAGGAGAAAAAAATCGCCAAAAAATTGACGAATTGCTAAATAATAGTTAGTATTAAACTACTGAGAAGAAAATCTACACCAAATAGCTCTTCTCAAAATGCACACATAATTTTCTGCTGAAAATTTGCTCTGCTCGGCTCGACAGCCTGCGCAAGGCATTTCTCAAAGACTATTTGGTTTCGATTTTTAAATATCGGCGTGGTAGCCAAGTGGTAAGGCAGAGATCTGCAAAATCTCTATGCAGCGGTTCAATTCCGCTCCACGCCTCAAAAAAAATGCATTACTTCTTTCACAAAGCAATGCATTTTTATTTTAATCCGCCAGAACTGTTTCGGCTGTTTTAAAGTACCACATATACGCCAATATTTCTGCTAAAAATAGTATTGTCGCAATTGCAATACCAAACATCACTCCAAAAAAGAAACAGGAGATCAGATTAATCATGCAGGCTGCGGCAAATCCCACAAAAAGACTTGCCGACATGTATCCGCTTTTGAATAATGCAAATATGCTTTGCAAAAATAAATACAAAAAAGCGTAAACAAAAAACAACTGGAACTTCACTCCCACAGAATCCCAGTATGACAAATTGCCGAAACTGAAATCTTGTGGTTCGAATTTTGCATAGAATCCAATCAGCAATTTGTATAAAACAAAAGCTGAAATTAAAAAGAATAGTACCCTTGTACTTACCTTGTAAGCCATAGAGTTTGACAATTCATTTTGGTTCATTTTTTGAAACATTTAATTTTAATATGAGTTTACATCTAAAATAAAATTTGTCAATATTTGTTTTTTTTGTTATTATCTCTTTTATAAGCCGGGGTGGCGAAATTGGCAGACGCACTTGCCTTAGGAGCAAGCGGAAGAAATTCCATGGAGGTTCAAGTCCTCTCCCCGGCACAATTTATTGCAAAAATAGCCAGAGTATGCTAATATACTAATTATGACGATTATTGCTAATATATTACCTTATTTGCAGATTATTTTATCTATAATACTTGTAGTTGCTATTCTATTTCAGCAATCCAATGCTGGTGTAGGTGGTGCTTTAGGAGGAGGAGATGGAGATGGACTATATCACACACGTAGAGGTTTTGATAAGTTTATTTTTATGGTTACTATAGTTATATCTATCCTCTTTGCTATTTCTGCAATAATCGCTGTTTTAATTAAATAACTTAATTTTAAATAAATAAGTTATTTGTTCTGAATGCATTTATGCATAATTTAATCTCATTTCTAAAAGAATTTAAATTTTATAAAAAAGATGAAATCTTAGAAAGCATAGCATCTTTCAAAAAAAGAGAGCTTTTGTTATTCATATCTATTTTTATAGTAACTTTTACATCATTTGTATTACTTATAAGTAAAATAAACAATACTTTTAGCATAGAAGTACCTACTGATGGTGGTAGTGTAACCGAGGGTATTATAGGTATGACAAATCTAGTAAATCCAGTACTTGCCACTTCTGATGCAGATAAAGATTTAACCCTACTCGTATATTCAGGGTTAATGAGAAAAAGCATAGATGGTACCCTAATCCCAGATCTAGCAGAAGAATACCCCACCATATCTACAGATGGCAAAACTTATACATTTAAAATACGAGGTGATGCAAAATTTCATAATGGCGTTGAAGTTAAATCAGATGATATAATTTTTACAATAGAAAAAATTAAAGACTCTTCAATAAAAAGTCCAAAGAAAATAATTTGGGATAATATAAATATTAAAAAAATAGATGAAAAAACAATAGAATTTATTCTTCCAGAACCATATATATACTTCTTAGATAACACCACACTAGGTATACTTCCATCTTCTTTATGGAAAAAGGTAAATTCTTCAGAATTTGGAATCTCACCTTTAAACATAAAAGCTGTAGGTTCTGGTCCATATAAAATAAAATCAGTTAAAAAAGACAACGATGGGATACCAGAAAAATATGAATTAGAAAGTTTTAATAATTTTACACTCGGTAAACCTCACATCAAATATCTCACCATTATATCTTATGCAAATGAAAAAGATCTCATCAAAGCTCTAAATTCTGGATCTATAGATCAAGCTAATGGTATAAGTGCAAATAACATAAAAAATATAAATGAGAATGATTTCAATATTACAACAGCAACACTCTCTAGATTATTTGGATTATTTTTTAATAATACAGACAACAAAATATTAGAAGATACATCTGTAATTAAAGCAATAAACCTAAGTTTGGACAGAAATATTATAATAGAACAAGTCTTGGGTGGGTATGGTACCCCCATAAACAACCCTGTTCCAGAAAGTATCGTCAACTATAACGACAATATCCTCTCAAATAAAATTGAAGCTGTAAGTTTATTAGAAAAAGCAGGATGGACACTAAGAGAAGATGGTTTTAGAGCAAAAGGAGGAGATGTCGTGACCACTCAAACTAAAAAAGTAAATGGCAAAACAATAAAACAAGAAGTAAAAACCAATACTCCACTTACTAATCTTGTAATATCCATAACCACAGGCGACACTCCAGAATTAAGAACTACAGCAATACTCGTCAAAGAACAATTAGAGCAAATAGGTATAAAAGTTGAAATTAAAAAAGTTTTTGAAACAGGACAATTAAATCAAATAATAAGAGATCGTGATTATGAAGTATTACTTTTTGGACAAGTAGTAAACAATGAATCTGATCTTTATTCATTCTGGCATTCATCTCAAAAGAATGATCCGGGGTTAAATATTGCAATGTATAATAATAAAAAAGTTGATACATTATTAGAATCTGTTCAAAATATATTATCTTTTGAACAGAGATTACCAAAATATGAGGATTTGTATAAAGAATTTAATTTAAACATTCCTGCAGTATTTATATACTCACCAAAATATTTATATATAACATCAAAGAAATTAAATAACGTGTCCTTAGACACAATAAGAACTCAGTCAGACAGATTCCTATCTATATACGAATGGTATGCAGACAAAGATAATGTTTGGAAAGTTTTTGAAAAATAAAATGAATACACAAAAAAATATAAAACATAATAACAATATAAATAGAAAGAATTTTATCAATAGAAATAAAATAAACTCCATAAGAGTACTTCATAAAGAAGGGTCTCCTGCCAAGATGCCTATAATTAAAAGTAGCTCTTTTGTTGCTGAAAGTATAAATGCATTTAAAAAAGAAGATTCACGTACAATACAAAATATACAAAAAAAAATAGTACACTCAAATAATCATATAAACAACAATCCAAATAATAAAAATAATAGAAATATTAAGGGTAGCTATCAATATTCCACAAATAGAAGACCAAAACATAACAATATAGATACGTCTTCAAATAAAAATCTAAATAATAGAGATATCTTTAAAAGAAAAACAAACCTTATACCAAAACCTGATGCTGGAGTTATACGAATAATTCCACTAGGTGGAGTTGAAGAAATTGGTAAAAATATGACAGCTATTGAGATAGGAGAAGACATTATAGTTATAGATGCTGGTATGCAATTTAAAACAGAAGATACCCCAGGAATAGACTACATCATACCAAATACAACATATCTAGAAGAAAGAAAAGATAAAATAAGAGCAATGTTCGTCACTCATGGTCACCTAGACCATATAGGTGGTATACCTCTTGTCATGAGCAGAATTGGTAATCCCCCACTGTATTCTAGAAACTTAAGTATTTTGATGATAAAAAAACGTCAAGAAGAATTTCCTCATCTTCCAGCACTCAATGTAAACATAGTGGAAAAAGACTCAGTAATATATGCTGGAAATATTAGGGTTAGATTCTTTGGTGTGACTCACACTGTTCCTGACTCAATGGGTCTCATAATAGAAACCCCTTATGGCTCAATAGTAACCCCAGGAGACTATAAACTCGATCAAATAGATGGAAAAGTCACAGAAGAAGAGGAGAAAGAGTATTCTATTTTTGAAAAAGAGAAAGTTTTACTTTTACTTACTGATTCTACTAATATCGAAAATGAAGGTTTTGCACTACCTGAAGTAAAAGTCCATGAAGGTCTTAGTAAATTGATAAGAGGTATCAGTGGACGTATTATTATAGCAGCATTTGCTTCACACATAACTAGACTTGTAAAAGTTATAGAAGTTGCAGAATCTTTAGGTAAAAAAGTAATCCTAGACGGTAGATCACTTAAAACCAATATGGAAGTCTGTGAACAAGCAGGAATTTTCAAACCAAAAAAAGGCACAATGATACCTCTTGAAGATGTAGAGAAATATCCTCCAAATAAAATTGTTATCTTGATGACAGGAGCCCAGGGTGAAGAATTTGCAGCATTAAATAGAGCAGCCAATAAGACCCATAAAAAATTTACAATCAGAAAAGGAGACACCATAATACTTTCTGCTTCTATTGTTCCAGGAAATGAAATGTCTGTTCAGCATTTAAAAGATAATCTTGCTCGTCACGGAGTAAGAATAATAAGTTATAGAACAAGTGAAGAATATATCCATGCAACAGGACATGGAAATCAAGAAGATATCAAATGGCTACACAATAAACTAAAAGCTAAATTCTTTATTCCTATACACGGGCATCATTCTATGCTTGTAAAACATAAAGAGCTTGCAATATCTTGGGGGGTAAAAGAAGAAAATATAATTGTCCCAGACAATGGTTCTATAATCGAAATCATAGATAATGGTAATAAAATAATTTTAAGAAAAGAAAAAGCTCCATCAGGTCCTATGCTGGTAGATGGTTTCTCTGTGGGAGATGAGCAAGATGTAGTTATAAGGGATAGAGTAATGCTTGCTCAAGATGGTATGTTTGTCCTTATTGCTACGATAGATTCATCAAATGGTAAACTCAAAAAATCTCCAGACATTATATCTCGTGGTTTTATATATTTAAAAGAAAATCAAGAATTACTTCATCAAGTAAGACTTATTGTAAAGAAAACTATTGAAGATGGTGCTAGAGGAATGCACCCTATAAATCTAGATGTTATAAAAACAAACCTAGGAGATAATGTTTCTAAATTCTTATATCAAAAAACAGCCAAAAGACCACTTGTAATCCCCGTATTATTAAATATATAATATAAAATGACAAACAAATTAAATAAAATGTATTTGGTTTCGTTTATTTTTACTCTTCATATTGCTCTTTCGGCATATGTCAATTCAACATTTTTAGTTAGTATTATGTCTGAAAAATATGTTGGGATATTATACACAGTAGCATCTCTTGTCACACTTATATTACTTACAAATAGCTCAAAAATATTAAAAAATTTTGGAAACAAAAAAATAACTTTAATTTTTCTATTTATAAACATTTTGTCATTAATAGGACTCATTGTATCAAAAAATCCAATCATAACAGGAACTTCTTTTGTTCTTTTTATGTCTACTAACACTTTGGTCCTTTTCTGTATTGATATTTTCATAGAACATTTTAGTGATCAAACAAAAACTGGTAAAACAAGAGGTACATATCTCACTATAATAAACATTGCATGGATGCTATCCCCCCTTATTTCCACATTCATTATGACAAAAGAAGGAGGATATCAGACTATTTATTCTATCTCACTTATAATGGCAATCCTTATGATGATAAGTCTTATTTTTTCAGTAAAAACATTTAAAGACAGAACATACAAAAGAACACCATTTTTTGAAACATTTTATTTTATTAAGAAAAATAAAGGAATAGAAGCAATAGTCATAATAAACTTCATATTACAATTCTTTTTCTCTTGGATGGTTGTCTACACTCCGCTTTACCTATATGATCACATAGGTCTTAACTGGACACAAATCGGTAGTATATTTACTGTTATGCTTGCTCCTTTTGTTATCCTTGGACTTCCTGTAGGTATTTTAATAGACCGATACAAAATAAGCAAAAAAAAGTTACTAAAAATTGGACTTTTAACAATGATAATATCTACATCTATAATATCTATAGTATCCACAAAAGAAGTTGTAATATGGGCAATAATATTATTTTTTACTAGAGTTGGAGCAAGTATCATAGAAACCACTAGTGAAATATATTTTTTCTCAAAAATAAAGGAAGATGATGCATATCTTTTAGGGATTTTTAGAGATATGAATCCTGTAGCATATATTATAGGTCCAATTATAGCTACAGTTATCCTTATAATATTCCCTTTTCAATATTTATTTCTCATATTGGGAATAATCATCATATCAGGATTTTATTATGTATCTAAGTTAGAAAAAGAAAATGGAATACCCAATCAGAATAAATAAATATTTGTCATTAAACAAAATAACAACAAGAAGAGAGGCTGATTCTTTAATAGAAAAAGGTTTAATTTTTATAAATGGGAGAAAAGCAAAATTAGGAGATAAGGTACAAGAAAATGACAAAATAGAAGTTTCAGAAAGTGTACTTAACAAAAAATATTTATATTATGCTTATAATAAACCTATAGGTATCTCTACAAATAAAGATTCTGGGGTCAAAGATATAATATCAGTCACCAAATTTCCTACAAAAGTATTTCCTGTGGGTAGATTAGATAAAGACTCTCACGGATTAATAATTATGACAAACGATGGCCGAACAACAGATAGACTACTTTCTCCTAAATATTTTCACGATAAAGAATATATAGTAAAAGTAGAACCAAATATAACAGAGAAATTTATAGAACTTATGGGGAGTGGTGTTAGATTTGATAAATATGTAAGTAAAAAATGTAAAGTTTGGTTTATAAATAAAAATACATTTAATATCATACTTACTGAAGGAAAAAAAAGACAGATAAGAAGAATGAGTGAAGCTCTTCATCATAATGTAACAGATTTAAAACGAATAAGAATAATGAATATAAAATTAGGTAATATAAAAGAAGGAGAATATAGAGAAATAAAAGGTAAAGAATTAGAAGAGTTTCTAAAACTTCTTAATTTAAATTAAATAAACTAAATCTCCCAGATAGCGCCTTAAGCGCTATCTGGGAGATTTTTAGTAATTTTTTATTTACTAATTTACACAAAAACTTTGTAATTTAGAATTGGCTACACTTCTAGTCTCACTACCAACGATTCCATCATTTTTCAAATTATTATCAATCTGGAATTGTCGAACAGCAAATAGTGTAATGCTACCATATTTACCATCAATTCCACTACTATCCAAATATCCAAGCTTATTTAATATAGTTTGTAACGATTTAACTTGACTTGTATAACTAGAACCAAAATACAAATTATTACTTATAAAATTACTATTACAAGAAACATTACCCTCTAATATATTAAAGACTAAATCTTTTTCAGATTTAGTAGAGACGTAGTCTCCAGTCAATAACCCACCAACATGGCAACCCTTATCACCAATATCTATAAAACCATCTCCATCGTTATCTTTTTTATCACGACATTCTGAAGATGTAAAAAACATTGGAGAAATTGTAGTATTTGAAGGAGTTGTAGGTGCAACATTGCCTATTACGCTAGACACACACTTCTCTGACCATCTTGCATTAAGAGTTGTTCTGGTATTTAATCCAACCACACCATCTACATATAATCCATATTTTGTTTGGAATGATTTAACTGCATTGTATGTTGCAATCCCAAATTTACCATCTACATTAGTTGTACTTAAATATCCTAATCCATTTAACATCTTTTGTAATACATCTACTTGGCTACCTGACATACCAGATTCTAGTTTTTCAGTTAATTGTGCTCCGCAAGTCATGTCGTTAATGAAGGTGGAAGTATTTTCATATTTTTTAATCAAGATTTCTCTTTCATCTGATTGATCTGATGAAACATTCTTACCTCTTATTTTTAAAACTAAATTATAGGTAGAAGTATTATCAACTTTTGGTATGATAATTGTTTCTTCTCCATCATTTAAAGTAGAAATACTATACGGATATGTATTATTTGGGCCCATAATAACTAAAGCAAGTTCATCTGTAGGCAAAAAACCACCAGATGTTTTCCATTTTACAGTAATTTTATCTCCAGTCTTAAACGTCTCCCCTCCATTTGGATAAGTTACAGTTATTAAAGGAGTTGTATCGTTATCACTTGCACATTTTGAATTCCACTTTGCTCTTAAAGCATCTACTGTGAGTTTACCTGCTATTCCATCAGCTGTTAGATTATTGTCTTTCTGAAATAGTCCTACAGAATATTGGGTCAAACCATTCCAAACATATTTACCATCAATATCTCCATACATATAACCAAAAACACTAAGCATCTTTTGTAAAGAAGTTATTTCACTAGAAGAAGCAGGAAAACCGTACTGCTGACTAAAAACAACAGAACCCCTATTTGTTTTTAAATATTCAAAATCAGGAAATCCAGCTTTACATACCTCATCTAAACTAACAGATGAATTTAATTTTGGAGCAGTGTCAACGGTTCCACAAGATATATATTGATACCAATCTCCTGAGCAAGTCTTACCACCGTTTTGAGGAGTTGGATTTGTACATCTTCTTACTTGTTTTTGTTGATTATTTGTACAAGTTCCAGAGTCTATCCAAGCACTCCACCCTCCATCAATAGGATCAGTTATAGTCCCAGTTCTCTGAACACATTTTGTAGACATTGTTGTATAAGTATATGCTCCTGCATTCCCTGCTGCTCTCCATGTATCTATAGTTTCATTTTTGTAATTCTCTACACTTATAGTATTTGGATACCATCTTTTACAATATGTAAGTTTATCTAAAATCGCACCTGATGATCCATCTGGATCAGTTTGCCAAACACCAGATCCATCAGTAGAAATATGCTGATTAACTTTTCCCCACCAATACATTATACGAGGAGTTGGATCGTTTACATCGGTAGTAGCAGTACAACTTACACTTCTTCCAATACTTCCTACACACCCTGCTCCACCATTTGCTGGAGCAGGGTTTGTACAAGATCTGATCTGTGGTTTCATTCCATCAACACAATCTCCATAATCTGCCCAATCTGTCCAACCACCAGGAACTGCAACAGCAGTATTTGCTGATTTTGTTTCAGAAGTTAGCTGTACACATTTGAAAGACATTTTAGTTCCAGTGTATGCTCCTCTATTTCCTGCAGCTCTCCAAGTATCTATTGTTTCATTTTTATAATCTTCTACAGAAACAGTATTGGTCCAAAATTTTTTACAATAAGTAAGCTTATCTAAATTAGCACCTGAGGATCCATCAGAGTCTGTCTGCCAAACACCATTACTATCTATATGTTGGTTCACCATACCCCACCAATACATTATACGAGGAGTCATATCATTTGTAGCAGAAAGAGCTGTAGCCATCTGACTACCTTTAAGTAAAGCAATCTGTACCCTTAATTCACCCACTTCTTTTTTGAGATCATCTAAAAGTGAAGCATCTGCAAACTTCACAAAACTAAAAACTAAAACAAAAGAAACCAATCCGACTAAAAATTTTTTCATAATATTTACAATAAAACTAATAATAATCGACTAATAACAAAAAAATAATAAAAACTAATCTAAATTTAATAACTCAAATTTAATACGGTCCAAAACTTCATCATTATTTATAAATCCACTAACATTTAAATTATTATTTTTTTGATACTCAACGACAGCCAAACGTGTCTTCTCTCCATAAATTCCATCTATTTTATCTATATTATACCCTTTATCTTTTAAGATTTTCTGTAAAAGTTTTACATCATTACCAGACACTCCGACAACTAAATCTCTATAAAAAGAAACATTTACTAAGTCTAATTCTTTATATTCCTGATTTTCTTGTTCTATAATTGGATTTATTTCAGGAATAGTGGCTACACAATCAACTTCTTCATTATTAATATCAAAACACATATTTTCATTATCTACAATAGGCAATACAGAAGGTAATGTTTTCTCAGAAATACATTCTATAGACATCTTTGTGGCTGTATAAGCTCCGGTATTTTTAACCGCTCTCCATGTATTGATAGTTTCATTTTTATAGTCTTTTGTATTTGTGATATTTAATTTTGGATACCATTTCTTACAATATGTAAGTTTATCTAAATTTGCTCCAGAAACTCCATCTGGGTCTGTTTGCCAAACTCCAGCATTATCTATATGCTGATTAACTTTTCCCCACCAATACATTATACGAGGAGTTTTATCTATGTTTGTATCAATAATTGTCGGTAAACATTCTTTTCCTGTTATGGTGCTAAATTTATTTCCAAAACCACAACCAATATATGGGTCTACAATAACTAATGTATCATCTTCTGGGTCTCCAGGTTGTACACATTTCATAGACATTTTTGTAGATGTCCAATTATTTTTATTTCCTCTTTCTTTCCACTTATCGATAGTTTCCAATTTATGATCAATAACTTTTATAGTCTTTGGATACCATTTCTTACAATATGTAAGTTTATCTAAATTTGCTCCAGAGACTCCATCTGGGTCTGTTTGCCAAACTCCAGTATTGTCTATATGCTGATTAACCTTACCCCACCAATACATTATACGAGGAGTTTTATCATTTGTGGTAATTTTATCAGTAATAATTTTAGTTTTATCTATAGATAATTTGTAAATTAAGCCACCAGGATTTAATTTTGGATCTGTGTGAATTGAAGAATTATTTACAACTGTAAATTTTACAGTATTATTCCCTTGTTTTAAATAATTTGTTATATCTCTTGTTGTGATATAAGTAAACGCACTACCTAAATAATTATCTTCAAAAATAATATTGTTAATTTCTAGTATATAACCATTATCTGTAGCAAATTGTATTTGTGCTGAATTAATATCATTTTCTATGGTAAAAGTTTTTGTAAAAGTTTCAACTTCTCCATTTATAGAGTTAGAAGCATAATATGAATTCCATATCCAAAAAGCACCAGGGATACTAACCCATTTTTTATTTTTCCATGCATAAACAGCATTGTCTCCATTACTTAATATATCTGTATTATCACTATATATATTTAAAGTATCAGCACTAGAAATACCTCCAAATGAAATAAATAAAACAAATATGAATAATATTTTTTTTAGCATTTTTTTATTATTATATTGATAAAAAACTATATATATTATACACCTTATAAAATCTTAGGTAAATAGTAAAAATGCCACCTCGTGGTGGCATTTTTACTATTTAGCTATATAAGGCAATAACCCCATAAATCTAGATCTTTTCACAGCTAATGCTAATTTCCTTTGATTTTTAGAAGTAACATTTGTGCGTTTTTTAGACATTATTTTCCCACTAGGAGTAAGGAACCTTTTCAATAGTTCTACATCTTTATAGTCAATATGTTTTATGTTATTTGATGAAAAATAATCTTGCTTCATAATTTAGTTTCTAGTGACTAGTTTATAGTGACTAAAATTTATTAATTCTTTTAATTTGACTAGCAACTACAATCTAGCTACTAATCACTATCTTAATCTTAAAATGGTATATCTTCGACATTTATCTGTTCATCTGGATATTCTATAGTATCTAATTCTTCTTCTTTTGGAGAGTCTTGTTTTGTATTATCTGAACTCATTGATGGTCTTCCAGAAGAACTATTTCCAAATTGGACACGATCAGCAATAATTTCAGTTCTATATTTCTTTGTATTTGTAGCTGTATCATCCCAAGATCTTGTCTGCATTCTACCTTCTATCATAACTTGACTACCCTTTTTCATATATTGTGCTACTGTTTCTGCTTGTCTTCCGAAAACTACAATATTGTGATAATCAGCAGATTCCTGTTTTTGACCATTTTTATCTTTCCAAACACGATTAGTCGCAACAGAGAAACTACAAACCTTGATTCCAGAAGGTATAGCTCTGATCTCTGGATCACGAGTTAAATTACCTATTATAAATGCTTTATTTAGATACATCCCATTAGAAGTAGGTCGCGGTCTTAAATAACACCTACTTGATTAATTTGATTCGACATAATAATAAACAATATATTTCATATCCCATAAGAATTGCGACCGCAACTTCTAACGGGATACATAATTATTATACCACAAGTGCGTCAATTTCTTTGTCTATTGTTTCTTCACTTACTTTCTCTGTTTCTTCAACACGTGGAGTAACTTTTCTTTTAGAATCTTGTCTATTATAAGAACGTTTTACAGACATTGTGTTTTCTCGAACAGTTTTAACAAGAAGATATCTGATGATTTTTTCATTCTTATCAAGAGCTTCTTTTATTTCTTGTGCTCCATTAGTAGAACATTCAAATTTAACCCAACCAAAATATCCATAAGAAAACTTTTGTTTCTTATTGTTAACAGAACGAGTCATTTCATACGCAAGCTCTATTAGTTTAGGATATTCATCAGAAATAAAAACTGCTCCATAAGAAGAAAGAGAATCTTTGAAAGATGTCACTTCTCCACCGAGATTTTCTTCTGCAATAGAAGGTACCATAAGGTATCCTATCTCATAAATAGAAGTCTTTACATCTTTTTCTTCAACGATAACTTCCTCTTTATTTACTTTAACCATAAATTAATTAAATTTTAAAAAATAATAAAACACTTCACTATGGACCTTTGTGTGCTAGCTTCAGTGCTAGAACAAGTGAAATGTGTCTTTATATTAACAAAAAAATAGCCTTTTGTCCAGACTAAAATCGAAACAAACTTTTTCAAGAAAAAATGTCTGGCACCGGCCCCCCCTAAATCCGAGGACTTTTTTATTGATAAAGTTTGTGAAGATTTTTTATATTTTAAAAAGTTTTTTAGCATTTTCTAATATCTGAATAGCAACTTTTTCCTCATCCAATCTTTTTATCTCTGCAATCTTTTTTACTATATCTTTAACATAAACAGATTCATTTCTTTTCCCCCTATGTGGAACAGGGGCGACATAAGGGCTATCTGTGTCTGCCATAATCCTATCTAACGGTAATTCTTTTATAATTTCTTCATAATTTATTTTTCTTGGATCATTTTTTTTTGGAGGATAAGTTATAACCCCAGCAAAAGAAACATAAAAACCAAAATCAATAAAATCTTTCGCGTCTTTTAGAGTCCCAGCAAAAAAATGTATCACACCTTTGACCTTAGAATATTTTTTCAATATTTCAAGTACATCCTGATAGGCACTTATATTTAAATTCTCATCACTATTTCTTATGTGGAGCATTAGGGGTATTTCTAACTCATTAGCAAGCTCTATCTGGTCTATAAAAGCTTTCTTTTGTTTTTCTACACTATCGGGAGATAAATGATAATAATCAAGTCCACACTCACCTACTCCTACTACCTTCCCTATTTTAGTAAGCTCTCTGTATTTATTTTTATCAAAAATTTCACCACGTGAAGTAAATTCTTTTTCTTCACTTCCGAGCTCACTTTCATCATGATATGAGGTGCTCGTATGTATAGGGTGAAGCCCAATAGTAGAATAAACCCCCTCTTTGTATTTATTCGTCATCTCTACAGCCTTTTTTGAAGTATCATATTGTGTGCCGATATTTATTACCCAAGTATCTCCCTCTAATGCACGAGAAATAACAGCATCACGATCTTCATCAAATGCCACAAAATTAATATGTGCATGTATGTCTATATATTTAGGCATATTATTTCCTTAAAAATAATGAAGTTTCTGGCTTTTTGTTTTGCTTAATTAATTCTTGAATTTTTTGAGATGTTTCTGGAAGCAATGGAACAAGCATCTTAGATATTACAAAGAGATTTAAAACATTTTCTCTTATTAATTCTTTTCCTTTTTCCAGATCAACTTTTACAATCTTGAATGGTTCTGTCTCTTGAATTCTTTTATCTAATTCCCCTACTTTCTCCCATATAAAGGAAGCCGCTTTTTGTATATCAAAATTGTCTAAGTGAGCAAAAAATTCCGTAGGAATTTTTTGCTCTTCTAAATTTAAATTAGCATCCAAATATTTTTCAGAAAGTGTAAGGATTCTCGAAGTTAAATTACCTAATCCATTTGCGAGGCCTGAGTTATATGCATCCTTAAATCTCTCCATTGTAAAAGGACTATCTTCAAAGCTCCCTACTTCACGAAGAAGAAAATATCTAAGAGCATCTATACCATATTCGGCCACGATATCTCTCGGGTCCACTACATTACCCAATGTCTTTGACATTCTTATCCCTCCTTCACCAGTAATAAATCCATTGATAATTATCTGATGCGAATTTGGTACATTTGCAGCCATAAGCATCGCTTGCCACATAGCAGCCTGAAATCGAATATTGTCTTTCCCACAATACTGAGTAGGATTTCCATTTACCCAATATTTTATAAATTTCTCACTTTTTAAAAGTTCATCTAAGGTCTCTATTCCGTCATCTGCAAGTGTTGATATATAATTAGTAAGAGCATCAAACCATACATACATCACCTGTGAAGGATCTCCTGGTACTTCGATCCCCCATGGCATTTTTTCTTTAAGTCTTGATATAGAAAAATCCTGCAGACCATTTTTCACAAAATTCTTTATCTCATTCAAGCGAAAATCAGGTATGACAAAATTTGTATTTTTCTCATACAAATCTAAAAGTTTATTTCCAAAAAGACTATATTTGAAAAAGTAATTCTCCTCATTGATTATTTTAAGTTCATGCCCTGGATGAAGTGGACATTCATTATTTACAAGCTCACTATCTGTCTTTTCACTTTCACACCCAGCACAATATTTAGCTTCATAAGCCTTTTTATATATATAACCATTCTTTTCTACTACTCTCCAAAAATCTTGAGCAATTTTTATATGCTTCTCATCTGTTGTTCTTATAAAATGAACATCTTCTAGTATTCCAAATATTTTTATTTGTTCTCTAAAAGTCTCAAAACTTTGATTAACAAAATCTTGAGGAGATATTCCTAGGTTGTATGCTTTATCATAAATCTTTACTCCGTGTTCATCTGTCCCAGTATTAAAATATACATCACATCCTATTAGCTTTTTATATCTAGCAATAGCATCTGTTCTAACAAATTCAAGAGCATGCCCTAAATGAAGTGGTGCATTTACATAAGGAAGAGTTGTTGTTATAAAAAAATTTTTATCATTCATATTAAGATTGTTCTTTATGCTCTTTAAAAATATTTTTCTTTTTCTCGATATCGTAATAAAGTTCAAACAAAAATACTGAAATAGGTATAGCGAGAACTATCCCCCAAAAACCTGCTAAGTGTCCACCAATCAATACAGAAAGTATTACAACCAAAGGAGAAATACCTATGACATTTTTAACAATAAGCGGATAGATAAGGTAATTTTCAAATTGGTGAAGTATAAAAAACATAGCAGCTGCAATAATAGCAAGCGTAACCCCTCCATCCAAATAACTAAAAACAGTAGCAGGAATCATTGCAACAAATATTCCAAATGGTATAAGTTCACAAAATGCAGTAAGTATTGCAATAATCAAAGAGTATTTGACCCCCATAATTGTAAGACCTAAATAAACCAAAATACCCATAATGACACCCAAAAGAAGCTGTCCCTGAAACCAAAGACCAATCTTTCTCTCTGTTCTTCTCCAAAGATCTATTACATATTCTTCTTGATTGTAAGGGGTAATTATTCTCAAAAAATTTTCTACTCCTCTTTCTGTCAGAGAAAGGAATATTGATAATATAAAAATAATAACTAAATTAAATATTCCACCAAAAGCTTGACCAAATACATTAAAAAATCCACCAGACAAACTATTTATCATTCCTCTTCCTGATTGAATCACATTTTCAATCGAAGAATTCGAGGTAATATCAGAAACAACATCTTTAGCACCAGTTATAGTTTCAGGCTGAAAAGTATTTAAAACACTTGTATCAGGAATATATTTACCAAGTGAATTTACTAAAAGAGACATCTCTTCTATAAATACTGGTAAAAAAATAGATGACAATCCTACTAATGTTGCAATAACGATAAAGTATATTATAAAAACTATTAATGCTCTATTTTTAATATATTTTTTAAATTTCAGAACTGCATATTCAACAAAAGAAGCGATCACGATAGATGTAAGAATTATAAGGATCACATTATAGAGCTTAAATAAAGCAAAGACTAAAAAACCAAAAAGTACCACTCTTATGATAGTGCTATTAGATATATTTATATTCATATTTTGTGGATTATTCTCCATAAGCATATATTATCACAAAATCATAATTTAGGTTAATTAAATATTTATAAATTAAAACTTAAAATCTTTTCAAGTTTTAATTTATCTTTTACGGGTCCAACAATAGCTAAATTTAAATTTTTATCTTTAAAAATTTCCTTGGCAACTTTTCTTATATCTTCACTTTTTACACTCTTTACTTCTTTTATTTTTTCATCCATTGTTTTTATTTCCTTTTTTAAAAGTTCTTGCCCACCATAAAAATTAGCTACATCATCAGTAGATTCTAACGCCATCTTCATATTCCCTATCAAAAAAGATTTTACTTTTTCTAATTCTTTTTCTCCTACAAGTTCAGTCGTCATTGTTTTGCATTCTTTTATTATTTCATTTAAAACTTCAAAAAGTTTTTCATTATTTAATCCTACATATATCTGGAAAGAACCATGATCAAGGGAAGGATTATTTGAAGCTCTCACATTGTAAGCTACCCCCATATCTTCACGAAGTTTATTAAAAAGTCTTGAACTCATCCCTGCTCCCAAAACAGCAGAAAGTATAGAAATATCTTTATTTTTCTTATTAAAAATATCAAAGGTTCGAACTCCTAATACAAGATGAGTTTGATCTATCTCTTTGTATTTTATAAACATCTCTGGCTTATTCTGATTTATTTTAGTTTTTGGTTTCTTTCCTTCTTTGCTAATTTTAATATTCTTAAAATATTTATCTATTTCTTTATAAACTTCCTTTTCATTTATATTTCCAGAAACAACAACAAGAGTATTTGAGGATACATAGTGTAATTTTTTATAATCTATAAAATCTTTTTGAGTCATTTTGTAAATATTTTCTTTCGTTCCTAGTGTGCTTCTTCCTGTTGGTTGATCTCCATACAAAACTTTCTCAAACAAATCCTGCACTTGAGCTTGTGGTATATCTTCATACATATTTATTTCTTCAATTATCACCCCTTTTTCTTTCTCTATTTCTTTTTCTGGAAAAGTAGAATTTAAATAAATATCAGAAATTATTTCAAAAATTTTCCCAATTTTTTTCGCATCCCCCTTCATATAATACCCAGTATATTCATTACTTGTGAATGCATTATACTGGCACCCCAAAGCATCAAGCTCGTGAGATATTTCCTTACTTGTTGGTCTCTTTTCTGTTCCTTTAAAGCACATATGCTCTAAAAAGTGCGAGATCCCATTGATTTCTTTTGGTTCATAATCACTACCCGTACCTACAAGCACAAGCACAGTCACTGTAGGATTGTCCTTCATTGGTATCGTCATTACCCGAAGTCCATTTTTATATATTTTCTTTTTTGCTTTTAACATAATGGCATTTTAGCACAAAACTTGTATATTAAAAATCTCCCACATATCGGATATGTGGGAGATTTTTTAATTCAATCTTTCTTTTATATATTCTACAATTTTATCTTTATGAACCCTCTCTTGCTCTCCAGTATCACGGTCGCGGATGGTAAGGGTGTCATCTCCTAATGTATCAAAGTCCACAACGATACACCATGGAGTCCCTATTTCATCTTGCCTACGGTAACGCTTGCCGATGTTGCCATTGTCATCCCACATTACCCTTCCAAATTCAGCCTTAAGAATACCATAAATTTTTTCTGCATATTCCCTAAGTTCAGCTTTGTTTTTAAGAAGTGGAGATACAGCACAAATTACAGGTGCCACGGATGGCTTAAAAGACAGATAAGGTCTAGGTTCTTCTCCTTTCAAATCCTCCCTATAAGATGAAGAAAGAAGTGCGAGTACCGTCCTGTCTACCCCAAAAGTTGGTTCTATCACATGAGGAATTAATTTTACATTTGATTCTTCATCTTGATAATTTATATTGTGTCTAGATAAATCAAAGTCCGTCCTATACGCAAGACCATAAAGCTCTTTCCTGCCAAAAGGAAAATCAAACTCAAAATCAATCGTGCGCTTGGAGTAGTGAGCTAAATCATCCGTTGAAACTTCTAGCTCATAAACCTTTTCCATATCAATACCTACTCCATCCATCCATTCAAGCATTTCATCTCTCCAATATTCAAAATATTTTTGCCAATCTTCTTCTTTTATAAAATATTCAATTTCCATTTGCTCAAACTCACGCACACGGAAAATAAAATCACGAGGTGTAATTTCATTTCTAAACGCTTTACCGATTTGACCCATTCCAAAAGGAAGCTTTGGGTGAAATGAGTCTACAATATTTTTAAAATTTACAAACATCCCTTGAGCAGTCTCAGGCCTTAGATACACTGTCGCCGAAGAATCTTCTACTGCTCCAATCTGAGTTTGAAACATCATGTTAAATTGTTTTGCTTCTCCGACGAGACTTCCACACTCATCACATTTTCCTTTTTCTTTTAGTTGATCTTCTCTGAAACGACGCTTACATTTAACACATTCTACAAGTGGATCTGAAAATGTATCTACATGCCCTGATGCTTTCCATACAGAAGAATTCATTATGATGGCCGCATCTACCCCATACATATCATTCCTTCCATCGACAAACTTTTTCCACCAAGAATTTTTAATATTATTTTTGAGTGAGACACCTAGTGGCCCATAGTCATATGTCCCTGCAAGCCCGCCGTAAATATCACTCCCAGGATATATAAAACCCCTTCTTTTACATAGAGATATAATCTTTTCCATTAATTTTTCATCTTTTTCCATAATTTATTATATTATATTATTTGTGGATATAAGTCATCTTTTATTTTACAACCTTTTCATTTCCATATTGAAAATTAGGATCATTCTGTAAAAAAGTCGTAGATGCTTGTTTTTCACTATTTACTTCTACTTCTGCAAAAGAATCAAATCCAGATAAGTAAATTCCTTTCATTATTGTGGGAACAGATCCTACCTGAGAAATAGAAGGTCTAAATGATATAATAAAAGAAACTTCTTTACTTGTGTCAAATCCGGTATTAGGTCTTACAGATCCCGCATTCCAAATTATTTCTCTAGTAGAATTGTTATAAGATACTGAGTCATTAGTACCTGAAGCCATTCCCACAAAATCTACATATTCTGGAAGCTCTGTTTTAGCCTGTGCATTATTAATAAAATTTGAAGTATTAGAAAGTGTCCAAGTTACAATGTATCTAGTCTCATTTTCAGCCTTAGGAGGTAAAGGACCTGAAAGATATTTTACAGAATTTGCAATTTGAAAATCTGAAATTATTTTTATAGATTTTTTAACAAAATTATTTACTTCATCAAAAGACGTCCCTGTGGTAGGCTGTTTGCCTTTTATACTTACTTCAATGTTTATCTGTGGATCTTTTATGCTTGTATTACCAATAAGTAAAGATGCGGGTTTGATATTGAAGTCGACAGTTCCACTTTCACCAGGCTCTATATCAGAAAGACTAGAAATAGTGTTCTTGCTCCAAATTATTTTATTATTTAAAGAATCAAAATATCCATTATATGGATTTACATTATTTTTATCAAAAACATTTCCAGAAAGTGTTGCTACAATCTCTGCATCTATTATCCTTGAAGGTAAATTATTCGCCCATACAAGAGATACATTTATGTTTCCATTTGAATAAGCAGAGGGTTCAAATTTTTCTTCCCCATTTACTAAAATTTTTGTTTCAAGAAATGGTTTTGTGATTGAAACTTTATGAAGAAAAGAATTATAAACCATCTCCACAATAGCGGGATTATTCCTTCCTGTTGCTCCAGCATACACTCTAAAAGATTGCTCATCTCCCTCATTACCCACCATCATCCCTTTTATCTCAATTGAAAATGGTTTTGTTAAAGAGAGTTCTGATAAATTCCAAACAGAATTTCCAATAGTAGGAGAAGGAACAGCGTTTTCAAAGACGAAATTACTTGGGTAATATACCTGTACAATATTATTTCCTTCTGGTAATGTGGTATTTAAGCTAGTATTTATTTTTATAGAAAAATCCTGTTCATTTGTAACATCACTAGGAGCCGTAAGGGTAAGAGATAGTGGTGCCGAAGAAATAGTGACCGGATGCTCAATGGTCTTTGTTATGATAGCATTTGAACCCTCTGAGTGGTATTCTAGGCTCACTTTTACATTTCTCGTAGATTTTTCCTCTCCATATAAAGTCACATTTACATTTCTTATAACACTTTCGCCAGATTTAATCGTCCCAATAACATCTCTAGGAAGTCTCACTATATCAGTATTTTCATCACTAGCACCCTTAGGATATTCAATCAAAAGATTTGCAAATTCTAATTTGGCGCTATTTTTGTTTGTAATCTCTACTTGTAATTGCAACTCTTCTCCCCCTTTTGCAAAAGCATTACCAAGGACAAGTATATCAATCTTTTCACTGGAAACAGAAGAATCTCCATTATAAAATTTATAAACAGAAAATCCAACAGCAAACAAGAAAAACACAAGAGCTCCAATAAAAAACTTTTTTGAAAATGATGATTTTGGTTTTTCTATTTTATTTTGTCTTTTCATATTTTCTAATTCTTCTTTAGAATAATCATCTCTCCAACTATAAGGCACTTCATGCCCTACTCGATGAAGAACCCTATCTTTATGTCTTTCTGATATTGTATCTTCTTTATCATACAATCTGCGTCTTAAGTCTTCTATTTTAGAATCTTTTTCATTCATAAATTTATTATATCACAAATTTCGTTAATTAAAGTTGGCTTTCGTTTAAAGCCTTGTTGATATATCCAATGATTGATCTTTTATCTTTAAGTAATGATTCTGTCTTCTTTATATTAATATCTCCATCCAAATAATCTCTTAAGGTGCTCGACTCTCCAATGTAACCAAGTGAGTCCATAATTCTAAGCACTAAATGTATCTCCAAGGCTTCTCTAGAAGATTTTGATACATCTTCATCATCTAATATATAAAGACAATTTATAAGATCATCAAATATTTTTATATTAGCTTCTTCTCCCACACAAAGTCTCTCAAGAAGAGAGCTTACTTTTGCAATAAAAAATATAGAATCTTTATTTGCCCGAGCGATAGGAAAGGTCGATATATTTCCTGCTGTAGTTATCCTCCAAATATCCTTACCTCTAACAAAGTCTATTTTTGCATACGAAAAATCTTGAAGTGAAAAACGAAGTTTTGATCTATGAAGTCTCACTCCTTGGACCATCGCCCGCACAAGCCCAAGCTCCCGAGTATAAACTGAAAGCATTTTATTCGCCTCCCCTTTATTTTTAGAGCTTAAAACAAATCCGTGAGTATGATAAATATGGTGATGCATAAATAGTTTCTAGTGTTTAGTAATTAGTTTTTAGGTTTATAAATAATTTATGGGATAAAAATTTCTTTTTCTATATATTCATTTGATTTTTGTTTTATAAAATCACGTAAATCATTTTTAATATCATCTTTATAATCATAAACAAAATTATCTAATTTATTAATTTTTAATTCTTTTGCTTTTTTAAGCATTTCTAAATATCTTTTACCTTTATCAGTTTGTAGATAATTATATACTGCTTCATTTTTATAAAATAAATCACAAATTTCTTCATAAGACAGAGTGTCCCATTTTTCATCTATCTCTTTTGATATAAATTCAACATATTTTCTAAATTCTTTCGATTCTTCACTTATTTCTTTTAAAATAATATTCCCTCTTTTTTCCTTCGGTAAATATTTTTTAAGAAAATCTTCAGTTTTTATAAATCCTTTTGAAGTATAAAAATCTGGTATGCCTGTCTTTATAAATTTATTCATTCTTTCTTTATTTAATTTCCCGTTCTCATCTATAAATTGGCCCCAAAATCCTTCATTACCAGAAACTTGTTCTTTTCTTCCAGAAACAATAAAACCAATTCTTTTCCCAATAGGAGAATCTACAAGCCAAGAATTTGCAGTTATTGCTTTTACTTGTGGATATTCATCAACTATTTTAGAAGCTAAAATAGATAATGAATCTCCTGAAAATATACTTTTTAAATTAGAATCTTTTTCTTTTTGTTTGTACAATTCCTCAAAATGAATTTCCAAACAATCATCCATATCAGATATACCAAATTTTTCTAATTCTTCATATCCTTTTACATTAAAATGAATCAACCCAGCACTAGGTCCTGATTTTTCTGGTAATTTATTTATCTCGGGACCAATTTTATTTAAATTTTCCAAAGATATTTCTTTTATATTATATTTCCATTGTTTTTTATCTTTTAAATAAGAATCATTAATCTGACGAGATATTACTCCTGTAGTATACCCAATAATTTGATCAATTTTATCTTTTTTCATCTTTTCAAAATTAGGAATTCTTTTTAGACATTCATCATAAATTACCCTTTTTAAATAAGAAAAATCCATAACCAAATCTCCAATATCTTTATCTTTTTCAATTTTTTGTTTAAATTCCCCAGAATATAATTTCTCCACATATTGAAGTTGGTAATCAAAAACTTCTTCTCGGACACTCTCAAAACGTCTAGAATTATCAATATTAGAAATATCTTCCTTTTTAGGTATATTTATTTTCTCCATATTTGTATTTTATCACAAATAAAATTAACTTGTAATCATACAGCCTAACACACAAAATCGGAAGGTCTTGCCTTCCGATTTTGTGTGTTTCTTATATTTTTATATCAATTTTTAATAGTATGTCTCCAATTTTTATTTCTTCTCCTTCATTTTCTTTTATAGAAACTTTGGCGCTTACAGCCTTTTCAAATTCTTTTTCAAATCTATTTATTATTTTCTGCCCTTCTACCCCTGTCTCTATCTCTAGATTTACCACATCATTTGGATTAAGTCCCATTTTCTTTCTCATATCTTGGACCGCCCGTACCAACTCACGATAATTCCCCTCTTGTTTAAGTTCTGGGGTGATTTCTGTATCAAGCTGAATTGGTAAACTCATATCTATAGTAATAGTCTTAATTACTGAAGCAGAAATTTCATTCATAGAATGACCAAAATATATCTTTTTAACATTTACTTCTTCTTTAATAAGTTCTATAAATTGAATATCAGATTCATTTAATATTTTTGAATCATTTATTATCATTGAATTAAGTACTTGTCTTACGGGTCTTTGGTTTTTTTGTCTAGACTCCAAACCTAAAGAAACCAATCTTCGAGTTTCCTCCATTTTTTGATTTAAATCATCTTTTAATTCTTGAATCTCTGGCCAGTTTGCAAGATGTACACTCTCTTCATCCATATCATTTCTTAATTTCTGCCATATATCCTCACTCGCAAATGGAGCAAATGGGGCCATTAGTTTTGCTAAATTTTTTAAAACAAAATATAAAGTCTGCCTCGCCTCGCCATAGCCTTGTGCGGAGGCAGGTTGACTTGCTTCATCTTTTATTCTTTCTCTACTTCTCCTTAAATACCAAGTCGAAAGATCATCTATAAAATCTCTTATAGATCTCACTGGCTCTAGGAGTTTATAATTTTCTAATCCTTCTGTTATATTTTTTGCAAGCTCAGCAAATCTTACCAAAATCCATTGATCAAGAACATTAGCCTCCTCAAGGCCTTGCCTTGGACCCCCTAAAGGCAAGGCCTTTTCCCGGCTCTCTAATTCTTTATCTCTATAAAGCTCATAAAAAGCTAAAACATTGTAAAGTAAATTGAAAACTTTATTATGAAGTTCAGAGACAGTTTTTTCATCAAAGTTTTTTGATTCTCCTGGTTGATTCACCGAATACATCCACATACGGAGAGTGTCTGCACCATATTTATGTATCATCTCCCATGGGTCAACAATATTCCCAAGTGATTTACTCATCTTCTTTCCATTTGCATCTAATATATGACCAAGACAAATCACATTCTTATACGCTTTTCCTCGCCCCATTAAAACCCCCACAGCATGAAGTGTATAGAACCACCCACGAGTCTGATCTATTGCCTCTGAAATAAAATCAGCTGGGTAATTTATCTCTCCATCAAACGGATAGTGATCTTGCGAGAATGGCATTGTGCCAGAGTCTAGCCAGACATCCATAACTTCTTTTGATCTTTCTAATTTACCACTACATTCACATTGCAATTCTACTTCATCAATATAAGGCCTATGTAAATCAAGCTCATAGTTCTCATCATGAGGAATAGGATAAAAGGGTACTTCTCTCCATTCTGCATTCTTCAAATAATTATAATCCTTTATCATTTTTAAAGACTCTTCTCCATTAAGCCCCATAGATCCAGCGACAGCAAGCCAAGACGGCCCACCGTGAGTTACTATCAAAATATTTTTCCCAGAATATTTATCTTCCATTTCATAAAGGAAACTCATAATCCTTCTTTTCATATCATTGTATGATTCATTGCCATCTTCCCCATGATAAAATGTCTCCACTGTATTTGGGTAATCTTTATGATATTCTGTCCAAGTTCTACCTTCATACATAGGAAGAGACATTTCGTGAAGCCTATCATCTACTATTACTTTTTCATCCTCTAATCCAATTACATCTTGCACAATCTCAGATGTTTCTCTTGCTCTAACAAAAGGAGAAGTAAAAATAAAATCAATATTTTTATCTTTCAAATTTTCTGCATTTTCTTTTACTTGATTCTTTCCATTTTCTGTTAAATGGTCTTCATTATTATATGAAGTGCTCACAAGATCAGTCAGATTATTGTCCGCCTCTCCGTGACGCATCACAAAATATTTATTCCCAGATTTCTTGGTTTTATTTTTTAAATCTTCTAGACTTCTTATGACTTCAATTTTATTACACTTCTCGCATTTCCAGACCGGAAGTGGAGTACCCCAATAACGCTCCCGAGAAATTGCCCAATCTTTAATATCAGAAAGCCACTCACCAAATCGCCCTTCTTTTATATATGAAGGTTCCCAATTTATTCCTTTATTTTCTTCTACAAGCTTATCACGGAGGGCTGACATTTTGATATACCAAGAATCTCGAGCATAGTATATGAGCGCAGTTTTACAACGCCAACAATGTGGGTATGAGTGCTCATATTTTTCTTTTTTAAATAATAATCCTCGATGTGCCAAATCTTTGATTATTTCTACGGCAGTTTCTTCATCCCCGCCTGCAGTAGCTATGCTATCAGCATTGCGGGCAGGACGCACAAATCGCCCTTCAAGGAACCCAGTTCCCGGAAGGAATTTGCCATCAAGCCCTACAAGGTGATGCTTTGGAAGCCCAATCTCATTACCAAGCACAAAGTCATCTTGCCCATACATCACTGCAGTGTGTACTACCCCTGTACCATCCTCTGTAGTCACAAAATCCGCAGGATAAACTTTAAAAGCTTTCTCAAGTTTATTTTTTTCACTATCAGAAATAGTATCTTTTAAAAATGGATAAAGTGGTTCATATTCTAAACCAACTAAATCTGAGCCTTTAAATTCTTCTAGAATTTCATATTCACCTTCTATTGTGGACAAGCGAGCCTTTGCAAGAATATAAATTTCATTTTCTTTTTTTATTTTTACATAATCAATATCCTTCCCCACAGCAAGTGCCACATTCCCTGGTAATGTCCAAGGTGTTGTCGTCCAAGCCAAAATATAAGTATTTTCTTGTCCTTTTATTTTAAACTTCGCATATACAGATAAATCTTTTACATCTTGGTACCCTTGAGCAAGCTCATGAGAAGAAAGCGTAGTTCCACATCTTGGACACCAAGGCACAACTTTATAATCTTTAAACAAAAGTCCTTGATCATTTACATTTTTTATAATATTCCAAACAGATTCTATGTAATCATTATGATAAGTCACATAAGCATTCTTCTGATCCACCCAGTATCCGATACGGTCTGTAAATTTCTCCCAGATGTCAGTATACTCCCAAACGGATTCTTTACATTCATGATTAAATTTTGAAATTCCATATTCTTCAATTGCCTTTTTGGAAGTAAGTCCTAATTTTTTCTCTACTTGAAGTTCTACTGGTAATCCATGAGTATCCCAGCCACCTTTCCTGCGGACATGGTAGCCTTTCATTGTTTTATATCTTGGTATTGCATCCTTGAAAGCTCTCGCCTCTAGGTGGTGTATCCCCGGCTTTCCATTGGCAGTCGGAGGGCCTTCATAGAAAACATACTCCCCTTTTGGCGCATCCTTCTCTAAACTTTTTTGAAATATATTATTTTCTTTCCAAAATTCTAAAATTTTTTCTTCATTCTGTGCCCTTTGTGATTTTATTTCTTCGTTCATATATTTTCTATTAAATTAATAATTTAATAAATTAAAATTTTAATAAGTCTTTTTAACGAAGCAAATTATTTTATGAAAAAATGTCTGGCACCGGTTCCCGTCCCCCTTGTCCGAGGACTTTTTTCAGAATATAATTTGCGAAGTTTTTATTTTTTAAATAAAAAACTCGTCCACATATAGCAATCCAATAGATTGTTATATAAGGACGAGTTTCTATCCTAATTCGCAATGCGAACGGACAAGCCCGTGGTACCACCTTTTTTCTTCCGCAAAGCGGAACTCATTTATAGGGTTCTACCGACTCTTGAGGCCTTGCCTAAAGAGTTTTCTTCCCAGTGCTAGCCTTATAAATAAGGCAAAGGCTGATAACCTCGATCACACTCTTAAATAATAACACTAATTTAATATATTGCAAACTTCTCATAAAATTTTAAAACCCCTTAATTAAGGGGTTTTAAAATTACTTTGATTTCTTTTTACTTTTTTTATTTTCTAGCATTACCTTCTTTATTGCCAATCTTTTCTTTGTCTTCTTTGAGTGTCTAGATTTTACATGCGGGTGTAATGATGTAGCTCTTTTTGCCATATATTTACTTGAGTGAACATTTAAATAAATGTTTTAACTTAAATTAATTAATAAATCTACCTACTTATATAATATATTATTTTAAATAAATTACCTAATTTATTATTTCTTCTATTTCGCTCCCCTTTTTATAAATTACCAAATCTTTATCACCCAAATCTTCCCAATTCTTTTTTACTTGTCCGACTATCCTCCAAGTTTCTAAGACTTCTTTACCCGAAGTAAAAAATTTATGGTCTCCTAATATCGCGCTATATATCACCTGCTCATAAGCTTTTGGTAACGATTCATAATGATTCTTAAAATTAAATTCAAGTGTATGGCTTGCTACATCATGATCATATCCTGGCTTTTTCGTAAGTAAAGAAAAAGATATTCCTTCATTTGGCTCAAGTCTGAAAAGTAATTCATTAGACTCATGATCACGAACTTTTTTATATAAAATCCTTATCTCTGTATATTTCTCTTTTAAAGCTTTACCTGTCGAAAGCTTAATAGATACTCCCTTCCAATTCTTATCACTTGATGAAAGTGAGATGGATGCAAAAGTTTCTACATTACTATTATCATTATTAACTTCTTCTTTATATCCCTCATATTGACCTCTAACAGATACAATTTTATTTTTATCTTTTAAAACTTTTACTTTCTTTAAAGCCTTAAACCTAAGTTCGCCGATATCAGAAATGCTATAATTTTTATCTAGATTTATAAGAGTAAGAGAAAGCAGTCCAAGTAAATGACTTTGGATAAGGTCACGAAGAGCTCCTGTCTGCTCATAAAAGTTTGCCCGCCCCTCAATACCAATACTTTCACTCACATTAATTTCAATACTATTTATAAAATCTTTATTCCAAGTCTTTTTAAAGAGAGAGTTGCCTTCACGGAAAACAAGCAAATTTTGCACAGTTTCTTTCGCCAAATAATGATCTATGCGATACACTTTATCCTCATCAAAATATTTATCTATATGAGAAAGCATTAAAGATGCCGAATCATAATCCACCCCAAAAGGCTTTTCTAAAAGTAATTTAGAATTATCACTCGCAAGTCCTGACTTACCAATAAGTTCTATAATTTTTGAAGAAGCAAGAGGTGGAACAGAAAGATAAAATAAATATTGTGGATTATCTAAATTATATTTTTCTCCAATTTCAAATAAAAACTTTTTTAAAGATAAATAATCTTTAATCTCATTTAAGTCCATTTCAAAAATGTCTATCTTGTCTTTAAGAATCTTTTCATCCTCTTCATTCTTACACAATTTACCTTTATTAAAGTTACTTTGCCTAGTGACTCCGACTATCCTAAACTGATCTGGGAGTTTTTCATTTTTAGATATTTCAGCAAGTGCTGGTAAAAGCTTCCTGGTAGATAAATCCCCAGTTATACCTACTATTATCAATATTGTTGGTCTTAGATTATTCATTTATTTTATGCCCACCGAAAGCATTTCGCATAGAAGCGAGTAGTTTGGTAGCAAAATTAATTTTACCTTTTTGTGACTCTATTCGTACATCAAAAGAAGAAGAGATGGCTGGTGTCTCTATATCATATTCTTTTGCCACTTCAAGTGCCCATCTTGCCTCCCCTGATTCAGACACAGTTCCGCTCACTCCCTCCTGATTAGGATTTTCTTTTAATGCATCACGAGTAAGTTCATTAAGCCAAGAAGTAATCACGCTTCTGTGTTGCCATACATCACCGGCTTTATACAAATCCAAATTCTTGTATGGTCCTTCTTTAAGAAGTCTATACCCCTCAGCGAGTGACTCCATCATCCCGTATTCTATAGCATTGTGTACCATTTTTACATAATGTCCCGATCCACTCTCACCAAAATAAGCATACATCCCTGTAGGACTTTTCAGGGTTTCAAGCATAGGCTTTATGTACTCTATTGATTCGCTATCTCCTCCTATCATCATAGAGAATCCATTTTGGTACCCCCACACTCCTCCACTAGTGCCTATATCAATAAATTTAAATCCAGAAGAAGAGAGTTCTTCACTTCTCCTTTTTGTATCCACAAAACGAGAATTCCCACCATCTATAATGATACTTTCTTTAGGTAGTATTTTTACCCATTCTTTCATTTCATCATCTACAGTCTCGTGGGGTATCATCATCCAAAGGACAATCTTCTCGTCACCACTAAAATTTCCTAAAGCTTCTTCTTTAGTATAAGCTCCCACCATCCCCAATTCTTTATGTACATCAACTTTTTCTTTTCCTCTATTATGAGCGATAACTATGTGCCCACCTTCGTGGAGCTTCTTCGCAATTTGTGAACCCATCCTCCCCAAACCTGATATAATAATTTTCATTTTATTTATAATCTGTAAAAACTGTTAATTGTTTGACCTTTTTTAAAATTTGAGCAGGCATTTCTTCTTTATTGATATCTTTATTTAAATTCTCCACCATAGCCCATTTATCACTACCAAAAACA
Source organism: Parcubacteria bacterium RAAC4_OD1_1 (assembly GCA_000505065.1). Classification (GTDB taxonomy): domain Bacteria; phylum Patescibacteriota; class Minisyncoccia; order Phycocordibacterales; family UBA9973; genus UBA8515. Next base: position 401,962 of record AWSN01000001.1, read on the forward strand.
TAAAGAAATACTTCATCAAGATTTTCTAAAATTTTAAATGTTGTGGTAAATCTCTCAAAAACCCCTCCATCATAATAGCATAATAGCCCATCTTCAAACACAGCCGGACTTTTAGGAAGTATCCCCCCTGTATGACCATCACTACCCATCCCCATAAAAGCTACCTTATAATCTGCTTTTAAAATAGCATCACGCAATTCCCTTTCTAAATAAGATTTTGTTTCCTCTACACTTTTACCAATCAAAAATGGTATAAGTTTTTTGTTTTCAAAATTGAAACCCAAATTTTTCAATTTTTCCCAATTTGAATCTTTGTGTCCCACTTCTCCCCATCTTTCATCTGAAAGTGTTATCGTCAAATTATCTTCATTAAAGTTTTCAAGTTTTTGAGAAACCAAAACTTCTGTTTCCAATGATGACCCTCCACAAACAAAAAACAAAACCTTTTTACCTTCTTTTAATTTTTGATTTATAATAGAAGCCACATATTCTGCTATCTCTTCTTTGTTTAAATTATTTTTGATTTCCATATTCTCAATTATACCACCCCACCCAATTTTAAAAAACCCAGATAGGGGTCGGACCCCTATCTGGGTTTTTCTTATTTAAATCTTGACTTTTAAGTAAATAAGAATAAGATACTAGAAAATTATCCATAAAAACCTCGGGCAAGGAACCAACACCGATTGCCAGGTTCAGGAAATTTTTTCTTTAAAACTGATGAATTGAACTTTACTGTTTGAGAAAAACATTGGAATACATATACCCTATGGTCAGGGTCTCGTCCAAAGTATTCCAAAGTAAAGGAAACGAAAGTAGAGTCAACGCAAAATCGGGCTCATTCCGTTACTTTTGTTTCAGCAATTCAATTAAATTTTGCTTTGGGGGTCGGTCGTAACTATAACGATCTTCCTTTTATACACTGCCCAAAGCTTTAGCCTCACCCAATCTTCGGACGGTGAGGCTTTTTTTATTTCTACATCCTCTCCGGAATTTCGATTCCTAAGAGCCAAAGGCCATTTTTCATAGTTTGATAAAATGATTTTATGAGATTCAAATGGTAATTCATATATTTATTTTCCTCAACAAGAATTTGGGTATTGCCATAGAAAGTGTTAAATTCACTTGCGAGCTTTGTAAGATAAACTGCAATATGATGCGGAGCAAGCTCTTGATAAGAGTATTCTACAATCTCAGGGAATTGATATAATAATTTTTCAAAATCATTAATAATTTCTGGAATTATCCCTATGTCCAGGCCTTGCCTGGACACAATATCTTTTGCTTTATTTAAAATCGAATTTGCTCGTACAGCAGAGTATTGAAGGTATGGACCTGAATCACCATCGAAAGAAATTGATTTATCTTGGTCATAAACAATATCAGAACCTAATGATGATCTAAGTATTGAATATTTTAAAGCTGAAACTCCCACTATCCTTGAAATATCATTTTTTTCTTCATCCTGTATATCTCTTTCTTTTATTTTTTCTAACACAATATTCATCGAATCATTGAGTAAAGATTCCCCTGTAACTACATTCCCTTTTCTTGAAGACATTTTACCATCAGCAAAACGCATCATTCCATGAGTTATATGCAACATTCTTTTCTCATAATCAGGGTGAATGAGTGAAATAGCCTTCTGGACCACTTTCATATATTCTGCTTGTTCAGTAGCAGTTATAACAATGGATCGATCAGGATTTTCTTTTTCAAATTTTGTAATAGTTAGGCCAATTTCTTTTGTCTCATAAGTCGGTAATTGTTGAGAATTAATAAATACTCTAGTATGGAGTTTCTTGTCATAATCTTCACCATGAAAAACAATAGCACCATCTGATTCTTTAAAAACTTCCCCAACATTTTCTCTAACTATTTTTTCTCCTATCGGCGCCATCTTACTTTCAAAAAAGTAGTACCCGTCACTAAATTTTGTCCCTAGTAATTTATATATTTCTTCAAAAGCATCTAGTGTTACCTTTCTTCCCCATTCATATATCTCATTTATTTTTTCATTAGACTTATCATAAATTTTTTTATTTATTTCATCTATCTCTTTTTTTATATTTTCATCTGTATCGTAAAAATTACTTCCTTTCGAATAACATTCACCAATATATTGTGCTTTTTCTGACACTGTTTTATTTTCTTCTGGCATCCCAGATTGCAAAAGTCCATATATTGCTTTTGCAACATGAGGACCAACATCTCCTTGGTAATTTGCACGAATAGTTTCGGCACCAGAAAATTCTACTATTCTAGAAAGAGATTCCCCAATGGCATTTGTCATAAGATGTCCTATATGAAATGGCTTGAATGGATTTGGGTCAGTATACTCCACCATAATCTTTTTCCCTTCAAGTAAATCGTTCTTCCCCCAACTATCCCCTTTTTCTAAAATCTCTTTTACTTTTTCTGTAAAAAATTCTCTTGATAAATAAAAATTTATAAACCCAGGTCCCGCAACTTCTATCTTCTCAATTTCACCGAAGCCTTGCTTCGGTAAACCTTTTAATTCCAATACTATTTTTTCTGCCAAAATCCCCGGGTTTGATTTTAATTGTTTGGCACATATCATTGCTACATTAGTAGAATAATCCCCATTTTTAAAATCTTCTGGATGTTCAACATTAAAATTAATCTCTTCATTTATTCCAATTTTTTTTAAAGCTTCTTTAATTTTTTGTTCAATAATATTTTTCATTATATTGCTGGCATTCTATTTGCTAATTTAACAAGTTCTATATCATCATAATGATCTAGTAAATCTTTAGTATCTTTATCCAAAAGACCATTTTTTTGTTTTTCTCTTAATATTTCTAAATGCTTCCTTCCAAAAACTTCTTTTTCTGGATCAAAAGAAAAACCAAGACTGTTAAACATTGAGCGTATTCTAGTATCTGTTTCTTGAATTTGCCCTACATATTCCCTATCTGGAGCACCATCTTTAAATTTAGGATTCCATGTACCACTAAATTCTTCAGCTTGTAATAATCCATCTTGAGCGGCATGTCCTAATTCATGAGATAATGTTTTTTCATCTATATATTTTCTTTCTGATATCATTCCATCTTGCACTCTAAGCGGAGGAACAATATTTTCTTTCATAAATACAGAATTTTTAGCTTCTTCTGGTAAATCATCCCTACCCCCAGGGGAATAAAAACCTGCACCATCTAAGACTTCTGTTTCGTTAGTCATTTCAGAAATTACACTCTTGAGTTCTTCATATTTTTCTCTTGGTAAAATAACAGTCTTCACATTGTTTGTATTATTGATTAACCATTCTTTTATGTTTAAAATATCTTCTTCTGTGGCTCCTTTTAATCTCAATCTTCTTTCTAACTCAGGAGAGTTAGCCCAATCAATTTTTGATTGTTTAGTTTTCTCAATAATATCTTTATAATCACCAGAAACGTCTGATTTTAATATTTCAGATAATCTAGTTTCTAATTCTTGTTTTTTATTTTCCAATCTTATAATTTTATTTTTATTAAAATCAACTGAAGGAATAATTATTTCTCCTGTTAAACCTAATTCACTTCTAATATCACCAACTCTTTGAGTTGTTGTAATTATTGTTTCTTCGTTTGTATTTATTTTATTAGAAATATCCTTAATTTCTGATTCTAATTGATTAGAATCAGAAAGAGAAATCGATGTAGGTTCTTTTTCTACATTAATCAAATTTTCTTTATTATTTTTTTGAATTTCTATTTCTTCCATTTTTATATTTGAATATAATTTGCAAATCTTTCTCAGACTTATTTCCTCCCTGTTGATCCAAATGCTCCCTCTCCTCGAGAAGACTCACTTAATGTATCAGAAAATTCAATTTCGGGAATGGATACAGGAACTATCACCAACTGGGAAACCTTATCCCCCATCTCTACAGTATATGGCTCAGGGCTTAAATTTACAAGATGAGTATTATATTCCCCTCTATAACCTGCGTCAAATACTCCTCCTAAAGTATGGAGACCTGCTTTTGAGATGCTCGATTTGTCAAAGATTTTCGCCATATATCCTTCAGGAAATTCCATCGCAAATCCATGCCAAAATCTATAATGCTCTCCTGGCTTTATGGTCACAGTCTCCATCGCATACATATCCATCCCTACATCACCAGGATGAGCATAGCTTGGTAATTTTGCATCATCTTTTAATTTTTTAATTTTAATTTTCATTTTAACATTTATATCCAAAATTAATCATATCATGAATTCCTCCACCATTTGAAACATTTGTAAAACCAATTTGCTCCATCATAGACTTTGCGATAATAGCCCGACTTCCAGATTCACAATAAAGCAATATTTCTTCATCTTTTGGAAATTCTGGAAATTTTCCATACATCATATCCATAATATCAAAAAGTATAGCACCTTCTATGTGTCCACAATTGTATTCTCCTCTTGTTCTTACATCTATTATTTTCATATCTATATTTATTTTAATTTCTTTTTGACTTCTTTGTAAATCATCTCGTGTATCTCTTCGCGAGAATAAATTTCTCCCTTTAGAGAACAATTTATCTTTACCCAATTCGGTTCTCTTTCTGCAAGCCAAAGTGCACTCTTTATAGAATTCTTCATAAAGTTTTCATCAGCTTCATGTACATCTTTATGCTTTTTAAGATAAGCTCTTTTCATTTTACTACTATTCCTCTCTTCAATAAGCCTCATCACTATATTTATAGGTAAACTCAAATATATTGTTATATCTGGTCTAGGGATACCAAATTCTTTGTATTCCATCTGATCAAGCCATTTTATGAAGTCCTGTCTTTTCTTTGGATTCTCAATTTTACCCCCTTGGTGAATCTGATTTGCAGAAACATATCGATTTGCAATCACCACACATCCTTCTTCAATCCATTTTTTTATTTCTTTACTTGACTGCCATCTATCAGCAGCATAAAGAACTGATACAATCTTTGGGTGTACATTTATAAAATTATAATATTGCTCAGAAAGACAATGCCCCACAAATGCACCAAAAAAATTCTTATAATATTCTGGAAAGTCCACAATCTTTACTTTGTATCCTTCCTTTTTAAGTCTATCAGTAAGAAGGGCAACCTGCGTCGCCTTCCCACTCCCATCTGTACCATCAATGACTATAAGCTTCCCTTTTTTTATTTTCTTATTCTTTATCATTTTTAAGAAATTAATTTTTTATTAATAATCTCTCTTACATATAAATCTAACGGTTCAATTTCTTCAAATTCAGAAAATGTTATCCATTTATATTCATCATGTTCATCGCTTAAAACAACATCCCCATTTATATTACCCGTATACGTAAGTCTTACTATATGTTTACCCTCATTTCTAAATATGTCTTGAGCAGCAATTAATTTTGGTTCTTCTTCTAAATGGAGTCCAGTTTCTTCTAGAATTTCTCTTTTTAGATTATCTATTAAACTTTCTCCAATATTTATTCTACCTCCTGCTATATCCCACTTAGGTCCAACTTCTGGGTATTTAAAACTAGAACGCCGAAGAATAAGATATTTTTCATCTTTATTCTTTAATAAAATTTTTACTCCAACTCTAAAATCCATAATTAACTTCTCAAAATCTTATCCATCTTCTTTGCGAGGGCGACCATATCTTTCTCTTTTTTGCCTCTTGTAGTTTCGGCACAAGTTCCAAGACGGATACCAGATGGATCCATAGGCCCACGTGTGTCTCCTGGAATAGTATTCATATTTACAATTATCCCTGCTTTTTCAAGCTTACTACTTGCATCCTTTCCAGGTATTCCTTTGCCCTCCATCCAAGTATCCATAAGTATAAGATGTGAATCTGTACCTCCTGAAATAATATGCCAGCCAAGCTTTTGTAGTTCTTTGGCTAAAACTTTTGCATTTTTAACGACTTGTTTTGCATACTTTTTAAATTCTGGTTTTGAGGCTTCAAGGAATGAGACTGCGGCGGCGGCAATAGTGTTCTCGTGTGGCCCACCATAAAGACCTGGAATAATCGCTTTGTCTATTTTCTTATCAAACTCTCTTGTATCTTTTTTCACAAAAATTATTGCATGTCTTGGACCACGAAGAGATTTGTGAGTTGTTGTCATCACTGTATCAGCATAAGGGAAAGGAGATGGATAAGCTCCCCCTGCTACAAGCCCCGCAAAGTGCGACATATCGACATGAAGAATCGCTCCACAAGCATCTGCTATCTCTCTAAACTTTTTAAAATCAACAACTCTTGGATAAGCAGTAAATCCACAAACAATTAAATCTGGCTTTTCTGTGATTGCAAGTTTTTTAACATCTTCATAGTTTATCATTTCAGTATCTTTACCAAGCTCAAATTGAACACTTTTCCAAATCTTTCCTGTCATAGATCCAGGGTAACCATGAGTAAGGTGCCCACCTGATGAAAGTTTCATTCCCATTATTTTTCCCTGTTTACTTGTCTTTGGATCAAACATTGGGACAAGTGCAGTATAGAGAGCAAAGTTTGCAGGAGAGCCAGAAAGTGGCTGAACATTTACATGCCAATCTGTCATTTTTAATTTAAAAAGTTTAAGTGCTCTTGCAATAGCCAAATTCTCTACTTTATCTACAACTTGGTTTCCACCATAATACCTCCTACCCGGGTATCCTTCAGCATATTTGTTTGTAAGTTTAGAACCAAGAGCCTTAAGCACATCCTCTGAAACAATATTTTCTGAAGCAATTAAATTCACGACACTTTTCTGTCTTTTCTCTTCTTCTTTAATAAGCTTCTCTATTTGTTTGTCTTTCATATTATTGGTGGATATTTAGATTTATAATACCCCCATTTTATCACATTTGGCAAAAAAGAAGAAAAGGTTATAATTAAGATATGAGAACATATTTAGATATAGTTAAAAAAATACTTGATGAAGGAAAACTCGAGGAAACGAGGACTGGCATAAAAGCTTACACCATTGCAGGTGCTATTTTTGAACACGATATGTCAAAAGGTTTCCCACTTCTAACCACAAAAAAGACTCCATTTAAACTAGTAGCATCTGAATTAGAATTTTTTATAAATGGAATTACAGATAAAAAATGGCTTCAAAATAAAAATAATCATATCTGGGATGAATGGGCCAAACCCCAACTCGCTCCATATGGACATGATGAGGAATCAAAAAAGAAAATGCTAGAAGAAAGAGATTTGGGACCTATTTATGGTTTCCAATGGAGACATTTTAATGCACCATATAATAAATTTGATAGTGATTATACTGATAAAGGGATAGATCAATTAAAAAAAGTTGTAGAGACTTTAAAAACAAACCCAAGAGATAGAAGGATGATCGTAAGCGCATGGAATCCATTGCAATTCAATGAGATGGCTCTCCCCCCTTGTCATTATTCATTCCAAGTTACAGTTATAGATGGTAAATTAAATTTACTTTGGAACCAAAGATCTGTGGACACAATGCTAGGACTTCCTTTTAATATTGCAAGCTATGCAATACTACTCCATTTACTTGCTAAAGAATCAGGATTAAAAGAAGGAAAACTTGTTGGATTCTTGGCTGATGTACACATATACGAGAATCATATAGAAGGAGCCAAAGAGCAATTGACTCGTGATCCAGAAAAATACCCATTATCTAAAATAGAAACAGAAAATTGGAAGTCGATTTTTGATTGGCATAGTGAGGATACTAAATTATTAAATTATCAAAGTTATGACAAAATAGCTTTTGAGATAGCTGTATAAAATAAAAAGCTTCATAAATTATATTCTGAAAAAAGTCCTCGGACTTAGGGGACGGGAGCCGGCGCCAGACATTTTTTCATAAAATAATTTACTTCGCTAAAACACATTATGATTCTTTCAATAATCTCCGCCATCGCAAATAACAATGAAATTGGTATGAAAAATACCCTTCTTTGGAATTTACCGATAGATATGAAGCATTTCAAAGAGACAACCACGGGGCACCCAGTCATAATGGGGCAAAAAACTTTTGAATCACTAGGAACTTCCAAAGAAGGGCTCCCTGGTCGCCCACTCCCAAACAGAAGAAACATTATCCTCACACTTGATACAAATTTTAAAAGAGAAGATGTAGAAGTTTATTACAGTATAGAAAGTTTAGAAAAAGCGCTAAATGAAACTCTTCCTAAAGACGAGGAAGCATTTATAATCGGTGGTGGACAAATATATAGGCTGTTTATAGATAAAGCTGATAAACTTTACATTACTCACGTCAATGCTAGCTTCCCTGATGCTGATACTTACTTCCCTAATATTGATAAAAATAAATGGGAAAAGATTGAAGGTGCTAAATACCCCAAAGATGAATTGAATGCTTATGATTTAGAATTTGTGATTTATAAAAGAAAATAAAAAAGTCCAGGCAAGGCCTGGACTTTTTTATTATAGAAATCTACGGATCTACTTCTGTTTTAACTCTTAGAAAAATATCTTTTCCATCTGGAGTTTTATCTTTAATATATTTACGATTTTTATTTATCTCTATTTTTCTAATTAATTCTTTTTCAAGATCATAGCCAAGTATTTCACACATACCAAGCACAAAAATAGCAACATCAGCAAATTCTTCTGCAACCCCATCTTGATTCTTACTAAATTTAGAATAAGCTTCTGAAAGCTCCTCATGGGCACGACAAAATTCAACAGCCACATCTGTAGTATTGAAACCTTTTTCTATTTTATTTCGCATTACTTCTTTTTGAAGTTCTTTTAAATCAATCATATATTACATATTATCATAAACTTCCATATCCCCTAATATCTCAAGTTTTATATCTACCTCTTTGAAAATTTCCTTTGTCCTTTTTGCTCCATGATAATCTTTCAAGGCTACAACACGAACAATACCAGAATTTATAATACTTTGAGCACATTTATAACAAGGAGTCATTTTGCAATAAAGTGTAGCCCCCTCAATAGCAACACCGACTCGAGCTGCATTATTTATAGCATTCTGCTCTGCATGAGCTGTCCTTATGCAATGATTTGATTCTGTTCCATCCTCACTTGTTACCTTATGCATTTCGTGTCCAACCTGATCACAACTCTTTACACCAGAAGGAGCTCCAACGTATCCTGTAGCTAAAATTCTTTTATTATTAACAAGCACAGCCCCAGCATAACCTCTGTCGCAAGTACCTCTTGAACCTACCAATTCTGCAAGTTTTATAAAATATTCGTCCCAAGAAGGTCTTTTTTTATTCTCTTTTTCCATAATTTAAATTATATTACTTTTATTAAAATATTCCAACTAAACTCCTTCTGGAGCTTGCTCGAGTTTGAGAGATACTGTTTTCTGTATTCCTTTTGATAAAATTTTCATAGATACAGTTTGCCCGACATTCTTACGACGAATAATGTAAGCAAAATTATTATCTTCTGTTATTTTCTCTCCATCTATCTCAAGAATTATATCATTTTCAACTATTCCTGCTTTATCTGCTGGAGATCCTGGCACTACAGCAAGCTCGCTTTGATTCTGCCCTCGCAGTACAAGTATCCCATAATCAATAGACAATTTATTTGTATCTTTTATTTCTTTTGTGATAGGCACATATCTGATTCCCACATAAGGACGAATAATTTTCCCAGTAGAGAGCACTGAATCAATTATACTTTTAACACTATTTATAGGTAAAGCAAAACCAATATTTGAAGAACCTTGAACAACGGCAACATTGATTCCTACGACATCTCCTTTCAAATTAAGAAGTGGTCCACCTGAATTACCCGGATTTATAGCAGCATCTGTTTGTATGACTTTATCTAAAAATTCTTTTTGACCAAAACCACTTCCTGCATAAATAGATCTTGAAAGTCCAGAAATAACACCTGTTGAAACTGAATTTTCAAATTCTCCAAGAGCATTACCTATCGCAACTACACTCTCCCCTATTTCTAATTTATCTGAATCACTCAAATTAAGATATGGTAAATTCTTTTCTTCAATTTTTAAAATTGCAACATCAAAAACAAAATCTTTAGCAATAAGTTTGGCAGTATATTCTTTCTTGTTATTAAGTACTACTTTAAAGAAAGCCTCACTCTCATCTACCACATGCCTATTGGTAACAATATAACCATTGTTTGTTATTATAAATCCAGACCCACTACTAATTTGCTTTTCTTCAGTTCCATTTTCTTTATATTGTGGAGTTTGGAAAAAGAAATTTGGGAAAAATCCACCAAAATAATCATTGTAATTATTATTTTCTGGATAATAAACTTCATACTTAGGAACATTTTTATAAACCAAAACAGAAACAACAGCTGGCTTTGATTTCTTTACAGCCTCTACTACAGAATATTCACCTGTTTTTGTTAAAATTTCTGGCTCTTCATTGTTTGTAATATTATTAGAAGAAATATTTACTTCTGGAATATAATTTCTCACAATAAAACTTTTTATATCTTCTTTGTATTGCCATAATACAATAGAAAATACAAAAATTATTATTATAAAAGACAATAAACTCATAAAAAACATTTTTAAAAATAAAGAATCATTTATTTTTTTAAACTCTTTTTTTATTTTGTCTAAAATTTCTTTCTTCATATTTTTATTATATATTATTTATAATAATTTATCTTAAGGTGAAAAATCCTAATATCATTCCTATAAAATTAAGAATTGTATGAGAAATTGATATTAGAATAAGATTTGGGTATTTGTAGTACAACCAAGCAAATCCTAACCCTGCAATAAATGTCATAGGGAGAACAAAAGTTGCATTGAGATATATGACATGTATAAGAGCAAAAACTGAAGCATTAATAATTATTATTGAGTATGCATTTTTAAAAGCTCTTTTTTGCATATTCATAAGGATACCCCTAAAGACAACTTCTTGTAATACACTTATCGGAATAAACAATAATAAAAACTTAAAATTAGTCCACCAATTTAAAAATGGTTTATGTGGAGAAATCATAGATAACCAAAAAAGAAAAAGTGCTCCACCAACAGTAAAAATAAAATAGGGAGCAACATCTTTCATAAAATTTGGGATAATCCCAAAATCTTCTTTTGTCCATTTTGCGTGTTTCACTATACCATACAAAAGTATAGCAACACCAAAGAGCATAATTATACGAAAATCTCCTGGTATAACCTTAAAATAAAGAAGTAAAACAGGAACAATATAAAGATACAGTATTTGTATCCAGACTAATTCTTTTTCTTTACTATTTGATATATCCATATGAGATATTATATACCATTTTATTCATATCTCAAGTTTAAAATTTTAATTCCTATTATAATCCGGGTGTTCTTCTTTGATAGAAAGTAAATGATTTGAGTAACGAGATAATGCAAATAAAATAGTAGAAAGTCTATTCATATAAGAAATCGTCTCTTCACCTATATCACGACTACCCTCATCGACAACTGCGACTATTCTTCTTTCTGCCCGCCTTGCTAAAGTCCTTCCAAAATCAAGAGAAGAAGAAAGAAGACTTCCACCAGAGATAGTGAAAGATTTAATAGGTGGCAATTCATCACTTATCTTTGCCACTACCCTCTCTACCATATTGAGCTCTTCTTTAGAAACTGTCATTTTCGATCCACCCAATTCTGCTTGAATCACAAAAAGATTTTGCTGAATGTCATCTATTATTTTATCAAAATATTTTTTCTTAATTTCAAGTTCAATATAGAAATTTTCATCTTTGGATAAGACTTTAATTATCCCCATATAAGCATTGAGTTCATCCACTGCCCCAAGCGCCTCGATCAGTATAGAACTTTTGGATATCCTGTGCTGTTTACAATCATAAAGCGTCGTCGTACCATTGTCCCCATATCCAGTGTATAAAATATTACCTTTTTTATCTTTATTTTCTTCTGACATATTTTTTATTATAACAATATACTTAATTTAATAAAAGACTTCACCCTCACACCTATTTTACCTATCAATATTAAAAATAGGTGTGGGGGTTGACTTTTTAATTAATAAATGCTATAATATATATTAATATAAACCCATTAAAAATTAATATCATGGATGCAATTTTGTTCTTTGGTTGTTTTTTTGAAGTTGATAGTTACAAATCAATTGAGTGCAAAAGTGCTCAAGAGATTAAAACAAAACTGACGGAAAATGAGAATATAAAATTTCTTGTTATTCCAGAAGAAGAAAGTAACCTTATTGAGTTTTCAGACCACAAAATAAAACCCGTGGTTATCTTTATAACTAAAAATTATAAAAGTTATCAAGATAGAAAATTCAATAAGATTCTAGCTTCTAAAGAAACAGCAAAGATAATGATTGAACGGTGGCAATAGTCGCCGTTCTTTTTTATTTATAATAACTTCCCACTGCTTCACCTATACTTTTATATCCGTCTTTTTTTAAAAGTTTTACAAGGTCTTTATTTATATCCCCCATTACAGTTGGACCCTCATATATCATACCTGTTATCATCTGCACCAAGCTTGCACCTCGCTTTATCTTCTCATATGCATCAAACCCGGAGAAAACTCCCCCACAACCAATGATCACAAATCTATTTTTATATTTTTTATAAACTTCACTAATAAGGTTATTGGACATCTCCTCCGTTGGTTTACCGCTAAAGTTTCCCTTTCCAGCATTAGTAATTTCATCTTTATCGAAGAAAATATTACTCCTATCTTTTACAAGATTAGCAAAAATAAATCCAGTAACAAAATTATATGATGAAGCAATCTCAACTAAAAGAAGTGTTTCTTCTACATTTTTCTCCAAATACATTTTTATAAATAAAGGCTTTCTAATCGCCAAAGTTGAAAGTTTATTCAAAAGGAGTGTAAATCCTTCTTTAGTATCAAAAGCACTATCGACAGATGTGATGTTTGAAAGATTTGGGCAACTTATATTTAGCTCATAAAAATCAAAAAGATGCGAATCCACTACTTTTCTAAAAGAATTCGTGACATCTTCAATCATTTCTTTAATATCACAATAAGACTTATTGGTTGTGCCGATACTTATACCTACTGGTATATTATTCTTCTTTTTTGAGACTTTATCTAAAATAAAATCAATTCCATTATTTTTAAACCCTTTATTCACAAGAAGGGATTTAGATCTAGGAAGTCTACCTAGCATTGGCTTTTTATTCCCCTCGTATGGCAAATTAGTAATAGTCCCCACAGTTTGAAACCCAAAGCCCACATTTTCAGCTACATTTAAAAGATCTGCATTGTAATCAAACCCAGCCGCAAGCCCTAGGGGGTTCGTAATTTTAAGGCCTAAAATTTTTGTATTAAGATATTCATTTTTATATAAAAATATTTTCTTTGTTATAAATCTTAAAAATTTAAATCTACCAATAAAACTCGAAGCATGAAGAAAAAAGACATGGACATAATCCGCCTCAATTTTAAAAAGAATCGGTTTTAAAATATTTTTATATAAAAATTTAATCATTATTCTGTCGTTTGTCCATCAAAATCAGCTTCATTTTGTTCAGCTTCTTCTTTAGTTTCCCTAACAATACCATCCTTATGATGCGCAGGAGAATAAATAGTATAAAGTTTAAGTCCCTCTTCTCCGGCTATCACATTGTGTCTTGCCCCCATAGGGACAACAACCGCATCTCCATCTTTTACTTCGTATTCTGTGGTATCTATAATGACCTTACCACTACCTTTCTCAAACCTAAAAAATTGATCATTTTCATTATGAATTTCCATTCCGATTTCTTCATTAGGAAGCAAACTCATAAGTACAAGCTGAGAACTCGCTCCAGTATAAAGAACTTTTCTAAAATTATTATTTTCTTCTGTTAACTTCTCAATATTTTCTTTAAATCCTTTTTTCATAAATTTGTAAATTTAAATTTATAATCATCGACTAATTAATTTGTGGAGAATTTTGTTCACCCTCTTGCTTAACTTCTATTTTAGCTTCTTCTACTACAACTTCTTCTTTCTTAGATTCTTCTTTTATAATCTCTGCTTCTTTGACAAAATTACCTTCTTTAAATTTCTTAAAATCTCGATAAACCATAACGAGAATCATCATACCAAGTGGATATGTTACAAAAACACCAATAAACAAAGCAACAAAACCAAGAACTGTAAATAACCCTATAAGAAAACTATACCCAAAAAGTCTCCATCCATTTCCCCTTGTCATTTCCCAAGATTTCTTTACTGCATATCTCGCTCCTTTTTCTGGCTCTTCTATTGAAATATAAACAGCAAAAAGAAGTCTTCCCATAAAATAAAATCCAGGAACAATAAGAAGAATAAAACCTCCTAAGAAAGTAAGAGCTATAAGTATTGTCGTCTTCAAAAGATTCCAATATTTTAGTAAATCAGGAAAAGATTCTTTTGAAAATGGCATAAATTCTTTACCCTCTAGCATATTAAATATTGATTTAAACCATATATAAGTGATAAACACACTCAAAAGATTTGCGACAATACTAACAAGAAAACCATGATCCGAAGCAAAATAAGAGACAGCAAAAACTACAAACATAAGAAGTATGAAGTTCCAAACATTATTTTTATAAAAAACCCAAGCTTCTTTAACTTTTGACCCAAAATTTAATTTAAAATTCATATAATATTTATCTGCAATAAAAGCAGACAGGCTAAATAATAACTAATCTAATTATACCAAATACGACTATTTGAGTATAGGTTTATCTCTTTTTATAAAATTCATCAAAACAAGACTGGAAATTATAGCTCCAACTGTATTACTGATAAGATCAAGCCAGGTATCTTTTGAATTTATTGCAAAGATTTTATGAGCATAGTTTTGCAAGAAAAATTCTAAAATTTCATTAAAAACTCCCAAGGTGGAAACAATAAGAAAAGTAAAAAAGAAAAATTGAAATTTTGAAACTTGAATCTTTGTGTCTTTAAATACAAGAAAAGAAAGAAGTGATGAAATAAACCCACCACCAACTCCATGCAAGAAGCGATTACCTATCTCAAGACTAGGAATCATAAAGGCTATCTCATAGGTCGTAAAACTTAAAATAGCAATTATAATAAGAGAAATAATAGACTTCTTTGAAAAAGAGACTTCTTTCTCAAAAAATAGCCCAAATAAATAAAAAAATACTATATAAGTAAAAGAAAACAATACTGGGGTTATAAAATTCATAAATTTATTATAGCATAAAATTAAAAAGTGGTGTGTCCTTGCCTTATCCCCTAAAAATGTTAGTGTGTAAGTAAGTTAAACTAATAAAAAGAAAGGGGGGGTAAAAATTGAAATTTTTATTAATTGCAAAGAAGATATTCCTAGCAATAGGAATATTAGCTTTATATGAAATTTTAATAAAAGGATTTATTTTTATAATTACTAAAATATTTGAAGGTGATTTAAATTTAATCCTTTTAATAGTTATTCCATCAACATTTATTATAAGATGTGTGATAATTAAGACTTATGATAAAAACAAAATTGATATTTTTGGAATAGAAGCCATTAAGGCTAAAATTGAAATTGAAAAAGAAACAATGATAGCAAAAATTATTAAAATCCTTTTAGGAATTAGTAAGATTGCTGTTTATGTTATTGTTTTATTAGATCCTACTGCCACTGTAATTTATTTTCGTAAAGGAAGTAAATTATGGAATGGCATTCCAGACAAGATAACATGGGCGTTATTTATTTTGAGTAATATTATTTGCTCTATAACAATAACTCTGTCTTCTTTGGGAATATTGAAAATATTTTAAAATCCAACCATCTTAAAAAATGGCTGGATTTTTAAAATTAATCTCTTTTTCTATTTCTATCATTAAACCTAAATTCAGAATTTATAAATATTTCAGCTTCTTTAATAGAGCTCTCTGAATCAAAAAGTAAAGAGCTGGCTTCATCTTCATCCCCTTCTATTTCTCTTTTACCTGCTTCTTCTAAATACTTTTTGGCTTCATCTATCTTATTATAAGTATCATCAATAAATTCATCTTCAATGTAAAATTCTTCTAGGTCTTTATTTTCAAAATCTTTATCTATATCTTCTATGAGTATTTCTACTTTGTCTTTTTTGTTTTTATAATCATCTTTATTTTTATTCTTTTCATCCTTTAAATTGTTTTTAATACTATTAGCACTCTCTTTTGCAGTTTTAGAAATTTTATTACCTTTTTTATTATCCTCATTTTCTCCTTGATAAGTATCCTTATACTTATCTTCTTTTTCATTTATAACTTCTAAAATTCTTGCATTAGCATTCATTTCTGCGCTAAAATCAGTTATTAATTCATCAATTTCTTTTTTAGAATTATCTTTATGAACTTTATTTACAGTTTTATTAAGAGAAACCGTATGATTTATCAATAATTTATTAAGTTTTTCTTCTGTTGGTTCATCAAGCTTATTTTCATTGGCCAAAATCTGAGCCTCTATCAAACGATTTTTTGCTAATTCACTTTGATATTTAGCTTTTTCTATTTTTGAAAATTTTAAAGCTCCTTCGGCTGGTTCTAATAATTTTACTTTGATAGGATACAAAATATCATCTGGTAGACTATCTTGTGAAGCAAATACAACTCCCCCTCCAGACAAAATAATGATTAGAGGAATGACAACATAATAAACCAAATGATTATTTTTGATTGAATAAAAGAAAGAATAAAAACTCCAAGGACTTTGAACAGAAGATCTCTCGTTATTTTCTAAATTAAAAATATTATAAAGAATATCTTTTTTTTCAGATTCTGTCATCCTTATTTCTTTAATTTCTTTTATTGCATTTTTAAATTTTTTATTTTCCATAAATTTTATTTATCATCATAAGAACCTAATATCTTTCTTAACTCTTCTATTCCTCTGTTTATTCTTACAGAGGAAGCATTTGCTGAAATCCCCATAATCTTGGCTATCTCAGGAGGAGATACGTCTTCCACTAATCGAAGATAAACAGGATGCCGATAAGAAGTAGGTAATTCATTTATTTTATCTATTAAAAATCTTCCTTCTACTCCTTCATAGATTCTATCATTAGTAGTTTTCTCATCTACAATATCATAAGAATATTCATCTTCTTGATCAGTCTTATTTAAAAGAATTTTATCTAAAGATAAACTTTTTTTCTTACGATACCAATCAATTATAAGTCTGTGAGTTATCTTAAACAATAAAGCTTTCGGGGAAATGATTTTCTCCCCCTTTTCCATACTTTGCCATAATCGTAAAAAAGCTTCTTGAGTTATATCTAGAGCTTGATCTCTATCAGAAACTCGAAGTAAAGAGAATCGAAATATCGAATCTGATTCAAGCTTATATATTGACTCAAATTTATCCTTTAATTCCATTTTAATTCCTCTTATATAAAGACGTATAAGGAACCTTTTTCTTACATTCCTTCGTCTATATTTAAAATACAACAAATATCTATTATTGTCCATGTAAGAAAAGAGAGGTCTGTTCCGTCTAACCTACTGTAAGGTCGTGTATTATGATAAAAAAATAAATATTATCAAATACATTTATTATTAAAATTTAAAAAATAAAAATATTATGAATAATTACAAATCATTAGTTATAGGTTCATTCATTGCTATTATGGTTATAACAACACCTTCTGTTAGTTTTGCAGATAGGGACGATAATAAGGTCAACAATGAATATAAAGTGAGGGCAGAGCAAAAGCTTGAGGTAAAAAATAAAGATGGAGTCGTGAAAGTTAAAGGTAATTCAGAATTTAGTAATGCAATATTCCATAGGTTTGAAGATTGGTTTAAAAACAAAAAAGAAATTCTTAAAAATCGAAAAGCTGAAAGAGTAGAGGAAAGAGAAGATTCTAAGAAAAAAATTGTAAAAGATAATTTGGCCCCAAAAATAGAAAATATCACAGCTCCGACTGTCCTTCTTGTAGATGAAGTTGGAACATGGGAAATAAAAGCTTCCGATCCAAAAAATGGATCACTTAGCTATGCAGTTCTATTTGGTGATACAAATACATCAACCAAATCAATATCTTCATCAACCTCTCAAACATTTGTCCAAACAAGTACATTTACTCACTCTTATAAAAATGAAGGAACCTATAAAATAAAATTTATAGTTTCAAATGAAGCTGGACTTAAAGCTATCTCTACTGTTACAGTCAAAGTAGTAGAAGATAAGGAAGACAAAGATGAGGAAGAGAAAAAAGACACAACAGCCCCAGTTATAAGCAAAATAAAAATAAGTACAGATACTTCAAATAATGTAAATATATCTTGGAAAACAAATGAAAAGGCAACCGGAGAAGTATTTTATGGAACTAACAAAGAAATAGATGTAGAAAATACAAATACTCTTAGAGTTTCAGATAAAAGCCTAAAGACAGATCATTCATTTAACATTCCTAGTTTGGCATCAGATACAATCTATCACTTTATATTAAAGTCTTCTGATGCATCAAACAATGCAACATTATCTAGTGAGTCTACATTCGTAACTAACTAGAGTATTATTAGTAAAATAACTCAATAAACATCTAGCCGATATATCAAAATCCTCCCTAATTTTTTGGGAGGATTTTGATTATTTAAAGATATAAATTATATTTTATTTTTTAAAAATCCTTCCAATAAAAAATCCTGCAAGTATTCCAATTAAAATAAATGTTAAGATAATAATATTTGATTTATTCCCATCTTTTTCTGTGTTTTCATTTATTGGTTCGGGTTGATTATTTGAGTCAATATTTTTAGTGTCATCATTCACATACACAGTTAATGTCCCCTCATTGGGAACCAAAGGCATATCCCCTTTATAATAATTTATATATTCTTTCTTTAAATTTTCTAACCCCCCTACAACCAAAAG
The DNA here is from genome assembly GCA_000505065.1 of Parcubacteria bacterium RAAC4_OD1_1. Taxonomy (GTDB): domain Bacteria; phylum Patescibacteriota; class Minisyncoccia; order Phycocordibacterales; family UBA9973; genus UBA8515. The sequence continues at coordinate 420,737 of AWSN01000001.1, forward strand.
AGATTCATAAATATATCCGCCCTCAAAACAATCACCTTTTGTAGAAAGTAATAAAATTATTTTCTTATCAAAGCCAGGTATCGCATAACCAGCAAAAGTAAAAGGTTGCTCTGTATTACACCCAGAAATATTCTGTTCTGTTATTTTTTTACCATTTTGATATATAGTTCCATTAAATATGCTATTTTTCACATATTCTGAATCAAAATCAAAATTTTCACTTTTAATAAATTCTAAATCAATACTGATATTATCTTTATTTAAATTAATAGGACTCAAATCTTTAAAACCAGAAGTTATACGCATTATTTCTTCGTTAATTTTAGATATACCAAGCTCATAATTATTATTACGATAAGCATTTAAAAACTGTTCTCCTTTTTCACAAGAATAAACAGTTCCTACCTTACCATCTACTAAAGATATTTTCATAAGTTCTGGAGGGCAACCTCTTCCTCCATGATCATACTTTGTATAATACACAGACTCATCTTTAGGATTATATTTAAAATCATTTATATAAGATGGTCCGCCAGTAGTAGCACTTGCCACATCTCCAATTATAAATAAAAAAATAAAAGCAAATAGACCAAAATATATTTTAAAGTATTTATTCATCCTTTTATTATACCAAAACGAAAAGTTCATTACTATCCTTTAAAATGTAAACATATACGGAGGCGTTGCCTCCGTGGACACTTTTAATCTTGCCAAAAAATGAAAAAGTGGTATGATTTAAGAAATTTTAAAAAAAATAGGATATGAAAAAAGAAGAAAAAATCAGATCAATTTTGGTTTCCCTTGGAATAGGAGGATTCTTTTCATCTATTTGTTATTTTTCAAAAGCCCCAATATGGCTAACATTAATAGTATTAATTGTGGCCTCGGGGATAACATTTTTGTTAATGTTGGGACTCCTTGCAACAGGAGAACCCTATGAAGAAAAAGATTCAACCGATTTAAGAGACCCAAAGGTTAGATCTTGGTACTACTTATCAAGATCTAAAGAATTATAAAATAGGGCTTAGTATTATACTAAGCCCTATTTTTCAATTTATACTTTTATTTTTAAAATATCAGATAATCATATATAATTAAAAGTATTAGAAATAAACAACTTATAAATTATGTCTAGATATCGATGTATGGATTGTGGGTGGATATATGATGAAGAAAAAGGAGATGAAAATAGAGGCATAACTCCAGGTACGAAATGGGAGGATTTACCAGAAGATTACAAATGCGCCGAATGTAGTAATAGAAAAAAGAGTCATAAATGGGTTAAATTGGATTAAAGGATAATATTAAAAATACTGTATAATAAAATAATATGTTTAAAATAGAAAAAACCTCTAAAAGATTAGAAAAAGATAAAATTATAGTTCTTGTTGATGGATGGGGTTTTAATAAATATTTTTATTTTATAATTAAAAGATTCATACCAAAAGATTATGGATATCTCCATTATTCATATACAGACAAAATTTTAGATAAAGACCCAATAAATACAAAAAATAATATTATTCAATTAATTGAGTTAGTAGAAACAGATATTAATAATTTAATATCTGTTAAGCCTCGTTATATATATTTATATGGGCAAAGTTTAGGAGGACTATTCTGTATGATTATTGCAGATAAAATAAATATTAAAAAAATTATGTTAATTGCTCCAGGTTGCAACTTAGCAGAATCATTTTGGTTAGGAAAATATACTCAAAATTTAAAAAACGAAATGATTAAAGATCATCACACAACATTAGAAGAACTTAAAGAAGAATGGAAAGATGTTTCGCCAGATAGTTATTTTAAAAACAAAAGTTTAAATTCTAATTTTTATATTATTTTATCAAAACAAGATAAAGCCATACCAATTTCAAATGGAAAAAAATTAATCAACATATTAGAAGAAAAAAATATAAATTTTAAACTCTCGTGGAGTAAATTCTCTCACAAATTAACTCTTTTAAAAGAATTAATTTGTGTTAAAAATTTTAAAAAATGGATATTAAAATAAAAACCTAGCAAAAAAGGTTCTTGCTATATAAACAATTTTAATCTTCAATTCTTTTCCCCCATTGCCATCTTGGCTTCTCACCCTTTTTATAACAAATATAAATTAGAACTCCTGTAAACAAAAATACTACCCATATATTCTTTAATCCTTCATGGTCTATTCTAGAAACTGTAAATAGAAATAAAACCAACCAAACAGATAAAACTAACCACCCTTCCCAAGTAACAGGTGTCCACCCCCAGCCATACAATTTCCTTTTAAACCAAATTTTATTTTTATTCATATAGATTTATTATACCCAAAGCTGGGAGACTAGGACTCGAACCTAGATAGACGGCTCCAGAAGCCGTCGTCCTACCATTAGACGATCTCCCAATAAACTATTTACTTTTTCATTCCCACCATACGACGAACTGGCAATACATTATTCCACCCCATCATATTACCACAGAATTAAATAAAGACAATTGAAAAAATAACAATATTGAGATAAAATCTATCTTATATGAATCAAAATGAAGAACAAAAGGTTTTAGATATGATAGAGAGTGAATTTAAACAAGGTATTGAAAAGGTCCACGAATTCAACCCTTCGGTTACATTCTATGGATCAGCAAGATTAAAAGAAGATCATCCTTATTATCAAAAAGTTAAAAATTTAGCATTTCGTATTTCAAAAGAATTGAGCTATACCGTTATGTCAGGAGGAGGGGCAGGTATTATGGAAGCTTCAAACAGAGGAGCATATGAAGCGGGTGGAAAATCGGTTGGATTAACAATAAGACTTCCAAGAGAACAACATACAAATAAATATGTCACAGATGAAATACCTTTTAATTTTTTCTTTGCAAGGCAATCTGCAATGTCTTATGAAACAGAAGTTTGTATTTTTTGTCCAGGAGGATTCGGTACTTTAAATGAACTCTTTGAGATACTTACATTGCAACAAACTGGAAAAATTGGCAAAATTCCTCTTATTCTTTTTGGAAAAGATTTCTGGAAACCTTTTGAAAAAGTTATTGAAGAAATACTTTTACAAAAGTATGAGACTATCAGTGAAAATGATTTAAAATTATATAAGATAACAGACAATGAGGAAGAAGTTCTTGATATAATAAAAAATAGTAAAATAAGAGACGGAGATGATGCACTTAAATAATTAAGATTTTAAAAATTGCTGGGGGCCAAAGGCCCCCAGCAATTTTATTTTATTTATCCAATTTTACACAAGCTTTCACAAAAGCACTAAAAAGTGGGTGAGGTTTTAGTGGTTGTGCTTTAAATTCTGGATGAAACTGTGAACCAAGAAAAAATGGATGCTTTGAGAATGGAAGCTCAGCAATCTCACACAACACCCCATCTTTAGATTTTGCAGAAAATACCAACCCTGCCTTTTCTAGCCTATCTACATATAAAGGATTCACTTCATATCTATGACGATGACGTTCACTTATTTCTTCTTTACCATAAGCTTTATAAGCAACAGTCCCTTTTTTTACAATTGCAGGATAAGCCCCAAGTCTCATACTACCTCCCATTTTTTTATTTTCAATTTTTTCTTTTTGTTCTTCCATTATAGTAATTACAAGATTTTTAGATTTTGAATTTATTTCCAAAGTATGAGCATCAGAAATTTTAAGAACATTTCTTGCGTATTCAATAATCATAAGTTGCATACCATAACAAAGACCTAAATATGGAATATTATTCTCTCTTACATATTTAATAGCCATAAGTATACCTTCGATGCCACGTGAACCAAAACCACCAGGAACAATGACTCCATCATAATCCTTTAAAATTTTTACAGATTTTGGATTTTTTTCAAAGTCAGTAGAAGATATCCAAGTAAGAACTGGTTTTCTACCTTCTTTGTAACAAGAATATTTTATAGCTTCAATAACAGAAAGATATGAGTCAGACAAAGTAAAATCTCCTGTTGCAAAATATTTACCAACAACAGCAATTTTTAATTCTTTCTTTGCGGTATGAGCAGATTTAGCAAATTTAGTCCAATCAATAAAAGATGGACTTGGCATAATATCACAAGTCATACCCATTGTCTCACAAATAATGTCACTCAACCCTTCTTTTTCAAAATTCAAGGGTATATCATAAATACTATCTACATCTGGAGCAGAAATAACTCGATCTTGTGAAATATTACAAAACATTGAAAGTTTTTCTTTTCTTTTATCATCAAGTGGAAGATTACTTCTAGCAATGATAATATCTGGCTGTATACCAGAAGCATTAAGTGTACGAACCGCATGTTGAGTCGGCTTGGTTTTCATTTCCCCCACTTTAGAAGGAATAGGTAAATAAGAAACCATCACAAAAAAAACACTTTTAGGATTTTTAATTTTCATCATACGAGCAGCCTCAAGAAAAAGAATATTTTCATATTCACCGACAGTTCCGCCTATTTCAATGATTACAACATCTGCTTTAGCATTATCTCTTGCTTTCTCTATCCTTCTAATCACTTCAAGTGGTATGTGTGGAACCACTTGCACACAAGCTCCACCATAAGATAAATTTCTTTCTCTCTCAATAACACTTTGATAAACTCTCCCAGTAGTCATATAATTTATATGAGAAAGATCCGTGCCTATAAACCTCTCATAGTTTCCCATATCTTGGTCTGTCTCATCTCCATCATCAAGAACAAAAACTTCTCCGTGTTCTGTTGGATTCATTGTCCCTGCATCTATGTTTATATATGGGTCTATCTTCATAGAAGTGACTCTTTTTCCTCTATCAGATAAAATCTTTCCAATAGAAGAAGCAGCGACACCCTTCCCGACACCTGAGATAACTCCACCGACAACAAAAATATATTTACAATCACAAATATCCTTTATATTATTTTTTTTGTCTTTAACCATATTTATTTTCTTAGATATCTAGCAATAGCAAATATACTAGAAATACCACCTATAATAACACCAGAAATAATCATTATTAAAAATAATTGTATAAAGTTTGATTTAAAATATTCAAACATATTCACACCTACAAAGTCTGTCATAGTATCTCCAAGCCAAATAGATACGGGAATAAAAATAATAGTAGTCACAAAAGCAGAAATAATTCCTACTAATACACCAGAAACAATAAACGGACCCCTGATATATCTACTTCCTGCCCCCACAAGCTTCATTACACTTATTTCTTCTTTAGACATATAAATGATAAGTCTAATTGTATTAAAAGTGATAATAATAGAAATTAATATTAAGATAAAAGAAATTAATATTCCTAATCTTTCTGCTTTAGAAATAATAGATGAAAGACGATCTATTATAAGTTTGTTGTCATGATAGTCTATTTTATCTATTATATTTAAACTACTATTAGAAAGCACCCCATTATCCTCAAAATAATTTGAAATACTCTCATACTGAGATGGATCTTTAGCTTTTACATTAAGTGATGCACCTAATGGATTTTCCCCAAGCTCTTCCAAGGCTTGAAGTGTGAGAAAATCATTGGCATGTTTTTCTTTAAATTCATTTAATGCTTCTTCTTGAGAAGTGTAAGATACGTCTTTAACCTCTGGTAAACCTTTTAAAGCAAATTCAATTTCTTTTATATCATCTTCGCTCACATTAGGGATAAAATAAACTGTAATATCTACTTTTTCTTTAATATCACTAAGTGCTGAATTTAAAGCAGCTTGGACAAAAATCTGAGAAGTGATAACAAAAAGAGTTATGGTCATAACCAAAACTCCAGCAAGTGATGTAAAACCACTCCTTACAAAACTTCTAAAACCAGAAACTATAACTCTTTTTAGATTAGTTGTGAACATAAAGTAATTATACCCTGTAGTGAAGTTTTTTCAAAACTCTACTACGGGGTTATATCATATATTTACCATCCTTATCATCTCTTGTAATTCTACCATTTTCAAGAGTAATAACTCTTTTCCTTACTTGATCTATCACACTTCTGTTGTGTGTTGTAAGTATAACTGTCGTTCCTAAATCATTAATCTTTTTTAATATATTTACAATTTCATTCGTGTTCACTGGATCTAAATTACCAGTAGGTTCATCAGCGATTATTACATCTGGTTGATTTATAATAGCTCGAGCTATAGCAAGACGTTGCTTTTCTCCACCTGAAAGTTGATGAGGAAAATGAAGCGATCTATCTGTAAGACCTACAAGTTCTAAAACATTGGTGACATCTTCTCTTATTTCTTTATCTGTCCTTCCGATAGCTTCCATCGCAAAAGCAATATTTTCATAAGCAGTTTTGTTTGGTAATAATCTAAAATCTTGAAATACCATTCCCATTTTACGACGCAAATTGGTAAGATCTTTTTTCCCTAATTTATGAATATTTACTGACTCAAAAAATACTTCCCCATCGGTGGGGCTTTCTTCTGCTAATATAAGTTTTGTGAGTGTAGTTTTACCTGCACCAGAATGCCCAACAATAGATACAAACTCCCCTGGTGTGATCGTAAAAGAAATATCTTCAAGAGAAGTATTGTTATTGTATTTTTTTGTGACTTTATTAAAATAAATCATCTACTTTTATAATTTTAGCACATTGTTTTCTCTGCAACAATAAATTCATCTATTTCGCCATTTTCAAGAACCGAGTCAACATCATGAATCTCTACTCCAGTCCTATGATCTTTAATAAGTTTATAGGGGTGCAAGACATATGATCTGATCTGACTTCCCCATTCTATTTCTGTAGTCTTTGAAATCGAAAGTCCAGCACGTTCTTTTTCTTTATCCTCTTCTTCTTTTTTAAAAATTTTACCCCTTAACATTTCTAATGCCTTTTCTTTGTTTTGCTCTTGAGAACGCTCTGATGTGACATGGACTGATAAATTTGTAGGAATATGTACCACTCGGACAGCAGTCTCTCTTTTGTTTACATTTTGCCCTCCTGGACCACCTGATTTAGAAAATTCAATCTTTAAATCTTTATGATCAATAGAAACATCATCTATCCCTTCTAATTTTGGTAATATTTCTACCAAAGAAAACGAAGTATGACGCTTTGCATTAGCATTAAATGGTGAAATGCGAACCAAGCGATGAACTCCATTTTCATATTTTAAAGTTCCATAAACATTTTTTCCATTTATTTCAATACTTATATTTCTGTATCCACCATTATCATTTTTATTTTCATGAATTAAAAAAGCATTCCAATTCATCTTTTCTATATATTTCATATACATATGAAAAAGCATTGCTGAAAAATCTTCAGCATCATCCCCCCCAGCTCCTGAAAGTATAGAGAGTATCGCTCCGCCATGATCATACTTTTCACCACCCAAAAGATCATTTTTCAATTTCTGTATTTCTTTGATTGTATTTTGGGCAACAATTTTATCATCCCAAAAATTTGGGTTTTCCATAAATTTTTCAAGATTTTCTATTTTTTGTTTAATTTCTTCTTTATTTATTGTTTGCATAATTTTATTTATCCACTCTCTTTAAAATATCACAATTTAACAAAAATAAAAAATCCCTGTATAATAAGAAAATGATTATAAAGAGTAATCTAGATGAACTAATAGGACACACACCCATATTAGAAATAAAAACGGCTAGAAAAGATTGGAAACTATATTTAAAACTCGAATATTTTAATCCAGCTGGAAGCTTTAAAGACAGAACCGCCAAATCACTTATGGACGCGGCAGAAAAATCTGGAAAATTAAAAAAAGGGATGGAGATTTTCGAATCCTCATCAGGAAACACCGCTAAAGCGTTAGCGATGCTTTCAGCTGTAAGGGGTTATAAATTTACAGCAATAGTAGACAAGCATGCTCCAATAGATAAATTAAGATCAATAACTGCTTATGGCGGGAAACTTTATTATTGTACTGATGAACAAGATCCAAAAGGTGGGCATCTTGTTGATGTCCGTAGAAAAACAGCCAAAAGGCTCGCGGAAGAAAGAAATGGGATAAATTTAGATCAATATGACAATCCAGAAAATCCAAATGGTTACTACCATACTTTAGGCAAAGAAATACTAGAACAAATACCAGATGTGGATTATCTTGTAGGAACGATTGGTACAGGAAGCTCACTTTCTGGTTCTGGTAAATATGTAAAAGAACATAGTAAAACAAAAATAATAGCACTTGAACCAAAAGGCTCGAGTCATTTCTCCCCACATGGACACGGGTATTTTATATCAGGGCCTGGTTATCCTGCTGGAGCAATACCTCCTAAAAATATGAATGCCTCTATTTTTGATAAACATGATTATGTTGCTGATAAAGAAGCATTCAATACGATGCGATTCTTTGCAGAGAATAAGGGCCTTTTAGTTGGAGACTCAAGTGGAATGACTCTATACTATGCTATGAGATTTATAAAAAATGAACCAGAAACAGATGAAGTAAAAAAGATGATTCTCATTATCGGGGATAGTGGAGAAAGTTATCTTACTCACGCTTTTGATGACAATTGGATGAATGAAAAAGGATTTATAGATGAAAATATAACTAATGAACTTAGAGAGTTTTATATTTAATTTTTATTTTTTAAAAAATAAAAAGATATTTTGAGCCACCAATTGGATTTGAACCAATATTTACGGTTTACGATACCATCGTTCTACCATTGAACTATGGTGGCTTATTTTAGTGTCTTTTGAGCCGTCAGTGAGAATCGGACTCACGCTCTCTCCCTTACCAAGGGAGTGCTTTGCCACTAAGCTATGACGGCATTACCCGACCAGATATGGTTTAGGGCTAAAACTAAAACATTTTAAGAATACTATAATTTTTTATTTTTTCCAAATCAAAATCTGCACAAGTCCGACTTGTGCAGATTTTGATTTATTGACATATACCCCCTGGGGGTATATACTAAGATTATGCATAAAGATAAACAAAAATTAATAAGGCGTTTAAAAATTATTGAGGGTCAAGTGAGGGGTTTACAAGAAATGGTTCAAAAGGACATATATTGTATAGATATCATTACGCAAACTTCAGCAATCAAACAAGCTCTCTCTGGAGTAGAGGATGCTCTGATGGAAGGACATCTCGGGACATGTCTGGTCCATCAAATACAAAAAGGTCAATCCACAAAAGCTACAGGAGAAATATTGAAAGTTTATAGATTGAAAAGAAAATAATTATTTTTATCTAAAACATTTAATTATGAAAAATAAAATTTTTAAAATTGAAGGGATGCACTGTGCTAGTTGTGCAACTATCATATCAAAAGAAGTATCGAAACTTCCTGGTATAAATAAAGTAAACGTTAACTTTGCAAATGAAAAAGCAAAGATTGATTTTGATGAAAATAAAACGAACTTAGAAATTATGAATTCAAGTATAGAAAAGCTTGGTTATCATATTGTAGACCAAGAAGGATCCACTCCATATAACCAAATGAAGACAAAAAGTGATATAGAAGAGATAAATAATAAATCAAAGACTAAATTTATAATGCCAATCTCTATTATAGTATTCTTTATTATGATGTGGGATATATTGGCAAAAACTTCAAGCCTAGTACCAAACATTCCAATACCAATGGAACTACTAAATACAATAATGATGATAATTTCAACTATTGTCCTATTTTATATAGGTAAGCCATTCTTAAAAGGAGTAACTAGATTCATAAGGTACGGTAAAGCTAATATGGATACATTGATAGGAATAGGGACACTAACTGCTTATATTTATAGCTCTATCATCACCCTCTTCCCCCAGGTAAATATGGCTATGAATTTACCAGATTATACTTATTTTGATGTTGTAATTGTAGTAATCGGATTTATAACATTTGGTAAATATCTTGAATCTCGTTCAAAAAAGAAAACGGGTGAAGCTATCGAAAAACTTATCAAGCTTGGTGCTAAAACAGCAATAGTAAAAAGAGACGGGAAGGAAATAGAAATAGAGGTAAGTGAGGTAAAGGTAGGAGATATGATAATAGTCAAACCTGGAATGAAAATACCAGTCGATGGAAAAATAACAGAAGGCACAACTTCTATAGATGAAAGTATGATTACAGGAGAGTCAATGCCCGTAGATAAAAAAGTGGGAGATATAGTAACAGGAGCAACAATAAACAAACAAGGTAGTATTGTATTTGAAGCTACAAAAGTAGGAGAAGAAACAGTACTCTCTTCCATAATAAAAATGGTTGAAAACGCTCAAGGATCAAAAGCTCCAATAGAAGCTTTAGCTGATAGGGTATCAAATATTTTTGTACCAACAGTGCTTATTGTTGCATTTATCACTCTTATATTGTGGATGATTATAGGAATACCTATTCTTGGTAAATCCATAGCAATATCTTATGGACTCTTGTCATTTGTGGGGATTTTAGTTATCGCCTGCCCTTGTGCATTAGGGCTCGCTACTCCTACAGCTATTATAGTTGGCGTGGGTAAAGGAGCAGAACATGGAATCCTTATTAAAGACGCAGAGAGTTTAGAAAAATTGAGTAAAGTAGATACAATTGTTTTAGATAAAACAGGAACTATTACAAAAGGTAAACCAGAAGTTACAAATATAGTATCTTTGGACTCTATTTATAAAGAAACAGATATTATAAAAATTACCGCTAGCTTAGAAGCTCTATCAGAACACCCACTAGGATTAGCAATCAAAAATTATGCATTATCACAAAATATTATATTGAATAAAGTAGATGATTTCGCTGCATTAGAAGGTATAGGTGTAAAAGGAAAGATAAAGGATTTAAATGTATTTATTCATAAACCAGAAGATAAAGATATAAATGAAGAATTAAGAGAATTACAAAATGAGGGAAAAACAGTGATAATAATAGAAGTGGAAAATAAAAAAATTGGATTGATGGCTCTTTCAGATACGATAAAAGATAATGCCAAAGAAACTATAAATAAGCTTCATAAAAAAGGGATTAAAGTTATAATGCTTACCGGAGATAATCACCTAGCGGCAAAGTATATAGCCGACCAAGTAAACATAGATAATGTTTATTCCGAAGTTCTACCAAAAGATAAAATAGATAAAATAATATCTCTACAAAAAGAAGGTAGAATAGTAGCTATGGCTGGAGATGGTATAAATGATGCGCCGGCTTTAACAGAAGCTGATGTCGGTATTGCAATGGCTACAGGATCTGATATCGCAATAGAATCAGCGGGTATCACACTCTTAAATGGAGATATACATAAACTATCAGAAGCAATCATATTATCAAAGAAAACTTTTGCAACAGTAAAACAAAATCTTTTCTGGGCATTTATTTACAATGTCATCGGTATACCTATAGCAGCAGGAATACTCTTCCCTATTTGGGGAATAATATTAAACCCTATTTTTGCAGGGCTTGCTATGGCACTCTCAAGTGTTTCTGTTGTCGGAAATTCTTTAAGATTAAAAGTTAAAAAAATATAATTATGGAAAATAAAAAATATAAATTCTATGTCCATGGTATGCATTGCAATTCTTGTGTAATAGTTACAGAGAGTAAAATAAAAGAATCACCAAATGTCACATATGCAAAATCGAGTCTAAAAGATCACAGTATAGAAATAGAAGGAAACTTTGGAGATAATGAAAAAGAGAAAATAAGAGAAGAATTATCAGCCCTTGTTAAAAATAATGGTTATACTCTCTCTACAGAAAAAGAAGTATTAAATAAAAAGTGGGATGATTTCAAAATCGCTATTCCTGTAGCTCTTATATTTATTACTCTTTTTGTTTTACTCCAGAAAATAGGAATTGTGAATTTAATAAATATTTCAGAAATGTCTTATGGTGCATCTTTTGTAATAGGTATCATTGCTTCTCTTTCAACCTGTATGGCTGTAGTGGGTGGACTTGTATTGTCTATGTCTGCAACTTTTGCAAAAGAGGGGGATAAAACAAAACCACAAATCCTTTTCCATATAGGCAGGTTAGTATCATTCTTTATTTTAGGTGGAATAATAGGTGCTCTTGGAAGTGTATTTACTTTAAATACTATTACTACATTCATTCTAGGAATAATTATAGGTATTGTGATGATTGTAATGGGAACAAATCTTTTGGATGTTTTTGATAAAACAAAAAGAGCACAAGTAAGTATGCCTAAATTTATATCAAAAAGAGCTTTTGCTGTTTCAAAGCTAAATCATTCTCTAACCCCCCTACTAGTAGGCGTCGCGACATTCTTCCTTCCATGCGGATTCACTCAATCAATGCAAATATATACTCTTTCAACAGGAAGTTTTATAAATGGAGCATTAACAATGTTCATATTTGCACTAGGAACATTACCAGTACTCGCAATGGTAAGCTTTAGCTCGTTTAGTATTAAAAATAGTAAGTATTCTGGAGTCTTCTTTAAAACAGCTGGGATAATAGTTATAATGTTTGCATTAATAAATATTCTAAACAGCTTGGTCGTAATAGGATTAATAAAACCATTTTTAAATTTTTAGAAAATATGAATAAAACAACTATCGCAATAATAATATCAGTAATACTTATCGTCTCTGCTATTTTTTTTACTTCAAATAAAAATAATGGGGTAAAAGAAAAATCATCAAAGCAAACAGAGAAAATAGTAAATAACGTCTCTATAATAAATGGTAAACAAATAATAGAAATAAAAGCTAAGGGTGGATATACACCAAGAAAAAGTGTAGCTCAAGCAGGAATACCTACAATACTCCAAATAAACACAAATGGAACATTTGACTGTTCTGCTTCAATTAGAATCCCTAGTATGAATATACAAAGGAATTTACCACAATCAGGTGTAACAGATATAGAATTAGGAACAAATCCACCTGGAATACTCCAAGGCTCTTGTGGTATGGGAATGTATCCATTTCAAATAGAATTTAAATAAATTTACAAATAAAATACTTGCAAAAAATCATAATATTTGATATAATATATAGAGTATAAATTATATAATATTAAAAGCGAACCTAATCGCTCGTGGTTTATGTTTTAAATAATACATAATGGGATAGAGAAATGGTATCTCCAAAAGACTAATAGCGCGAGTAACCGGTTATGAGCCTTACGAGATATTTAAATAATTTATTAAAAATAAAATAATACATAGCGGGATAGAGAAATGGTATCTCGTAAGGCTCATAACCTTAAGAACTTGGTTCGATTCCAAGTCCCGCAACAATAAATCAAAAATCACCCATACGGGTGATTTTTGATAGTATATTTGAAAAAAATATATAATATGTTATATTATGCATTATGTAAGTGCTTGAAATGGCTGTTCGGCTTTCACCTCACATAGCCATTATGCTTAATGTTGATAGTATATCTATCGACAAAAAGCAAAGCGGTTTGCTTTTTGTCGGCGTAGCTCAGATGGTTAGAGCGTGGGACTCATAAGCCCAAGGTCGGAAGTTCGATTCTTCCCGCCGACACAATAAAGTGGAATTTTTTTTCATTTTATGTTAAATTGTTTTAGATGCAGTTGTAGCTCAACTCAAATTGGACTATAGCGAGCACCCGCCTTGGCAAGAGTATATATGGTATAAAAGTTAGTTTTTGAAACAGAATATGCAGTTGTAGCTCAACTGGTTAGAGCACCCGCCTGTCACGCGGGAGGTTGAGGGTTCAAGTCCCTTCGACTGCGCAAATAAAAAAATAAACCTTAATAGGTTTATTTTAAATTTGATTATGCGATCACTCCTAAATCTTCCAAAAAGTTTTGATATTTTTTAACAATCTTTCTCCCTTCAATTTGGCTAATATAAAAATTTGAACCTTCATGAGCAATCTGATTTCTTACCAAATGAGCATCCCAAGCATCTTGTATGTATCTATAACCACTATCTTTTGCAGATTCTAAAAGTTCTGATAAGGTAGCACCAGTTAATCCTCTTTCTTGTAAAATTTCCTCTAAAAATGAATCTGCTTCTATTATTGCTACTCTCCAATCAGACTCATTGGGGCTTTCTATTAAAGTAAGAATATAATGCCATCTTGGATTTTGATTCTTTTCTATTTCTTTTTTGCGAGCCATCGCTAAATGTATCTCGTGCTCTATTTCTTCTTTATCTGCAATCTGAATTTCTCTCATTCTCACAAGAGAAAAAATAATAATTGCGAGTAAGATTAAAGATAATATCATAGATATGATTCCTATAGTGCTCCATAAATTAGGATTAGTAATAAATGCATAAACAGGCTCAATTCCTCGTGTAATCTTAAAAAACACATAATCCATATTAAGGAATGTTGGATCGAACAATGGGTTTTCTATAATAGGTTGTATTTGTAAACTTGTTTGTTCTTCCATATAGTATATTTATTATACCCTGTAGTGGATTTTTTACAAAATTAACTAGGGATTATACCAACTTTTCTATATCTTTCCCTATATCAAATAAATTTTCTTCACACCATTTAGGAGCGGTAATTTGAATAGAAGTGGGAAGTCCTTCTTCTGTCTTTCCCGTAGGAATCGCAATAGCAGGACACTCAGAAAGATTTGCTGGAGCAGAAAAAACATCAGATAGATACATAGAAACAGGATCAGATAATTTCTCTCCAAGTTTAAATGGTAAAGTAGGAGCTGTCGGAGTAGCAATAAAATCCACATCTTCGAAAGCTTTCTCTATTTCTTTAGTTAGAGCATCTCTAATTAAAAGAGCACTATTATAATATGCATCATAATATCCATGAGAAAGAACGTAGGCTCCTAGTATCATTCTTCTTCTTACTTCTATCCCAAAACCTTTACCTCTTGAAAATTTATAAGTATCGATAAGATTGTCTCCTTTTATTTGATCACCATATCTAAGACCATCAAAACGTGCTAGATTTGTAGAACTTTCTGCTGGCATAAGTATATAATAAACTGCAAGAGCATAAGGGGTAAGAGGTTGATCTATGTTTACTACTTTATATCCATCATTTTTAAGAAGTTCTATGGTCTTCCAAAAACTATCTAAAACTTTTTTATCTATTCCGGGACCCTCAAGAAATGCTTTAGGAATACCTATTATTCCTTTTTTATCTTTCTTCAATCTGTTTTTTCTTTCTTCTATTTTTACAGAAGTGCTATCATTTTTATCATAACTTAAAATAGTCTTATATACTATCTCTGCATCAGAAACAGTATGTGCAGTAGGCCCAATTTGATCCAGAGAACTCCCCATAGCCATAAGACCAAACCTAGAAACTGCTCCATATGTAGGTTTAAGGCCCACAAGACCACAAAATGCTGATGGTTGCCTTATAGAACCACAAGTTTCACTACCTAGGGCAACCAATGCTCCATACATAGATACGGCTGCCACTGAGCCACCCGAAGACCCTCCTGGTACTCTTTCTTCATCTAAGGGATTTCTAGTTACTCCATAAGCGCTTGTTTCAGTAGAAGAACCCATAGCAAATTCATCCATATTTGTTCTCCCTAAAAATATTGCATTATGATTTTTTAGATTTTCTATAACAGTTGAGTCATAACTTGCAACATAACCTTTTAATATTTTTGAAGCAGATGTAGCAGATTTACCTTTTATTAAAATATTATCCTTAATAGCCATAGGGATACCTGTCATAATTGTTGCTGTACCATTTTCAAATTTTTCTTCAGCTTTTTTTATCTGATCATCAATATCATCAAATATTTCAATGTAAGCATTAATTCTTTCATTCTTTTCTTTTATAATAGCAAGATAAGCATCTACTAAATCTCTAACCTTATATTCTCCATTTATAAGTGAATTGTGAACTTTTTCAATTGTTAAGTTTTTTAAATCAATATTCATAAAAAATTACAAGATTTTATCTACCTTTAAATACCTTCCTTCTTTTTCAGGCATATTTGAGATAATTTGAGATGAAAAATCAGGACGTCCCTCATCATAAACATCATCTCTTAATATATTTGTAAGATCTTTTCTTTCAAGTTTTATATTAATACTCCCAAGCATTTCTTTTGCTTTTCTTATCTGATCTACATAATCTAAAATAGGGCCAAAATCTTTTGCAATCCCCTCCATTTCATCCTCGGACATATCTATCCTAGACATCTCTGCTAATTTTTTAATATCTTCTAATCCTATTACCATATTTAAAATATAGCATATTTAAATCATTTTTAGAAATTCATCTTCTGTGATGATTTTTACACCAAACTTTTTAGCCTCATTATATTTAGATCCAGGGTTTTCTCCTATTATAAGATAACTTGTTTTAGGTGAGACAGAAGATGCAACCTTGCCCCCATTTTCTATAATATTTTTCTTTGCAAGTTCTCTTGGCATAGAGGAAAGTGTGCCAGTAAGTACAAATGTTTGACCAATAAATTTACCTGTTTTCTTTTTCTCTTCTATTATTTTAACTCCATTTGTCAATAATTTCTCAATAAATATTAAATTATTTTTATCAGAAAAATATTCCACTATACTAAGGGATACTATTGGTCCAATATTCTCAATACTATTTATTTCATCTTTATTTGCTTTCATTAAATTCCCTAGTATATGAAAATGATCTGCCAAATCTCTCGCCGTCTGCTCCCCCACATGGACTATTCCAAGTGCATAAATAAATCTCCATAAAGAAATTTTTTTATGATCTTCTATTGAATTTATAATGTTTTCTGCGGATTTTTCTCCAAATCTTTCAAGCCCTGAAAGATCAACTTTTTCTAAAGTAAACAAATCAGATGCATCTGTAATAAGCCCTTCGTCTTTCAATCTTTCTAAAATCTTTGGACCAATCTCATAAATCTCATAAACATTTACAAAATGCTCCATTGCTCGACTGTTTTTCGCCGGACAATTTTTATTAGTACAATAATAAGCAACAGAATTATCACCGAAGCCTTGCTTCGGTAAACCTTTATTTTGTAATACTTTTGAATTACATACTGGACAGAATTCTGGCATTTTAAATTTCTTTTCTTTCCCGGTTCTCATTCCAACCAAAACCTCTACAACTTCTGGTATCACATCCCCCGCCTTTTGAATAACAACAGTATCTTCTATCTTTAATCCCAATCTTTCTATTTGATCCATATTATGGAGTGTCGCTTTGGACACCATAGACCCAGCTACAAGAGTAGGAGAAAAATGAGCCACAGGAGTAAGAACTCCGGTACGCCCCACAGAAACAGATATGTCTTTTACTATTGTTGTTGCACGCTCTGCTGGGTATTTATAAGCTACCATATAGCGAGGAGCTTTGCCGACTATTCCTAGACTGTTTTGAATGGAAAGTTCATCTATAGATACAACCATTCCATCTGTCCCAAAAGGTAAATCATTTCTTTTTTTTCCAATTTCTTCTATAAAAATATTTACTTCTTCTAAATTTTTAGCTTTTTTCTCAAAAATAGGAACTTGGAAACCTAACTCTCGAAGAAATTTATGTTTTTCGGAATGATTCATTATTTCTTTACCTGAAACTATTATATCCCAAGCAAAAAATTCAAGCCTTCTTTCTTTAACAATATTTGGATCAAGCTGACGAAGGCTCCCTGCTGCAGCATTCCTTGTATTTGCAAAAGTTGGCTTACCTTCTTTTTCTTGCTTTTTATTTATTTCCTCCCAAATTTTTTTGAGCATTATAACTTCTCCTCTAACTTCTAAATATGAGGGTGATCCTTTTGGTAATATAAGTGGAATAGAATTTATCATTTTTACATTCTCTGTAATATCCTCCCCTATAAATCCATCTCCACGAGTTGCCCCACGCACAAGCACCCCATATTCATAAATTAATGAAGTAGAAAGTCCATCTAATTTAAGCTCACAAAAATATGTATGATCTTTATTTATAAGTTTAGATATTCTTTTCTCCCAAGAAGATAATTCTTCAAAAGAAAAAACATCATTCATTGAAAGCATCCTCTCTTTGTGTTTTACTTTTTCAAATTTTGAAAGAGGTTTCCCTGCTACTCTTTCAAGAGAAGTATCTGTATCTTTAAAATCTGGATTCTCCTCTTCAAGAAGACGAAGTTCTCTCATCAAAGATTCATAAACATCGTCTGTCACCTTTGGGTTATTTTTAGTATGATATTCCTCCCTTAAACGAGAAATCTCTTCCCGAAGCTTTTTTATTCGGTTTTTAATATCATTTTTAGACATATTAATCGGTAAATTTTATTTCAATCTCTCTTTCTACAGACCTTGTATTGTTTTTATCACAAATATTATAACCATCTGAAGTTATTTTAATATCAGATTTAAGAGTGTTAATAGGGTTAGTGGTTTTTAAAATACTTATAGAAAAACAAGGGTTTATATCACTAGATGTACTAGGATTTATTAAAATACTCGATCCAGAAGCTGAAACATTTAAATTATAAGCTGTTTTATTTTTATCTGTTCCACAAAAAAATGAATCTCCATTATCTGTAAAACCATTAAAATAAGCATAAAGTCCACACTCAGAAGCTGTATCAGCTTTATAAAAGGCAATTTGTGAATCTTTAACCAAAGAAGAAAGCACAAGCTGTTTATAAGATGTACTGGAAAGTCCTGAAGCAAGAAGTGAAACAACTCCTACAATAACCATTGCAAAAAGTATAGCATATCCACTTTGTTTTTTTATTCTTTTCATAAAAAATTAATTAGTCCAATTAAGAATACTATACTCTAAACTTCTCGACCTCACCAAATTACCATTTTTCCATTCAACGGTGACATACATATCTATCTGATTTGGATTACTACTATTACCTTCAATTACAATTTTTCTCTTAAAATTACTATTGCCGGGTAAAGAATTATAATTATAATAAGGTATACTACCTTCATCCAAAGTAAATCTTGGGCAAACTATTTCACCAAAAGATTCATCTGGGTCTGAAGAGCAAGAATAAATACTATTATCTAGTATATTCAAATAACATCCATCAACTGTACTACAAGAATTGTATTTTGAGATGAAGCTATTCCAATCTTGCCCACCTAATATAACCGAGGTATCTCTATCATTTCTCACATAATCAACAGCTTCTTGCATTAGATAAGTGGCTGTAATTTCATTTTTTGAATAAACGGCAGAAAAATAACTACTGGAAATCATCCCAACAATACCAACAACAGATAAAGAAAGTATGAAAACAGCAACCATTGTTTCAATAAGAGTAAAACCTTTTATGATTTTTATTTTTTCTTTATAAATTTTCATATTAATCCAAATTCCTCTGTGAAGCTAATGTTTGTAAAGCAAATGAAACATTTTCTCCATTTTTAAGTTCAACGACCCCCTTCATATAAATAAGAACCTTGGCTTGATTAAAATCTCCGCCAGAAATTTTAGATGAACCAGAAACAACAAATTTTAATTCTTTTATATCTACATTTGGAGAAGTGATTCCTACACAAGGAAAAAGACCAGAAGAAGCCCGATATTCACAACGCTCCACAGAGCCCTTACCATCAACAGTTTCGAGTTTATAAGCAATTCTATCTAAATTAGACTCTTTATCTTGTGGAATAATAGAAATATTTGAGTCAGAAAGACAATCACTAGGAAGAGGATCATTTATTATATCAATAGAAGAAGCACAAGTATACCCGGTCCCCATACGAATAGTTCTAGATATGCTATCCATCGCAAAATTTACATTATCCATAGAATAC
Organism: Parcubacteria bacterium RAAC4_OD1_1; assembly: GCA_000505065.1. GTDB lineage: Bacteria > Patescibacteriota > Minisyncoccia > Phycocordibacterales > UBA9973 > UBA8515. The sequence continues at coordinate 440,319 of AWSN01000001.1, forward strand.
CTTAAAGCTCTAGCTTTTTTTGAAACATCTAAAGATATAAAAAGTGAACTCATCGCAGCAAGCATTATCATCATAAAAACAGATATCGAAACCATAAGCTCAATAAGAGTAAAACCATCTTGCCTTTTATATGATAAAGTAAGATCTTTATAATTTTTTATTTTTTTCTTTATAAAATTTAATTTCATTTTTATTATTTAATTTATATAAATCTGACCTGTACTCCAAATAGTAACAGATTTACTTATTTTATTTTCAGTTTGAGAAACTCCATTTTCTATATATATTATAACATGAGAAACACTCGCAATACACGAAGAAGATAAACTTTCTTTATAACAAAAGACTGCTTCAGGATTTGGTCTTTTAAATAACACATTTATAGATGAATTTATTCCCATAATATCACAATCAGAACCATTACAAATTTCTATTTTTGAAATCTTGTCATTATTTTTTATTGTTAAATATTCTAAACATTCATTTTGACTACTAGGGGTACCACAAGAAAAAGATTCCGAATCAACAGTATAATCATATTGACCATTACCTGAAACATCTGTAAATATAACTATTGATTTACTTGAGGATAGCGGATAAGAATATGGAATTTGTTCTCCAATAGACATATTTACACCATAAGAATAATCAAAATTAAGACCCAACCCCCTTGCACCTATAGCATAACCTTGAACTTTCCTTATAGATAAAGCGAGATCATCAGCTAGATTTTGTATAGAAATACTAGAATTAAATTTATTATAATTAAAAATAGAAATAGAAGAAACTATTATAAAAATAATCGAAACAACAAGAAGCTCAACCAATGTCATTCCTTTATTTTTTTTTATTTTTAAAAATTTATTTTTCATCTTAATGAAATTAGAAAATAGAAAGCAATTTGTAAATATTTATATTAAACAAAAACACAATTAAAGTCCCAAGTATTAAAAAGGGAGCAAAAGGTATTTCTGTTTTACTGTTCACCTTTGTAAATCTCTTAAAAATTAAAGCAAATATTCCAAATATTCCACCAATCCAAAATGAAATCATAAGAGCTACTATCCCCATATTGAGTCCAAGCATCCATCCGATACCAAGCATTAATTTAGCATCCCCAAAACCCATCCACTTACCAGAAGAAAAATACCAAATGAGAGCAAAAGGTAGAGCAAGCATAGGCCCTGCTAATACACCCCAAATTGATGGGATAACAAAAAACGAACCGACACCAGTAGTATTTATAAAAATAAGCAAAAATGAAATTATTATATATGTATATACTAAAGAGTCGGGAATTATTTTATGACGAAAATCATAAACACAAATAATAATAAGAATAGAAAATATAAACAAAAATATAGAAAGTAAAACAACAAAATTTATAGTAGAAATTTCTAAAATAGGATAAAGATGATATGCAATTAAAGTGAATATAACTCCTGTAAAAAATTCTACAAGTGGGTATTGATAAGAGATTTTGGCACGACACCCCCTACATCTACCAAACTGAAAAAGAAAACTAAACATTGGTATGAGCTCATTCCAGTGCAAGCTCTTGCCACAGGTCATACACATTGATTTGCCTTTTGTTATTTTTTTACCAGTATTAAAACGGTAAATAACTACATTTAAAAAACTACCAATAATAACCCCTAAAATAAATATAAAAACAAAAGTAAAAATTTCAATCATAATTATATTATATCACTATAAAACAAAAATAAAAACTGCAAAACATTTTTATCTATATACACAAGTGCGCAAGAACCGTTCTTGCGCATACTTGCACATATTATTTAATGAAATAATTCTCAACAAATTCTTTAAAAGATTTTATATTTTGAAAAAAATCTGGAAATTTATCTTTTTGTAAAATATTATACTCTGTCCTTTTATAACCTATATAATCTTGATAACTTGAATATTTATAAAATTCTATAAAATTTTTCATTTTTATCGATGAAAACATCTTTAAATTTGTTTCCCATTTGGGAAATTCCAACTCAAGTGGATTTAGATGTATATATGCAAATAATTGTCTCATATAATTATCATCATTCCCTATTAATTTAGACTTAAACAATCCACCAAATAAAGCACCTTTTCTGTCATATTTAATATTAAAAAACATAGAATACCCAACCCCTAATTTTCTCATAAATTTGGTTATACCTCCATCCACTTCTTGTTTAATCATTATATGAAAATGATTTGGCATTAAACACCAGGCCCCAATAGAAACTAACAAATGATCTTTTTTAATTTTTAAAATTTCATCTATCTTCTTATTTTGTCTATTTATAATATCATCAAGACGAAAAGATTTTTCAGAATTAGAAAGATATAACAAAATAATAAATCTTTCATAATCTTTATGTGATTTAAAAATTATCCGTTTATCTATCCCCCTATTATAAATATGATAATATTCACCAGTTATAAATGGATCCTTCCTTAACATACTTAATATTATATTAATAATTTTAAAATAGCGCAAGAACGGTTCTTGCGTATGTTGGTTCTTGCGTATGTGCGTATATAATCTTTATCTTTATCTTTATGAAAGGGATTCATATTAAAGACTTACTTCATAAATAAAAACAACCCCAAGAATACTTGGGGTTGTTTTATGGTTGCGATTAAGTTAATTACATTGTGTTTGAGCTACAGTAAAAGCAGTATCTAGTGTTGTGTAAGCTACACCTGACCTATTTTTAGTACTAGCCCAACCAGAAGAATCTACACAAAAGACACCAGATGAAAGACTAGAAGAAACTGCCCAAGTGGCCCCATCTGCAGGTAAACCAAGAGAAGAAACACATCTAGTAGCAGGAATATCTAATCCTTCAAACAAATTACCTAAACCATTATTTGCTGTTTCAAATAATGTATTAGTAGCAGAAGCTCCTATTGGACACTGAGAAGCTGTGAAGGCTGTCCCTATTCCTGAATAAAGCAACGATTGAGATCTCATATTTGAAATTTGTGCTTGAATTTTTGCGTCAGCACCTTTTTGTCTTGCACTTGAAAGTGAAGCAAGAACAACTGAAGCCAAAATACCGATGATTGCGATAACGACTAACAATTCAATTAATGTAAAACCTTTATTTTTTTGCATAATTAATTTTATTTAAGATTAATAATATTATGGACAAGATACTATATTGACACCAAGAGAATCAACTTCTTTTGATTTACCAGAAGAATCCACACACCATCCATAATTAGTTGTTAAGGGACCTTTTAATGGTACAACAACAGCCCAAGCAGATGGATTAGAACCACTACGCACCCTGTCGTGACAAACAGCAACTCTATTAGTCGTAGAAAAAGCAGTATCATCACCACCTACCGTACCTTGATTATTATCAAACTTTTTATAAGCAGCTAAGACTAAATCACTGATACCATTTAAACTAGAAGCTGTGGTACAAACACCTTCATAACCATTAGTTAAATCCTTCCCTAATGCATACAATTCAGCTTGAGAACGTGCACTATTTAAGGTTGATTTTATGGCAGCATCAGCACCTTTATTTCTTGCATTTGAAAGTGAAGCAAGTATAACCGAGGCCAAAATACCGATAATTGCAATAACAACCAGTAATTCAATTAATGTAAAACCTTTATTTTTTTGCATAATTAATTTTATTTTAATAATTTTATCTTAATAAAGATACGACTTTTAAATTTTAAGATTATATTTATTATAACATACAAAAAACCAAAAAGCACAAGTGGAAAACTTAAAACACCCCTTTTGGGGTGTTTTAATATAATAATTTAAATAATTATTATGGAGTTGGAACCTCACAAAGACCTGTTGTTGCATTAGCAACTTTTGTCCCTGTCTCGGCTGTCCCAATTGAGTCAACACAGAAAAATTGAGTAGCATCACTTACAAGAGGAGCTGAAACTGCCCAAGCTGTACCTATAGAATTACATGTTGGATTAGCAACACCTTCTAAAAGGTTTAATAAACCATTAGCATCTGTAAAGATAGTTCCTGCTTCCGTACAAGAACCTGCAGTTGTATTTGCTGTCCCATAACTAGCTGGTGTTTGACTATTGTAATAAAGCTCTGCTTGTGCTCTCATATTTGAAAGCTGTGCTTGAATTTTTGCGTCAGCACCTTTTTGTCTTGCACTTGAAAGTGAAGCAAGAACAACTGAAGCCAAAACGATAACGACTAACAATTCAATTAATGTAAAACCTTTATTTTTTTGCATAATTAATTTTATTTTAATAATTTTATCTTTTATCTAAAGAGTAAAAGATGCGACCTTAATTTCTAATAAGTTTATTATATCACATAAAGATATAATAATATAAAAAGAATAAGAATATTGTGGATATCTTATCCTATACCTCCTGCAATATTATATATCGGTACTAATATTGAGGCTAAAAGAATTCCAACACCAAGCCCAAGAAAAACAATCATAAAAGGCTCGATAAGTCCAACTAAAGTATCTATCGCTTCATTTACTGCTCTGCTATAAAAATGCCCTAGGGTTTTTAATATATTGCCAAGTGATCCAGTTTCCTCCCCTACTCTTATCATACCTGTCATTATCGGTGGAAATTCTTCATATTTAGAAAAAGATTCAGATAGAGAACTACCACTTTTCACATCAAGAGCAGTTTTATTTAAAATATCTTTATATATACTATTACCAACAACATCACTAGTAAGCTCTATAGATCTTACTATGGGGATACCTGCTGAAAGCATTGTGTCTAGATTATCTGAAATCCTAGATAAATATAACTTACCATATATTTCTTTTATTAATGGAATTTTTAATTTAATTCTATCTATGTATTTTTCTCCTTTTTTTGTTGAATTTATACGGACTATATATATAATTCCTATAGCTATAAAAATAAGAACAAAGATACCATAGTTAAGCACAAAGTCACTCGCTCCCATAATGATTCTTGTAAACATTGGAATTTCTTGACCTGACTCTTTTATAATAACTGAAAGCTTTGGAATAATAAAAACAAACATCATCACCATAACAAGCACAAAAACTCCAATAACAAAAGCAGGATATATAAGAGCATTTTTAGTCTTGGTAGTAAGCTGATACTGCCTATCCAAATAATCTGCTAGATATGAAAAAGTTTGAGTAAGCTTACCTGATTCTTCACCAGATTTTACCATATTTACATAAAAATCAGAGAAGACACTGTCATGTTTTGCAAGAGCTTGAGATATCGTAATACCTGATTTAATATCTTCAGCTACTTCATTTAAAATCTTTACTAGTTCTTTATTTTCAGTGTTTGAAGCCAAAAGATTAAAAGCTTTCAAGGCTGAAACTTGTGATTCAAAGAGAGTTGAGATTTGTCGAGACATCATAACGATATCTTTCATTGCAACTTTACCTTTATTTAAAAAAGGTATATGTGCAAATAATCCAGTCTTAACACCATCTTCGTATACAGACAAAACTATAAAATTTCTTTTTTGGAGAGCAAGGATAGCCAAATCTTTAGAAACCGCATCGATAGCCCCCTTTTTCTTCTCTCCTAGACTTGTGACAACTTCATAATTATATAACATAAATATTTTAGAACATCTGTTCTAATGCTTTAGGATTAATAGAATGCTGATAAGCACTTTCCATAGTTATTTCACCTCTACCTACTAAATCTATTAAACATCTATTCATATCTACCATACCTTCTCTTGATGAAGTTTCAATGACAGTATCTATTTCATGAGTTCTTTTTTCTCTTATTAAGTTTGCAATAGCATTATTGTTTATCAAAAGTTCATAAGCTGGAACTCTTCCCCCGGTAATTCTAGGAATAAGCCTCTGTGAAAATATTCCTATCAAACTAGATGCTAACTGCATACGTATTTGATCTTGTTGATCTGCTGGAAAAGAATCTATAATACGATCTATGGTCTGAGAAGCATTGTTCGTATGTAAGGTGGAAAGAACCAAATGTCCAGTCTCAGCAGCTGTCACAGCAGCACCAATGGTAGCACTATCACGCATTTCTCCAATAAGGATAACATTAACATCTTCACGAAATGTGGATTTTAATGCTCCCAAAAAATCATTAGTATCTACACCAATTTCTCTTTGATCAATTATGGATTTATCTGGTTTGTAAACAAACTCAATAGGATCTTCGATGGTTATTATATGAGAAGTTGATTCTTTATTTACAAGGTTTATCATCGTGGAAAGAGTTGTGGATTTACCTTGCCCAACAGGTCCAACAACAAGGAAAAACCCTTGCTTTCTTCTTGCAAAATCCTTAAGTATTATAGGTAAATTTAATTCTTCAAAAGTTTTAGCTTGAGGTACAAGACGAATAGCAATAGAAGGTAAGCCTCTCTGAAAAAAAGCATTACCACGAAGCTGATGTATACCCTTAAATGTACTAGAAAAATCCATTTCTTTTTCTTGGATAAATTTATCTACTCTTTCAGGTCCTATAAAAACATTAAGGACTCCAAGCACATCTTCTTTTTTCAGAATATTCTTATTTTCTAAAAATATTAATTTACCATCAACACGTATAGCAGGCCTACGATCTGATCCAATATGTAAATCAGAAGCATTTTCATTCACCAAACTATTTAACAATTCTTCGGCTAAATTTTGATAATCCATAATATTACTTTTTATTTTCTAAACTATTTATAATATCATTAACCTTTGTGATGACTTCAGAAGGAGTGCTTGATGCTTTAACTATATAGCCAGCTGCTCCTAAAGATAAAGCTCGGGTCACATCTGACTCTTGACCTCTGTTTGATAAAAAGATAACAATAGACGAAGGAGACAAATTCTCTTCTTTTATTTTTTCAAGCATTTCAAAACCATCCATAACTGGCATAACTATATCAGTGAGTATCAGATCTGGATTATAGCCAGACCTTAATTTTTCTATTGCAACCTCTGGACCTAAAGCAGTCGATACACTAAAATTTGATTTACTAAATTTAAGTGCATACATATCAAGCAAAAATATATCATCATCAACTATTAAAATTTTTTTGACTTGTTCTTCCATATTTTTATTATATAACAAAAACAAATAAATAACTAATTAAAAATTATAAACCTCATGGAGAGGAATTTCTCCTTTTATACTTTTAACTATAGCATCTTCCTTTAAGGTCACCATACCTTTTGCTCTTGCCAATTTATATATTTCACCTTCTGTTGGATTTTTTAAAATAGCATTTTGTATATCTTTATCAACTTTAAACATTTCAAAAATAGGAGTTCTCCCGCTCAAACCTGTTATAGATTCAGGGGAAGGAACAGCTTCATATATTGAATCTTTCAAACCAAGTTTATTTTTAAAGTCTTCCCCCAAATCTTCAAATTGTTTACTTATCATAAGTTTAGTTGCTTCATCTATCGGTACTTCATGACGAGAAGATGGGTGAATTTTTCTAGCTAATCTTTGAGCTATACAAAGAATAAGAGTTGGTGAAATAAGATATGGGTCTATCCCCATATCTATAAGACGAGGAATAGCCCCTATAGAAGTATTAGTGTGGAGAGTAGAAAAAACCAAATGCCCAGTAAGAGCAGCTTGTATCGCAAGCTCAGCTGTTTCTTTATCTCTTATTTCTCCCACCATTATTTTATCTGGATCTTGACGAAGAATAGAACGAAGACCTGATGCAAAAGTATAACCAATTTCAGGCATTACTTGTGATTGATTTATCCCATCCATTTTATACTCCACTGGATCTTCCAAAGATACAATATTGTCTTTTTCACTATCTAATTCATTGAGCATTGAATAAAGAGTGGTGGTTTTACCAGAACCAGTTGGCCCTGTGACAAGAATAAGACCATAGGGTCTACTAAGTGCCTCGCGGACCAAAGCTAAATTATCTTCTGAAAAACCAAGATCATCAAGCTTTTTTACACCTCTATCTGGATCAAGTATTCTAATTGCAATTTTCTCTCCATAATAAGACGGCATTGTTGAAACACGAAAATCAATTTTCCTTCCATCGATTTTAGCAGAAAATCCTCCATCTTGTGGTTTTCTTTTTTCATCAAGTCTTAATTTTGATAAAATCTTTATTCTTGCAATAACTCCATTATAAACATTTATAGGCAAAACAAGTGAAGTATAGAGTATCCCATCCACTCGGAAACGAACCTTGACTTTATCCCCTACGTTTTCAATGTGAATATCAGAGGCCCCCCCTTCAGTAGCATTCCTAAGTATAACAGCCACAATCTTTATAATAGGAGCATCTTCAACTATTTTCTCTTCTTCTCCTGGTTTTAAGTTATCAGATTCTCTTTTTATATCTTCCACAACTACCCCATTGTCCCCATTTTTTGCATCAGCAATCTCACTATCAAGTTCGTTTAAAACTTGATCAACTTCAGAAGAAATATTATCGTACATCAACAATAATTTCTTATAAGACGAATTGGTTATAACAAAAAGTTTAAAAGTTTTATTTATTTTAGAAGTTATAAAACTAAGAGCATCAATAGCCTTTATATTTTCAGGGTCAACTATTCCAACTTCTAATATATCATTCTCAAGACCAATAGGTACAAATTTGTAATTCTTTGATGCTTCTATTGGTATCATCTTTAGAATTTCCGGAGAAATACTTTTTATCTCTTTATTTTTTATAGGAACACCAAAAATACGAGATTTTATTTTTAAAAGCTCATTTTCATTTACCTTAAGATCAAGTAATGCATCATCTATGTTTCCCTTATATTTATCTTCAGCTATTTTAGTTATAACAGATACTTGTTCTTCCTTAAGTATTCCAAGTTTTACTAATTCTTCTAAAATTATCATAATTAATTTATACCCACAGGAGCAAAAGGATTTGCTCTCCCCGGCAAAGCAGATTCGATTTTAACCTTATTGTCTTTAAGATTTAAAAACATTGGGTTTTCGAACAAAGATTTATCTATGCTTATATTATTTAGAGTTGCAAGAGTAGAAATAAAAGAAATATCTTCAAAATTTAATGAAGACCCTCCAAAATCTTCCTCAATAGAAGAAAGGAATGAACTACCATAAACTTTCTTAATAGAAAAATCATTTGAGGAATATAAATACATACCTCCAATTAAAGCAAATAAAGATAATGATATTAATATTTTATTAGATGTAGTCATATTTATTTTAACCAATAAGTTTTAATTTCTAAATCATAAACAAGTATACTACCTTCTTCTTTTGTACTTAGCATTGTATCAAATTTGATAGATTCTACATCAACCAATCTTAAATTCTTTTCTAATTCACTTAAAAATTTATTGAATGATTCATACTCGGCCTCTAATTTAAAACCTATTGTGTATTCACCGTATTTGTTATTCAAAGTATTTGTATCTCCTATTATACCACTATTTGACAAAGTAGCTTCTTTATCTGATCCAAAATCTACATCTTTTATAACTACCATATTTTCAGAAGCTATTTTTTCTATTTCTAAAACTAATTCTATACTACTTACAGCATCAGGTAATAAATGTTTCAATTTTTCTTTATCTTCTTCTTTTATATCCCTATATGATAAAAGTAATTCGTCTCTTAAAGTCTCTAAATTATTTAAATTATTTATTGCGTCTTTATATTGCAAAACTTCCATTTTTAAAGTCCCAACTTCTTTATATGTTGGGTTGGTGAAAACAACAAAAAGAATAATGGACAAAACTATAAATGATAAAGAAAAAAGAAATCTCATAATTAATTTGTATTTAAATTTTCACTAGGTGCTAATAAATTAATCTCATAAGATAATAAACTTGGGTCTACTACAAAATTTAATTTAAAATCAACAGTATTATCTATATTGTTTTTAACTAAATCAAAAAATACAACATTTGAAAAATACCTACCCTTAGGACTATTAAATATTTCAGATTGCTGAGCTATGGTTTTATAATCAGTGGCAACTCCTGATATTTCTACAAAGAATTGACCATCTAAATTATTGTGATTAAACTCAGTATATTGAACATTTGGTATGGTAATCTCTGCTATCGCACCGAACAAAGGAGTTAGAACTTTGTGTTTAGATAACAAATCCTTAGAAGCAGAGACTCTTTTATCAAAAGCCTCTAAATCTCTTATGGTTTGTTCTTCAAATGAATTGCGAGATTTATCAAGAGAAAGATAAAGAGCTTCTTTTTGTTTTACAAGATATATTTTATAAAGATACACACCAGCAGATACTATTATAGTAAAAATTAAAATTAAAATAGAAATAATAGTAAACAAATCAATCTTGTGATTTCTTTTTATAACATCAACAACTGGTTTTTTAGGAATAAAAGATGTTTGAAATGAATTGTCCATATGATTTTATGATAATTGTTTTAATGCAAGACCTATTGCCACAGAGAATTCTGGACCACTTTCTTTAAGAATTTGATCCAAAAACGCAGGGTGGTCAATTTTTGAAAAAGGATCACCTTTTACAACCTCTTTGTTAAATTTTTCAGAAGAATATTCTGAAAATCCAGAAAGAAGAGATCCAGCTCCAACCAAAACAACTTTACCTACTTTTTTATTATACTTCTTTTCAAAATTTAAAACAATACTATTTGCCTCTGTGAGTATATAATCAATAGAAGATTTTATGATTTCAGAAACCTTAGCATCTTTAGTAAAATCTAACCCAACATTTTTCTTTAAATCTTCAGCTTCTTTAAAAGAAACTCCAATTGATTGAGAGATGTTTCTAGTAATCTCTGCCCCACCCCTGTTAACAATATGAAAAATCCTAACAATTCCTGACTCTACTATATAAACCTTTACACTAGATGCACCAAAATCAATAAATAAAACTGGGGCACTTTCATGCTTGGGTAAAGAAGAACGCATATTACCAAATATTTCCATTTCCATAGCATTAGTATGGATAGAAACTCCAGATAAAAGATCTTTGTATTTTATAAGGACATCGTTATGTATAGCAACAATAAATACTTCTTTTTTTAATTCACCAGTATTGTCTGATTCATATAATTCACTTATTTCATCTGGAATAATAAACCAATCAAGAGCAACTTCAGAAATAGGAACTGGAACAAATTTGCGAGCCTCCATAGGAACTACTTCTTTTAGTTTTGATTCTTCAATATTATCAGGTAATTCAATATTAAAAATTAAACTAGAAGAAGATGGAATAGAAATAGCTCCATTTTTAGATGTTACATTTGATTCACTGATGACATCATTTAAAGCTTTCAATAAATTCTCTGTTGAAAGATTAGTAAGGGAACCCATCTCATCTCCAACATAAGGACCGAGAGATAATACTCCGTATGTCTCAAGTACAGTCTTGCCTTTATTTTTTTTAATTTGAACAACTTTAATAGAAGAAGAACCAACATCAATACCTAAAGCACTTCCCCCTAAATTTTTATTAGAAGAAAAAGAAAAAATAGAAGATATATCTTTAATGTCTCCCTTAAGTATTTTGTTAAAGTCAAATTGCATAGCCATAACTCTTTATATTATATCATATATAAGCTAGAATATAAAAGTGAAAGTAAAAGATATTCTAATATTTTTATATAAACAGATTATAAATAGTCTTTTTCCTGAAAAATGTATAAAATGTAGCAAAAAAGATATACTTTTTTGTGATAAATGTATATCTGAAACAAAAAAAGCACAAAGAGAAACCAGAGAAGGTATAATGTCTGTCTTTGATTATAGAGATCCTTATATTAGGAAAGCCATCTGGGACCTCAAATATTATAATAAAAAAAATTTGGGTAGTATTTTTGGGGATATTCTCTATGAAACATTTTTAGAAGAAATTAGTGACCTTAGATTATATTCTTTGGGAGAAAAAATTATTGTTATTCCTGTACCCATATCTAAAAAGAGAAATAAGGGACGAGGATACAACCAAAGTCTTGCAATTGCAAAATCTTTTGTTCAAAAAGAAAATATATTTGAACTAAAAAATAATTTAATTTTTAAAAACAGAGAAACAATACCTCAAGCAAGATTAAAAAACAAAAAAGACAGGTTGAGCAACATAAAAGGAGCTTTTGATATAAAAGATAGGAATTTCATAAAAAATAAAACTTTTATAATTATAGATGATGTTACAACAACAGGTGGAACAATAACAGAAATAATAAAAATTCTAAAAAAGAATAAAGCTAAAAAAGTACTAGGATTAACTATTGCACATTAAAATTCCCCTAAATAAATTTAGGGGAATTTTAATGTATAAACAAATACAATTATTTTAATTTAGCTCTTGTAAGTGGTCCTATTATCCCATCCCCAACAAGACTATTGGCTATCTGAAATTTTATTACTGCCTGTCTAGTCTTTGGACCAAACTTACCATCAACTAATCCAGATTCATATCCATGAGTGTTTAAATATTTTTGTAATTCTTTAACATCATCCCCTGACATTCCATATCTTAAAGTTCTAATTAAATTTAAAACGGGTTTATCTAATTGATTATTATTTTGATTTATCTGATTTGGAAACTGTTCAAGTATTTTATTTGCTTCATTTTCATTTCCCATAGCAAGTAAATTTTTATATCTTGTGCTAGCAGATGAACCAGAAGATCTAATACTTCTTGTTGGAATTTCTTCTTCAGTTTCTTCATCTCCTTCATTAAAATCTGGAAGGCTATTATTGTGAAAAATCCAAGGGGAACCACTATAAACCCAAGGATATACTGTCCCATTATATATAGGGTGTGATGAAGAATAAAAAGATGATAATTCTGTTTCATGGTGAGAAAGTTGATTATCCAGAGTAACTACTCCATTAATATTTTTAATATCATTAAATTCTAAATTATCTACAGATTCATACCAGCCAGAGTTAAAAATAACATCATCTATGGTATATTCTGAATCAAAAAATAATCTACCAACAACACCACCAACATAATCAAACAAAGAAACATTACCTGTTGCAAATGAATTATATATTCTATCTCCATTATCAATACCAACCAATCCACCTACGGACGAACTACCGGAAACACTACAAGTAGAATATGAATTAACTATAGTACCTATTGAGAACAATGATCCATTCAAAGAACCCACAAGACCCCCAACATAACTTCGGCTACTTGTATCAGTAACACTTCCTGTAGTATATGTATTTTCTATATGGCTATAATTGCTATATCCTACTAATCCACCTACATATGAATAACCAGTAATATTTATATCCTCTAATCCAACATTTTCAATAACTGAATTTTCAATATAACCAAATAATCCAATATTATCCTCTGCTGAACGATTAATATATAAATCTGAAACTATATATCCATCTCCATCAAAATTACCGATAAATTTATTGGTGGCATTACCTACAGACTCAAAACCCGTACCACTATTCCAATTTAATGTATCACTACAATCTATATCATTCATCATTTTAAAATAATAACTTTCACTTAAATATGGATATGTAACTCCATCACTTAAAACATAATTTATGTTTTGTAATTCCAAACAAGTTGATATTTGATAGGGATCTCCTTCAATACCAGAACCATTTTCAAAAATAAATGGATTTTCATTTATGGAAATATAAACATAACCATCAAAACCAGATGTCGCAATTAAATACGTGCCGTCTGAAGAATAAGTATAATCATTTAAAACAAGTGCTCCAACAGATGTTTGTTGTGTCCAAGTTGCTCCATTATCTGTAGATATGTAAGTATAACTATCATTATTAGATGTAGCAATGAGTGACGTGCCATCTGGGGAATAAGTGTAATCAGACAAATAAAGCGCTCCAGCAGATGTTTGTTGTGTCCAAGTTGCACCATTGTCTGTGGAAGTATAAATGTAAGTATCATTATCAGATGTAGCAATTAAATATGTACCATCTGGGGAATAGGTATAGTCATACAAATAAATCGCTCCAACAGATGTTTGTTGTGTCCAAGTTGCTCCATTATCTGTAGATATGTAAGTATAACTATCATTATTAGATGTAGCAATTAAATATGTACCATCTGGGGAATAAGTATAATAAACCAAAGAAAGGGCTCCAACAGATGTTTGTTGTGTCCAAGTTGCTCCATTGTCTGTGGAAATGTAAGGGTAACCATTATTAGCTGAAGAAATAAGCGATGTGCCATCTGGGGAATAAGTATAATTTCTTAAACGAAGAATACCGATATCAGTTTGTTGCGTCCAGACAGCGAAAGAGATATTTGGAATTGATAAAGATATTGTAAATAATATTATAACAAAAAATATATTTTTAAATTTAAACATAAATTTATTATATCAAAAAAAATAAAATTTGAAAGGAATCTTTTTTATTGCTATATTTAAGTTAATTATGAAAAATAATAAAAAGAAAAATTACTGCCCAGATTGTGGTGGGGCACAAGTAAATCACAAAGCTATGTATTTATCTCTTCTCTTGGGAGAGATAATGGAACCATGGGTCAATTTAAGTTCAAAAATACTTCCAGAAAAATATCTAGAAAATATTGGCCTTATCTTAATAAAGATTCTCACTTTCCTAAAAATAGGAAAACTAGATGATACTCCAAAAGAAAAAGAAACAGGAAGAACTAAAGTCCTCTTTGAAGAAGCTAAAAGACGAGGAATAGATATGAGGGAATTTAGGCTTTTTGGTATGGGTGGTGACCTTTTTATTACTAAGTACAAAGGTAAGAAAAGATTCTTTGATGTTATGCCAAGACCAAAAGATTATAACCCGAAAGGGCTTGAGTGGATGGACAATAAAAATGAAATGAAAAAACATTTCAAAAAAGAAAATATTCCTGTCGCAAATGGAGATATTGTAAAAAATAAAAAGAAAGCCTTAAAGGTTTTTAAAACTTTAAATAATCCAGTTATAGTAAAGCCGAATTTAGGATCAAGAAGTCGCCACACAACAATACATATCAAAAATGAAAATGATTTAATAGAAGCATACAAAAAAGCTAAGATGCTTTCACCTTGGGTTATGATAGAAGAAGAACTTGAAGGATATGTCTTTAGGGGAACTTTAATAGGTAAAAAATTTATAGCTTGTCTAAGACGTGAACCTGCTTATGTAATAGGTGATGGAGTTCATAATGTAAAAGAACTTATAGAAATAGAGAACAAAAACCCTTTAAGACAAGGTCCAATATTTCACACTATTACCTTAAATGATGAAGTAACAAAAGAGCTTATTCACTGGGGAAAGAACCTCGAAACAATTCCAAACAAAGATGAGCTAATCCTTCTTGGACAAAAAACAAGTCGTGCTGTAGGTGGTGGAATAACAGATATGACAGATGTCATACACCCTGATAATATAATTATGCTTGAAAAAATAGCTGAGGTGCTAGATGACCCACTCATTGGTGTAGATTTTATAATGAAAGATGTTTCAAAATCTTGGAAAGAAGAACCAAGATGTGGAGTTATAGAATGTAATTCTGCTCCATTTATAGATTTACATCACTACCCACTCATAGGAAACCCTCGTAATGTAGCAGGAAAACTTTGGGATATAATTTATCCAGAAAGTAAAATCAATTAACCATCCACTGTTATTTCTGATTCTGGAGCATATTTCATATCTTTTTTAAGATGTGAAATATTTTTCCTTTTAGAAAGAAAATCTCCTAAAAATTTTTCAAAATCTTCATGTCTTTCTTCTTCTCCCATTTCCGCAAAATGTCCTACTGGTTTGTCTTCTGGTGTCCATTCATAATGTCCTCTTAATTCTCCATCTTTAAAAACTCTTAAGTGCCACTGTTTCTGAAAATTTTCTAGTTTACGCCAAGAAAGTACTTGACCATTATCTTCCCATGCCACAAAATGATTCCCAAATCCCCATTTTTCATGCAAATGCTTCTCGAGATCTTCTAGAGTTTTACCTTTTGCAAGCCAGCCAATATGATATGGTTGCCTACCCTTCTCATGCCAAACTAGATGCCACTTTAAAAAGTGTCTTTGCATCCAAGGAAATATAGGATATATATGTCTCCAAATATTTCTCTTAAATTTTTGTGAAAATGTAAGTTTTACTTTTTTCATATTATCTTTTTAATTTATCTATCGAGGTTCTTGTATTGGCTTCATTTTCTATACTAGAGCCAAGCTTTTCTGAAAATACCCTAAAAACAAAAATAAAAATAATTATAATTAATACAACGAGTATCCAATATTTATTGAAAGAAGATTTCATACAATATTTATATCATTAAAATGACTAAAATTCAAACAAATAAAAACAGCAGATCCTTTTGGGGTTATCTGCTGTTTCTTTTTTACCAATGACACATTACATTGTGTATTGATTTTTTTTAGCATCCATACAAAGCGTAGTATGAGGCACTACACGTAACCGCTCTTTTGGAATCAGTCTGCCTGTCTCTCGACAAACACCATAAGTTTTGTTTTCAACACGTATAAGAGCCGCCTGCAGGTGTTGAATAAATTTAAGCTGACGTTGCGCCAGTTTACCGGCTTCTTCTTTCGAAAGTGTTGCAGCCCCCTCTTCAAGAACTTTAAAAGTTGGCGAAGTGTCCTGGACACCGTTACCGTCACTTTGAGTCAGAGAATTTTTATAAAAATAATAATCCTCTTGAGCAATTTTGAGCTTATCAAGAATCAACTCTTTGAATTCTTTCAACTCTTCATCCGTGTAACGGGTCTTTTCGTTTTCATTCTCAGGTTTTTGTCCCCTCTCAAGATTTCCAAGACCTAAAGTCCCAGGATTAACGTCCTCTAAATCCATCGTGCTTGGTCTTTCAACCAAATCAAATTTTTCTCCCATGGTTAAGTTTTTTAAAATTTTTCCAGAAAATAAATATTTAACTCTTAATTAACATATGTTACTTATATTATGCACATTTTTGGCATTTTGTCAAATTTAATTTTTAAAATAAAATAAAATTCTGATATAATAAATTTATGTTCACATTAGAACTAATAATTTTGGGATTGCTTACTGGTATTATAACAGGGCTCACAGGGGCATCGGGGGTATTGGTTCTTGTTCCTATCCTCTCTACATTTTCAGATATACCTTTACCAATCATATTAGGTACAAGTCTTTTTGTAGATGTTATCGCTTGTATCCCCGTCTCGTATGCTTATGCTAAAGCAAAGAATTTAGATGTAAAAAGTGTCGGATGGATCATAGCAGGAGCTCTTCTTGGTGCTCAAATAGGTTCATATTTTGTAGTTTCAGTTTCAAAATCTCTTATTATGGGTATTATTTCAATAGGAATGATTTATTTCGGCATCAAAATGTGGCAAAGTGGCTTTTCTAAAGAAAAAGAGTTATCTATAAGAATTCCAGAAAGATTATCTTTTTATATGAAAACCCAAGTTGGGATGATCTTAAGTGGTTTATTGATAGGACTTACCACAGGAATCTTTGGTGCAGGAGGTGGACTCACTGTTTTCATTATACTTTTCTCTTTCTTAAATTTCCCTCTCAAAAAAGCAATCGGGACTTCAAGTTTTGTGATGCTTATCACCGCACTATCTGGAGTTTTAGGTTATTTTGGAAATGACAATCTTCATTTTTCATATGGAATAATACTTGGTATTTCTGCTTTTATAGGTGGAGCACTTTCTTCTACTATTGCAAATAAAATGCCAGAAAAAAGACTTTCTAGGTTTATAGGAGTATTCTTTGTATCATTAGCAATTATAGTAATTTTTCTAAAAGTTATTATCCCTGTATTTAAAATAGAAATGTAAGTTTTGACATCGGGTTTGTTATTTTATTGCGGAGCCGGCTGGATTCGAACCAGCGAGGGGTTTTATCCCCTGCCTCTTTAGCAAAGAGGTACGTTAGACCACTCTGACACGGCTCCATATGGATATACGCTATCATATTTTATAAATTAAATAAATATGATAAGATGAAAAAGTTAAATTAGTATTGGATGGGTGGCCGAGAGGTTTAAGGCAGCGGTTTACTAAACCGCCGTTCTGTAAAAAGAACCGTGGGTTCGAATCCCACCCCATCCGCAAAATTATTTTAATTTTAATTTTTAAGGTATAATATCATAATGGAAGAAGAAATTAAAAAATTAAAAGAAGAGTGTGAAAAATTAAAACAAACAAATGAAGTGAAATCAGATCTTATATCTATTTCTGCTCATCAACTTCGCACATCACTTTCTGCTCTTAAATGGATACTCAAAATGTTCTTGGATGAAGATTTGGGGAAACTCACCAGCGAACAAAATAGTTTCATTAGAAAAGCATACAATAGTAATGAAAGAATGAATGCTCTTGTAAATGATCTTCTTACATTAAGTCATGCTGAAGATACAAGTATGTCTTATAAATTTGAAAAAATAGATCTTTTGTATCTTATTGAACAGACCGTATTTGATTTTTCAGGAGAAACAAATAAAAAAAATATTGAGCTTATGTTTCTAAAACCAGATTCTCCAATCTTGCCAATAAACTGTGACAAAGAAATGATAATAGTAGTAATACAAAATCTTATAGAAAATGCAATTAAATATAGCAACGAGGGTGGAAAAGTTTTTATTTCTTTAAAACAAGAAGAAAATAATTTGATAGTATCTGTAAGAGATACGGGAATAGGTATAAAAGAAGAAGATAAAGAAAATATATTCAAAAAGTTTTATCGTGCTCCAAATGCAATTGAAAAAGAAATAATAGGTTCTGGTCTTGGACTTTTTGCAACTAAAAATATAGTTGAGCGACATAAAGGAAAAATATGGTTTGACAGTACAGAAGGTAAGGGGGCAACATTCTTTGTATCATTGCCTATAAATTAATATCTATGATATAATATAAATGTTATGAAAAGAGTACTAATAATTGAAGATGATAGTTTTCTCCAAAGCCTTGAAGTAAACAAACTAAAAAAAGAAGGTTATGATGTTTTGACTGCTTCTACTGGCAAAGAAGGTCTTCAAAAAATAAATGAACCAGGGATAGACATTATTCTCCTTGATCTCGTACTTCCAAATTTCGATGGATTTGAAATACTTGAAAAAATAAGAGCGACAGAGGCTCTAAAGAAAACACCAGTGATTGTATTTTCTAATCTTTCAGAAGAAAAAGATATTAAAAGATCAGAGGAATTAGGAGCAACAGATTTTATGGTCAAATCAAACTTCACATTAGACGAACTTGTAGAACATCTAAACAAAATACTTGGACTATAAAACCCATCCGAATCATATCGGAGGGTTTTTTCTTTTTATGATATAATCTCTTTGTGAAACTAGAAGATAAAATAGAAAATCATTTTAGATTAGACCAAGACCAAAAAAAAGCACTCAATAAACTAAGACTAATAACAGTCAAAGATTTGTTATTCCACTTCCCCAACAGATATAATTATATAAGTGATATTAAATACATAAACACTCTATCTAGCGGTGAGCAAGTCACAATACTAGGTACAATATCAAACCTTCAAACAAAAAAAGGATTCAAAAGTAAAATTCCAATGGGTCAAGCTACACTTTCTGATATCACAGGAAAGATAAATATAATTTGGTTTCATCAACCATATTTAGCAAAAATGATAAAAGAAGGATCAACAGTAAAAGTCAGTGGCAAAATAACAAATAGTGATAAATACGGACTTACTCTTATGAATCCAGAAATAGATAAGGATAGTATTCTACCTATTGATTTACATGATTCACTTTTCTCAAAAGAGAATAAAAAGGAGGAAGAATTGGGTTTTCCTATTTATCCTGAAACAAAGGGGATAACTTCCAAATGGATTTATCATACAATCAAAAAAATAATAAAAGATGAAGAAATAAAAAATATAAAAGAATACCTCCCCCTTTATATTATAAATTCATACAAGCTTCCATCGTTACACACTGCGCTTATTTGGATACATACTCCAAAGAAAAAAGAACATGCAGAAATTGCTCGAAAAAGATTTGCTTTTGAAGAAGTTTTTTTCATCCAGCTTGCTCGTCAAAAAGAAAAAAAAGAATATAACAAAATGTTTTCTTATAAATTAAAAATTGAAAAAGAAGACATTAAAGATTTCATAGATAGATTCCCCTTCTCTCCTACAAATTCACAAACAAAAGCCATAAATACAATTTTAGAAGATTTAAAAAAAGATAAACCAATGGGGAGACTTCTGGAAGGTGATGTCGGGAGTGGTAAGACTTTTGTCGCTGCGACAATCACTTATGCGGTTATAAAAAACAGACCAATGGGCCAATCTTTTGGCAATCTCCAAGTCGCATATATGGCTCCGACCGAAGTACTTGCTGTCCAACTTTATGAAAATTTTATAAAATATTTTGAACACACAGGTATATCTATAGGACTTATCACTTCATCAGGTTGTCGTAAATTCCCAAGCAAAACAGCCGGATGGAAAAATGGTGAACAAATTAAAACTTGGACTAATATATCTAAAAATCAACTTTTGAAATGGATAAAAAATGGGGAGATTCCAATAGTAATAGGTACACATTCGCTTATATCAAAATCTGTAGAATTTGAAGACTTAGGGCTTGTCATAATAGATGAACAACATCGCTTTGGTACAAATCAAAGAATGAAACTTGCGAAAAAAGAAGGTCATGCTCCACACTATCTTTCTATGTCTGCCACCCCAATACCTAGAACGCTCGCACTCACTATCTATGGGGATTTGGATTTATCTATAATGGATGAAATGCCAAAAGGAAGAAAATCTGTCATTACAGAAATAATACCCGAAAACAAAAGATCTATTGCTTATGAAAATATTAGGAAAGAATTAGAAGCTGGTAGGCAGGTTTATGTTATTTGTCCAAAAATAGAAGAGACGGAGATCGGAGATAATACTATCGAGGGGCTTGTGAGCTCGACGGAGCGAACACTGAGTAAATTTTCAGCAGAAAATTTGCGTGCCCGAGAGAGTATTATCTCCGATCTCAAAACAGTAACATCTGAAGCCAAAAGACTTAAAAAAGATATTTTCCAAACTTACAATATCGACATAATGCACAGCAAAATGAGCAGTCAAAAGAAAGAAAAAGTAATGAAAGATTTTGAAGATAAAAAGATAGATATCCTTGTTTCAACTTCTGTAATTGAAGTCGGTGTAAATATCCCAAATGCAACAATAATAGTCATAGAAGGTGCTGAACGTTTCGGTCTTGCTCAATTACACCAACTAAGAGGACGTGTAATGCGCTCAACACACCAATCATATTGTTATTTATTTGCTGATGCAAAAACTGACAAAACAATAGATAGACTAAAAGCCCTAACAAAAGCCTCTAATGGATTCGAACTTGCCGAGCTTGATTTGTCACTTCGTGGAGCAGGACTTTTGGGTGGAGATAAACAATGGGGCATTACAGATCTTGGTATGGAAGCCCTTAAAAATATCAAAATGGTAGAAGCAGCTAGAAGTGAAGCAATAAAAATAATAGAAAGTGATAACGAGCTCTCTTCCTACTCCACCCTATCCGAAACCCTAAAACAAAAAAATCTCAAATTGCACTTTGAATAAAAATATCTTGTCCGTCCTCTAGGATTCGAACCTAGGACCCCAGAGGTATAAGCTCTGTGCTCTAACCAACTGAGCTAAGGACGGAAATTGGTTAAAATATAAATATAAACAAATAATTTTATATACTTTTCGCCTAACCAAAACAGCTAAGGATATAAACTTGGTTAAAATATAAATACAAGTAATATATTACATAAAAATTGGATAATAAGCAACCACCCCAGATAGTGCCTTAAGCACTATCTGGGGTGGTATTTTATTTTTTATTTTATCTACTTACTACTTTCTACTTCCTTTTCTTTAGGTAAAATACCATTTGCAATTATTATTTGATTGTATTCTTCTTGTTCAAGTGTTTCTACTTCTATAAGCTTTTTAGCAATAGCGTCTAAAACTGTTTTCTTGTCTTTCAAAATTTCTCGAGCTTTAGAGAAAGCTTCATTCATAATTTTAGAAACTTCTTTATCTATTGTCTCGCTAGTTTTTTCTCCATACTCTTTATCTTCTACCCCTCTGCCAAACATAGTGCGCCCTCCATCACTCTCAAGAGCTACAGGCCCTATCTCATCTGACATTCCCCAGCGTGTCACCATTGCTCGAGCAAGATTTGTCGCAACTTGAAGATCATTTGATGGCCCTGTGGTAATATCTCCAAAAATCATTTCTTCGGCCACATATCCACCAAGCGACATAGCAATGTCATCTAAAAATTCTTTTTTACTTTGAAGCCTTCTCTCTTCTAAAGGAAGTTTAAGAGTATAACCACCTGCATGACCTCGAGAAACTATAGAGACCTTATGTACTGGATCTGCATAAGGAAGCACTGAAGCAACAAGTGCATGCCCTGCTTCATGATAAGCTGTAATTTCTTTTTCTTTTTTAGACAGAAGATGACTCTTTCTCTCTGGCCCCATCATTACTTTTTCAATAGAGCGAATAAGATCGAATTGGGCAACTTTTTTTCTATCTTCTCTGGCAGCAAGTATCGCTCCTTCGTTCATAAGTGAATAAAGGTCTGCACCAGAAAACCCTGGAGTTCTCTCTGCTACAACTTTCAAATTTACATCTTCTGCAAAAGGCTTTTTTCTGGAATGAATTTCAAGAATTTCAAGTCTGTCAGCTCTATCTGGTAATTCAAGTATTACTCGTCGATCAAAACGCCCTGGACGAAGGAGTGCTGGATCAAGCACGTCTGAACGATTTGTCGCTGCCATCACTATCACTTTTTCGTTTGGTTCAAAACCATCCATTTCTACAAGTATCTGATTCAAAGTCTGCTCTCTTTCATCATTTCCTCCTCCAACTCCAGTACCACGCACTCTTCCTACTGCATCTATCTCATCTATAAAAACGATTGCTGGGGCTGCACGTTTGGCCATTTTAAATAAATCTCGGACTCGAGACGCTCCTACTCCTACAAACATCTCAACAAATTCAGATCCAGACAAATGGAAGAACGGCACAGCCGCCTCTCCTGCAACGGCTCTTGCAAGTAAAGTTTTACCTGTACCTGGGGCTCCGGTTAGAAGTACTCCTTTTGGAATTCTCGCTCCTATGTCTAGAAACTTTTTTGGATTCTTTAAAAAATCAACTATTTCTTTGAGTTCTTCTTTGGCTTCTTTTGCTCCTGCGACATCTTTAAATGTCACTTTATTATTCTTGTCATTTGGGTCTGTAATTCTGGCTTTTGATTGACCGAAAGTAAAAGCTTGCATACCTTGGCCCTTCACTTGGCGAGTAAGCATCCAAATAAAAAATACTATAAGTAATACTGGGAGAAGAAAAGGTAAAATATTTAAAATCCAATATCCAAATCCTGATTCATTTTTTATCTCGATGGGAGTATTTGCAAGTTCTTCTGGTGTTACTCCATAATTATACAAAGTCTCTGAAAGTGAACTTTCAGCTTCTTTTTGAGCTTTACCTTTTGTCTCATCTTTAAAAGTTAAATCCACCTTACTACCAACAACTTCTATTTTCCCAATACTTTGATCTTTTATACCTTTTGCAACATCTGAAATAGTTAATTCTTTTATATCTTCTGGAGCTTTATAGACTAATGTATAAACAAGAGTAATACTTATAAAAATAAACATTGCCACAATTATTTGATTCATTAAATTGGGGACTTTCTTTTGATTATTCGGTTTTTTACCTAAATTTTGATTTTTCATTTGCATAGTTTAAATATTATACCTTGTAGTGAATTTTTATCAAAATTTAGATTTATAAAATATATTTGATAAAAATTAGACAAAAAAAATAGAGCCTGACATATAAATCTGTCAGGCTCCCCGGTAAACCGGTAACTTTTTAAATACGGCCTTCAATGCAGTCGCCAACGGTAAAATTTTGCAAAGAAGAACAAACCTCTTCGGTTTGAATCCCTCCCCCGGATTCTGAATTTTGGTGAGTAGTGAAATCAATATCACAACTCATAAAAATTTCCGATTGCTGATTCATATCACTTGCAACACTATAATCCTTTTTGGTCTGAATCCCCTCCGACGATTCATTCTGATTTGTTGGGTTAGTGATAATGGTCGAAGTAAATTCCGTCCTTATTGGAATAACAGTAGGCTGAGCAACACCCGCCACCAAACCGACTTCGTTGCTGTTCTGGATCATTTCTGCACCGGTAATGACTTTTCCTGTAAGCGAGCAAGAACTTTCGTCATTTTCGTTAACAACTAAAACAGGCGCGCCACGAGCAAGAGCTGAAAAAGCCGCGACGATAATCATCAAAAAAAATAATTTTTTCATAAGCATAAAGTCTTAAAAATTTAAACTTCTTTTTGAAAAATAATTCAAATCAACTAACTCTGGGTTCCTTAGTCCCTTTGCCGTTTGGTATAATTTAAAAGATCTTTCAATTGTTTCAATTTAATCAAAAAGTAAAAAATAAGTCAATAGTGTGGATATTATTTTAATTTGCTGATAATATTAAGGGTATGGCAATTTATATCGAAAATAGAAAAGCACATTTTAACTATAGTATAGAAGATACTTATGAAGCCGGAATAGAGCTTACAGGTGGAGAGGTAAAATCTATAAGAAGTGGGAGCGGAAATATAAATTCGGCTTTTTGTATCGTGAGAGGAGGAGAAGCCTTTATTATCGGTATGAATATCCCCCCTTATCAACCCAAAAACACAAGTGATGGATATGACCCAGAAAAAACTAGGAAATTACTCCTTTCTAAAAAAGAAATAAAAAAACTGGGAGAAAAAGATGATATAAAAGGTTTGACACTTGTTCCACTTTCAGTGTATAGTAAAGGTCCTTATATTAAAGTCTCTATTGCTATTGGTCGTGGAAAGAAAACCTATGACAAAAGAGAAACCATAAAAGGAAGGGACTTAGATAGAGAAATGGAAAGAGAATATAAGAGATAGATCATTGAAAATTTAAATTATGCACTATTTTGTTTACATTCTTCTTAGTAAAAAAGACAATAAATTATATGTTGGTTGTAGTAATGATGTTTCTAAAAGAATTAAAGAGCATAATTCTGGAAAAGTTTTTGCAACAAAAAATCGCAGACCATTTGTTATTATACACACAGAAGAGTTTGAAAACAAAACTGATGCTTTTAACAGAGAAAGATATTTAAAAAGTTTATGGTCTGCAAGATTTAAGAAGAAAATCTTAGAAGAATACAAACAAAATAGTGTATAATTATAAGAATGCCATAACTGGTATTTTATGGGCTAAACCATTTTGTACTCAAAATGGTCGCCCGAACAAATTTTTTACTAAAAATTTGTTTTAGGGAGTGATAGGCTTCGATAGGAAGGATCATTTTATATATGCATGTAAAGTACCCAGGAATCTTTTAAAACTTCTTGGAAAAGACTAAGTGCAAACAAAGTCGCTTCAGTTAAGTCTCCATATTTTGGAAGCTTAGCTCTCGCATACGCCTAAATTTAGGTCTAGCGAGTGTTCACTTTTTAGACATCCGATATAAAAAGTGGGCATAATTTATCGGGTTAAGGATTTGTAAATGCTTGATATAAATCCTAACAATTTAAAGCTCGGTGTTTATCTTTATTGTATATTCTCTAGGATAAACATTTAAACCAATTGAATATAATAAACATGTAGAGTTATTTAAAATTTCTTCTTACACGCGGGTTCGAATCCCGCCACTTCCACACGTTGAAAAAAGAGCTTCATAAGAGGCCTTTTTTCTTGTGTGGAAGTGAGCAAAGTATCTGCATACTTTGCGTACGGGATTCGAAAACCCTGAGCCTGTAGTTTTAAATTTTTAATTTAAAACTACGCGAAGGGTGTACAGAATCTGTAAGATTCGAAAAGTGTAATCACGGTCCCGTCATCACGTTCTAAATTTCCCCACCCCTTGACTTTTTCTTATTTAGTTATATTATTTAAGAAAACTTTAAATTATGAAAAGAGAAGAAAAGACCAAAAGTAATATTTGGCAATTGTGTGGTGGAACCATTGTTATAATACTTATGATAATAGCAATGGAGACACGAGAAAAAATTGAGTTGAAAAACTCAAATGAACCCGCCTTAACTGGCAGTATGATAGAAGCAAAAGACAGCTTAAATGATGTCGATTCATTAAAAATATTTAAAATAAAAAAACCATAAGAATTCCAGCAATTATTGCTGGAATTTTTTGTTTCTATTTAAACAGACATTGTAGTATAATTAATAGATGAATAAGAAATACAAATCTATTTTAATAATCTTAAGTTTACTAGTTATAATCCTAATAATAATTTTGGTATTTGGAAAAGATGATAAAATAATTCCTGTTTTAGATGACAATATATCTAAAGTAGATTCCCCTCTCATAGTAGAAAATTCTTACGAAACTAAAACATTAAATGAAAATGATCCATATGTAAAATTTGATATTAAATATCCACAATTTAAACAAGTAGATAATTCTTTTAATGAAAATATTTCAAATCTCATTAAAGAACAAATAAAAGACACAAAAGAAGTCAGTAGTGAAAACTGGCAAGCTAGATATGATACCCAAATGGAAGGAGAAAATATCGGAAAATACCCAAAAACTGATGATGAAAAATTCTACTTATATTCTGACTTCAACATAATTCAAAGCAATCCTTATTTTATAAGTTTTATACTTACATATGGGGCTTATACTGGTGGAGCTCACGGATATGAAGCAAAAGTTTCTTTTAATTATGATGTTTTAAACAAAAAGGTTTTAATGCTAAAAGATGTTTTTTCTCCATCATTTAATTATCTTGAATATTTATCAAAAGAATCAAGAGATTATCTTTATAAAGAATATGCTGAAGTAAAAAATGGTGAAGAAGGAGATGAAAATATGAAAGATTACTTTGATGGAATAAAAGAAATGATAGATATGGGAACAGAAAAAAAAGAGGAAAATTTTGAAACATTCACCTTTACAAAAGAAAAAATAAAAATATATTTCTCACAATACCAAGTTGGTCCATATGCTATAGGAATGCCAGAAGTAGAATTCTATAGGAAATAAATACAACAAGAAAATCCCCAACTGAAAGTCGGGGATTTTCTTATAAAATCAACCTAATTACATCTGAGGATTTATAGGTTTTGCAACTTCTTCTAACTTACAACAACCCTTTGCGCAACAATCCTTGCAAGCAAAGATCATATATACAGCAGAAAGACCTACCAAAACATAAACTATCCTTGAAATAAGAGCTCCTTGTCCTCCAAAAATCATTCCTACATCCCAAGAAAATAATCCTACCAAAAGCCAATTTAATCCACCCACAACAACCAAAACAAATGCTACTGTGTGTAATATTTTCATAGTAAAATTTAATAAATTTAATAATTCGACCGAATAGATTCCGAGCTCTTATATTATACCAAATAATATATATATTTGTTAATACATTTTATGGTAAAATAAAGATATGATAAATAGACCAAAATTAAACGTTTCTGGATACCGTGGTATCTGGGGAGATACATTAACAAAAGAAATTGTTATTAATTATACAAAAGCTTTTTCTAAGTTTATAAAAGAAGATTCAAATAAAAAAAATCCAACTATTTTAATAGGACGAGATGGTAGAGAAAGTGGACCAATAATAAAAGAAATTATTTTAAATGAATTACAAAATATGGGTGTTCACGCAATTGATGGTGATGTATTACCCACCCCAACTGTACTTTTTTCTGTCCGAAAACATAAATATGATGGTGGAATAATTATTACTGCTTCTCATAATCCCATTGAATACAATGGTCTTAAATTTGTAAACAAACAAGCTCTTTTTACTACAGGAGAAGAAGTTGAAAAAATAAATAAATATGCGGAAGGAAATATTATAAACAATGAGATAGAAATATCAAAAGGAAGTATTACTGAATATCAAAAATTTCCAGAAGAACACATCGATGAAATACTTAAACATATTAATCTTGATTTAATAAAATCTAAGAAATTTAAAGTTGTTGCAGATATGATAAATGCTTCTGCTTCTGTTATGGATCCATATTTATTTAAGCAATTAGGAATAGAATTTATTCCCATAAATGGAACACCAGATGGTAAATTTGCTCACAAACCTGAACCAATACGAGAAAATCTCATCAATACAATGGAAATATCTTTAAAATCTGAAGCAGACCTTGGGTTTGTTCATGACCCTGACGCAGATAGGCTTGTACTGATAGATGAAAAAGGAGAAATAATTTTTGAAGAATATTCTGTTGCTTTATCTGTTGAAAGTATTTTATCTAAAAATAAAGGAGAAAAAGCTGTTATAAACCTTTCAACTTCTCAAATGAGTATAGATATTGCAAAAAAATATAATAGTGAATGTATATCTACTGCAGTGGGAGAACCAAATGTAGTCATCGGAATGATAAAAAATAATGCCATAATAGGAGGAGAAGGAAATGGAGGTGTTATTTACCCTAAAATAAATTTAGCTAGAGATAGTTTTGTTGGTATTTGTCTTATACTTGAACTTTTAGCAGAAAGAAATAAAACAGTTAGTGAATTAATAAATGAATTACCTAAATATTATATGAAAAAAGATAAATGGCCAATTAAGGGAAGCCTGGAAGAAATGATTTCTAAACTTAAAAAACATTTCAATGATGCTAAAACGAATGAAATAGATGGTATTCGTCTTGATTTCCCTGACAAAACATGGCTTCACTTACATCCTTCAAATACCGAACCAATAATCAGACTTTATGGTGAAGCTAAAACAAAAGAGAGAATAGATGAACTTTTTGAAGACGCAAGGGGTGTTATTTTTAGATAATATATTCTCCTATTTTTGTACGTTTAATATTTAATGCTAAAGTGGGGACTTCAATTTTTTTACCAATATCATTTACAAGTGAACGCATATAAGCTCCGGAAGATGATAAAACATTTATAGAAAGCACTAGAAAATTTTCTTTTTGAAAATTTTCTAGTGCTTCTTCCCAATCTTTCAAAATTTCTTCTTGACGAAAATCACCAGAAACTAGAGCAATATCTTTTTGTATTTTACTTAGGAGCTCAGATCCTAAATAACTCTCTTCTTTTATTATTTCTATATTTTTAATAAATACTTCATGTTTAGGTATCTCTATTTCCCCAATTCTCCCCTCTCTTGCCCATTGCCAAAGAGGCTTACCATCTACAGTCTTTGAAGAATATGGCGGATAAGATTGATTTATTTTACCTATAAATTTAGAGATTACAGACGTTGGACATCCGGAAAATTCTTGATGAAGAACGTCCGTAATCTTTCCCATCAAATCATAAGTATCAGTCGCAAAACCAAATAAGATATCAACTTCATATTCTTTATCTAGATTAAGATATTCTTCTTTTTTATAAACTTCATCTCCTAAAAGTATAATAAGTAATCCTTCTGCCAATGGATCCAGCCTTCCCGCATAAGTCATAGATAAAAATCTTAATCTTTCATCATTTTTCTTAAGATTTAAAATACAATCAAGAGGAGTTTCACCTTTCTTTTTATAAATTTTTATAACATTATCCATATATTGCCATATTAACACAAATATGCTAATATTGTCTTTAGGTAGGTAATCTATTTATTTCTATCGGAAAATACTAAATTGAGTGAAAGAATAAACAATCAAATAAGAGCTTCTGAGGTCAGAGTGATCTCAAACGAAGGTGACAACCTTGGTATTTTAAGTTTGAAAGAAGCCTTATCTAAAGCTAGCTCTTTAGGTTTAGACTTGATTGAAATTTCACCCAATACAAATCCTCCGATAGTTAAAATAGCAAATTACGGTAAGTACAAATATGAACAGAATAAAAAGTTGAAGAAGGCAAAAGCTGGAGCAAAAACAACAGAAACCAAATCTATCCAGATAAAGATTGGTACTGGGGATAATGATCTAGCATTAAAAGCTAAAAAGTCTTCTGAGTGGCTAAAAGAAGGCCATCGCATCAAAATAGAACTTTTTGTATCTGGAAGATCAAAATATATGTCTCCTGACTTCTTAAAAGAAAGGCTAGACAGAGTACTACACCTCATTACCGAAAATTATAAGGTTTCTGAACCTTATAAAAGGGGTCCAAAAGGTCCAACAATTACAATAGAAAAAGAAAAATAATTTTATGTCTATAAAAACAAATAAATCATTGTCAAAACGTTTGAAGGTAACCAAAAATGGTAAAATTTTGTCTCGTGCACCAGGTTTTAATCATTTCAACGCAAGACAATCAAGAGTAAAACAATTAAATGGTAAAAAAATGAATGAGCAAAACTTTTCAAATAAAATTAAAAGAACTTATTTAGCGAATTCATAAATTATTAATAATTTAATCACTAGTTGCTAAAAATAGTCACTAGAACTTAAAAACATGACAAGAGTAAAAAGAGGAGTTATAAAAAACAAGAGAAGAAAGAATGTCCTTGCTCAAACAAAAGGTTTCCGGTTTGGTCGTAGCAAAAAAGAAGTTCAAGCAAAAGATGCATTATTGCACGCAGGAAACTATGCTTTCGCACACCGAAAAGATAAGAAGTCAGATAAAAGAAAACTTTGGACACTAAAGATAAATGCAAGTGTCAGACCACATAGTTTATCATATAGTAAATTTATAGATGGTCTTAAAAAGAAAAAGATAGAGTTGGATCGCAAGATTCTTGCAGATTTAGCACAAAATAATCCTAGAGTATTTGAAAAAATAATAAAAAGTATTTAATAAAATAAAAATACCCGAATTTAATTCGGGTATTTTTATTTTATTAACACTCTAAAATTATTTCATCTTTTGCATTTGGAGTAAAAGCTTCTACTCCTAAATTGTCATGAAGTTTTTGAGCTAAAAACATTGCGGATTTAGGTTCACCCATTACTACAAAAACTTTTTTAAGTGTATTTTCTGTATCTGCTACAAATTCAAGTAAGTGATCAGAATCTTTATGACTAGAATACCCATTAATAATCTCTACTTTAGCTTTTATTTTTACCTCTTCACCCAATATCATTACTTTCTTTATTCCATCACTAATTGCTCTACCTAGAGTACCTATAGATTGATATCCTGTTAAAAGAATAGTGTTTTCTTTATATGGTAAATAATTCTTCTCATGGTGTATTATGCGTCCACCATTAGACATTCCACTCCCTGCAATTATTATTTTAGGAGGAGGTATTTCTACTATCCTTTTAGATTCTTCAGTATCTTCAGTTAAATGAAGTCCGGGAAAATCAAAAAGTTTATCTCCTGAAGCAATAATATTCTGAGCATTTTTATTAAAATACTTACTATATTTTATATAGACACTTGTCAATTTTATTGCAAGTGGTGAATCTAAAAATATAGGCATTTGTGGAACTAAATTATTTTCTACAAGTGAATTAATCTCAAAAAGAAGCTCTTGAGTTCTTTCAAGAGAAAAAGTGGGAATAATCAAAGTTCCTTTCTTTTTATAATTTTCCTTAATCACTTCTTTCAATTTATTTTTTCTATCTTCTTTACCTTCATGATTTCTATCTCCGTATACTGACTCCATCACAAGATAATCTACATTTTTTAATTGATCGGTATTTGGAAGAAGTGGTGAAGGAGAATTCCCTAAATCTCCAGTGAAAACTATTTTCCTATCATTATAAACAACTTCAAGCATTCCAGATCCAAGGATATGTCCAGAATTACTAAAAGAAAATTGAAAACCATGATCTACATTTATTTTCTGACCATAATCATATACTTCCCAAATGTTTATCGCTTTTGCTATATTTTCTTTTGAATAAATTTCATCAAGTCCTCTGTCTTTGTCTTTAGAAAGTAAATGTGCTGTATCCTCAAGCATTGGAAGTGTAATATCTTTAGTTGGAATAGTAGAAATAATCCTCCCATTAAAACCTTCAGCAATGAGTTTTGGTATCCTACCTATATGATCTATATGTGCATGAGTAATAAAAAGTATATCAATTTTTGAAGCATCGTATGGAAATTTCTGCCAGTTCATATCATCTACAAATTTCTCACCCTGAATAAGACCACAATCTATTAAAAATTTCTTATCATTCCCCTCTAATAAAAAGTTAGCGCCTGTCACGGTGCCAGCTCCAGAACAAAAAGTTAATTTTAAATTTTTATCTTTCTCCATCTCAGTATTATACCTTAAAAATATTAAAAATTAAAGAAAAAATAATATTATTTTGATATTTTTTTATAAAACAAAAAATCCTCTGAAATATCAGAGAATATCTTGTTAGGACTATTTGTAAAATATTACCATAGCATAAAGCTAGGTGGGAAAAAGGATAATAAGGATTTGTTAACGTAATTATGTTTACAGCACCTTACCAAAACATTTAATCCCCTAAAAAATTGTTCTAGGTAATAAATTCAAATAACCCTACTTAAACTATACTCGCATAAAATGATTCTCGCAAGTATTTTTTATAAAAAAACACATTTTTGACACAGTTTCAAATAAAGGTTTTAGTCTAGAATCACAAAATCTTTCAATTTTTCTAAGTAAGGTTGTATCATCTCATCATTTATATCTTCTGGTTTAATTTTACATTTAGAAAAAATTTGTTTTTCTACTTCTCTCATATTTTTCATAAAAAATTCTCTCTCTTCTTCATCAAATCCATGAGGGTGATTTTCATATCTCTTTTTGGCTTCCAAATTTCTCTCTTCTATAGAGACTATACTATGAGGGGAAACTCGGTTATCTGCATAAATACAAATTTTTTCCGCAAAGTTTTCTGTTTTTACAGCTTCTTCTATAAAACTAGAATCGACTATATCTACAAGATGAACAACATTATTATTCAATCCTAAATTTTTAGTAATTTCAACACTTGCCTTATGTTCATCATTACCATATTTTATAATATATTCATCTTTTATAGACTGCCAATAACCTAAACCATGAGGTTCATTTACTTCTGGAAAATAATCTAATCTAAATTTAATAATATTTGCAATATCATGAAGGAGACAAGCTGTGACTACATCATCTTTATTAATTTTTATATTTAGATTATCACAAATCATAAGAGCCACAGAAGCAACTCTAAGTTGATGTATCTGTAAAATCGGCATTATTTTATATTCTTCGTAAATTTCTGTAATTTTTTTCATAAATTTAATGACAAAATCCCCTATTCGGGGATTTTGTATTTTCTAAAGACAATTATTTCTTGTGCTCAGCGTAAACAAAATCAACATCAATCTTTTTATAATCAAACAACTCATTTAAATCAAAAAACCTAGCAACTTCAACTTCTCCATTCTCCACAGAGTCAGAAGCATGAACAATATTTGACTGAGTAGAAAGTGAAAAATCTCCTCTAATTGTACCAGCATCAGCTTCCCATGCTTTTGTTGGCCCAACTAAAATCCTAAGAGCAGAAATTGCATTTATACCTTCGACAGCCATTACTACGACAGGACAGGATTTCATAAAATCTCTAATGCCAGGGAAGAATGGTTTGTCTTTAATATGTGAATAATGTTCATCTAACTTTGCATCATCTATACTAACCATCTTTAATCCTATTATTTTCAATCCTTTTCTTTCTATACGATTTATAATCTCACCCATCAAGTTGCGTTGAATGGCATCTGGTTTAATTATAATCAATGATTTTTCTTGTTTTGGTTCCATATTTGTCATTAAAATATTAATAAAGTATCTATATTATACACTAAATTACATATTTTAAAAGCCCTAAATATAGGGTTTTAAAATATTTATCTCCTATATTTCTCCATTATTTCTTCTTCTATCTCCTCTCTCGCACGGCCAAATTTTAAATACGATAATTCTTTGATTTTCTCTACAACTTCAGGATTCCCCTCAATAGGAGCAATCGTTCTCATATTGAAAGGTTTTGTAGGTTGGCCCCGCACGAGCATTGCGACATAAGCATTGTAATTATCAATTTTCATAATATCACTTGCAGTAAATGTTGGCTTAAATTTACTTTCAAGGACTTGTGCATCTTCAGGACTTACTCTAAATACAGCCATAGAACCAACATTACCAAAAACAGCATTTTTTATATTTTCTTCAAGCTGTGAAATATATTGGTGAGCTACATTTAAGGATAGTCTATATTTACGTGCCTCAGAAAGGATAGAAGCAATGGAGTCTGTAGTAACATTTTGAAACTCATCTATATATAGATAAAAATCATTCATTTTTTGCCCATACATATCTACACGAGAAAGTGCCGCCATTTGAATCTTCCCTACTATAAGCAGTCCAATAAGATTTGCATTTATTTCTCCAAGTCTTCCTTTTGAAAGATTTACAAGAAGAATCTTTTTATTATCCATTATCTCTCTAAAATTAAAAACGGATTTTTCTTGAAGCACAACAGGACGCATAATGTCATTTGAAATAAAGTTATCAAACTTAGAAGTAATATAAGGCACAAAGTTTTCAAGACCTTGATCCCCTGTTGTTTTTTCAGCATTCTCCCAAAATTGCTTTATTATTGGATTTTTACAATGAGAAAGTTTCATATCACGGAAAGATTTATCAGAAAGAACCCTACTTATTTCAAGTAAAGTTGAGCCACTTTCAGGATGCTCCATCACAAGAAAAGCTGAATTTTTAAAATATTGCTCAAACATTGGACCCCCAGAAGTTTTCATATCAAAGAGCTTATTAAAAATACTCATAAGTTCATTTACTACAAATGTCTTTTGCTCTGGGTACCTAGGATCGTACTCAAGCATATTAAGTCCCATAGGTCTCGCTGTATATGCTGGATCAAAATATATAACATCGTCTATGCGTTCCTTGGGGATACGAGAAAGAATGGTCTGTATGTCTGTACCATGTGGATCAATATAGCAAACACCATCTCCATTTTCTATATCTTGAGTAATCATATTAAGCAAAATATTGGTCTTACCGGTACCGGTCTGACCAATAACATACATATGACGAACTCTATCCTCTCGTGCCATCCTTATTTCAGTTTCTTTTCCATGATAATCGTTTACACCAAGGAGTATTCCATCACCCCCAAGTTCAATAGGAGCAGGAGCGACCCCAGCCTTAGCTTGCTTAAGTTGTGGAGAAGTAACTCCATAAGGGAAATGAAAAATAGTTGAAAGTTCTTTTAAATTGAGTGGCATATTGTAATCGTCAGAGAAATTTCTATATGAAAAATCGTGCACTAAATTCGAAAGAGAAGAAGATTCAGGATGTACAAAATCAAATCCATTTCTATCTGCTTCTTTAAATTGATTGAAAGATGATTCAAGTTCAGAAAGTATCTGACGAGCCCTACTTTCATCTTCTGCAGAAACCACAATTCGGATATTTGTAGCCATTATAGTACTCTTCATTTTTTCCGTAATACTTTCAACGGCCCTGTCATTTACCTTTTTTTCTTCTTTTTGTTTTGGAGAACCAAAAATAAGATCCTTAGCCAAAGATCCAAATTCTTTTGCAAATTGCCTTGTCATACTCGAAGCTGTTCTAACAGACATTCCACTTTTTACATCAGAAAGTATAATTCTAAACTTTCGCATTATTTCATCATCTAGAGGACAGATTACAAACTGAACAGAAGCCCCTTCCCCAGTCTTTTTCATTTTTGTAAAGACATTAAGTATAATATTTAAAGGATCGTAATCAATAGAATCATAAAGTTTAATAGGGTAAACTTCATAATTAGAAAGTTTTGTATAAGAAGCTTTAACTACTCCACCTTCTTTAAAAATATTATAATCATCAGGTACTTCTTCAATTTTTGCATCTTGATGAACTCCAAGTAATTGTTTTTCAAAAAGATCAGCCTTTGAAGATGGAATAGCAGCATATATAACAAATCTTTCTGAATCTTCAGAAAGTGCAATTTCAAGAGTAAAATGATTTCTATTATAATTTTCTCTTCCCTCCCCAACAGAATGCATTCCCGCATAAAACTGCTCCATAGCAGAGAGTAATTCTTTCAAACTTTTTTTATTACCTTCATTATCATTTACATCGGGTAAAGATATTTCAAAAAGTTTCATATTCAAAGATTTAAAAAGTGGGCTACCATCCTTAAGCCCTGGAATTTTTTGTGTATCATAAAGATATTGAACTAAAAATCTATGAAAATCATCGTCTAAGTGAGGATTATTCATTTTAGAAATTAAAGATAGTGTGTTTGATATTCCTTTATCCAGCAATATCCCCAAAAGTTCTTCCATTTTACTGTCATGAGATTCAGGATGAAGTCTTTCGGCTATTTTATTTAATTCTTTTTGGTCAACCAAAATACTCTTGTGCATAACTTCTTCTGGGGCAATTCTTCTGTATTCACTAATAGCATTATGCGCAAGCTCTTCTTTACTAGCTTCGACACCCTGTTCACTTAAAGCTTTTTCTTTTTCAGCTAATTTAGCACGAAGAAAATCAAGTTCTTCTTGTGGAGTCTTAAATTTAGGAGCATTATCAAAATTAAAATTTTCCATATTCTATATTATAACATATAAAAAATTTTAATTTAATAAAAATTCAGCAAAATTAAAAATAGTTCTTACATATACATTAATATTCTAAAATAGTCTTATTGGAAGGGCTTGCGAGCGCGACGGCGCGAGCACTTGAGAAAATTTTCAGCAGAAAATTTTCGTGCCTTCCAAGAAGAGCTATTTTATTATTTGTATTAAACCGTCAAAATCTCAGCGTCACCTTCTGTGATAAGTATAGTATGCTCAAAATGAGCAGATTTTGATCCGTCGGCAGTTTTTATAGTCCAGTTATCAGGTGCGAGAGTTATAGCATCACCACCAATATTTAGCATTGGCTCGATAGCAATAACCATCCCAAGGACGAGCTTTTCTCCCTTACCAGCCTTACCATAGTTTGGCACATAAGGATCTTCGTGGATTTTTACCCCTACTCCATGCCCTGCAAGCTCTCTGACTATTCCATACTTTTTATAAACAAAAGATTCTATAGCATGGCCTATATCCCCCACAGTAGCACCCCCTCGAGCAGCCCAGATACCTATTTCTAGCGCCTTCTTAGTAGCCTCCAATAAATCTTCATCCTTTTTAGAAATTTTACCAACAGCGACAGTTTTGGCATGATCAGTAAAATAGCCTTTATACCTAAGTCCAACATCGATTGATATGATATCTCCTTCTTTCAGTATTCTTGTTTTACTTGGAATACCATGAACAATTTCATTATTTACAGACGCACAGATTGTCCCTGGAAATGGAGTCTCGGCTCCTTCTGGTTTATAGTTTAAAAATGCGGGGGTACCTCCTTCTTTTTTTATTAAATCATAAGCATATTTATCAAGTTCATATGTCGAAACACCAGGCTTAACCTTTTTAGCAACCATATTTAAAACCTTTGCCAAAATCTTCCCTCCTTCTCTGATTTTCTCTATTTGTTCTTTATTTTTAATTATAACTGACATATATTCATACTACCCCAAAATATACATATAATCAAACCTCCAGATAGTGGTTTAACCACTATCTGGATAGTTTCCATAAGAAGAACTTATAGAAATTACAAAAATTCTGATTTATAGCATTCTTTACAATATATGATAGGGGCACGATTTTCTCCCCAATGGGTTTTAAAATTGATCCCACATTTATTACAAGTTCTATCTTTCAAATGCATATTATCCACCCAAAGATTAAGTTTTTCATTTATTCTACAGAATGGGCAATCATGAGGAATAGGCAATTTCATCTTTCTTAAAAAATGAAGTTCCATTTCTATGATTTTATATCCCCTACCACATTTTTCACAGCCAATTACTTCATTTAAAATACTATCATCTACATCAGAAATATCATCTGGTATATTTTTTGCTTCTTTCGTTATTTTATATTCATTTTTATTTTCCTCTAAATAATATCCACCCATATTTTCAATCTCTTCTTTTGTTTTTGGATTAAATAATTGCGCAAAAGTCATATTATAAGGAAAAGGTGAAATTTCCGGTGGAAAAAATTCACCATATTTATATATATTTCCAGATTTATCTACATACGGTATTTCATCCATATGTTTTATTATCTTTTCTCGGAGTTCTTTGTATTCTTCTTTTGAATAAACCTTATTTAAAATAACATACTCTCCCTTTCGAGCAGATACACAACCAAATTGGTTATGCCCACCTAATGCGAGCTTACAATACTCTACACTTATAACATCCATACCGCTTTCTTGAGAAAATAAAACATTTGAACTATTTTGTCCTACAACCTGACATTCATATGCATTCTCTAGATTTAAACCCCAAGATCCAATATCATAACAATTTTTAGTCTTGCCCTCAAAAAGCATCATTACAAATTTACAATCTTCTGCATTTGCAACATCATAACACTCTTTACAATTTTTTGAGAAAAAAATATAACTACCTGTACAATTAATAGACATTGTATCCCAAGATGGTTTTGGAGGGATTGTTTTCCAAAATTCATTAGCATCCTTTTTGGCTTTTTCATACCCACTATATTTAGATAAATTATATTCTTTTAAAATATTTTCATAATCTTCTTTAGAATATTTTTCATTCTTAAAAAAATATTTTTTATTTTTAAGACCAGAACACATAAAGCAATCTTGGCAATTTATACAATCTCTAATAAAATAACAATCTATGCAAAATTGTATGTTTCCTTTTGTTCCTACACAGTTATTACTCTTATATAAATTCATACAATCATAAACAGTATCGCAATCCATAACCATAGATGAATTAAAACTTTCCCTATTGCGAGTTAAAAGAATACCGTAAGCACATTCTTGATTAAATCCTGAGTCAAAAGTAAGATAACAATCCTTTAAATCTTGAGCATGATTATTATATGGAGAGCCAATTGTTGTGGTTGAATTGATAGAAAGCCCAAGCATTGGAGCTTTATGCATAAGCTCATTAAATTGAGCAAAGAATGATTTTGAAAAATCATAGTCCATTCCAAAATCTCTAAAATCCCATTTATCACTCCACCAACATTTAGGACAATAAACTATATATGGGGCTTCGTGTGGATACATAGAAATAAACTTTTCTCCACATAAATCACAATTCCTATGAAACAAATTAACCAAATTATACCAAGCAAGTCTACGCATTCTTCTGCATTCTGGACAAAAAGTTGGAGGAGGGACTTTCATCTTTTCATAAAACGAAAAATCATCCGGTTCAATAATGAAGTCCTCTTTGCAATTCTGGCAAACCTTTGTTTCTGAGTAGTATTCCATATGTAGATTATATCATAAACACAAAAATCCCCCAGATAGTGGTTTAACCACTATCTGGGGGAAATTTTTAAATATTTTTATAAATAATATTTATTTTATTGTGGTTCCTGAGAAAGTTTTACCTTCTAGGTAATCATTGAAACTCTCTAAATTATGCCCGCCGATAAAGGCAAGCTCGAGGTCAAGCTCTTTAGCCTTTTTTGATGCAATAGGATCAAAAGGTAAATTCATCCCTGGGTTCCATTCATCTCCAGCTATTTTCATATATTCTTCCCAAGAAATATTTTCTATTTTCTTTGCATTTTTATTAAGAGCAGGATCACTATCATAAACAAAGTCCACACTAGAAAGATTTACAATTTTCTTTGCGCCTATTTCTTCTGCGACAAGCACTGCACCCATATCTGTAGAGCACCCAGGTTTCCATCCTGCACCAATAACCACATCATTATTTATATTTTTTATAACCGAAGGATCAGTAATAATACCTTCATATGCTTTATCACCAAAAGACAATCTTAAAAACTGGGCATTCATATGAGTCGAATATATCCCCATCCAATCAAGCATATCTTTATCAGCGATAATTGTTTTAGATAATGCATCCTGGTAAATACGACAAACCTTTCCACCACCAACTATGATAAAAAATTTCTTTCCTAAAGAAACCCAATTTAAAATTAAATCTCTAAATTTTATTACAAATTCTGCATCAGGATTCTCTGGTACAACCATCGAACCCCCAAGTGATATGATTATTTTTTCTTCCATATTATATTAAATAAGGTTTAAGTTTATTAATAATTTCTCCATGAACTTCTTCTATTGATTGATCTCCATTTATATCCAAAATTGTATATCCATCTTTTCCTCTAAAATATTCCATAGAAGGGAGAACATTTCTTGTATATTCATCAAATCTATTTGCAATACCTTCATCTGTATCATCAATTCTACCGCGAAGTTTCATTCTTCTTATTGCTTCTTCTTTGCTAAGTTCTATATAAATAATTTTTACATTATTTCTTCCATAAAAATTCATTAATTCTACAAATGATTCTGATTGTTTTATTGTACGAGGATAACCATCGGTAATAATAGTAGAATTTTCTTTTATTTCTTTTGAGAGACTGTTGACCACTAAACTGGTGGTAAAAAGATCTGGAACAAGAACCCCATTATGAACCCATTTTTTTATAGTATTAGAAATAAAAGATTCCTCACTTAATATTTTTCTATATTCTGCCCCAGGTGAAACAAACAAAACATCATCTGAAATATGATTTTCTTTTAAATATTTTGTTAATAATTCTACTTGAGTACCCTTTCCAGATCCGACTATTCCATAAAATATAAATGTTTGTGGTTTCATTCTTTATTAAAATTTATTTATAATATTACCTTGGCCCAACTTTACTATTATAGCACAACAAAAAAGGAGTCCGTAAAACGGGCTCCTTTTTTGTTAATATTCTCTCATAGAAAGCTGTGCTTCAACTTTTTTTATCAAATCAATAACAACAGAAACAACAATAAGAAGCGCTGTTCCCCCAATAGCAAAAGCCTGAATATTGGTAATTGCTTTTATAACAAGAGGTAGAACTGCGATTACTCCTAAAAATAATGCTCCGATTGTTGTAGTCCTCGTTAAGATTTTACTAATGTAAAGTCTTGTGCTTAATCCTGGTCTGATACCAGGAATAAATGCTCCATTTTTCTGTAAATTTGAAGATAATTGCTCTGGATCAAAAGTAACAGAAGTATAAAAGTAAGTAAACAAAAATACAAAAATAAAATAAACAAATGAATAAAGCCAAGTATTATTTACAAACCATAACATTCCCCTTGAGATACTTTGTAATGTTCCACTACTCATTCCTTGAAGTGCATTACCGATAAGCTGAGGAAACATAAGGATTGAAAGAGCAAAAATTATAGGTATAACTCCAGCTTGATTCACACGTAGTGGAATGTATGTTTCTGTTCCCCCAGTTGATGCACCATCTCCACGAATCTGTTTTGCGTAAGTCACAGGAATCGGCCTTTCAGCTTCAGTGACAACTACAACTCCAGCAACAATAAGAAGCCCAATAGCAAGAAACAATATATAAAGAGGCATCATTGTAGTATCAAAAGAAAAAATAAACTGAGATACACTTTGTGGAAGTGCTGCCACAATTCCAGCAAAAATGATAAGAGATACTCCGTTCCCAATTCCAAATTCAGAAACCAATTCACCAATCCACATTATAAGCATAGAACCAGCCACAACAATGGAAATATTCACAATCATACTAAAAATTGAAGTGTCTACAATTATTCCTTGTTTACTAAACAAGAAAAGAAGTCCGAGCCCTTGCACTATTGCAAGTGGTACTGTAATAAGTCTACTAATTTGATTAAACTTTTTTCGTCCTATCTCTCCATCTTCTTGATACATAGCCTTAAGTCTTGGAGACATCATAGTAAGAAGTTGCATAATAATAGACGAAGTGATATAAGGCCCTACTCCAAGCATTACAATAGATAGATTTGAAAGCCCTCCACCTGAAAATATATTTAAAACTCCTAGGAATTGATTATTCATAAGGTAAGATTGGAGTTTGACTGTATCTATACCTGGGATAGGCAAAGCAGATAGTACTCTAAACAAAAGAAACGCTCCCAAAACAAACAAGACACGAGTACGAAGTGTTTTATCTTGGAATATCATTTTTATTTTTCCCCAAACTTTTTCCATAAATTATTTTATTGTTCCTCCCGCTTTCTCTATTTTTGCACGAGCAGAAGAAGAAACTTCACAGTTTTCAACTGTAATTTTTATATTAATTTCTCCACTTCCTAATATTTTAACTTTTGGTAAATTACCTCCTTCTTTTTCAATCAATTTCTTTTCAAATAATGATTTTGGATTTACTGTTTCTCCTCCTTTATAAACATTAAGTTCTCCTATATTAATAGGATTTGGTTTTATTTTAAAAGACTTAAATCTATAACCACGAAGCTTTGGAAGCTTTTTGATGATATCACGAAGCTCTGGGCGACGCTTGTTTCCGGCTCTGGCTGTCTGCCCTTTTCCTCCACGACCTGAAGTCTTTCCACGAGTACCTCCACGGCCGACAAGTCTCGCCTTTTTATTTGGATGTTCTCTTTTAAGTGTGTTTAATTGCATAAAATTTAATTATTTATTTTACTTCTAATTATTCAGTCTTTGGCTTTTCTTCGACTTTAACTGCTTCACTTTCTACCAAAGAAATTTTTGGTAAAGAAGCATTGGCTTTTAATACATATAAAGCTTGATACGCAGCACGAGCATTGTTTAATTTATTCTTACTTCCTGAGTGTAATTTTGCTGTGACATTTTTAATACCAGCAAGAATAAGGATATCTCTGACTGTACTTCCAGCTACAAGACCCTTCCCTCTGTTTGGCATAATAGCCACTTTTGAACTTGCAAATTTAGCAAAAGTTTCATGAGGAATAGACATTTCTTTTGTTGTTTTTATTTTAAACATACTCTTTTTAGCTTGACGAAGAGCTTTGTTAATAGCAACTGCTGTGTCTCCGCCCTTTCCAGTTCCAAGCCCGATTGAGCCTTTCTTATCTCCAATAGCAATAGCAACAGCAAAAGACATTCTACGTCCCCCTGCGACAACACGAGTCACACGACGAATAGAAACCATTTTCTGATCAAATTCTGGTTTTGGTCTCTCGAAGTTAGATCTTGGTTTGCTTCTATCTCCACTTTTTCCATCTTTTTTAAATCCTCCTCTAAAACCTCCTCTATTTATATTTGTTTTTTTATTTTGATTATCCATAAAATATTTAATTAGAATGAAAGTCCAGAAACTCTAGCACTTTCTGCTAAAGCTTTGATTCTTCCTGTGTATTTAAAACCATTACGATCAAAAACACAAGATTTCACACCTTTTGATAAAGCATTTTTTGCTACTTCTTCACCGACCTTCTTTGAACGATCCATTTTACTTCCTGTTTTCATTGTAATATCTGATGAAGAAACAATGGTTTCACCTATATCATCATTAATAATCTGAGCATAAATGTAGCTGTTTGATCTAAAAACAGATAATCTTGGACGCTCTTTTGTTCCAAAAATCTTTGCTCTAATTTTTGACTTCAATCTTATTCTTTTTTCTTGTTTTTTATTCATAGTATTTTTTATTTCTCCAATAACTATAAACTAGTTATTGGAACCTAATTTACGCAGCTTTTTTACCTTGTTTTCTTCTAATGACTTCATCAAAATATCTAAAGCCTTTACCTTTGTAAGGTTCTGGTTTTTTCATTGCGCGTAAGCTTGCAGAAAATTGTCCGACCAATTCTTTATCTATACCTGTTATGGTTATATTGTTCTTATCAGCAGTGACTGTAAGCAGAGTTGGGATTACAACTTTTACTGGATGAGAAAATCCTAGAGCTAAATTTAAATTCTGCCCTGAAACTTCTGATTTAAATCCAACTCCCTCTAATATTAATTTCTTTGTATATCCTTCATTTACTCCAATAACCATATTCTTAATATGTGAAGCATATGTCCCCCATAAAGCATTCAAATCTCTATTACCAGTTTTATTTGGGGTTAATTTTATTGTATTGTCTTCTATGTTTATGGTTATATCTCCAGGAAAATCTCTAGAAAGAGTTCCTTTTGGTCCTTTTACTGAAAGATTAGCACCTGAAAGTTTAACTTCAGTTCCTGTCGGTATTGTTATTATTTGTTTTCCTATTCTACTCATATATTTTTATTACCAAATTTTAAATAATGCTTCTCCTCCGACCATT
This sequence comes from Parcubacteria bacterium RAAC4_OD1_1, assembly GCA_000505065.1. Classification (GTDB taxonomy): domain Bacteria; phylum Patescibacteriota; class Minisyncoccia; order Phycocordibacterales; family UBA9973; genus UBA8515. The sequence goes on from AWSN01000001.1 coordinate 484,300, forward strand.
TCTTTACGAGCTTCTTTATCTGTAAGAATACCTTTTGGTGTAGTTAGAACCATCATACCAAAACCATTTCTCACAGGCTTAATATCTTTTACTCCTTTATAAACTCTACATGAATTCTTTGAAATTCTAGAAACTCCTTTTACTTTTGGTTCTCCATCTATATAAGCAAGTCCAATCTCTATCACAGGAAAACCTTTTTTAATTTTCTTGTTTACTGAAGATATATAACCTGCTTTCAAAAGGCATTCCACTATGGAATACTTTATTTTTGAAAAAGGAACAGAAATACTCTCGTGGCCTCTACCGCTTCCGTTCTTTATCATATTTATCATATTTGCAATTTGATCCATTTGATTTAATTTGTACCATAGGTCGGACCTAGGGTCTTTTAATTTATTTTCTTTTGCCCCTAGGTCCGACCTATGGGCATTTTATTATCTTACCAACTTGACTTACGAACCCCAGGAAGTTTTCCTTCATTTGCCAATTCACGAAAACAAATGCGACAAATACCGAAATCTCTCATGTAAGCATGAGCTCTCCCACAACGAAAACAACGATTAGTCTTTCTTGTACTAAACTTTTGTTTCTTTAAATGTCTTGCGATAACTGATGTTTTTGCCATATAAATTATTATAGAAACACTTATAATGAGAGGCTAAAATTAGCCCCCACATGGGTAGATATCTCGTTTATTTTCTTATTTAACCGAAAAATCGGGCAAAAAAGGAGATAAACGGATCAAAACCTATGTCTCATTATATTAGCAAATAAGTACTGCTGTGTCAAATAAAAAACCTGCATTTTGTTATAAATGCAGGTATTATCACCTGCTAGCTGGTGATAATTTTTTGTCATCGTTTTCCCGTTCCCTTAAATAAATTAAGGCAAGTTCCCCCTTCTCATATTTAAAATTGCAATTTTCCCTACCGTAAAAATAATGAAAAAGGTTGCTCTCGGGACAAAATCAATGAACTATTTATAATCACATATTATATCTTTTAAATAAAAAAGCAATTATATCAAAAACTTGCTTCAATAAAGGTTTACAAAATAAGGGCTTATCTTTCTCCCATCAAAAATACCCCTTTCGGGGTATTTTTTGTATGTTTTATTTCTTAAATGGAACTCCTAGAAGTTCAAAGAAATCTGTAGCTTCTGTTTTTGTTTTTGCAGATGAAACAATTGTTATAGAAAGTCCAAAAACATCTTTTAATTCTTCATCTCCTGTTTCTGGGAAGATTGTATGCTCTTTGATTCCAAGTGTTAAATTTCCAATATTATCAACAATTTTTTTATCTATTCCACGGAAATCCTTCATACGAGGAATAGCAACATTTACAAGTTTATCCAAAAATCCATACATACGTCCACCACGAAGTGTAACCATAACCCCAACAGGATCACCTAAACGGATTTTGAAAGATGAGATTGATTTCTTCGCACCACGGATACCAGGCTTCTGACCTGTAATTTTTGCCAAACGATCTATCACAAAATCATTCTTATTTCTATCTTTTTTTACTCCAGATCCAGTTCCAACAGAAACAACAACCTTAAGGAGTTTTGGTGATGCCATCACATTCTTATATCCATATTTGGATTTAAGAATTTCATATGCTTTTTTTTCTTTTTGCTTAATTGTTTCCATATATTTTTTATATCATAGGCCTTGCCTTTGATTTTCCCAAGGCAAGGCCTAGACTCTTAATTAATCTTTTTTTGCGACATTTGAAGCATTAATAGGCATAGGTACTTCGATCATCTGACTCACATCTCCTTTATTCTTTTTCTTGTGTGCCTTTTTAACGACATTTACACCTTCTACTACAATTTTATTTAAAACAGGAAATACTTTCAAAATTTTTCCTTTTTTACCCTTATCATCTCCAGCTAAAACTATTACATTGTCTCCTTTTTTAATCTTCATAATTTTTGTGCCATAGGCCTTGCCTTTAGTGTTCCCAAGGCAAGGCCTATGGCTCTTTTATGTTTAAATAACTTCTGGTGCTAATGAAACAATCTTCTGGTATCCCTTTTCTGCCATTTCACGAGGAATAGGACCAAAGACACGACCTCCTTTTGGATCTAATTTATCTTTTTCCAAGATTACAACTGCATTGTCATCAAATTTAATATAAGAACCATCTGGTCTTCTGTATGCTTTTACAGCTCTTACAACAACAGCTTGGTGAACATCTTTTTTCTTTACCATCTTTCTAGGTAATGCAACTTTTACAGAAATAATAACTCTATCACCAATACTAGCATAGCGACGCTTTGAAGATCCAAGCACCTTGAAAACCTTTCCGACCTTACCTCCGGTATTATCTGTAATATTTACTATTGTTCCATCTTGAATCATATAATTAAGTTTATCGAGTTTTTAAAGTTTTTAAAGTTGAAAAAATTCAACCTTATAACCTTATAACTTTATTACTTTATAACTTTTTACTGTTTAACTGTGAAATGCTTATCTTTTGAGATTGGTTTTGTTTCGATTATTTCGACCACATCTCCCATCTTTGAATCATTATTTTCATCATGAGCCTTGTACTTTTTTGTTTTCTTTATTCTCTTACCGTATTTAGGATGAATCACAAACCTACTAACTTCAACGACAACAGTTTTGTTCATTTTGTTAGAGACAACAACTCCTTTTAAAACTTTATTCTTCTTTTGATTTTCTTTTTTCATAATATTATCTAGCTACTACTTTAGTACTAACGGGTAATTTGGTTCCAGCTTTTCTGAGAGATTCTTTTGCTTCTTTTTCAGGAATACCATCTACCTCAAATATAATACGACCAGGGCGAATATCTAAACAATATCCTTGTGGATCTCCTTTACCTTTTCCCATACCTACTTCAGCTGGTTTAGCTGTGAAAGGTCTATCTGGAAAAATTCTTATCCACATACGTCCAGTTTTACCAAGAGCACGAGAAGCTGCCTTACGTGCAGACTCTATTTGATTTGATTTTATTCTTCCTCCAGAAACAGCTTTAAGCCCAAAAGAACCAAAAGAAACTGTTGTTCCTCTTGTATCAGGTGTAACTTTAGACATATCAGTTCTGCCTGTCTGCCACTTTCTAAATTTTACTTTCTTTGGTAATAACATAAATATTTAAATAAATTACTTATTATTTCTTGGAGCAGGATTACCATTATTTGAATTTGAATCAGAAGAAAAAACTTCTCCTCTATAAATCCATACTTTGATACCAATATCTCCATAACTCATATGTGCTTTTTCACGAGCAAAATCTACATCAGCTCTAAATGTTTGAAGAGGAATAGAACCTCTTTTGATTTGTTCACTTCTTGCGATTTCTGCTCCAGCAAGGCGACCTCCTAGATAAATACGAGCTCCTTTAACTCCACGAGAAGACATAACCTTTTCGATGGATTGCTTAAGTACACGTCTGTAAGGTAATCTCTTCTCTAGTCCTTCTGCGATAGAACAAGCGACAATAGCTGCGTCTTGATCTGGATTTTGGACTTCTATTATATCAAATTTTAAATCTTCAGGAATAGCAATATTCTTTTTCTTCATTTCTTTTATCAAATCATTCTTTAACTTAATTGCTCCTTCTCCTGAACGACCAATAATCATACCTGGTCTACCTGTATGGATCATCACCCTTGTTTGTTTTGCATTTCTTTCAATTTCTACACGAGAAACATAAAAACCCCTTAATTTTTTTTCTAAAAACTCACGAACTATGATATCACTACCAAGAAAATCTTTGTATTTTTTATCACCAAACCAGCGTGATTTCCAATCACGTAGTGTAACTAATCTATGAGCATACGGATGAACTACTTTTGACATATATTTTAATTAATGGGTTCTATTTATCATTTTCTACTTTCTCTGATTTCGACTTTTTTATTACTTTTTTAATTTCTTTTTTTAAAGAAACAACATTCTTTTCTTCGAGATTAATAAGAATATGACTTGTGCGTTTATTTATACGGGAAGCACTACCACGAGCACGAGGCATTGTTCTTTTCATTACGATACCCTTGTCTACTGTTATATTTTTAACATATAGATTTTCTGTTCCTACCCCTTCTGCTTTTGCATTTGAAACTGCACTTTGAAGCAACTTAGAAACAGGTAAAGATGCTCTCTTTGGTAAAGATTTTAATAATACAAAAGCTTCGGTAACCCTTTTACCTTTGATAAGTCCAGCTACAAGGGAAACCTTGCGTGGGGACTGTCTGTAATTTTTAAGAAATGCTTTCATTGTTTAAATTAAATTAAAATTATTTTTTAGTATCTGTTGCGGATTTAGCTGCTTTAGCTGCTGATATTTCGGCTTCTTTCTTCTTTGCTTCTAATTCTTTCTGCATCTTACCTCCGTGTCTGACGAACTTTCTTGTAGGTGAGAATTCTCCGAGTCTGTGTCCCACCATATCTTCTGTAACAAGAACTTCTATATGATGCTTACCATTGTGAACACCAAAAACAAATCCTACCATTTCAGGGGAAATAACACATGCACGAGACCAGGTTTTAATAATACCTGTTTCTATAGGCTTTTTCCCTTCTATCTTTTTTAGTAGTCTTTCGTCTACGTATGGTCCTTTTTTAAGTGATCTTGTCATATCTAAATTAAATAAGCTCAAACGAGCTGTTCGTCTATATTAGCAAATATAAAAATAAAGTCAAGCAGAAATCAAAAAACTCCCGTTGGGGAGTTTTTTGATTGATAGATATTCTTTATTTTTATTTATTACCTTTAGCTTTACCAACTTTTCGACGAGAAACAATCCACATATTTGAATATTTCTTTGGTGTTCTTGTTTTTTGTCCTTTCCCTGTTGGTTTACCCCATAAGGATTTTGCTCTACGAAGACCACGTCCTTGGCGTCCTTCACCTCCACCGTGTGGGTGATCAACTGGGTTCATTACAGATCCACGAACAGTAGGGCGGATACCCTTCCATCGTGAGCGACCAGCCTTACCAAGATTTTGAAGTTTGTAATCTGAATTTGAAACTTCACCAATAGATGCCCAAGCACTCTCTGGAACTTTACGAACTTCAGTAGATGGCATTTTGATATTAGTATAACCAAGATCGTTTGCAACTACCTGGCCATAAGTCCCTGCACCACGGACAAGTTTTGCTCCATTTCCTGCTTTGATTTCAATATTGTAAACGAATGTTCCAACTGGAATCAAGCGAAGTGGAAGTCTGTTTCCAATAGTAAGAGGAGCTTTTTCACTAACGATAAAGGTATCTCCTGGCTTAACTGATTTTGGTACAATCACATATTTCTTCACTCCATCTTTATAGACCGCAAGACCTATAAAAGCATTTCTATTTGGATCGTATTCAATAGAAGTTATTGTCGCAGGAATATCTTTTTTTGTATACATAAAGTCTACTTCACGATAAAGTCTTTTATGTCCACCACCTTTGTGTCTAGTTGTGATTCTACCTTGATTATTCCTTCCGACAGCTCTCTTGAACCCATAAGTCAAAGACTTTTCTGGCTTCTTTTTTGAGAGAACTCCACGGAAAGATACAGTGCTTTGATTTCTTCTTGATGGACTTGTAGGATTATAAGTTTTCATATTATGCTAGTGTTATTTTATCTCCTTTCTTTAAATATACGACCGCTTTTTTACCACCTCTTTTTACTCCTACTTTTCCACGACGATAAACTTTTTTATCATTTATCTGTGTAATAGAAATTCTTTCTGGTGTAACGCCATAAACTTCTTTTATAGCTTTTTTTAATTCATTTTTATTTGCTTTATCTAAAACATTGAAAACATAAGCACCTTTTTCCGAAGAAAGAGCAGACTTCTCTGTTATTCTAGGACCCAAGATAAGTGGATGAGATTTCTTCTCTTCCTTTTCTTTGGTCACAACCTCTTTTGTATTCTTTTTTATTTTTGTGTTTGCCATAATTATTTCTTTTCTATTTTACCACCAAGAAAAGCAATACTTTCTGTTGGTTGTGAAATTATAATATATTTATGTGATAATAAATCTACTGGACTTACATTTTTAATTTCATCTAATTTTATGTTTGGAATATTTGCAAAACTTTTTTTCAAGATTTCACTTTTAGCAGGAACAGTCATATAAGCATTTGGTTTTTTACCACCATTTATTTTCTCAAATCCTACTATTTTACTTAGATCAGAAAGTATAACTTTTGCATCTTTTGTTTTGATATCTTTTATTGAAAGTTCTTCAACAAAAAGAATTTGTCCTTTGCGTAACTTTTCTGAAAAAACAGTAAAGAGTGCTTTTGATTTCATCTTTTTGTTTATTTTCTTTGCATAACTTTTCTCATTACGAGGACCATGTGCAATACCTCCACCCACCCAGATAGGTGAACGTGTAGATCCATGACGAGCGCGTCCTGTTCCTTTTTGTCTCCAAGGCTTTTTCCCCCCTCCACTTATTTCACCTCTTGTTTTAGTGTGAGCGACAGGTGTACGAGCGTTAGCTTGCATACCTACAACTACTTGATGAACAAGGTCTCCATTCCAAGGAAGTCCAAATATGGATTCTGGTAAAGAAATTTTACCAACGGATTTTCCTTTTTGATTGTATATTTGTGTTTCCATATTAGCCTACTATTTCGACAAGTGTCCCACGACGACCCGGAACTGCGCCTTTTACTAATAATTGATTTTTTTCAATATCAACTCCAACGATTTCCAAATTCTTAACAGTAATACGATCTCCACCCATACGGCCCCCCATACGCATTCCTTTTGGCACTTTATTACGGAGACCACCTCCGATAGATCCATGCTCTCTTTCTGAATGTTTCTGACCGTGAGAACGAGGACCTCCGGCAAATCCGTGACGCTTCACAACACCTTGAAAACCTTTTGATTTTGAAAGTCCAGAAATCATCACCATATCTCCTTCTTTAAAAAGTGAAACAGTGATTTGATCTCCAACTTTAACTTCTTCAATATCTCTAAATTCTCTTAAGTGTTTAAAAGCTTTTCCTCCTGAAACAGAAGAAACATGCCCTAGATGTGCTTTATTTGCACGATTTTCTTTTTGATCTTCATAAGCAACCTGCACGGCTGTATATCCATCAGTGTCAGGACTTTTTACTTGAGTGACAAGAAGAGGACCAGCTTCGATAACTGTGGCTGGTACTGCTGTGCCATCTTTTTGAAAACACTGCATCATATGCTGTTTTTTACCAAGAATAAATTTCATATATTTAGTTCATAAAGTTATAAGGTTATAAAGTTATAAAGTAAATCCAGAATGCTTTCGCTTTAAGAACTTTCAACTTTAAAAACTTTTAACTTGCTTTTACATCATCTTCACATCTATATCAACCCCTGAAGGAAGTGATAAGTTTGTGAGAGCTTCTATTGTTTTTGGATTAGGATTCAATATGTCAATAACTCTTTTATGAATTCTAATTTCAAACTGTTCACGAGCATTTTTAAATACAAAAGATGCTCGATTTACTGTATATTTCTTAATTTCTGTAGGAAGAGGAATTGGTCCAACGATTTTCGCATCATAACGCAGAGCGGTATCAATAATCTGCTTGACTGAATTATCAAGTATCTTATTCTCATATGCTCTAACTCTGATACGAAGACAAGACGCAGTCTCATCCCCCTTTCCTTTCTTTGATTTTGTAACGCCTTTAGGCGATGTAGTCTTTGTTGTCATAATAATTATTTATAAAGTTATAAAGTTCATAAAGTTATAAAGTAAATGCCTTTACTTGAAGAACTTTCCACTTTACAAACTTTCCACTTATTTAATGATCTTTGTTACAACTCCGGCACCGACTGTCTTTCCTCCTTCACGGATAGCAAAGTGCATTTGATCTTCCATAGCGACTGGTGTAACAAGCTTGACTGAAAGATTTACTGTATCTCCCGGCATAACCATTTCTACTCCAGATGGAAGTGTAGCCTCACCTGTCACATCTGTTGTACGGATGTAAAATTGTGGCTTATAACCTGTAAAGAATGGAGTGTGACGTCCTCCTTCTTCTTTTTTCAAAACATAAACATTACATTCAAATTCTGAATGAGGAGTAACTGATCCTGGCTTTGCAAGAACCTGCCCACGAGTGACATCTTCTTTCTTGATTCCACGAATAAGTATACCGGCATTATCTCCAGCCATACCCTCTTTTAAGTTTTTGTTGAACATTTCAATACCAGTTACTGTTGTCTTTGCAGTATCTTTAATACCAACAATTTCAACATCTTCTCCAACTTTCACAATACCTCTTTCTATTTTACCTGTAACCACTGTTCCACGTCCTTCGATAGAGAATATGTCTTCGATAGGCATTAAGAATGGCTTTGTAACATCACGTTCTGGAACTGGGATATAAGTATCGAGTGCATTTGCAAGATCCATAATTTTCTTTGCCCATTCATCATCATTGTTTGCTGATTCTAGAGCTTTCAAAGCTGAACCTCTTATAACTGGTGCATTTACGCCATCAAAACCTTGTTTTGTAAGAAGTTCACGAACTTCTTCTTCCACCAAATCAAGCATATCTGGGTCATCCACCATATCGCATTTGTTTAAGAAAACGATAATTTTAGGAACGTTAACCTGCTTTGCAAGGAGGATGTGCTCACGTGTTTGTGGCATAACTCCATCTGTAGCAGCAACAACAATAACAGCACCGTCCATTTGGGCAGCACCCGTAATCATGTTCTTAATATAGTCAGCGTGACCTGGAGCATCAATGTGTGCGTAGTGACGTGTTGGTGTCCAGTATTCATTGTGAGAAAGCGCAATAGTAATACCACGAGCTTTTTCTTCTGGAGCTGAGTCAATTTGATCAACCCCTTTTATTTTAGCACCGTATTCACCTCCTTGACGAGCTAAAATACTCAAAATAGCCGCAGTTAATGTGGTTTTTCCGTGGTCAACGTGACCAATTGTACCCACATTTACGTGTGGCTTGTCTCTGTTAAATTCTTCTGCCATATGTATTATTGGTTGATAGTAAGAATAAAATATATATGAGAAACCATACTTTATTCAAATTACCAACATAAAATTATTAATAATTAATATAGACCATCATCTTATCAAATATAAAAAGAAAGTCAACCCCCCACACTATATATTAAAACACTCACAATGTGTGAGTGTTTTAATATTTAAATTCAATTATTAGTTTTCTATATAATCTGGATCTATTACCTTAACTAATTCATCGGGATCTGAGGAAACAGAACTTCCAGAATCATTAACACAGACCAATTCATAAGTTGTGTCTTCTATGGGGCTTAAAATATGGGTACCAGATGGGGGAAGCCCTGTAGCTACATTAACCAAAGTATTTGCATTTCTTATTAAACAAGAATTTGTTAAAGAAGAACTCCAAGTAGCCGTCGCATTAGCACCAATTATTATTCTATCTGTCACAATGAAACTTGAGATAGTTGGAACAGAATCATCTGTAGGAGTAGTAGGGGTAAATGTCGCGGTACAAGTTTTATTTGCATCCATAGTCACTTGTCCACTTGCATTGCAATCTCCGCTCCAAGTTAAAGTGTCTGTAGAAGTTGTTGTTGGGAATAATACTACTGATGTCCCCGAAGAATATGATTCTGTACAATCAGCAGTTGGACTTATATTACAGTTAATTCCAGTAGGATTTGATATTATAGTCCCATTACCAGAAACTATGACACTTAAATTGTAAGACACTGGAGTTGTTGAATTAAACAAAGCTCTAATTGTTCTATTTCTATCTAGCAACAAATATGATGTTGGATTAGCTCCCCCAGAAACCCAACCAGACCAACCTGCAAAAACAGAACCAGTATCAGGAGTTGCACTTATTCTTACATAAGAACCACTTAAATAACTAGAAGTTACGGAAGTACATGTTCCACCACAACTTTTAATTCCATCAGTTACAGTCCCTGTTCCGGTGCTTAATGTATTCTTAGCCATAGTTAATGTTACTGTCGAACTAGTATCCACACAAGATCCACTTGCCCAAGTAGACCCAGTAGCACAAACAGCTTGTGCAGTTGCAGTACCAAGTTCTTGAGTATCGTTATAAAGATAAAAAGTCCTCATACCTGTTGCTCCTGTTGAAAATGTAGCCGATCCAAAATTACCATTACCAACTACTACATTAATAGGGGTCGTCACTTGTGAAATTCCAACTGGATTTGTAGTTGACCAAGTAATAGGAATATTACAACTGGTGCCATTAAGTGGTATCGTGCAATTTGTTGCAGTTATCGTACCTATCATATTGCTTGTAGATTTACATGTAGAAGTTACAGAGTCCCAAGCAGTCCCACTTATACAAGTAGCTGTTGGGGTTTCTTGATCTAAAAGAACTCCGTTATTGTATAAATAAAATGTTCTTGTTGAATTATAATTGATTGTATATGTTGCACTACTATTATTTCCACTGCCTACAGTAATATTTGTAGGAGTTGTCACAGCAGAAGTTGCAACTGGATTTGTTGTTGTCCAAGAAAGTGATGTTGTACAAGAACTATTCCCAGCAGAAATTGTACAGTTAGATGTCGTTAGGGAACCAGACATAACGATATTTGACGTCCATATTGCATAAAGTATCACATTGGATGTACCCATTGTATAATTTGCTTGATCAGCATAGCTTGTCCCCGTTCCATTTGCTAATGTGTTCCACCCAGCAAAAATATAATCTGTTCTTGTATATCCATTAGCATTTAAAGCTTTAGTTTCACCTTCAATAAATGTCTGCGTAGCAGTTGATCCACTAGTTGCTCCATTTCCATCAAAGGTCACGGTGTGAGTATATTTAAAAATCGCCTTGACTGTCTTTGATTTATCCATAGTGACAGCACATTTACCAATAGTATTATTACAATCATCACTAACCCACCCAGCAAAAACTGACCCAGAATCTGGAGTAGCAGTAAGTTCTACATAGGTTCCAGTTGTATAAGATTGATTACAATCAATTCCACAAGAAATACCTGTTGGATCTGATGTCACAGTTCCCGAGCCTTCTTTAGTGACAGTGAGAACGGCATTACCCGCCAAAGAATAAATCACATCTATGGTTTTATCTGTATTCATTGTGACACTACAAGAAGCACCCACTCCGACAGCACCAGTAGCTGTACATCCATTAGAAATAGAAACAGAGTATCCACTAACCGCAGGAGCATTTATTGTCACATCTGTTCCCAAAGTATATGATTCACTACAATCAGCACCACAACTAATACCTCCAGCTGGAGTAGAAGTGATTGTTGCACTATTTGAAGGATCTGTCTTTGTAACAGTAAGAACTGGATTAGCTGTAAATATCGCATTTGCTGTTTTAGTAGCATCCATAGTGACAGCACATTTACCTACAGTGTTTGTACAAGCACCACTCCACCCAGCAAAAACTGACCCAGAAGCTGAAGTAGCAGTAAGTTCTACATAGGTATTAGAAGCATAAGATTCCTCACAATCAATTCCACAAGAAATACCTGTTGGATCTGATGTCACAGTTCCCGAGCCTGTTCCTGTTTTAGTGACAGAGAGAGTATAATTAATAACATTTAATTTATAAAAACAAGCCTTAACTGCTTCTGGAAATGGATCCTCTACACCAACCCCGTCAGCAGTACATACACTACTAGGAAGAGGTGTATTGTTATAATTAAAAGAACTTAAACAGCCAAATGCAACATTATAACTTCCCGCAGGTAAATTGCTATAAGTTTCATTTTCATCAGCAAATTTTGTATACCCATCTGGTCCAGAATTACATTGTATATTTACTGTTGCTATATCATCGATTGCAAAAGCCTTGGAAAACATCCCAATGGAAAAAATTAAGACGAAGATAAATAAAAATATTTTTATGTTTTTCATTTGTAAAGTTTTTAATTAAAAAATAATGCTACTTTAATTATACCACTTATATTAAAAAAATAAACAAAAAATAGTAAAATCTGAATTTTTACACCCAGAAAGTTATCCACAGGTTATCAACATTTACTATTGACAACAGGCTATCATTTGTTTGATAATAAAATTAAATAGGGTAAACTATATTTTCTAGTTATCTTTATATAAGAAGACTGAAAAAATAGAACCTTTGATTCTTGAAACAAATAAGACAGGTATGAAAACAAATCTGTGTACCAAATCCTACAAGGTAGGAAGTTGGTCAAAAATGATTTTCATCTTCATCCTGCTTTCAAATATCTTTTTTGGATGCATTGAAGATGATTTGGTTCCAATCACTGTGGAACCTGTTGATCCTGTGGTAAAGGTAAATGCTTATGCATTGCCCGAAAGCATAGAACACGCTGGCAATACCACGCTCTACTGGGAATCCAGTTACGCAGCTTCGGCTACGGCTAATGATATATCAATTCCTACAAACGGTTCATGGCCAATTGAAGGACTTGTGTCTGACACAACTTTTATTTTTAAATTTATTGGTTTAAACAAGGAAGTTAAAACCGATACAGTTAGCATAAAAGTTGCAGAACCAACGATGTACGATACAATATCCAGTCTTTACTGGGTGTTCCAAGTAAGTAAGGGCCTCGTCAATGGAGAATGGGTATTCGCTTATTTTGATGAAGATAAAAGAACCAGAAAATGGTCTTATGAATTAAATAAGAAATACCAAATCTTTAAACAAGATGGTACTCGTGTTGGTAATGGGACATATAAAATCAAACAAGATACTATAATATTAGACAATACTAATTGTTCTAAATTTATAATATCATTAGTTGATTCAACTATGACCATATACAATATGAACCTCACCGTAATAACATACTATAAAGGTGTGCCGAAATAAAAAAAAGTCGAGCTTTAGCTCGACTTTTTTATTTGTTATTTAATATTATTGAGCATAACAACTAACATCAAAAACTGTTGGCCTTAAAATTCCACTAATTAAAATATCCTCTTGAGTATTTAACCCGCTTCCACAATAACTAGGATCATTTGGATCAGGAGGGTTACTTCCACAATCAATATTATTAGCACCATTTGTACATCGGCACTCACATACCATCCCCTCAGTATTTTGAGATGTCCAGCTCACAAATACACTATCCCCCGTACTTTTATTTATTGGCCCATCCACAGTATCTACTTTCACATCAACAATAGGCTCTGGATATATCATATTAAGAGTATCTCTCTCAAGAAGGGCTGGATTGTAATTACTATAAAGAAGGTCGGGGTCTGTATTTCCATAATAATTAACAGCAAGAGTACTATCTGACTGCCATACTATTGAAGAGCTTGTTGGTGTGTCTTGTTTTGTAATCATCCAAAGAAAATGAATTTTATCAACACCACCAAAAGAAGTTGGTATGTTTTTATATATATTAAAGTCTGTAGTATAATCACCCCAATAATTGGTCAACAAAGAAATATTTAATGGGATACTATTATTAAACCAATTCCAAAGTGCTGTCACCTTATCGTCGCGAAAATAATGATGTATGAGATTATTATTATAATTTTCTAAAATATCAATATTTAAATATAAACCATAATAAAGACTGCAATTAGAGTATGATCCTGAAGTCCCACAATAAAAACCACCCCAAGGTTCTGCAATACCTCCAGGAGAACTATAATCTTTGTCACCTTCATAAGAATCTCCTGATATATTAAACCACAAAACAACAGGTATTGTTGTTGTAATAGTATAAGTTGAACCACCAGCTGAAGGATTTTGAACATCATAAGGTATAAAATAACTAGTACCTGATGAAAGTAAATTATCAAAAGTTATTGTGTCTGCTTTAACTGAATCTATTGGTATAAATAAAAATGAGGTAAATAGAAATAATAAAATAATTATACTGATATTATTCATATTATTATCAGTCTTATTTATATCTACTGATTGTAAATTTTTCTTTTTCTTAAAATATAAGTAGGAAATAATAATGAGAAGAAGTAATATTAAAATAATAGCAATATTTGATATTGATATTTTAGAGACAGATGTTGTTTTAATATTGAAATCTTCTTGATCTAAGATATTGCCATCTTCATCTTTAAGAGTAATTAAAATACTAGGATTAAAACATTTTGAAGTTATTAATGTTGGAAATTCTACCTTTATTGAAGTTTGATTACTTAAATCTTTAGTACTTGGTTCAGCACATAAATTACCTTTCCCATTTTTAATTTCCACTTCAGACAATATTTTAACTGGTAATGCTGTCGAATACCTCCCCCTAAGAAAAACATCAATAGATGGAAAATATGCAAAAGAAATTAAAGCATTATCTCCTTTTTTATAATAATCCTTATCTAAAAACAAACTATTAATTGTAGCATTTGAACCACGTATAACATAAAAAATGTTTATAATATTTGATTTTATATTTTCATTTCCTAAAGTGAAGTTCAAACTATAAGGATTGGGGACGGATGATTTGGGTAAAATAACAGAAAATTCTTTTGTTTTAAGTGGATCAATTACAATAGATTTATTATTTATATCAGATACTTCAGCGACATCACCAAAAGAAGAATTTATGTATGTTTTATAAGAAGGTTGTACAGAAATTACTGAATCACTAAAATTTTCTACAGTACAAAAAAGATTTAAATTTTCGTCTGTTTTTATATCAACCCCTTGATTTAATTTATATTTTAAATTACTCTTCTCACCTTCAACTTTTAAATAACAAGTTTCAGGAAGAATTCTAATTCCTTTTAAAGAAGAAGTTAGATGAACTTTTTTAATAATATAATCTGCAAACGGAAGATTGTTACTATTTTTACTAGATAGAACAATATTATATTCACCATCTAAATAATCTGGTGCAATATAATCAATAGACTTATCAGTTTTTGAATTTGGATTTAATGTCAAAAAATCATCATATATTTTTTCATCTAATAAATATTGTCCTTTATCTGTATTTTGAATTAGCCTAATCCCATATCTGACATCAGTTTGTAAACCTTGGCCATTTACAAGAGAAAAAAAGATATTAAATTTATTATTTTCTTGAGAAACTATTTTTACATTTTCTAAATTTATTTCAGCAAGTGTTATACTTTTTACTTCTTTAGTATCAACCTTTTCTTCCGCAAAGATAGAAAAAGGTAAGACTAAAGAAAAAATCAAAAAAACGAAACTGGCTCTTAATATTTTTTTCATAGAAAATTTTTTAAATTATTATTTTTAAATACTACTTTTAATTATACCACCTATCAATCAACAAAAGCAAAACACTTAACCCCAGATAGTGGTTTAACCACTATCTGGAAGATTTTCATCTTCTAGTAAGGAAACTTTTCCTCTTTCTTTTCTAATAATTTCTACAATTTCCTCTGAATGTTGTTTAAAATCTGAAATACCCTTAAAAACTTCAAGAATTCTTAAACCCTCTTCTTTCGAAACAATATTAAAATCATTATTTTCATATTCATTGTCACTAGCAAGAATAAGATCTTTTAAATCTTCTGGGATATCATGAACTTGATAATTTTTATTTACATATCCAATAATTTTATTAAAATAATTTTCATTACCCATCAATTGAGACTTAAAAGTTCCCTGAAAAAGCGATCCGGAGCGAGAATTTTTTACATTAAAATAGTAAGTATAAGCTCCTTGTAATTTCTGCATAAATTTAGCTATTCCTCCATCTACATTTTGTTTCAAAACAAAATGAAAATGATTTGGATTTAAACAATAAGCAACAACTAAAACTAATGGTTTATCCCCAGATAGTGGTTTAACCACTATCTGGGATTTTTTTGTCTTTCTTAAGTTTGACAAACTCACTATTTTTTCTATTTTATTAAATTCTTTTATACTTTCAATAAATCTAAATAAATCACTCTTATCAGAAAAAATGTTTCTCTTGTCAACCCCCCTATTGTAAATATGGTAATATTCTCCATTTAATAAAGGTTGTTTTCTTAACATGTTCTTATTATATCATATAATCAAATCTACAGATAGTGGTTTAACCACTATCTGTAGATTTGATTAAGTATTGCATAAATTAGATTCTTATAGTAACATTCTATATGTAACAGTCCGTTTTCAAACCGGGCTTTTATTTTTCTTAAATGTCGAATTTAAGAATAACAATTTAATAACAATTTAATAAAAAGGTCTCTTGTTTTTATTGTATTTTACTAGAACATAAAAACTAGAACCTAGAACTTAACAAATGTTAGACCTAAAAACAATGAAGTCAGCACTGGAACAGCTTGAGCAAGAAAGAAAAATCCCTCGTGATAAAATCATAGATGCCATAGAACAAGCCTTAGCTGCTGCTTATAAAAAAGATTATGGTAAAAAAGGTCAAATAATCCGTGCCAAAATTGACATAGAAAATGGAGATATGGAATTCTACCAAGTCAAAATAGTAGTAGATGAATCTTTAGTCCGCATTCCTAAATTAGACGAAGAAGGAAATGAGGAAGAAGACGAAGAAATTGCAGAAGATGATGAAAGAGTTCGATATAATGAAGAACATCACATACTAATAGAAGATGCTAAAAAGATAAAAAACAACATAGTTTTAGAAGAAGAAATTATATTCCCATTAGAAAATAAAGACGATTTCGGAAGAATAGCAGCTCAGACAGCCAAGCAAGTTATAATTCAAAAAATTCGTGAAGCTGAAAGAGGGGCTATAATCGAAGAATATGGAAGTCGTGAAGGTGAAATCATAAATGGTACAGTATCTAAAATAGAAAGAGGCGTCCTTTATATAGATTTCAATCGTGCGACAGGTATCATCCTCCCAGAAGAACAAATTCCAGGAGAATTTTACAAGAGAGGAGATAGGATAAAAGCTTATTTATACTCTATAGAAGAAACCCCAAGAGGAGTAAATTTAAAACTTTCTCGTACTCACCCTGAATTTATAGAAGGATTATTTGCAATGGAAGCTCCAGAAATATCAGGAGGAGTAGTAGAAATTAAATCCATAGCCAGAGAGCCGGGCTCACGTTCAAAAATATCTGTTTATTCCAATGATGAGCACATTGACCCAGTGGGATCTTGTGTCGGACAAAAAGGAGTCAGAGTTTCAACTGTTATGAGTGAGCTAGGTGGAGAAAAAATAGACATAATACCTTGGTCACCTGATCCAGCTACATACATAAGTAGTGCTCTTTCTCCTGCTAATGTCTTAAATATTGAAACAGACGAAGAAGGACACAAAGCTACAATAGAAGTCGCCAATGATCAGCTTTCACTTGCTATTGGTAAAGGGGGGCAAAATGTCCGCCTTGCTGCAAAACTTACTGGATGGAGAATCGATATAAAAAGCATAGATAAGAACAATGAAACAGTTGGTGAAAACACAGAAGATGATAATATAGAAGAAGCTAGTGAAAA
This sequence comes from Parcubacteria bacterium RAAC4_OD1_1, assembly GCA_000505065.1. Taxonomy (GTDB): domain Bacteria; phylum Patescibacteriota; class Minisyncoccia; order Phycocordibacterales; family UBA9973; genus UBA8515. Next base: position 501,646 of record AWSN01000001.1, read on the forward strand.
CATCGATGACGGTATCATTGATGATGGCACAGAAGCATAATTATTTGTATTAATTAAAGGTCATAAAAAATTATTATAAAAATTTATTAATTTATACTAGTCACTAGAAACTAGTCACTAGAAACTAATTGTATGAGTATATTTATCTGGTTTGCATTAGGGGCATCTGTTTTAGCAATCATTTATGGATTGTTCCTTATAAAAGTAGTATTGAGCAAAGACACGGGTGATGAGAAAATGAAATCTATCGCACTTGCTATCCAACAAGGAGCAAAAGCATATCTAAATCGCCAATATAAAACTATTGGAATTATTGCAATCATTCTTTTTCTTATAATTGGATTTGTTCCAATGTTAGGATGGATGATGGCGATAAGCTTCTTAGTCGGAGCGATACTTTCTGCTATTGCAGGATACATAGGTATGAACATTTCTGTTCGTGCTAACGTAAGAACAACCGAAGAAGCAAAAAAGGGTCTAAAAGAAGCTCTATCTCTTGCTTTTAAAGGAGGTTCTGTCACAGGACTTCTTGTTGTTGGACTTGCTCTTTTAGGAGTCACATTATTTTATATAATTGCACAAAAATTTGTAGGGGCTCACGCTGTTAAATCTTTAGTGGGTCTTTCGTTTGGAGCATCACTTATTTCAGTTTTCGCTCGTCTTGGTGGAGGAATATTTACAAAAGCAGCTGATGTAGGAGCAGATCTTGTCGGTAAAATTGAAGCTGGTATCCCAGAAGACGACCCAAGAAACCCTGCCGTTATTGCTGATAATGTTGGAGACAATGTCGGAGACTGTGCAGGTATGGCTGCAGATTTATTTGAAACTTATGCTGTAACATCTGTTGCAACTATGCTTTTAGGATCTCTAGTTTTCTCAGGTTTTGATAACGCAATAATATATCCCCTTGCAATTGGTGGAGTATCTATTATTTCTACAATCATCGGGACATGGTTTGTAAGACTTGGAAAAAAAGGAAATATAATGGGTGCACTTTACAAAGGGCTTATGGTGTCAGGATTACTTTCTGCTATTGCATTCTGGCCTATTACAAAATGGCTAATGACAGGTCAAGAAAAATATACAGTTGGTGGATTATATATAAGTGCACTTATTGGTATTATCGTTACTGCTCTTATAATTATCATTACAGAATATTATACTTCTACAAAATATTATCCAGTAAAATCTATAGCTCAAGCTTCCGTTTCAGGACATGGGACAAATGTAATCCAAGGTCTTGCAATCTCTATGAAGTCAACAGCTCTTCCACTCATCGCGATCGTCGCAGGTATCTTAGCCTCTTATCATTTTGGTGAATTATATGGTGTAGCAGTTGCTGCTATGTCTATGCTTTCTCTTACTGGTATCATTGTTGCAATTGATTCCTTTGGCCCTATTACAGATAATGCCGGTGGAATTGCTGAAATGGCTGAACTTCCAGAGTCCGTTCGTGCAGTCACAGATCCACTTGATGCAGTTGGAAACACCACAAAAGCAGTCACAAAAGGTTATGCTATCGGTTCAGCAGGACTTGCAGCACTTGTGCTCTTTTCATCTTACACACAAGAATTTGCAGATCTAGGAATTAATTTGAAATTTGATTTAGGAGATCCATTAGTTATCGTAGGACTTTTGATTGGAGGACTTCTTCCTTATTATTTCGGTGCACTTTCTATGGAAGCAGTAGGAAAAGCTGCGGGTAAAGTTGTAGAAGAAGTTAGAAGACAATTTAGAGAAATAAAAGGAATTATGGATGGAAGTGGTAAACCAGAATATGGCACATGTGTAGATATCGTCACAGGAAGTGCTATCAAACAAATGGTTGTCCCTGCTCTTATCCCAGTTCTTGCACCCATACTTGTAGGTATTATACTTGGACCAGAAGCTTTAGGTGGGCTTCTTGTCGGGTCAATAGTCACAGGATTATTCGTTGCAATATCAATGACTTCCGGTGGTGGAGCATGGGATAATGCAAAGAAATATATTGAGCTTGGAAACTTTGGTGGAAAAGGATCAGATGCTCACAAAGCAGCTGTCACAGGAGACACAGTTGGAGATCCTTACAAAGATACTGCTGGCCCAGCAATAAACCCAATGATAAAAATTCTAAACATTATTGCTCTTATTATCGTGCCTATATTAGTTGCAATTTGGTTTTAAAATTTAAAATAATCACGCATCAAAAAATCCTCCGAATGGAGGATTTTTTGATGCGAACAACTTTATTTTAAATTTTATATATCTGATTTAATTTTTTAAATTCATCTAGATAGTCATTAATTCCTAAAATAGATTTTTCATATCTATCAATAAAAATATCCTTTTCCTCATCTGAATAATTTTCAGAAGCTTTAAAATCCTCCATACTTTTCTTTAGAACTTGATCTATGTATTTTTCAGAATTATTTATTAATTCTTCGGGTGTTCTATAATAACCAATTTTATGAGAGAAACTATTAATATTACCATTTCTATTCACAAATCTAATCAATGGAATAAAATCACCTTGCCCATCTACACTATCACGACTTTTGATTGCTTTAAATTTTTTTTGAGCATCAAGTCTATTTTCAATTTCTGGAATACGTTCCTGAATTTCTTTTAATTTACCAGAAAGTAAATCAATCTGACTAGCAATTTCTGGATAGTCTTTTGATAAAACATCTCCTCCTTTATTTTGATCATCGTGGTATCCATAAATCTTAAATTTATTTTCAAGGTGATCAATAGCTTCTTTTATCTGCCCATAAGCTTTCAATAAAGAATTTGGATCATTTTTTATGTTCTCGTCATCAAAATTTTCTAATTGCCAAGACATGTTGTTTAAATACATAGATCTAATCGTAAAGGATCCATCAGAAGATCTATTTTCTCTCTCCTTGTCGTATCTATTGTAAGGAATTCTTGCATCTTCAAGATTACTTAAAAGGTTCTTAGCGTCATCTCTTATATTTTGAATCATATCTCTAACTTCAATCAAACCATTTTGTAACTCTTTTGAAAATTCAGTATTATTTTCTTTTTTTTCAATTTCATTAGTTTTATTAAAAGATCCTTCTATTCCCATAAAATTTATTCGCTTTCGCGTAAGCTATTTATTAATACCCCAATTCTACCTTTTATTAATATCTTTCGTCAAGAAACCAATTTAAAAATTAGGGTTTGTAAAATATCAATTTTTAGTATAAGATGTGAACGTTAGATTAATAGATTTAAAATCAATAATATGAAAGTAAATATCAAAAAATTAGAAAAAAGTGAAGTGGAAATAGTGGGCACCATAGAAGCAGAGGAATTTATGAAATATGAAGAGAAAGCTCTCGAGAAGATAAACGAGCGTGTAGAGCTCCCTGGGTTTAGGAAAGGCAAAGCCCCTGTCGATATGATCAAAAGTTCAGTTCCTGAGATGGAGCTTCTAGAGGAAATGGCTGAAAAAGCACTTAGTGATAATTATGGAAAAATTTTAGAAGATAATAAAATTGATGCTATTGGTCGCCCACAAATTCAAATTACAAAAATCGGTAAAGGTTCTGATTTGGAATTCAAAATTTTAACTGCAGTTATTCCAGAAGTTAAATTAGGAGATTATAAAAAGATTGCAAAAACAGAAAATAGTAAAGAGGAAAATAAAAAAGAAATTGTTATTGAAGAAAAAGATGTTGAGAAAGTCATAGACGACCTTCGTAAAATGCGCGCAAATCAAAAGAACAATTCTCATGAAGGACATGAGGAAATGACTGAGGAGGAACACGCACAAGCTCATGCAAATGAAACCGAGGTCCCAGAAAGTGAGTGGCCAGCTTTCGATGATGAGTTTGCAAAAAGTTTCGGCAATTTTAAAACTGCGGAAGAACTTAAAGAAAAAATTACATCAAATTTAAAAATAGAAAAAGAAACAGAAGCAAAAGACAAAGTACGGCTCGCAATCATAGAAGAGCTTGTGAAACAATCTGAAATAGAAATTCCAGAAATCCTTATCCAAAGTGAAACAGATAAAATCCTATACAAACTACAAGCAGACATAACTAATGTCGGATTTAAATTCGAAGATTATTTAAAACAAATAAACAAAACCGAAGAAGATTTGAGGAAAGAATGGAGACCCGACGCCGAGAAACGTGCGAAACTCCAAATGATCATCCACGATATCTCTATAAAAGAAAACTTAAAACCAACAGAAGAAGAAATAGAAAATGACGTCGTCAAAATCACCGAGATGTATAAAGAAGCCGACCCCACCCGCGCCCGCGCCTATGTCGAACAAATGCTCGAAAATGAAAAAGTATTCACATTTCTTGAGAAACAATAGAGTAAAAAATCTAAACAAAAAAGAAGCCTAGTTTTTTAGGCTTCTTTTTGATTGTCATACAAACAACCGCTTTTTTTGTTCCCAAAGTAAGTTTAATTTTTTTGATAATGCCTTGTTATACAAAAAACCAATAATAATCATTGAGGCAAAGATTGATAAATCAACCAAAATAATTACTGCAACAGCTCTGTCGCGATCAATACTTGAAGCATAATTTTGTATAGGTATTGATAAAACTTTAAAATAAGTAATTATTACAATAATAGATGTTAAGAAAAATAATATCCCAAGCCATTCTTTAATAGCTAAAATCCTATTCTCCTTATGACAAATTTTATCAATCATTTTTTCATCATCTTTTTTGGGTTCTTCATTCCATAATCCAAAAATACAAGTCAATAGCAATCCTAGCCCTTCTATAAGAGACAAAATGGCACCAGCTCGGAAAGAAGACTGTCTGGTTGATAGAGGACTTCCAAAATCAAAATCATCCCAATACTCCAAGCGCTTACGATGAACACTCAGACTTTTATCTATACCGTCAAGGCTTGTCGCAATTCTAGCCGCAGACATCATTGACATTGATGATTGATGCAGGGAATTGATTTTTATCTCTCTTTCTTTTTCCAATTTTGTAATCATTAATAAATTGTTATTAACTCTTTTTTCAATGAATACATCACTAGAAATATTAGATAGAATGGCGGACACAATAAGAAATAAAAAACCTGAAATTAAAAAAACTTTTTTCATAATACACATTTTTTAAATTAATAATATAATTTTAATTCTCATCCCTAATATCTTTATTAAAATACCAAAGACGAGAACTAAAATTCATTAACCAAAAAAATGAAAACTTTTATCAAAGAACTTAACCTCCTTTTTATATTATAGCATATTTAATACCATTTTGTCAAGGTATATAAAATCTCCATTTTTCCTGATATAATCACCATATTATCAGTAATTTCTCTAGTTGTTATTTTCTAATCACTAGAAACTAGCCACTAGCAACTAATTTTATGCTTATACCAACAGTTATAGAAAAAACAATGAATGGCGAGCGAGCTTACGACATATACTCTCGCCTTTTAAATGAACGAATAATATTTCTTGGAGGGCCGATCGATGATCACACAGCGAACCTCATCATCGCTCAGCTTCTTTACCTTGATCATGTTGATCCAAAGAAAGATATTAGTCTTTATATCAATTCCCCTGGTGGATCAGTCACCGCAGGTCTTGCGATTATCGACACGATGAATTTTATCAAAAGTGATGTCTCTACCATTTGCGTCGGCATCGCTGCTTCGATGGGGGCACTCATACTTTCTTCTGGTCAAAAAGGGAAACGTTTCACTCTTCCAAATTCTGAAGTTATGATCCACCAAGTGATGGGTGGAGCAGAAGGCCAAGCATCTGATATCGCCATCAATGCCAAGCACATTCTCCGCACAAAAGATACCTTGAACAAAATTCTTGCTCAAAATACAAATAAAAAAATGGAGCAAGTAGAAAAAGATTCCGACCGCGACTACTGGATGACAAGTGATGAAGCCAAAAAGTACGGCATCATCGATGAGATAATCTCAAAACCAAAAGGAAAATAAATTCCGGTAAATCAATAGCCTCGCAAGCTTTGCTTGCGAGGCTATTTTTTAAATCCTAGACAAAAACTCATTTTTGGAGTATATTGAAAGTATCGAATTTTAAAAGTTTTTATTACATGTTCGCTTTCAAATACAGTCACGAAATATTTTTATTTATGAACCAAAAAGAAAACAATCGTTTCGTTCTAAATCAATCATACTTGTTTGTAAAACCCATAAATAACAAGGGTCTATCTGTGTTTTAAAGCGACATAAAAGTCGTTATGTTAACAATAATAATTATATCAGCCACAGCCCTAGTAGTAGGAGCTCTCGTTGGTTATTATTTGCGTCTCATTATTTCTATGGGCAAGAAAGGCTCAATGGAGCTTGAGATTAAGCAAATAATGCTAAAGGCAAAAGAAGATGCACAAAAAGTAGTCGATGAGGGAAAAAAGAAAGCTGAAGAACACATAGAAGCTTCCAATAAAGAAACAAAGAAAAAAGAAGAGGAATGGAAGCAAACAGAGAATCGTCTTATCAAAAAGGAGGAAATGCTCGATAACCGTCAGCTTGATATAGACAAAGAAGTAGAAAGGATTAAGCAAAAGATAGAGGAGGTTAAAAAGGTTAAAGAAAGAGTAGATAATATGGATAAAGAAAAAGAGCAAGAATTAGAAAAGATTGCTCGTCTTTCTACTGATGACGCCAAAGAAATACTCTTTAAAAATATTGAAGAAAAATATGAGGAAGATCTTCTTGTTAGAATGCAAAAAATGGAAACATTAAATGCAGAAAAATTAGACAGAAGAGCCAAAGACATCCTCTCTGCAAGTATAAATCGTCTTGCATCTTCAACCGCATCTGAAATGATGACAACCTCAATCAATATTCCAAATGATGAAATAAAAGGTAAAATCATCGGTAAGGAAGGTAGGAATATCCGTGCATTTGAAAAATGTGCAGGAGTTGAACTTATTATCGATGAAACACCAGGAACAATAGTTATATCTTCTTTTGATCCAGTAAGAAGACAAGTCGCAAGACTTGCACTTGAAAATCTCATTTTAGATGGCAGAATTCAACCAGCTAAAATCGAAGAAGTGGTAGCAAAAGCGGGGGAAGACATAAACAAAATTATAAAAGAAAAAGGAGATCAAGCAGTCTATGAGTGTGGAATCTTTAACTTAGACCCAAGGATAACAGCAATCGTAGGAAGACTTTATTTCAGAACTTCATATGGTCAAAATGTCCTCCAGCACTCTATAGAAATGGCTCACATTGCAGGAATGTTAGCCGAAGAACTTGGGGCAGATGTCCAAGTCGCAAAAGCTGGGGCATTAGTTCATGACATTGGTAAAGCTCTAGATCACGAAGTTCAAGGTACACATATAGATATAGGTATAAGGATACTTCAGAAATTTAAAGCTGATCCTAGAATAATTACAGCAATGAAAAGTCATCATGACGATACTCCCCACGAATCTCTAGAAGCTGTAATCGTCCAAACTGCCGATATGATATCAGGAGGACGCCCAGGAGCAAGACGTGACAGTGTAGAAAATTATATAAAAAGACTTCAAGAATTAGAGGCTTTATCACAAAGCTTCAGTGGAGTTGAGAAAGCTTATGCTCTATCAGCCGGCCGTGAAATAAGGATATTTGTGACTCCAGATAAAGTGACAGACCTAGAAGCCAAAGAAATGGCCCATGATATTGCAAAGAAAATAGAACAAGAACTCACCTATCCAGGCGAAATAAAAGTTACAATGATTAGAGAAAATAGAATAGTGGAATACGCAAGATAATAAAAAACTCCCTTAGGGGAGTTTTTTAAATACAATAAATTATTTTTTTGTCAAACAGTATACCCCTTGTTTTAAAATTAGCTTGGTATATAATAACATTATACCTATTTTATTAGGGATCGTTTCAAACGGTCGAAATTATTCAGTAAGTTGTAGTTTTTAAATTTTTAATTCTTGTATTTTTTAGAATTTAAAATACAGAAACTATAAACTAATCGTATGAATAAACAAGCATTAGTGGAACTTGTTCATGAAAAATTAGGCGGTACAAAAGTACAAGCCGAAGAAATTGTGAACGCAATGTTTGATGCTATCGTTGCTACTTTGAAAAAAGGAGACGAAGTATCAATCGCAGGTCTTGGAATCTTTTCAGTAAAGGCTCGTGCAGCTAGAATGGCTCGCAACCCTAAAACTGGAGAAACTGTTAAAGTCGCTGCAACTAAAGTACCAAAATTTAGAGCAGCAAAAGCTCTTAAAGACGCAGTTAAATAATCTTTTCTTTTATAAAGAACTGATTAAAGAAAAACCACTCTATTCTATCCGTGAGTGGTTTTTCTTATTGTAATTTATAAACGAAAACAAATAATCTTATAAAAGGGGCTTTTGAGTGCGACGGCACGAAAACTGAGCAAATTTCTAATAAGAAATTTGTGTACCCTTTTATAAGATTATTTGTTGAAGTTATTTTTTAAAAAATATTTTATTCAAGCATCAACAATGCCAACATTGAAATTATACCAAGAGAAATAATTAATATTTGAATTATTGAATGTTTTATATTTTTCGTCTTATGAAGTTCTGGGATAAGATCAGCAACAGCTATATAAATGAATCCTCCAGCCGCAATAGGCATAAACCAAATAGATACTCCTTCTATAATATTTCCAAAAATAAAAACAACAATAAGACCTAAAAAGGAAGCAGAAGCTGATAAAAAATTAAACATCAAAGCTTTTTTCTTTGAATAACCAGAATGAATGAGTACAGCAAAGTCCCCTATCTCTTGTGGAATCTCGTGAAGTATAACAGCCAGAGTTGTAGCAATACCAAGAGGAATACTTACAAGAAAGCTTGCTCCAATAATTGCTCCATCAATAAAATTATGAAACCCATCTGTAAAAAGTATCAACTTCCCTACCGGATGCACATGACCTTCTTCTTTGTCTTCGCCATGATGATGCCAATGTATAAATTTCTCTATTATAAAAAATAATATTATTCCGAAAATAATAAAAATACCGACAAGATCTATTTTTATATTACTCTCCATTATTTCTGGAATAATATGAATAAAAGCATCACCTAAAAGTGCCCCTATCGCAATACTAATAAAAAAACTAATATATTTTTTTAAAACATTTTCTTTTAAAGAAAGAAAAAGAATTCCAATAAGAGAAACAAGACTTACAAACAAAACAGCAATTGTTCCATATAAATAATTTATTGTCATAATTTTATTATAACATATGAGTCAAGAAACAATTTGATATTGTTTTTGATAATTTTGTCGGGGTGCCGGGAATCTCGTCCTACGGTCGCGGGTGCTTTTCCATCTTTGATAAGGAAAAGCCTTTCGATTCCCGAACGCAAGAGAAGCAATTCTCTTGCTCACCACAAATTAAAAAACTCTCTTCTGAGAGTTTTTTAATTTTGTCGGGGTGCCGGGAATCGAACCCGGCTCTCGTGTTCCCAAAACACGGATACTACCGATATACTACACCCCGAAACTAAACATACAAACAAAATAAAATCAGTAAACCTGATTTGTGCGGGATAAGGGAGTCGAACCCTTCACCACAGTTTGGAAAACTGTTATTTTACCGATAAACTAATCCCGCAATCATCATACCAATATAACAAATTTTTACCTTTTTATCAAATCACAATATTATATTTTCTACTACTTTTACTCTACCTAGTTTTTTATGTATATCAATATAAACAACCAAAAGGTCAAATTGCCATTCCCTATTCCCTACTCTATTACTTATGAGATAAGTTTCTACTATTCTTCGAAGTCTTTGCATTTTCCAAATATGCATATTTTCTTCTGGTCTACCTGTTTCAAACCCCCACTGTCCAGGCCTTGCCTGGACAGTGGGGGTAAATGAGAATTGTTTTGATTTTACTTCAACAAAATATATCTTATTATCTTTTATTGCAATTATATCTATTTCTCCCCACTTTCTAGTGTAATTTCTTTCTAAAACAAAAAATCCGTGTTTCATAAGAAACCTACAGGCTAAATCTTCCCCAATTTTACCTATTTTTTGTGAATTTGAAGTAAAACTTTTCATAGTGTTTCACGTGAAACATTTTTAGGTGTTAATAACGGACAAATTCACCTAAAAATTGTACTTTACTAATAAAACCTTATTTATCAAGCTTTTTTATATTTTAGATATAAATATTTGAATTACAAAGTTTGTCTTTTATAAACAATACACACATACTTATCCACATAATCTATATTTTTAAAGGGTTTTTGGTGTGTATAAAAGACTAATAAAAGTCATAATCTATAGTAGTAATTTTGTGCACCTGGAGGGATTCGAACCCCCAACGACGGTTCCGAAGACCGGTATGATATCCATTTCACTACAGGTGCATATTTTATATTATACAATAAAATAATAATTTAACAAAACAAATTGCTTTTTGATTTAAAAAATATTATAATAAAAAAGTTATAAAAAATAATTTAGCGGTGTTGGTTTAGTGGTAGAACACGTCCTTGCCAAGGATGAGACAGGAGTTCGATTCTCCTACGCCGCACAAATATATGGCTGATAAGCCAATTATAAACAACTCAAAAATCCCAAAATATGTTACACGTGTAACAGAAACCCTCGAAAAAGCTGGTTTTGAAGCTTTTCTTGTGGGTGGATGCGTCCGAGATCTTATTATAGGCAGGGAACCAAAAGATTGGGATATTACAACAAATGCCAAACCAAAAGAGATAATTCCATTATTTGAGAAAACTATATATGAAAATAAATTTGGAACAGTCGGTGTCTGTATTCCTAAAGAAATCCCCAAACCTAGTTTGGATATTTCATGCGAAACGGGAGACAAGGCTGAATATCATATAATTGAAGTAACTCCATACAGAATAGAGTCTAAATATGATGATTTTAGGCATCCAAATGAAGTTAAATTTAGTAAAAAAATAGAAGATGACCTTAAAAGAAGAGACTTTACAGTAAATGCAATAGCGTATAGTATTTCTAAAGGACAACTTATTGACCTTTATAAAGGACAAGAAGATATAAAAGACAAAGTTATTAGGGCAGTGGGGGATCCAAAAGATAGATTTACCGAAGATGCCCTTCGAATGCTTCGTGCTATTAGATTTTCAGCAGAATTAGACTTTTCTGTTTCATATGAAACAATAAACGCTATTTATGAGAATAAGAATCTTATAAAAAATGTATCTTTTGAAAGAATTCGTGATGAATTTACTAAAATAATAATGTCTTCAAACTCAGTTTCTGGAATAGCTTTATTGCAAAAGCTTGAATTACTTAAACATATAATTCCAGAATTAGAAGAGGGAATTGGATGTATCCAGGGTGGAGCTCATAAATACGATGTCTGGGAGCATTTACTCCAAGCCCTTGATCATGCTACAAAAAAGAATTGGTCTTTAGAAATAAGACTTTCTGCCTTGTTTCACGATATTGGAAAACCTAGATCTAGAAGAAAAGGGGTTAAAAAAGCCTATACTTTTTATGGCCATGAAGTAATAGGGGAAAGAATGGTGAAACAAATTATGGAAAGAATGAGATATTCTAAAGAAATAAGCGAAAAAGTTATTAGTTTCACGAGAAACCATATGTTCTTCTCTGATACTGAAAAAATAACACTTTCTGCTGTAAGGAGGATTATTCAACATGTTGGTAAAGAAAATATCTGGGATCTTATGAAAGTCCGTGAGTGTGATAGGGTGGGAATGGCAAAAGCTGAAGCTCCATATAGACTTCGTAAATATCACGCAATGATAGAAGAAGCTCTCCGTGACCCAATATCCGTCAGCCAGCTAGCCATAGATGGAAACTATATGATGGGGGAGTTACACGTGAAACCAGGCCCCCGAATGGGCTGGATACTAAATGCTCTCCTTGAAGAAGTCCTAGATGATCCAACCAAAAACAACAAAGAGCACCTATCAGAACTCGTGAAATCCCTTGATATGCTGGGCGATGCTGAATTAAAGACATTGGGAGAAAGAGGAAAAGAGAAGAAAGATAAACTAGAGAAAGAAGAAATCAAAAGGTTACATGTGAAACATGGGGTGAGCTCGGGTAAGGGACCTGAGCGCAAGACCGGAGCCTGACGAGGCGAGGTGGGCTCGCGAGATTTTTCAACAGAAAAATACTTGTGAGTAGAAAATAGGGAAGAAACAAAACTCTTGAGACTCTCGAGGCAAGGCCTAAAGAGTTTAAGGTATTAAAAAATAAAAGAAGCGGGAACCAGAGGATCCCCGTTTCAAAACTTAACCTAACTAAACCAAATTATGATTAAAGAAAAAATAAATTGTTCAAGTCAACACAAGAACAATTTAAAAAAGTGATTACTTATATTATGAACTTCTTATAAAATAAGTCAAGAACAGAAAACCCCGGAATAAAAATCTCCGGGGTGAAAACAATTAAACAATGTCAGAAAACAGAAAACTAGAAACAAAATAATTAAACTGTGCAATAAAGAACAGTTTAATCATTATAATTATACCTACTTTTATACTTTTATGTCAATCATTATCGGGCAATGGTCTGAGCCCATATAGTCAGAGAGGGTTTTAAAACTTTTTACATTTTTAATAAAAGATTTATTGGTAAAAAAGTAATCTATCCTCCAACCGACATTCCTATCACGTGCTCTTGTTTTCTGATCCCAATAAGTATAGACATCTTTTTGGTCGGGATTTAAATATCGAAAAATATCTATCCAATTATTTTTTATTAATTTATCCATCCAAGCTCTCTCGATAGGGAGAAAGCCTGTGTTGTTTACATTCTCTTTTGGCCGAGCGAGGTCTATTTCATTATGAGCAGTATTTACATCTCCAGTAAAAATTACATTATATCCATTCTTTTCTAGTTTATTTATAAATTTTAAAAAAGCGTCATAAAATTCTAATTTATATTTTAATCTTTCTGGTTTTATGCCAGCATTAGGAAAATAACAATTGATTAAAGCTAATTTCTTACCTTTCCCACCAATGGGACTTTTATAATACAAAACTAAAGTCCTACCTTCATCATCAAATTTTTTAATTCCCAAACCATACTCAACTCTTTCTGGTTTTACTTTTGTATAAATAGCTACACCACTATAACCCTTTCGAAGTTTTGAATATGAAAAATAAGAATAATAACCCTTTAAATTCCTGGATGCTTCATCAAGTTGCTCTGGCTCACATTTTGTTTCTTGAAAACAAACCATATCTGGATTATTAAAAGCAAACAGGGGAGTAAAGTGTCCTTGTTTTATCGTCGCCCGCAATCCATTTGTATTCCAACTTATAATTTTCATATTAATTATTATATAACTATCTATTAACTATTCATTTCCTTAAATAATTCTTCTGATTCTTTTTCGGTTATGTCTATTTTTTTAGAAATTTCCCATATAACCTTAAACTGAGAAGCCACCATATCAGCAAATTCTTTACTTTCAAGAATAAAACCAAAATTATCCTTTGGAGAAGAAATGCAGGCAACCTTATTTTCATAAATCCAATAACCCATAGAAAAATCTATTCCCTCTGGGGCAACTCTTATTTCCCTGAGAAAAACTTCGCCAGTCCCCATAAATGGATAATCATTCATATCAATAATATGCTTTTCTGGCCAAATAACATTCATATAAATATTTCTTTTCACTCTTTCAATATTAAATTGTTTAAAAAATTCTTCTCCAAAAACTTCAATAACAAGTTTAATTGGAATATAAGCTTTAGCTTCCATATTTCTGTAAAGAAGTATGTCTCTTAAAATATTCTGAACTTCTTTTTTGCTTTCAAATATCTGAAAACGGGGAACAGAGGTTGGTTTTAAACCTTTTTGAATTTCCAAAAATGCTTTTGTTATGACATCCTTAGTATCATTAATATTTTTTATCTGTTCATCCAAGACCATATTTATCTTTTCTGCACTAGAAACTAAAAAAGTTTTTACTCCATCTTTTTGAGAATGAACAACTAAACCTTTTTCTTGAAGATTCTTTAGATAACCATAAAGAGATGGGCGAGAAAGGCCAGTCTTTATTGCAATTTTTCCAGCTGTTTGTTCACCGTTTTCTAGTAAAAATAGGAAAGTTTTTATTTCGTCTTCTTTAATACCTATATTTATAAGTTTCTGGCTGAGCATATTTAATATTATATTCCTTAGCTTTTCTGTTGTCAAGATTGTACAACACCATTTACAATAGTTGACATAAATGCTATACTATGTTTAAGTTAAACTTTTAAAAAAATAAATCATGAAAAAGTTATTGTTCTTCGTAATGGTATTAATGTCAGTTTGTGCTAAAGCACAAATATCTGACAAGAAAAATCATTTCTCGTCTTTCTCAGGAGGAATGATCATTTCAGCAAATAATTCCATTTCATTTATGGGGTTCGTGGGACCAAAAGTTTCTGTAACCCTTAATGTTGCGAAAAATTTTAAGGCTGAAGTTGGAGTAAATGCTTTCCCGGGATTAGTTTTAAAACCAGAATTAAAACCAGGATTAGCGCTGGGGTCAACTATTACTTTAAAAAATAACAATTGGAAATTAAAACCAGTTGTAGGTGTTGTTCTTATTAAAACCAAGGAATGGCAACCAATGTTGGGCTTGGGTTTCGTCTTCTAGCCGAAGGTTAGAGGAATAAAAATGAAAAGCGGTCGCTATGCGATCGCTTTTTTTAATTACTGTGAAATTTCTTGTGCACCCCAGTAGTAGAGCAAAGCTCACTACGGGGCAAGCATCTCTTATTTTATCACGACTTACTATGATATTTCTTATGTATATCTTTTAATTGACGATCTGTAATATGTGTATATATCTGAGTTGTAGCAATATTCGCATGGCCAAGCATCATTTGGACCGAGCGAATATCAGCCCCATTAGAAAGTAAATCTGTTGCAAAAGAGTGACGAATCACGTGGGGGGTCACCTTCTTAGAAATTCCTGCAATAATTGCATATTGGCGAACAATCCTTTCTATAGAGCGGGGGGTAATTCTTCCTCCGTTACTGTCCAGGCCTTGCCTGGACTTATTATTTTTGGAATACTGAATAAATAATGGCTCATCCATATCTTTTCTATTTTTCAAATATTCTCTTATTGCATCCTTGGCGCTATCTGAAAGGAAAACGACACGAACTTTTTCACCCTTTCCACGGATAGAGAATTCATCTTTTGATAAATCCAAGTCCCTATTGAGTGAGCAAAGTTCAGAAAGACGAAGCCCTGTCGAGAAAAAAAGCTCCAATATCGCTTTGTCTCGTAAAGATTTCAAATTCCCATAGGTCGGACCTAGGGTCTTATTATTTTTACTTTTTGCCCCTAGGTCCGACCTAGGGGAATTTTCCAAAGGTGCTTTTAAAAGCCTATTTAATTCATCAACAGAAATAAGATCCAAAGACCTTTCTTTTATCTTTGCAAGCTCTATCCGATCAGGTGGAAGGGAAGTGATACCTCTTTTCATAAGATATTTAAGGAAAGAACGAAGAGCAATAAGATGATAATTCTGAGTATTCTTCTTAAGAGTTGCTGATTGTTGCCCACGAACCTTAACCCCAGGCTGACGATTAAGAAAAAGACGGAATTCACGAATCTTGTCATCATCAATATCTTTTGGATCTGTTATTTTGGAAAAATCAAAAAACCTACTTATATAATGATCATAATTATTGACCGTTTTTAGACTATTTCCTTTCTCTATTTCTACATGCTCAAGAAATTCTCTTTTCAATTGCTCTAAATAAGATGCCATCCAATCATTGTATCACATACTTTAATGTCGGAAAACAAAATACAGAAGAGAGTTATTTTGCCCGCACACTTAATTTGGTGTAGCTTTTTGGTTCTGCTGTTAAAGTAATTTTGTAATATTGATATATTTTATAAACATAAAAGATATTATTATCTAAATATTCTGAAAAAGCAGAACAACACCAAATTAAGTGTGTGGGCTTGCATTTTTTTGTAATATGTGATACTATATAAGGGTCATGTTAACGACCAAGCAAAAACAAAATATTATAAAAAAGAATCAACTTCATGATAAAGATACAGGAAGTCCTGAAGTTCAGATTGCTATTATCAGTAAAAAAATTGATGAATTAGCAAGTCACCTTAAGACTCATAAGAAAGATAATCACTCTCGTCGTGGTCTTATAAAGATGGTTGCTGATAGAAGAAAGCATTTAAAGTATCTAGAAAAGTCAGACAAGGAAAGATTTGATATCCAAGCAAAAAAAATAAAAGCTTAGTAAAACATTCCGACCTAGGTCGGAATGTTTTAGTTTGATATAATTAATAACGTAAATAAAATAGTCTCTGAGAAATGCCTTGCGCAAGGCGACGGCCCGAGCAGAGCAAATTTCTAGTAAGAAATTATGTGTGCATTTCGAAGAGATCTATTTTATTGGAGTTACAAAAAAAAGGGGGGTCGATAATTTTATAAAAAATAATTTTTAATATATATGATAATTAAACACAAAGAACAAAGAGTAGGGGTTTTTATAGACACATCAAATCTATACCACTCCGCTAAAAATTTATATAAAAGAAAAGTAAACTTTGGACAAGTATTAAAAGATGCTGTAGCGGGGAGAAAACTCGTCCGAGCGATCGCCTATGTCATCACAAGTGAAAATGGTGAAGAAAAAAATTTCTTTGATGCACTAACCAAACTAGGAATAGAAACAAAAACAAAAGATTTACAAATTTTCCCTGGGGGTGCAAAGAAGGGGGACTGGGATGTCGGTCTTGCTATTGATGCCCTAAAGATGGCACCACGTCTTGACGCAGTGGTACTCGTCACAGGTGACGGGGACCAAGTTCCACTTGTAGAATACTTAAAGACAACAAGCCAAGTAGAAGTCGTTTCATTTGATAAATCAACTTCAACAAAGTTAATCGAAGTCGCAGATGACTTCCTAGACCTTTCCACAAATCCAAGAAAGTATTTAATATAAAAAAATAGATAGACAGCAGAAATTCCCTCTTCCAAAAAGAGGGAATTTCTGCTATGCTTTTGGTATTAAGAGTTAACGAGCTAGTATTCAGACAATTAGAGTTGAAACTGCAAAAAGTTTCAAAACTAGAGTCTGGAGACTAACTCACACCCCACTGTCCAGGCCTTGCCTGGACAGTGGGGGAAAAATAATTTATGCAAAGTAAAGAATACGAAGTAGAAGTAGGTGGCAAGAAAATTGTCGCGATGTTTTCTGATTTAGCAGACCAAGCAAATGGATCTGTGATTTTAAAAAGTGAGGGGACGGTAGTCATGGCGACAGCTGTCATTTCTAAAGACGAAAGTAAGAGTCTTGGATTCTTTAATCTCACAGTAGAGTACTTGGAAAAATTTTATGCGACAGGTCGCATTTTAGGTGGGCAATATAACAAGAGAGAAGGTCGTCCAAGCGACCAAGCAATCCTTGCTGCAAGAATGATCGATAGAACCATTCGTCCACTTTTTGATCAGCATATAAAAAATGCTGTTCAGATCATCATCACAGTAATTGCAGTTGGGGAAATGGATCCAAAAGTTTTGGGTATCAACGGAGCATCACTGGCAATCTCTATGTCAGACATACCATGGAATGGACCAGTTGGAGCAGTTCATATAAGTAGGACTAGCGGAGACAATAATATAAAAGTAAACAATTATGTTCCATCTTCTGATGAACCAGTTTATGAGCTTGATTTACTTGTTTGCGGTAAAGATAAAACTATCAATATGATAGAGGCGATGTCTTTTGAATTTTCTGAAGAAGAAATAGGAAAATGTTTTGATATGGCATCTGTTGAAATTTCTAAATGGGAAGATTTCCAGAAAAAATTAATGAGTGAATTTGGTAAATCAAAATTAGTTTTTCCTAAACCACAAGTTGAAAAAGAAGATATCGAACTTTTCAATGAAAAAATAAAACCAATACTCGATGAAAAACTTCTTACAAAAGATAGTAAAAAGGTGGGGGCAAATGCTGAAAAAATATGGGATGAGATTTTGGAAGAAAAATATGGTGAAAATGAAGAAAACATAACAAAGAAAAATGCAGCTCTTGATTACTTGCACAATCAATTAGATAAAATGTTTCACGAAGCTGCCCTTAAAGAAAATAAACGAGCTGATGGAAGAAAAATTGATGAAATTAGAAAATTATATGCAAAAGCTGGTGGAATTTCCAATGTGTTACACGGTTCTGGAATATTTTACCGTGGCGAAACTCATGTACTTTCAGTTCTTGCTTTGGGTGGACCTGAAGATATGCAGACCATAGAAGGAATGGAATTTGAATCAAAAAAGCGTTTCATGCATCACTATAACTTCCCTCCATACTCAGGTGGAGAGACAGGACGCGTCGGCGGAATAAACAGAAGAGAGATGGGCCATGGCTTCCTCGCAGAGAAAGCTCTCACACCTGTAATACCAGAGAAAATAAATTTCCCTTATACAATTCGTGTTGTGTCAGAATCTACAGCATCAAATGGTTCTACATCTCAAGCTTCTATCTGTGCAGCAACACTTGCTCTTATGGATGGAGGAGTGCCCATTAAAACTCCTGTTGCGGGAATTTCTATCGGATTGATGTCTAGTGAAACAGATGAAAATAAATATGTATTACTTTCTGACATACAAGGTCCAGAAGATCACTATGGTGATATGGATTTTAAAATTGCAGGAACCAAAGACGGAATCACTGCTATACAACTCGATGTAAAAGTAGGAGGTATAAAAATAAATATTTTAAAAGAAGCACTAATCCGTGCTAAAAATGCGAGACTAGAAATACTCGATGTAATCACCAAAGAAATTTCTTCTCCAAGACCAAACATCTCAGACAGAGCACCAAAGATACTTACAACTAAAATAAAAAAAGATCAGATCGGTATGGTTATTGGTCCAGGTGGTAAAAACATAAATGCAATTAGAGAAAAAACTGGAGTAGAAATAACAATAGAAGAAGATGGCACAGTAATAGTCACAGGTAAAAATGGAGGAGCTGAAGAAGCTATAAAAATAATCGAAAATATGACTCATGAATACAAAGTGGGTGACACAGCCGAAGGGGTAGTAGTAAAAATTATGGAGTTTGGAGCTTTTGTAAAAATAGGATATGACACCGAAGCACTTGTGCACATATCTGAGCTTGCACCATTCCGTGTTGCCAAAGTTTCTGATATTATTAAGGAGGGAGACAGTGTCCCAGTGAAAGTCATCAAACTAGATGAAAAAGGAAGATTGAGTCTTTCTATAAAAGAAGCAGATCCAACATTCTTCAAAAAAGAAAATTAAAAAAACAAAATATGCAAGAAGAAAATACAGTAAAAAAAAATATAGAAAAAATAATTAGAACATATACTTCTGATATGGCTCGTGTTATGAAAGAAAAAGAAACTTCTGTAATAAAAATTGCTGTTGCTCAAAAAGAAAAAGAAGGTGCTGGAATAATAAAAATAGGGAAAAATACAATTGATAAAAAAAATAAAGATTCGTCAAAAATTTTATTTGTTATTGGAGGTGTAATTCTTATTATAATTGCTGTTTTTGGTTTTTATTATTTAAAAGAAAAAAAACTTGAAATAGATAATCCAATAATAGAAAACACAGACCCAGAAACTAAAATATCTTATGATGTGAAATCATATCTCACAATCTCAAACATAACGACTATTTCTGATATCGTAAACTTTATAACAACAGAAAAAACAAAAACAGAAAAAGAAAGATCGATAAAATCAATCTTTATAAACAGAATAACAGAAGAAAGTGGAGAGCTCTCCAACATAAAAACTCTTGATTTTCTATCTATTATAAAAACATCAGCTCCTTCTCCACTTCTTAGGTCTTTATCAGATAATTTTATGACTGGTATATTTTACAAAACAAATAGCCAACATCTATTTATAATATTAGAAACAACAAATTATAATCAAGCATATGCCTCAATGTTATCTTGGGAAAAAACATTACTTGATGATATGATAAATCTTTTTAATATTAAAATAGAAAATAAAAAGATTCTTGAAAACAAATGGAAAGATGTGATCATAAACAATAAAGATGTAAGAATAATCCACGGGGAAGATGGGCAAGGGATTCTATATTATCTATTTTTAGATAAAACAACTCTATTAATCACAGATGATGTGGATACAATCAAAGAAATAATTACAAGGTTTCAAATAAAATAACTTGGTCGTTTAAAAGATAAATGCTAAAATAAAATCATTATGATGGATACAAATATTTACAAAAAAAAATTAGAGGAAGAAAAAAAAGTTTTATTAGAAGAATTAGGAGGAATCGGTAAGGTAGACAAAAATGGAGATTGGGATGCAGTCCCAGAAGGAGAAATGTCTTCTCAAGAAGTTCAAGATGAAGCTGACATGGCAGACAAAGCCGAAGACTATGAAAAAAGATCTAGCATTCTAAATTCTTTAGAAAAAAGACTCGCTGATATAAACAATGCTTTAAAAAAAATAGAAAACAGTACTTATGGTGCTTGTGAAGTTTGTGGAAATGAAATAGAAGAAGACAGGCTAGAAGTAAATCCTTCTGCGAAAACATGTAAGATTTGTATAGATAAAAAAGATTAACAAAAAATAAAGGCCCTTTTTAGGGTCTTTATAATTATATGTCATTTGGAAAAGTATATGGTGCTCAAACGCACTTACTAAAAGGGAAAATAGTGACAATTGAAGTTGATATCACAAAAGGTACACTTCATGCCTTTACTCTTGTGGGTCTTCCTGATAAAGCTGTCGATGAGTCTAAAGATAGAATGAGCTCAGCTCTCAAGAACTCTGGATATAATTCTCCTAAAAACCAAAACCAGAAAATAGTTATATCACTTTCACCAGCCGATCTTAAAAAAGAAGGACCGTATTTTGATCTTCCTATTGCTTTAGCATATTTACTTTCGGCAGAAGAAATAAATTTTGACCCTGAGGGTAAGATATTTCTAGGTGAGCTTTCTTTGAATGGAGAACTGAAGCCCATAAAAGGATCTCTTCCTTTAGTCCAAGAAGCAAAGAAAATGGGTTTTAAAGAAATATTTCTACCTAAAGATAATGAAAAAGAAGCAGCCCTTGTAGATGGAGTAGATATATATGGTGCAAAAAATTTAAAAGAAGTAATAGATCATATTAATACACCTAAAATTAAAAAAGGTGAAAAAGAAAATAATCTAAAAAATAAAATACAAAAAGCAAATAAAACAGAAATTATCAAAAAGAAAAAAGAAGGTGGAATAGATTTCTCTGACATCAAAGGCCAAGAGGGTGCCAAGCGTGGGCTTATGATCGCAGCTTCTGGTGGGCACAATATCGCTATGTATGGGCCCCCAGGGACTGGGAAGACAATGCTCGCTAGAGTATTTTCAAATATCTTACCAGACTTAGATTTGGATGATTGCCTTGAGATAACAGGAATACATTCTATATCTGGAATATTAGAAGATGAAATAATTACCGAGCCACCATTCCGCTCGCCACATCACACTGCAAGCTATGTATCACTCATCGGTGGAGGAGCAAATATAAAACCAGGAGAAGTTACTCTTGCTCATAAAGGAGTACTCTTCTTAGATGAATTCCCTGAGTTTGAAAAAAGAGTTTTAGAGTCACTTCGTCAACCACTTGAAGACAATATAGTTTCTATCTCTCGTGCTAAAGGCTCAGCAACATTTCCATCAAATTTTATTTTAATTGCCGCGATGAATCCTTGCCCGTGTGGCAACAAAGGAAGTAAGCAAAAGCAATGCATCTGCAAACCAAGTGACCTAGATAGATACAAAAGGAAATTATCAGGCCCTATAATGGACCGCATAGATATATGGGTCAATGTATCTAATGTTGATTATGATAAATTGGCAGATGATAATGGTGAAGGAGAGAAGACAGAAATGATAAAACAAAAAGTTTTAAAAGCGAGAGAAATACAGAATAAAAGATTTAGTGGTACCCAAAGAAAAATAAAAACAAACAGTGATATAAATGTAAAAGAATTAAATATTTATGCTCCCCTTGATGAAGAAACAAGAAAAATTTTAAATCAAAGTGCCGAGAGATTACAACTTTCTGCTCGTGCATACCACAGGACGATAAAGCTCGCCCGAACCATAGCAGATTTAGAGGGAGAGGATAACATAAAAGCATCACATATACTAGAAGCTTTGCAATACAGACCAAGAGAAATATAAAAATACCTAATATAAAATGATAAGAGCCGGAAAGTTCTGTTAAGAACTTTCCGGCTCGGTTTCTTTTTCTTTGCTTTCTTCTTCGATTAATTCCATACATCTTGGACTTCGCACAGTATTCATTGATATTTTAGGAAACATCAACGGATATCCCCCAATAAAAAACACAAAGGTTTTAAACAGATTTTTCATACGATACTTGTTTTAAAGTTTCCCTGATTTTACTTATTTCCCCAATAAAGTCAAATGATAAAGCCCCGCTCGTACTCGAGCGGGGCTTTTAGTTTATTTAAATATTTTTTAATAAACCGGTGGCTTCATCGTAGAACCATTACTCTTTATTACCTCAAAGTGTAAGTGTGGACCAGTTGATCTTCCTGTGTTGCCTATTGTTCCAATCTTTTCTCCTTGGGAAACAGTTGCCCCGAGAGAGACACTGACACTCTGCAAGTGAGCATACTTTGTCTTCATTCCATTTGGATGATCTATCACAATATAATTTCCATATCTTCCTCCACAAGAAGAAGCACCTTCTTTACAATAATTTACAACCTTAGTGACCACTCCTGAGGCAGAAGCGACGATTGGAGTACCTCTTTTATTACCAATATCAACTCCATAATGGAATGAACCCCATCTTGATCCATAAGGAGAAGTGATAGGCCCTGTTGCTGGACGGATAAAGTATCCAGAAGGAGCAGAACTTGAAGATGAAGAAGATGAGCTACTAAATGATGGCTTTGTAGATGATGAAGAAACGGCTGAAGGTTTCGTTCCGTTTGGAACATATATTATATCTCCTACAGCAAGAGCAGAATCCTTAGAAAGCCCATTATAAACGAGCATATCTTCTAAATCTGCATCGTAAATACTGGCTATCTTTCCTAAACTATCACCTTTCTTTACAGTATGTCTAACTCCAGTCACTGGCAAAATATTCAATTTCTGACCGACTTTTATGGTACTTCCTGATAAATTGTTCTCCCATCTAATCGTATTTTGAGAAACATCGAAATCTTCAGCTATTTGAGAGAGAGTATCACCTTCTTTTACTATATATTCTGTCATTTGACCATTAGAAACACTCTCTATACCACTGCCAAAAAGTGCTCCATTTGAAGAAAGTGCTTCACCTTCAATGATAGACATTTGTGAGCCATCATTAGCATTCTTCATATCTGGGACAGTGGATTCAAGTAGGGGCATATTTTGAGTATTGGAAATAAAAAAATCAGTTCCGTATTCATCATTCTCAGCTGCTTGAGTACTTTTACCTATAATTCCTGTCATCATATCAGATAAAAAGCTGGCATTTGCCTCAAATGGTATTCCAGCTATCATAGAAAATACAAACAAAGAATAAACAACCTTTCCAAGAAAAGGCTTATAAATTAAAGATATTTTCATCTTTTGGTTATCTGTAGAAACAGATTGGCCTAAAGAATCTTCATTGGTTTGTTCTAATTGCATAAATAAGTTGGCATCTCTGTAAAGCTTCTCATAAAAGCTAAGCTTCCTTTCAGGAACTGTGGGATAAAACCGAAACGAACCCCACTACCTATAAGGGTACCCCATCTGGGGGAGCCAGTCAACAGAGTTATACACAGGGCAAAACTATACATCACTCCACCATATTTGACAAGATTAGGTATTGACAAAATGCCATAAAATATGCTATAATATAATTAGAGGTGAAATAAGCAAGCTAGTATCTAGGAATTGGTCCTACGGGAGCCAATCGGATGACTAGCCCTTGATTTCGCTCAATGTACTTTTAAATTCATATAAACATGAAAAAGTTATTTTTTTCTTTTTTAGGTGTTTTAATCGTGGTAATTCTTACCACCAGTTGTAACCAGAAAAGTCACCGCCTGCAGCCGGACATAAAAATTTCACTGAAGGCTGATACGTTGATTTACCAAAAGATTCCAGTAACTGCCCCGCGCTATTCCTGCGAAACAGGAGATAGGTTGTCTCAGGACAAACTTGTAGCCATAGATAGTGTTCCAGTGATAATATCACTGAGTAAGGACACTGTAATTTCAGGGAAAAATTTGCCGGCGGTAGTTCCACCGGTAAAACCTGTTAAAACAAAAAAATCAGGTGCTGGGTTTAATTTTGATTGGTTTTGGCCAATTATTAATTCTATTTTAGCTGCACTTCTGATTCTTCTGGCTTTAGGTTTGCTTGCTTATTTAGTTTTATGGTTACTGAAACAACTCAGAAACCAAACTGAGGACAATAATCCCAATGGGAGAGCTGGACACGCAACACAAGTTATCCCAGTAGTTCCTGTTACTCCCGGTGGTGGACAAAATCAACAACAAGTTGCTCAACCAAACCAAACTAATGTTTTTAATCATCAGATTTCAATGGCTGAAGGATTGATTGGAAATCAAAAAATCCACCGTATCATTCAAAAGTCAGAAGGTAGTGCTGATGGTAGCTGGAGATCTGAGATTACGATTGAAACAAAAAATGAACAGGAAAAATAAACCTGTATGAGCCGTTGCGACGAAAGTTGCACGGCTCTTTCTTTTTATTCCTTTATTATTAGAGTTGTGCTAATATTTACATATAAAGTTTCTAATTAATAACTATCTAAAAACACAAAAGATATGGAAAAAATAAATGAACCAAAATCAGCTAAACTAGAAACAGAAGATAAAGATTTAAAAAGATTTAAAGAAAAATTGTCTAAAATTCGCATAGATGAATCTTTTATTAAAGAAAGAAAAAGCCAATTGCTCACAAAAGGATACGGTGATGAAGAATCAAGAATTATATCTTCCAAAGAAGCTATGATTAAAGCAGATAACGATAGGATTGAATTATTAAAAGAATATCCTGATTTTAAAGATGGAGAAAAAAGAATAAATGAAATTTTAATAAAAAGAGACACAAACCAAAAAGAAATAAATGAGCTTTTAAAAAAAGATAAGAAAGAGGAAGAAGAAAACAAAAACATAAAATCAAACAGGCAACTACTTAGAGAGGCAGAAGATAAATTAAGAAATATGTCTGTTGATATGGGTATTATCAAAAAAGAGAAATCCGATCTTTTGGGAGAGGGGTATCCTTTTGAATTTTCTGAAAAGCTTTCTAGTCTAAATGGAGAAATAAGACTTCTTCAAAATAAAATTCAAATACTAATAGAAAATCCAAAAATAGAAAATGGAATAAAACTTAGAAAAAATCTTGAAGAAAAATTAAGTAAACTTGAAAAGGAAAGAAATATTTTATTGACTTCAAAACCAGAACCAATAAAAAACGAAACTACAAAAAATGAAGTTGTTGAAAAAAATGAGAAACCGGTAGTAGATGAATATGATGAAGCAGAAATAGATAAAGAAATAAAAAACTTTGTTCCAAAAAAAGAAGAACAAACTTCCAAGAAAATAAATTGGGGTAAACTTAATCCTTTTTCTTGGTTTAAGAAAGATAAAAAAGAAAATGATAATTCTTCGACAGAGGGGGAATTGTTGGATAAAAAGAGAATGATTTTAAGTCACACAGGGGCGGCTCCAGCTTCTTATGAGGATAAAATTGAGAATGAGGAAAAAAAAGAAGAAAACATAAATGAAATTTTAGATAAAAAAATAAATGCGGAAAAAAATAAAGTACTTCTGAGTCACACTGGAGCTGCTCCTGCTTTTTATGAGGATAAAATTGAAGTAGGAGAAAAAAAGGAAGTTAAAAATGAAAAAAAGAAAACTTTATATACAAAAGAACAGCAAAAAGAATTTTTTGATGGTCTTAAAGAAAAATTAAAAAATGGGGAAATAAGTGAAATAGATTTTAAAGATGCAATTTTAAAAAGAACTGAGGAAATCCATAATTTTGAAAAAGGATCTGTCTATAAAGCGATGGACAAGTGGGACAACTGGGGGAAGAATGGCGGTGTAGGTAAATATGCCAAAATGGCAATAAACATTGCTATGATTGCTGGAGTATCATCTCTTACAGTAAATGGAATGGCTGGATTAACAGAAAGAGTTGTAAGTAGAACCCTCATAGGAACGGCAGCAGGAACTGGATTAGGTGGCCTTATGACTTGGCTTGATAAATTACCCCCAGAGAAAAAATCCAAAGTTCAAAAAATTATAAAAGGTATTCTTATAGGAGGATCCGCTATCTTCACAATTGGAACAGGTGGAATAGTACCGGGATTAGCCATAGGAGCATCTACGGCTTTTGGATATGGAATATCTAGATATTATAAAAATTGGAACGAAAGAGCAATGCGTTCAGAAAATATTGAAAATTTAAAAGAAATACCTATTGATCTAGAAAATCTAGATAAAAATACTACCTTAATGGAGTTTAAAATGAAAAAAATGTTAAAGTCAGCCGATAGGACAAAAGTACTAGCAAAAATAGCTAGTGCGGGTATGGCTATGGCTTTAAGTATTGGTACACTAGAAGTTTCTGGATTAGTTCATGATCATTTAAATGATACATCAAGTACAGAAAATGTTGATGACAATACGAACAAAGAAAAGATTGAGGATAGTAAAAATAATGAAGTAGCCCAAGAAGCTGAAGATGAAAAAACTAATGGAGCAGAGAAAAATGATGATACTAAAGTAAACAACGAAAAAGAAAATAATAATACCCAAACAGAAGATAATAAAAAAATAGAAGATAATAAAAAATCTTATGTGGGGGAAAAAGAAATTGGAGCTGTCGCAAATAAAGGTCAAGGTGCTATATCTACAATAAAAGAACTTAAAGAAAGTTTAGAAAAAACTTACGAAAATGTTCCAGAAAAAGATATTCCAGAAAATGTAAAACATATAATAGACACAGATGCACATGACTTAGCAAAAGAGTACGGTATGTATCGCCCAGGGGAAGAAGCAGAAAGTGCAAAAGTATTTTCTGGTGACAAAATAATTTTCGATCAAGAAACAGGTGAAGTAAAATTCCATCAAGAAAAAACCGGCGAAGATGTTGTTCTTGAAAAAGGAAAAGAGTTCGGTGGAGACATGTTTGATTCTGGGAAATTTAAGGCACCAGTGGAAAATTTAGAAACTGAAATAAAAGGAGATGAAACTTCTCAATTTGAAAAAGATTACCCACAAACATCACCAGAAAATGAAGAATTTGAAATGGGTACAAAAACTGAAAATTCAAATATTATTATAGATGGAGAAGAGATAAAAGCTCCAGAAATTTCTGAAAAAGAATTATTAGAAAATAAAAAGTTGGCGGAATCATACGGAGTAGATTCTGAAAGATACAGAGGTGAAACAGATAGTGAATACTTAAATAGAATGAAAGAAGAAATAGCTGAAGAAAAAGAATCTCTGAAGCAAGAACTAGCCTCAAGTGAAAAAATGAGTTTAGATAAAACTCTCAAGATGGTCCATGGAGAAAAATTAGAAATAGAAAAATTAAAAGACTTAAAAGAAATAACGAGAGGTTATGAAGGTGCAACAAATCAGTCATCACTCAAAGACATAATGGAAAAAATTAAAGAGCAAGGACTTAAAGCAATCATAACCAAAGACATAGGTGAAAATCCGACAGATGCTCAAGTCTCTATAAATGAAAAAATGCGTTTGGTTGAGAAATCACTAAGTGGACAAAAAGGATATAATTATGAATTTGCACAGAAGCTACCAGATGGTAATGTAAAAATATTACATATTAAATTATTTAAAGAATAAAAATTATTAATTAACTATTTGCTAAAGTGAAAAGCTAAAGCAAAAAAAATATATGGCAATAATGAAAAAAGATTTAATAGATATGTTTGAGTTAGACAAACTCCCAGGAGATAAAACAGAAGAAATGGTGGAACGACTTGGTAGGCTCATTTTCCAAGCAACACTTGTAAGATCAATACCACTTTTAAGTGAAGAAAACCAAAAAGAATATGAAAAATTAATTGATTCTGAAAAAGGTGGGGATGAAATGTTTAAATTCTTGCAAGAAAAAGTTCCGGGATTTGAAAATATACTAAAAGAAGAATCGGAAGCTTTAAGACTTCAAATGTCAGAAGGTTTTAGTGAGTCTGGTTTAGAATAAAAAATATAAAACAAAAACTCCCTCTTTAAAAGAGGGAGTTTTTGTTTAAAAATGGTAAAATGATTTAATGGATTATTTAGATTCCCTAAACGAAAAACAAAAAGAGGCGGTCCTTTATACAAATGGGCCTCTTTTAATTGTAGCAGGAGCCGGAGCAGGTAAAACAAAGACGATAACTCACAGAATCATTCATCTTATACACAAAGGGATAGATCCAGAAACTATTCTTGCTATTACTTTTACAAATAAGGCTGCCAAAGAAATGAAAGAAAGGGTAATGAATATGCTTGAAAAAAAAGAGCACGGGGATATTGTGGGGGATAATTTGGCACGCCCCGGATTTCGTCGGGGCGTGCCTTTCATTTCTACTTTTCACTCACTTGGAGTCTATATAATAAAAGAGAATGCTCACCTGATAGGCCTTACAAAACATTTCTCAATTATAGATGAAAGTGATGCTCTTTCTATTATAAAAAACATAATGAAAGAACGTGATATTGACCCAAAACAGCACGAGCCAAGAAAAATAAAAGGAATTATCTCTAGATCAAAAGGAGATTTTATAGATGTAGAAGAATTTTCTAAAAATGTTGGTAACGCTATCCAAAGTATAGTAGCAATAATTTGGCGTGATTATGAGAGAGAACTAAAAAAGCAAAAAGCTTTAGACTTTGATGATCTCCTTATAGAATCTGTAAAAATTTTAAAAAACAACAAAAACATAAAAGAAAAATATCAAAACAAGTGGCGGTATCTTCATATTGATGAATACCAAGACACAAACGAAGTTCAATACGAAATGGTTAAACTTTTAGTTGATAAAGAGAACAATCTTTGTGTAGTGGGGGACACAGATCAAAACATTTATTCTTGGCGTGGAGCAAATATAAAGAACATGCTTCATTTTGAGAAAGATTTTCCAGATGCAAAAATTGTTATGCTTGAGCAGAATTATCGCTCAACGAAAAACATAATAGAAGCCGCAAATAATGTTATTAAAAAAAATGAATACCGAGTTCCTAAAAATTTATTTACAGAAAACAAAGAAGGTGAATCTATAAGCATCTGCGAAACATATGATGAGCTTACAGAAGCAAATCATATAGCTGAAACAATAGATATATTACTTAGAGAAGAAGAAGCCGAAAATATTGCAGTACTTTATCGTGCAAACTTCCAATCAAGAGTTTTAGAAGAAGCAATGCTCGCAAAGCAAATTCCTTACCAGGTTTTAGGGGTAAAATTTTTTGAAAGAAAAGAAATAAAAGATTTGCTTTCATATATAAAAGCAAGTTTAAATAAAGAAAGTTTGATTGATATAAAAAGGATTATAAATGTCCCAACTCGCGGTATAGGCAAAACAACAATCACTAAACTTTTCGCAAATCAATTTACAGAAATTCCAAAAGCTACCCAAGAAAAAA
The DNA here is from genome assembly GCA_000505065.1 of Parcubacteria bacterium RAAC4_OD1_1. Taxonomy (GTDB): domain Bacteria; phylum Patescibacteriota; class Minisyncoccia; order Phycocordibacterales; family UBA9973; genus UBA8515. The sequence goes on from AWSN01000001.1 coordinate 531,238, forward strand.
TAAATAATTTTTACAATCTCTTAGATAATATAAATGAATTTATATCTACTCATAAAGTATCAGAATCCATCAAATATATAATAGAAAAAACAGGACTCGAAGAAAAATATAAACACGGATCCACAGATGAACAAGAAGATCTTGAAAATATGAAAGAGCTTGTATCTCTCGCCCTAAAATATGATGAATTAGAAGATGGAATTGAAAAGCTTCTAGAAGACGCATCACTTTCAAGCGATCAAGACACCCTAATATATGAGGAGGACAAGAAAGGGAACAAAAAGGGTGTAAGACTTATGACCGTCCATGCTTCAAAAGGACTGGAATTTAAGTATGTCTTCATAACTGGCCTCGAACAAGATCTTTTTCCTCATATAAAAGATGGTAAAAAATCTAAAGAAGACAACGAAGAAGAAAGAAGACTTTTTTATGTTGCTATTACAAGAGCAAAACATAAGCTTTATTTATCTTATGCGACCCTTCGAACTATCTTTGGAATGAAACAAGTAAATTCTCCAAGTGAATTTATATATGATATCCCCGAACATTTAACATCTTTTGAACAAAAATATTCCCAATCTGGCAATAGAGTAGTATATCTATAAATTTTTTCACAAAACCTACTGTCCAGGCCTTGCCTGGACAATATTTAATATATATAATAGATAATATGTCTATTAGACCTATCAAATTCGCACCAAATGAAAATTACCACATATACAATCGTGGTGTAAATAAAATGAATATTTTTATAGATCATAATGATTATGATCGTTTTATGAAATTAATGTATGTATCAAATTCTACTACCAATAAAAAATTTACCGACATAGAAACAAGTCCAGGCAAGGCCTGGACACTAGAAAAAGATAGTGATTTGGTAGATATTGTTAGTTATTGTCTTATGCCTAATCATTTTCATTTTATTCTTAGAGAAAAAATTGAAAATGGCATAAGTATATTTATGCACAGACTCTCTACTTCTTACTCTATGTATTTTAATAAAAAATACGATCGTAATGGAGCACTTTTCCAAGGAAAATTTAAGTCAGAACATATAAATAATGACAATTATTTTAAATATCTATTTTCATATATTCACTTAAATCCAATAAAACTTATACAAAAAGACTGGAAAGAAATTGGAATAAAAAATATTGATGTAGCACAAAAATATCTTTTAAAATATCCCTATTCTAGTTTTTTGGATATAATAGAAAAAATTAACAGAATAGAGTCAAAAATAATAAATAAACTAAGTATTCCTAATTATTTTGGTTCTCCTGAAAATTTTAAAAAGGAAATTTTTGATTGGTTGATAGTTAAAATATGAATATTAATAAAAATAAATTTAATAGTGTTAGGAATACTGTCCAGGCAAGGCCTGGACAGTGGAAATATAAAGCCAAAAAGCATCTGGGGCAAAACTTTTTAAAATCTAAAGAAGCAATTAAAACTATATGTGATGCTGGAAAAGTAGAAAAAGAAGATATTATCTTGGAAATTGGCCCCGGGAAAGGGGTTCTCACTGAGGAGTTGCTAAAAAGAGGGGCAAAAATTCTAGCAATTGAAAAAGACAATGATTTAATTAATTTTTTAATAGAAAAATTTGAATCTTTTCTTCCGTCCACACCGGGTATGGACATAGATACAAAAAGGTTAAATATAATAAATGAAGATATTTTGGATTTTGATATTTCAAAATATGGACTTTTAGATAAAAAATACAAAATAATTGCAAATATTCCATATAATATAACAGGGGCAATAATAAAGAAATTCTTAAGTGAGATCAAAAATAAGCCTATTTTAATGGCTATTTTGGTGCAAAAAGAGGTTGCGGAAAGAATTGTTGCAAAAAACAGAAAAATAAATAAGCAAAAAACAGAAGCTGTCCAGGCCTTGCCTGGACAGTCCAGGCCTTGCCTGGACAGTGGGGGGAAGGAGAGTATATTGTCATTGAGTGTGAAAGCTTATGGAGATCCTAAATATATAATGAAAGTATCAAAAAAATATTTCTCACCAGCCCCAAAAGTGGACTCCGCGATAATACTTATAGATAATATTTCCGATAAAAATTTTAAAAACAATGATGAGGAAAAAACCTTTTTTGATCTAGTTCATGCTGGATTTAGTCATAAAAGAAAATTATTTATAAAAAACATAGAAAATTTAGATTACCAAAAAGAAAAAATTAAAAAAATGTTTGAAATATTAGAAATTGATAAAAAAATAAGAGCAGAAGATATACCTTTTTATAAATGGATAGAAATGAAAGATTTTTTAACTACAAAAAACTAGAATTTCTTATAAAAAAGTTATATAATAAAACCATAAATGAATAAAAATTTTCTTCCAAGTAAACAATTTGTCTCAAGAGTAATTAGTCTTGTTATTATTGCTATTGTTATCTTTGGTGGATATAAACTTTTTGGAATCATAAGTAATAAAATAAAAGACAGAAGTAATAAAGAAGTGGCTGTCACTATAAAAAAATCTGTCCAAAAAGATAGTAATGATAATGATATCCCCGATTGGGAAGAATCTCTTTGGGGTCTTAACCCAAGGAAAAATGGTGAAGAAAACAAAGAATTTATTTTGGCAAAAAGAAAATTAATGATTCAAAATATTTCAAAAGAATCAAATGAAAGCATCTCTGAAAATGATGAGCTCACAAAAGCTTTTTTTTCTGTAATTATGTCACTTCAACAAACGGGTGATTTAGATGAAACAGCAGTAAATGCAATATCAGATACATATAGTGAAAAAATAGAAGCAACTCCAATAGAAGACTCATATATTTTAAAAGATTTAAATATTGTTCCCGATACAGAAGAAAATACAACAAAATACTATACTGATATGCAAAATACTATAAATAAATATAAAGAAAGTGGCATAGGTGAAGAATTGGGATTGATAGTTCAAGCAATCGCTTATAACGATCCGCAAGTCCTATACGCGGTTCAAACAATAGCATTATCATATAGAGATTTTGGCCAAGATCTAAGAAAAATTCAAGTGCCAAGCTTTTTATCTGAAATACACTTATCTTTAATAAATAATTGTGAGAAAAATGCTGTATCACTACACGATATGACTATGCTTTTTGATGATCCAATGATTGCAATGAAGGGAATTATAAATTATAAAAAATACAACGAGATACTTTCAATTAATTTAGGATCTCTATCCTATATCTTTGGGACAGAATAAATGATATAATAAAATGATTTATTATGATAAATAAATTTATCAAAAACTACATACTGATCTCCTTAATTGTTTTAATGCAAATTATCACGCCATTAACATCAAGAGCTAGTGTTAATTTAAATTGGGACAATCCAAATAGTGGTAGAAATCCATATAAATTTAAATTATCTGACTATTTAAATTCAAATATGATGATGCAGGTTGTTGGTTGTACTGGAGTAGTAGATAAAGTAACACTTTCTATTGGTGATCTTGCTAGTGGAGATCTAGAAAGTCTACAAGACAGATGGACTAGCATTAAAAGAAAAACTGAAGAAGTAAAAAAATTAGTTATTGAAACAAATAAAGCATTGAGTGTAGCAATGGTACCCAAAGATCCTGGACCAGCCTTAACAGATATAGCTACAGACAGAATAAATGAAACAGTTAATACCAAAAACGAAGAACTTCAAAATGCAGTACAAAAACTAAAAGATCAAAATAAATCTGTAAAGATGAGAGAGGAGTGCCTTAATGGTATCGCTTATACTCTAGCAAAAAACCAACTTGTAGCAATGACAAAAAGTACTATGAACTGGGTAGCAACGGGGTTTGATGGTGATCCAATGTATGTAAGAAATATGCAATTATTTGTCGGAGATATTGAGAGTAGAATAATGAATGCTGAATTAGAATATTTTCAAAATGCAAATCCAAGCAGATACCCATATGGTAGAGACTTCGCTAGGTATTACTACGGAGCATACAATTCTGAAAAAAATTTTAGAGATTCAATGTCTCAAACATTAACTAGGCACCTAACTAATGGAAAATCAATCGAAGATTATACTTATGATTTTTCTGCTGGTGGGTGGGATGCTTGGCTTGGACTTACCCAAGAATCACAAAACAATCCTATAGGATATGCGATAGAAACAAGTAATTACATATCTAATAAACAACAAGAAGAAATTGAAAATACAAAACAAGAACTAACTCAAAATAATGGGATTATTTCTCAAAGGGTTTGCAAGGTGACAAGTGCCACTAAAAAACTAGCTCAAAAAGAAATAAACAAACGAGAAGCTAATCAATACGTTATAGATGCTCAGAATAAAGTTGATGAGGCAGAATATTATTATGAGCAAGCAGGTGGTAATGGAAATGACACAGAAGAACTCCAAGATGCAGCAGAAATACTAGCAAATGCAAGAATAGATCTTGAAAAAGCTTTGGCTTACCAAGCATCGCTCGATGCAGAAAGTACTGATGCTGCAGAAGGTTGTGATGAATGGGAAATTGTTACTCCAGGAAGTTTTATACAAGATAAAATAAGCACATATCTAAATACACCAGAAACACAATTAGAAATGGCTGACACAATCAATGATGTCTTAAATGTTGTATTTGCAAAATTAATAGATAAATTAAGAATTGATGGACTCACCGGGCTTGGATATAGCGCTGTATCAAATAGTAATTATGACTGGCCAACTTCAGTAAATATATCTGGATATGATAGTTCTGGAAACCAGTATGGTGGAGAAGGAATAAGTACTAGAAATTTTGATTTAACAAAAGATCTAGGTAATACTTACAATCATTCAGATACAACAAATTTAGGAACATGGGATGCTTCCATAAATAAAGCTATCAAAATAAAAGACAATACAACGACATCCCTTGTTCCTGGAAAGGGTCAAACAAATAGTTATTATACTGTCACAGTAGCTGGTAAAACAAAACTTTTTGACGATGATTTAGGTTGGGAAGTTGGAGATAGAGCATTCTTTAATGGTATCTCTTGGCAAAATTGGAAAAAAGATCAAACTAGCCCAATAATAAACAGAGGGATAATACAAATACAGCAAGATTACTTAGTTGTAGCAAAAGAACTTTTAAAAATATTACCAGGTGTAATGCCAGCACTTGGTGAACTTGATTATTGTATACCAGGACCAAATCCAAATTGGGAAATAAATATGAGTGACAACAGTGTAGCTTTCTTTGATTTTGTATCTGAATTAAAAACCACATATAAACAAGCAGATGATTGGTTTGAAAAAGATTCTGTTGACATAACATGGGCAGGGGAAGACGCAAATAGTGATGCTTATAAAAATTATCGTAGTATATTTGCAAACTCTTATTTATCTGGATGGAAAGATAATTGGACTAGCTGGAGCTTAGCTATGAATACAAAAATTATGAATTATATAGATGTTCTTGCTAATGGCGAAGACTGGACAGGAGAAAAAGGGGTAGCTGAAGCAGAAGAAGAAATAGGAGAATTGATAAGTAATATTGTTGAAAGTTTTTCAATGTTCAAAGATGAATATGGTAAAACAATAAGTGATACTTATGGAACGATTCAACAAGAATATTTCTTGAATGAAAAGACAAACACCAAAACTCCAAATAATGCTTATATACCTATGGCAAAAGAAGGTCTTACTTTAACTAAAAAAATTACAGATTATAATAATGAGGTTTCAGATTCAATACAAGATCTTAAAAATACAATGGGTGAAACAGATTCAACGATATCTAAATTAGAAAAAATAAGAAGTGAGGTTGGAAAAATAATAAAAGCAGCTCAAGATAGAAGAGATGAAACTATAACAATAGCATTAAATGCAAAAGGAGAAAATTTTACTACAAATACTGCCTATAAAATTAAATACCAGGTATGTCTAAATGAAGAAAATATAGATTATCTAAAAGACTATGATCTTACACAAGAAGAAGAAAATAGGTGTGATGACAGAATAGATAATGATTTCGATGGACTCATAGACTCAAAAGACCCAGATTGTTCAGGATCAGGAAACACCAACACAGAAAGAGACAGAAGAAGTGGTGGTAATAGTATTTATAATGATTACTATGAAAGTGATCAACCTTATATAAACACAGATCGAGGATATTAATTAATAAATTATTTATGGAAAACAAACCTAAAAAAAGTAAAGCGTTCATAATAACATTTATACTAGTACTAATAATACTTTTGGTGGGTTATTTATTATTTAAAAATAAAAATGGAATCTTTCAAATAAATAGTACAGAAAATACAAACAAAACTTTTGAATCTCTTTCGGAAACAAAAGAAGTAAAAGATTTGGGATATATAGACGTAGATACTGCAAATGAATGTATCTCTATTTCTGTAATTGCTGAAGAGGATATTTTTAAAGGTGAAGCAGTGTATGTATCCGGAGTAGGAGCAAACAAAGAACCATTAGCAAAGAAAGCTATAGCAAATGATGAAACAAAATCAAAAGTAATTGGTGTCGCTATGGCAAATATTTTAGCTGGTACTACAGGAATAATAGCAAATGATTGTATTGTGACAGGATTAAATACAGACAGAAATGAGGAGACTGTATGGCAAATAGGAGATATCCTCTACTTAAGTGATACAATATCAGGAGCTCTTACAAAAAACCCTCCATCAAACAAAATAATAGTAGGAGTAGTAAAAACAGTTAATGCAATTGATGGATCTATTAAAGTGGGAGGAGCTGGAACAAATATTTTTGACTTATCGCAAGCTATTAAAGATGCAGGGATAGACACCAGCAAAGGAATAGTTTACGCAATAGAAAAATTGAAAAAACTGTTTGGAAATATTTTTGGATATGAATACAATGGAGGAGAGTTTGATGCTAATGGACTAGGTGAGTGGGTTTGGGATGAAGAATATGGTGGATTTGTTTGGAAATGGAAAGGTGGTACAGGCGGATTTACTGGGCCAGATTTTCCAGATTTTGGATTTGAAAAAGCTTGTAGTAATGAAAACGATGATGACGGGGACGGATTTACAGATATAAATGATCCACAATGTCATATCGATGGAATTATTACAAATGAATATGTGCCTACACATTATTCAGAAGAGATAAATGCCATAAATCCAAATTTATATGCTTGCAGCAATACACTTGATGATGATAACGATGAATTAATAGATATAAATGATCCACAATGTCATATCGATGGAATTATTACAAACGAATATGTGCCTACACATTATTCAGAAGAAATAAATGCTCCAAATTCAGATATAATACCGACACCAGATAGTGTTTGTGAAAATGGTATGTCCAACTATCCACTTTGTACAATTAACGAAAATGGAAATTGTGGAAATGGTGCGATAAACCCACCAATATGTACAGAATTTAGTAATGAAGATGAAACAGATCCAACAGGTGAAAATACTGAAACAAATATGTGTGCAGTTTTTGATGAACATCCTCTTGAATTTACAGAGAGTGAAAAAGCACAGCTTGCAGAACTTCTTCGAGAATTTTATTTAATTGCTCCTACTCTCAAAACAGAAGATGATATAGATGCTCTATATACTGAAATAAATAGATATGAGCAATTAATAGATCAGTCAAAAAAACTTACCAAACAGTGTTATCTTGAATCTGCATATAGTGCACAATGGGAATATAATGATCCAACATGGACATATGCAGGGGCTGGATCATTCTGTGCAAGAAATCCAGAATACTGTAGTAAAAAGGGTGTCACGAGTCAAACAAATTGTGATCTTTATGGATGCGCAGATGGAGTAGATGTATTTAATGATAAATACACAGGCCCTACAAAAAGAGGAGGGAACCCTTGGTTTAGGTCAATAACAATAGGTGGATATGTAGATAACACAAAATACAGCACACCAAAGATAAATACTGACGTAAATTATGTTATGAAAAGTCACGGCAATGATAGACCAGAAAGCTCAAAACATTCACAAGAAGTACTAGAGAGTGGGTGGTGGACTTATGCAACGCCTATTTTTGGTGTGTTTACAACATTTAAAGCTTTTGATGAAAAAAATATGGTGCCTGATTATTATTTTACAATACCAAATACAATATATACTCCACTAATTACAAAACTACCTGCATCTCAAAATGGTAGAAACTTTCAACAAGATTGGGAATTCTATTTTGATTTTGATTTAAACAAGGTTATGTTGGAAAGACTTAAAGAGTTTGAGTTGTTACTTTATATCTGGTAATTTAAGAGATTTTGTTTTTAGAATTTGGTATAATAAAATAAGTTTTGTTAAAAAAGATAAATGAAACCTGTTAGAAATAAAAAATGAAGAAGTTTTTTTCCTACATTTTAATATCAATAGTTATGGTGGCCAACCTCCTCGCGCCTTTTAGTATGAAATTGGGGAGTAATTATTTGCCAAGAATTGAAAAAAATGAAGCGAGTGCAGATGCAAAGCAAATAACAATGACAACAACAGCGAAGGGAACAACAATAAACGCAACAGTAACAGCTGTATTTACGGGTGAAGCTAATCAAATAAATTTTGCTTCTGTTTTTCTATATGATCAATACCCATATGATGAAAACAATAAACCAGCTGAAATAGATTCTATTGATAGTAGAGATGTTTTTGGAGAATTTAAAATTTTAAACAATGATGAGGATATAACCAAAACAGCAACCGTGTCATTTGACAATCTAACTCCTGAAAAAACATATTATTTGGTAGCAGTAGGTGGTACAAAAAGTATCTTTAAAGCTTTAATTAATTTAAACACACTAAGATTTAATAAACTTTTTGAGTCAACAAGTAAAACTGGTTATACAAATGCAATACCACAAGAAACAGGAATGAAAGACTCCCAAGTTTTAATCCAAGGATCTGGAACAGCATCTGCTTTTAATGCAGACGCGGCTCTACCTTCTTGTAAGGCAACAGATGCAACTACTTGGGTTCGAGGTTGTGTAGTTAGACTTATTTATTATATTATTTTTGTGCCAACATCTTTTTTCTTTGCATTAACTGGAATGTTTCTTGATTCAACATTTGCTTATACAGTAGATAGTGCTTCATATCAAACTCAATTCATAACCCAAAGTTGGGGAATAGTTAGAGACCTTTGTAATATGTTCTTTATATTTGTACTTCTATATATTGCTTTTTCAACAATACTCGAAATACATGGATTTAATACAAAAAAGACAATTATTAATGTAATAATCATTGGTCTTTTAATAAATTTCAGTTTATTTGCTGTGAGAATTATGGTGGATGCATCAAACATACTAGCTAGGGTTTTCTATAACTCAGATACAATAAAAATTACTAACGTCTCAGCCTTAAATATCAGTAATATGGTAGATAAACCAAACGAAAATGGAGTAATTTCTATCTCGGCTGCTATTGTAAACAAAATAAACCCACAAGTTTTAATATTAAAAGCAAATGGCAATGAACAAGCTGGAATGGGTGGTTTCTCAACTATCTCTTATGTTGTTATTGTGTTACTTGCTTCTATTGTAAATATAGTGGGCATAATAGTATTCCTATCTACAGGATTACTTTTTGTGACAAGAGTCATAGGGCTTTGGATAGCGATGATACTTTCTCCACTTGCATTTTTTACCTATATAATTCCATCTTGGAGTAAACAAAAAATGATAGGATGGGAAAACTGGTGGCCAGACACTCTAAAAATGGCTTTCCTTGCTCCTATTTTTATTTTCTTTATGTATATAATTCTTCAATTTATGGATACAGGACTTGGGCTTTTTGATGCAGCAGAAGAAGAAGGAATGACATTAATATTAGCAATAGTTATTCCTTTCATATTTATAATGATACTTCTCTGGCAAGCGAAAAAAATTGCAAGCGATATGTCTGGAGAAATGGGACAATCTATAACTAAAGGTGTCGCTGCTGTCGGTGGCCTTGCTCTCGGTGGGGCAGCTTTGGGAGTAGCAGGATTGGGTAGAAAGTTTATAGGTGGAACAATGGCAAAAGCCTCTAGTGGAAATACTGCAACTCAAAAATATCTGGCAGCACAAGGAGACCCTAATGCTATGGCTAAATTAAGCAAATGGGAACAAATGAAAGGTAGAATGGGGGCAAGAGTTGGTATGGATAAAGTTTACGGGAGGGTTGGAACAGATGCAAATGGAAATAAAGTTATTACCGGAGGGGTTGGAAAATATGTAAACGATAAACAAAAACATGTTGGTAATATAGATCATGCGAGACATGAAATGGATGAAACTAAAAAAGCAGCTGGGCTTACTGGGGTTACAAACTTAACCGGGGAAGATGAGAAGAAGCTTGAATCAACTTTTGCAAAAAATAAAAGATCTGAAGTTGAAGCTAATGTAAGAAGAGGAACGGATAATAAAAAAGATATTGCATTAAAAGATAATGATGGTAATGCACTATTAGATGGACAGGGAAATGAAATTAAGGGTGAAGATGCTTGGAAAAAAGAAAAGAGAAGTGAAATTGAAACTAATTACATAAATGATCCTAATAATAATATAAAAAGTGTAGAAGATCTAACAGATAAAGATAAGAAAAATATTGAAAATGAATTAAATAAACAATTTAACCTTGTTCTTAAAAATACAACAGAAAAAGAAATTAAAAGTTTATTTGAAGATATTAAGAAAGAGGCAAATACAAAAGTTGGTTCTCTTGATAGAGTAACAGCAACAGCAAACAAAAGAAGCTTTGACATAAGAAACATTTCAGATGTTAATAAAACAGACAAAAGAGATGGTTTTATGACAAAAACAGCTGCATTTTTGGCTTCTACTGTCGCACTTGGTGTGAGGACAGGATTTAAAACTTCAGGAATTAACATTGGAACAAGTCAAAGGGATTTTATTTTGGATTTAAAAAATACAATTACTGAAGCATTTAAAAATGTAAAAATTGAAGTCCCTAAAGCTTCTGGTGGAGGAGATCATGGGGGTGGGGGACACGGAGGAGGCGATCACGGAGGTGGGGGACACCATTAATTAGTGATTAGTAACTAGTGACTAGTGATAAGGAAAATAAAAAATTAAAATGCAAAACCAAGAATTACAACAAAAAATAGGAGAATTCTATGTAAGACTTCCAGAAGATTTAAAAAGTGTGTTTTCTGATATGAGTTGGATGGAAAAAGTTCGGACAATTGGTGTAAAAAATTATTTAAATGATAGACAAAAAGAAATTCTAATTACAGAAACAACCTTAGTCCTTCTTGGAATAATAAATACTTATGATTATGAATCAAACCTTACAAACGAGCTTGGTCTTTCTGTTGAACCTCTCACTAAACTCATAAAAGATTTGGATGAATCTATTTTTGTGGGTATAAAAGAAAAACTAAATGATGTATTTACAAACAACGTAGATTATTTAATGACTTCAAAATATGGTAGTTTAGATAAAATAAAGGAAGAATTTACAAAACTCCCAGAAGAAATACAAGAATGGATAGATAATTCAAATTATCAATCAAAAATATATGAAATAGGTGAAAAATATAAACTTACTGCGACCCAAATGCTAGATATTGAAGGAATCATCTCAAGAGTTATGATGGGTAATTTACCTTTTCTTAAATATGAAGAAGAAATCAAATTAAAACTTGGTGATGGTTTTCCAAAAATAAATCCAATTTTATATGAAATAAAAGAAAACATATTAAAAGAAGCGGAAGAAAAATTAAACAAATTGACAGTTCTAAATAAAATAGGAGCAACAAAAATAGAGATAAATAAAGGAGAAGATGTTGTACCAAGACCTCCATATGCTCAAATGATCACAAATAATTATGATCTTAAGGGAGAAAGGGTAAACAATGTTAGAAGTTCTATTTTAGTATCAAAACCAGCCCCTAAAAATGAAAAAGAAATATACACAAATTCGGGAATAGAAATAGTTGAACACCAAGAAGAAACTCAATCTAAACCAAAAATAGACCCTTATCACGAGGAAATATAAATTATTAATTAAATTGTTTTGTGATATAATACTAATATAAGTTAATTAGTAATTATTGAAATGCAATTTAGAGTTCCACAATTTATAGACATAGAAGACAAACTTTTTGGACCGTTTACGTTTCGGCAATTTGTATATCTCACTGGTGGAGCAGGGGGAGTTTTTGTACTATATAAAATTTTACCATTTTGGCTAGCAATTATTTTTATAATACCCGTCATTTCACTAACTCTACTTCTCACTTTTTATAAAATTAATGAGAAACCATTTATATATTACCTAGAAGCAGGTCTTGGTTATTTTATATCAAACAAATTATATCTCTGGAAACAAAGAAAAGTTAAAAAAAATACAGAGGAAATAAATACTTCTGTTAATATTACTTCTGTAATCCCAATGTCAACAGGGAGTAATAGGCTTGGTGATTTATCTTTCAAATTAGATACAGAAGGAGAAAATACAAATATCTCGGCTTATAAACAAATGAAAAAAGATAATGCTCAAAAAATAGATCTAAACATTACAGAAGAAGATATAGTAAAAGATATTTCAAATTATGATACAATAAACAAATAAACAAATATGGCAATCAACGCAAAAAGTTCACAAGATTTTGTACCAATAAAAGAAGTGAGAGATGGGGTTATCATTCTTAAAGATGGAGGCCTTCGTTCTGTTCTTATTGCTTCATCTATAAATTTGTCACTTAAATCAAACGATGAACAACTTGCAATAATAAATCAGTTTCAATCATTCTTAAATGGTCTTGATTTTCAAACACAAATTGTCGTCCAATCAAGAAGACTAGACATAAGACCATATTTAATGACACTTGAAGAAAGATTTAAAGAGCAAGTAGAGCCACTTCTTAAAATTCAAACCAAAGAATACATAGAGTTTATAACTCGGTTTACTGATGAAGTAAACATAATGAGAAAAACTTTCTTTGTTGTTGTACCTTATAATTCAAACATTATAAAATCTAGTGAAAAAATAGTGGATAAAATTATAGGTGGAGGATCATCAGCACCCAAAAATCCAAACAAAAGTATAGATACAGCTTCGTTTGAGGAAAAGAGAACTCAGCTAGACCAAAGAGTAAATGTTATAATTTCTGAATTAAGTAGACTTGGTATAAGATGTACAGAACTCAAATCAGATGAAGTAATAGAGCTATTTTATAAAACTTTCAATCCTGGAGATATTAGTAGTGGAATAAAATTAGAATAATATTATTATGGGAATTTTTTCATCATTATTTAATAAAAAAAACGATAATACAAAGAGTAGCAAAACTCCGATCCTTCCAGATGAGGTCTATAAAGCTGCTGAACTCGAACTCCAAGACATAGTAGCCCCATCAGCGCTTCAAATAACCCCCAAATCATTAAATTTAGGAGATAAGATAGCCAGAACATTTTTTGTTATCTCATATCCTAGATACCTTACAGATAATTGGTTTTCTCCGGTTATAAACCTAGATAAAGTTTTTGATGTTTCTATTTTTATACATCCTATTGAAACCGCTGAAATATTAAGATCTTTCCAAAAGAAAGTTGCTGAAGTGCAAAGTCAGATATCTATCAGGGAATCAAAAGGTTTAGTTCGAGACCCAATGCTAGACACAGCCTATCATGACTTAGAAGAATTGAGGGACAACCTTATGCAAGCCCAAGAAAGGATGTTTAATGTGGGCCTTTATATAACGGTCTATGCAGATAATGAAAATGATTTATTTAAAATAGAAAATGAAATTAAATCTATTTTGGAATCCAAGCTTGTTTATTTAAAACCTGCTCTTTTCCAACAAGTAGAAGGTTTTAAAAGTGTAATTCCACTCGGTACAGATATGCTTGCTGTTCATCAAAAATTAAACACTGAGCCACTTTCTAGTATTTTTCCATTTGTATCTTTTGATCTTACTTCAGATAATGGAATACTTTATGGTGTAAACAGACATAATTCTAGTTTGATTATTTTTGACAGATTTTCACTTCCAAACTATAACTCTATTACTTTTGCTACTTCTGGTGCTGGTAAATCATATGCCACTAAACTAGAAATTCTTAGAACTTTAATGTTTGACACAGAAGTAATAGTTATAGACCCAGAAAGAGAGTATGAATACCTTGCAGAAGCAGCAGGAGGAAGGTATTTTAATATTGCACTTTCTTCAGAACACCATATAAATCCTTTTGATCTACCAATTCCTACCAAAGACGAAACGGGAGCTGATGTTCTTCGAGGGAACATTATAAACCTTGTCGGTCTTTTTAGAATAATGCTAGGAGGTTTAACACCTGAAGAAGATTCAATAATAGACAGGGCAATAACTGAAACATATGCTTTAAAAGACATTACAGCAGAATCAAATTTCTCAAATATCGAGCCACCATTATTATCTGATTTTGAAATGGTCCTAGCTGGTATGGAGGGAAGTGAATCATTAATGCAAAGACTCACCAAATACACCAAAGGATCTTGGGCATCTTTCTTAAACCAACCATCAAATATAAACATAAATCATAAGTTTATAGTTTTTTCTGTGAGAGATATGGAAGATGAGCTCAAACCAATTGCAATGTATATTGTTACACATTATATTTGGAATTCTGTCAGAAAAAATATAAAGAAAAGACTACTTGTGGTAGATGAAGCCTGGTGGATGATGAAATCAGAAGATACAGCTTCCTTCTTATATTCTATAGCTAAAAGAGGCCGTAAATACTATTTAGGGCTAGCTACAATTACTCAGGATGTGGGTGACTTTATGAAAAGTAATTATGGTATTCCTATTATTACAAACTCTTCAATACAACTCCTACTAAAACAATCTCCTTCAACAATAGACGCTCTTCAAAATACTTTTAATCTCACAGATGAAGAAAAGTATCTACTTCTTGAAGCAAACACAGGGGAAGGAATATTTTTTGCTGGACTCAAACACGTAGCTGTAAAAGTAATCTCTTCTTATACTGAGGACCAAATTATAACATCAGACCCATCTCAAATACTCTCAATTCAAAAAGCCAAAGAAGAGTTTCTTGCCTCAGGTGGCAACAAATAAATAGGGTTGTTTCATATTCAAAGTTATCATATAATATAAGAGTAATGAGCCTAAAGACAAAAATTTTTTTATTAATTTCTATTATTGTTGGTGTTTTTACCATATCAAATTTTTCTAACGCAGAACAAGAAATTATGGTTCTTGAAAGTGATATAAATGTAGAAACTATTCCAGAAAACCCAGAACCATATCAAGATATCACTATTATACTCAAAAGTTATGCTACTGATTTAAACAAAGCCAAAATAGAGTGGCTTATGGGTTCAAGTGTGGTCCTTTCTGGAATAGGAAAAACCAAATACTCTTTTACGGCACCAGGTCCAAATGAAACAACAACTTTTAGTGTTTCTATAACTCCACAAAATTCAATATCTAATATCTTAAAAAAAATATCAATAAACCCATCAGAAATAGAGCTTATATGGGAAGCAGTAGATAGCTACACCCCTCCTTTCTATAAAGGAAAATCTTTTGCGAGTAGAGAGGGGAAAATAAAAGTTGTCGCAATCCCAAACACCAATACTATAAAATCTGGAAAGGGGAGTGTCTCATATACTTGGAAATATGGTGAGGGGGAGAACACAGACCAAAATGCTTCTGGCTATGGTAAGGATTATTTTATAATTAAAAACAAAGCTTTAAATACAAAAGAATATGTAAAAATTATAGCTTCTTCTGTTGATGGTAAATATAATGCAACAAAGAAAATTGAAATTCCACTGGTAAATTCAAAAATACTTTTTTACAAAAAATCTCCAACAGAAGGAGTGCTTTATAGTGAAGCAATAAAAGATGATTCTTATTTAGAGGAAGATGAAATCACCCTCGTCGCAGAACCATACTTTTTTTCTATAGAAAATCCAAAATCAATTGTTTATAACTGGAAAGTAAACAATAAAAGCATAGATACACCAAGTAAAAAAACTGAAGTGACTCTTCGTCCCGCTTCTCGAGGTGGGTACGCCACAATAGGGCTCACAATGGAAGATATGAGTGCCCTTTTTCAAAAAGTTACTAGTAGTATAAAAATAAATTTATAAAATGAATAAAAAAATATTTTTTAAAATTCTAATATCATCAATTATCGTATTAAATACAATAATGCCATTTAATATATCTGTTGCAAATAGTAAAAATATTGAAATAACAGTAAATCCAGATGATACTAATAATTTAGGAATAAATATTGATGGAGTTTTTAGGGTAAATGAAGAAATTTCTTCTGGTATGGTTATATATTCTATAAGTAAAAACCCTGATGATTATGCAACAAAAACAGTATTTAATGAGGAACTTAATACTAATGGTAAAGAAAGTAGTGGAATATGGTCATATAGTTTTGGACAAAAATTATATCAATACTCAAATGGTGGAAATGATCTTTTGGGTGTAGTTAAAGGGGATAAATACTATGCTACCGTAATCATAATAACTTCAGCAACATCACAACATTCTGAATATAAATATGTAAGCAATACAGTTTTGTTTACAGCTGGAACTCCATCTGAAACTCCTCCACTAGGTGGAGGTCAAATCGAAGATGAACCAATAGACATAGAAACAAGAAATAATATTGGAAATGTAAATTTAAATGAATACCAACCTCTTGCTCCAATTCCAGGATTTACAGATGAAACAGTAAGTACTAACAACATAGGCCAATACTTCAATGTTATATTTAAATTTGCAATTGGACTTGCTGGGGCACTTGCTGTGATAATGATAATAATAGGTGGAATTCAATATATGGGAGATGAATCAATTTTTGGAAAAACTGAGGCTAAAAAAAGAATTTTTTCTGCTATACTTGGGCTTCTTATTGCACTTGGCTCGTGGGCAATACTAAACACAATAGATCCAAATTTACTAGGAACTAAAGGATTAAAAGTAAAACAAGTTAGTTTTGAAATAGTTAACCTTCCAGATGCTGGTGATAATACTATAGACCCAGATTTTAACACTGGTTCTGGTAGTTATTCTGTAGGAACTGTTTCTCCTAGTGTCGCAAATGCAGTAACAAAATTAAAACAAGGATGGGAAATTGATGCTTTTAGAGTTTACCCTAGCAACAACAGAATGGTAATTTCATTAAAAAAAGGAAGTGAGGTAGATAATACAAATCTAATAACAATATCTCCAGGAGAAAATGGATATGCTGAAATTGGAAAAGGTGTCGTTAGGGATGGTAAAACACCAAAGGGTGAATGGAAAATATTGAGCATAAGAAAATCAAAAGATAATCAACCTGTATACAGTGCCGAAGGGGCAAATATGGGAGCAACTTTTTGGTTATTAAGTCCTACAAATAATGGAGAAAGGGGGATAGGGATGCATGGTAATAAAAATGGGACCTTGGGCGAAACAGCAGGATGTTTAAGATTAACAAATGCAGACCTATTAGCATTATTACCATATGTAAAAACAGGAATATCTGTTAATATTAAAGATTAATCTATGCAATCAACAAATAATAAAAAAATAATATATTTGATAATAGGGATAGTAATATTATCTGTTGCTCTTGGTTTTTATTTCTTTAAAAATAGAAATACCAACGTAGAAAAAAATGGGGATGATACAAACTATCAAAATTTTAATCCATTTGGAAGCGGAAAAGAAACGGATGGAAATAATATAAAAGAAAATGATATAGAAAATACTAGCAATCTAGAAGAAAATTCAAAATTTAAAAAATTAACTGATTTTGCTGTGGCTGGAATAACAATCTTTGAATACGACAGACCACTTGATGGATCAAAAGTAGTAGAACCAATAAAAATTTTAATTGATTCATCTACAAAAGATGGTAAAAAAGAAATTCAGACTTTTTTAAATAAAGAATTAAGTTTAAATCCTGCTCTTAAAATAGATGGAGTATTGGGTAAAGCTTCAATCTCTGCAATAAAATCATTCCAAAAAACAAAAACACTTCCAGAAACAGGAATGATAGACGAGGAAACAAATAAATATTTTTATAAATTAGATAATTCAAACATACAACAAACAGAAAAAGTAGAAGCTGTTAAATATGTAGAAAAAGCTACTGGACACATATACCAAATAGATTTAGACAAAAACACACAAAACAAAGTTTCAAATTCTACAATACCTCAAATTAATGAAGTCTTGTTTAGTGATAATGCAAAAAGTATCATTTATAGATATTTATCTGAAGATAAAACAATAAGTTCTTATCTAGCAACAATGGGGGCAACAAGTGGAAATTTTCTACCTTCAAATATTATTGAAATAGCAACATCACCAACTAAAGATAAGGTTTTTTATCTTGTTAAAAATGAAGATGGTGTTTATGGAACTATTAGAAATTTTATAGACGGTAGAACAAATTCATTTTTTAATTCATCTTTTACAGAATGGCTTATAGATTGGGATAGGGAAGACCAAATACTCCTTACAACAAAGCCATCGTGGTCTGTAAATGGAAGCTTATTTGCTTTAAACATAAACACGGGAACTATGACAAAAATATTGGGTGGAATAAAAGGATTTACTACCACATCAAACAAAGATAATTCTTTGATTTTATATAGTTCTTCAACAAACAATGGTCCAAAATTAAATATTTTTAATATAGACAAACATACATCTCTTGATTTAGACACTTATGGATTAGCAGACAAATGTGTATGGAGTAATGATGGTGTAAATATTTATTGTGCAATTCCTAGTAAAATAGTAGGAAATGAATATCCAGATGCTTGGTATCAAGGACTTGTTTCTTTTGATGATTTTTTTGTAAAAATAAATAGTGAAACAGGAGAGAAAGAAACCTTAGCAAATAGTATAAATAAAATAAGCTTAGATGGTGTTAATTTGTTATTAAATAAAGATGAAAGTAAAATCTTTTTTATAAATAAAAAAGATAATACATTTTGGAGTTTAGATCTTAAATAAATTTAAAAAATAAAACACCCGAATGGGTGTTTTATTTTTTAAATATTATCATTTCCTATATATTTTATTACAACTCTTCTATTGGCTCCAAAACCCTCTGATTCAGTTTTTATATCTTTAGCTCCTTCCAAATACATATGTATTATTTTTCTTTCATATGCAGGCATTGGATCAACCTCAATATTGCTTTTAAAGTACCTAGCACGTTCTGCCATCATATGTGCTATTGTTTTTAAATTATCAAACTTTTTCTTATTATATCCATTTATATCTATAAATAAACCTTGAAAATCCTCATCATCTTTTTCTTTATCTACAATTTTTTGTACTATATGATTAAGTGATTTTAATGTTTCACCTTCTCTCCCTATCATAAATTTTGAATCTGGTGTCTCAATCATACACCAAAGTATTCCATTGTCTTCTGAAAACTCACAACTAGTTAAAGAACAAGCTGTATGTGTAAAAATTTTCTCAATTATATCTTTTATTTTATCTTTATCCATAATATATATTTATTAACTATTTTTTAGTTTTCGACGAATATGCCACTCCTGTACAATAGTAAATACATTACTTGTAATCCAATACAATGCGACCGCCGCAGATGTCTGGTACGCAACAAAAGCAATAAATACAGGGAGTATGTATTTTATATTGGTTTGCATACTGTTTGAAAGTGCTTCCTGAAAATCTGGTTGTTTTTTTTCTTTTTCCTCGTTTGGTTCTTTATTTTTTAGTGGAATAGAAAGATAGCCTTGAACAAACTGACTGAGCCCAGTTAATATTGCAAGGGGAATATTCTTACTACTCATTTCTATTAAATTTAAAAATTTGGTATGACTTATTTCTGGAATATTTATAAATGAATAAATCAAGCTCTGATCTACTGTTATTCCTTTATAAAAAACATAATAAAGAGCAAAAATAACTGGCAATTGAATAAGTATTACCAAACACCCAGAGAATGGGTTTGTTCCATATTTTTTATATAAATCAAAAGTTTTTTTAGCTTGTTCTTCTTTATTTGGATAATCTTTTTTAATTTGTTTTAATTCTGGCTCCATCTTTTTCATAAGAATTTGACTCCTTATAGACTTTCTTGTAAGGGGGGCGAGAATTAACTTTACAATAATAGTGAGTAATATAATAGCGAAACCAATATCACCAAAAGTGACCTTATCCATAATAAAGATAAGGGCATTATATATAGGTTGATAAAAAATTGTAGTCCAAAATGTATGCATTTTTCTATTGTATCTTAAAATTCAAAAATACCAAAATTTATATTCATAAAAGTGGGTCATACCTATTTTTTTGCCAAGGATGACACCTAATAATCCTTTTAATTCCTAAATAAATACCCTTCAAGGAACCATACTTTAATATGGCCTCTTTTGTATATTCTGAGCAAGTTGGAATAAAAACACAAGAATAATGTGATTTTAAAGGTATTTTTTGATATATTTTTATTAAAAAAACCAGAAAATCTTTCATAATTAAAGCTTTTTTACTTTTTTTAATATTTTTATAATATCATCCTTTAAAATATTAGTTTCAACTAAAACACCGTCTTTTTTATAGAAAAAAATACCCACCCCTCCTAAAATATCTATATTTTTAAGAATATTATAACCAATCCTTCTTTTTTGATTACGAAAAACAGCCCTTTTTGATAAACTTTTAGGTACAACAAAAGAATATTGAGGGTTTTCTTGATCTAAATATCTAAAGATAAAAAACGGGCTATGAATGACTCTCCCTTTCTTCATAACCTTCTGGAAAAGTGCACTATTGACCCGTTTTTTTTTAGAAATCATACTTATTTTTTAATAGAAACCCTTACGCGACCCTTTCTACGACGAGCTTGGGTCACCTTTCTACCACCTGGTGTTTTAGTTCTTGATAAAAAACCGTGTGTTTTAGCTCTTTTTCGCTTATTTGGTTGATATGTTTGAGACATATGAAGAATATACAATATTTTTAATATTAAATCAATACAAGAAAGGGTTTATAAATATCCACAGGTTATCAACACCTTAATTAAGGTATTTTATTATTGGTCATTTATAAAAACAAGGTATAATGAAATTTATGGATACAGACATAAAAAAACTTTGGGAAGATTGTTTATCAGAAATAGAATTAAGTATTTCAAAAGCAAATTTTACTACCTGGTTCAAAAACACACATATTGTAAAAGAAGATTTGGGTACAATTATTGTAGGTGTACCAAATGAATTTGTTAGAGATTGGCTTAATAATAAATTTCATAAACTTATTTTAAAAACCCTAATTGGTAGAAATGAAAGTATTAGGGGTGTAGAGTATGTTATAGCTAAACAAGAAATAAAAAATATTGACATAAACAACAAAAATAGATCTATAAATATTCAAAATACTAATCTTTTAAACAAAGAACTACCATTAAATGATCTTTATATAAATAAAGAAGATAATTTAAATCCAAAATATACCTTTAATTCTTTTATTGTTGGTCCTTTTAATGAGCTTGCTTATGCTGTAGCACAAGCAATAATAGAAAACCCAGGGAAAAATTATAATCCATTTTTTGTATATGGTGGGACAGGACTTGGTAAAACCCATATGATTCAATCAATAGGGAATACAATAAAAATTAAACATCCTGAAAAAAAGATCTATTATGTAAGTTTGGAAAAATTTGCAATGGATTACATAAACTCAATTCAAAACAAAAATCCAAATTCTTTTAAAGAAAAATATCGTAAATATGATGTAATAATAATGGATGATATACAATTCATATCAGGAAAAGACAAAACCCAAGAAGAGCTCTTTCATTTGTTCAATACTTTATATGAGAATAACAAACAAATAATTTTTTCTTCTGATAAACACCCAAACTTTATTCAGGGTCTTGAGGAAAGACTGCAATCAAGGTTTGCTTCTGGTATGACTGTTCAAATAACAGAACCTGATTATGAATCCAGAATTGCAATTATAAAAGCTAAGTTTGAGAACACAAATCTTGTAGTAGAGGAAGATATAATTTCATATTTAGCAGAAGTTCTAGATGGCAATATAAGAGAATTAGAGGGTAGTTTAAATACAGTTGTGTGCCAAAGTCAACTAAAAAACAAATCTTTAACATTAAATGAGGCTAAAATTTTAATTAAAAACAATATTAAACCAAAGAAAACTGTAGCAATAAAAGATATTGTAAAAATAATATCTGAATATTACCAACTAGAAGAAGAAACAATATATGACAAAACAAGAAGAAAAGAAATAGTAAAAGCTCGTCAAGTTATAATGTATATACTGCGTGAAGATTTCAATATTTCTTATCCTCTTATTGGTCAAAAGCTTGGTGATAGAGACCATACAACAGTTATACACTCTCATTTAAAAATAAAAGATGATTTAAAAACAGATCCATCACTACTTCAAGAAATAGAAAAAATAAGAATTTTATTAAAATAAATAGGTTGTGGAAAAAGTGTGATTAATGTGTGATTAGTTTGTGAAAAAGTTTTGATTATTTTAAAAAAGAAAAATAATTAACATCATCTTATTAAATTAAAAAAATAAAAAGTAGCAAAAAGGGTTTATAAATATAAATAAAAAGATATCCACACAATCAACAACACTAATAGTAATAATAAAGTATTAATTAATAATTAATTATAATAAACATATGAAACTAGAATGCCAAATAGAAAAAATAAAAAATGCTTTAATGAGTGTAGAAAGAATAACAGGTAAAAACCTCACCCTACCTGTTCTTGGTTCAATTTTATGGGTAGCTAAAGACAAAACACTCAAACTTAAAGCTACAAATTTAAATGTAGGTATTGAATATAATGTTCCTTCTAAGGTTGATAAAGATGGTGTTGTGGCTATTCGTGGTGACATACTCACTTCCTTATTTGGTGTATTACAGGGAGATTTAAATGTTTCCTTTGAATTAATAAAAGAAAATCTTCTTGTAAAAACAAAAACAAGTACAATTTTACTTAAAAGTATTCCTTATGAAGATTTTCCAAATATTCCTAGGGTGGAAGGGGATAGTTTTTTTATAAATTCTAAAAAATTTATTGAGGGTGTAAAATCTGTTTATTATGGTGCTTCTGTTTCAGAAGTAAAACCAGAAATAGGCAGTGTTTATATATATCCAGAAGAAGATATGTTGGTTTTTGTTTCTACAGATTCTTTTAGACTTGCTGAAAAGAAGGTAAAAATTAAACAAAAACTTTCTTTTGGTGGAGTTCTTATACCATATAAAAATATTATGGAAATAATAAAGATTTTTGATAATATTGATGATGATATAAAAATAACAATACAGAAAAATCAAATATCTTTTGAGACAGCACACATCTATTTATCTTCAAGGGTTGTTGATGGTGCGTTCCCTGATTATAAACAAATAATTCCAAAACAAAACACCACAAAAGCTACAATTTTAAAACAAGATTTAATTTCATCTTTAAAAATTTCTAATATTTTTTCTGATAAATTTAATCAAGTATCGATTACTATTAAACCAGGAGAAAAAGTTTTTGAAATTGAATCAAAAAATATAGATATTGGTGAAAATACAACATCTATAAATGGATCTTTTTCAGGGGAAAATGTTTCTGCTAATTTTAATTATAAATATATTTTAGACTGTTTTCAATCCATATCTGGAGATAGTATAAGTTTGGATTTGAATGGAAATAATAAACCAATGATTATTAAATCAATAGGAGATTCATCTTTTATGTATCTTGTAATGCCTATGAATAGATAGTATGGAAATGGATTATGGACATATAAATATATTTTTAGAAAAATTTAGAAAAATTTTTAAAGATAAGGGTGAGCTAAAAAAAATAGTCTTAGAGTGTATTAATAAAAATTTAAATTCTCAAATAAATGAAAGTGAAATAATAATAAAACCACCTTTTGTAAAAATAAAAGGATCCCCACTTTTTAAAAATGAAATTTTAATTAAAAAAGAAAAAATATTAAACGATATAAAAGAAAATACCATAGATGTAATAATAACCGATATTAGATAATTAGCTTTCGGTGTAAAAAGTATAAGAATTTTCAAACATATTATCCATATTGTCATAAGAAACAATTCTTAAAATATTTTCTGTTTGATATCCATAAATATCATTTATATTAACAGAAAGATTATATGGATCTGTTTTTAGTGTTTCCACATAAGCATTATTTATATAAATATCAAATTTTTTAATAGGGTTTATTGATTTAGGAATTATTGTTAAATACAACACCCCATCTTTTTTGTAATTTTCATTAGAAATTCCAACTACATCAAAAGAAGGTCTTGTCTCTTCTGTGTGAACATTATCGTAATATTTAGGAATATTTGTGTTTGTTATTATGTTATATTTATAATAATTTTCTCCCCACCATTTAAGCACACTATATTCCCAGTTTCTAAACTGAGGATCATCTGTTTTTTCTGATGTTTTTTCAAGTGGATTTTTTTTGTCTAGCCAATATAGTATTGAATGAACATTTGTTAAAGGAATTTCTTTTTTTGTTTTCTCTGGGGTGTACTCTGTCGCAAGACCACCTGAAACAGTGTCTATTATAAAAGTTTCTCCACCTTGCCAAAAACCTCGAAGTATTGGAGGTATGTTTTTATCAATAGGGTCTGGTTCCTCAAATTTTTCATTTGGTAAGTCTTTTAAAGCATAAGACATAACCCCATTCCATATTGGACCAGCAAGAGCAGCACCTCCTTTTTTCATAGATACATTATCATTATTTCCAACCCAGACCCCTACTACTACAGAAGGAGTATACCCTATAGTCCAAGCATCTTTATTATCGTTTGTGGTACCTGTTTTTACAGCAACATCTCTTCCTGGAATTACTAATGTTGAATTAGATCCAAATGTTGGAGTTCTAGCTATGTTGTCTTTTAGTATACTTGATAATATTTTAGTAGAATTTGGCTTAAGTACATTATATGATTTATCTTCAAATTCTTCCAAAATATTTCCACTATTATCTTCAACTGAAAGAATGCCTTGGTGTGGGTGCCTTACCCCTCCTGTTGCAAAAACCCCATAAGCAGAAACCATATCTAAAAGTTTTGTTTCACCACCTCCTATAACCAGAGATAAGCCATATCTATCTGGGTCATTTAATGTGGTTATACCCATATCATGAGCGAGCTTAATGGAATCTTTAATTCCTACTAGATAAAGCATTTTAACTGCTATGACGTTTATAGATTGGGCTAGGGCATTTCTGAGCGTCATAGGGCCTCTGTGCCCATCATCATAATTTTTTGGGGAATAACAAGTATCTTTAGTATCATTACCTGTTTCACTACAAGAAGGATTAAATTCTGTATTTACATCAAAAAGCACGGTTTCATCTGTATATCCTTTTTCAAAAGCAAGTGCATAAATAAAAGGTTTAAAAGATGAACCAGGTTGTCTTTCTGCTGTGGCTACATTAAAATTTCCATCTATTTCTTTGTCAAAATAATTTCTAGATCCTACCATAGAAAGTATTTGGCCAGTTTTGGGGTCAATAACTACAACAGCAGCATTTTTACCACCCCAATTTTTTTCATTTTCCAATGCTTTTTCATTTGTGATTTGTTCAGTTTTTAATTGCAAATTATAATCAATCGTTGTGGTTACTTTTAATCCACCTTCTGTAAGAGCGTTTGACCCATATTTTTTCTCCAAATAATCTTTTATAAAGAAAACAAAATGAGGTGCAGTTATTTTAGAAAACCTTTCTGGTTGAAATTCAACCTTTTCATTTATAGCAGAATTATATTCTTCTTCTGATATAAAAGTTAATTCAAGCATTTTGGAAAGAACTAAATTTTTTCTAGCTTCTAGTTTGTCTTTATTTTTTCCATAAGGAGAATAAAAAGTTGGACCGTTTGGTATAGCTGCCATATAAGCTGATTCAGCTAAAGTCATATCTTTTGGATCTTTACCAAAGAAAGCTCTAGAAGCTTCTTTGATACCATAGATATTTCCTCCATAAGGAGCTTCGTTTAGATATAGAGCTAAGATTTCTTCTTTACTCATAATCTTTTCTAGTTTGAAAGCCAAAATCCATTCTTTTATTTTTCTAGAAATTGACACTTCTGGAGTAAGTAGGGTGTTTTTTATAAGCTGTTGGGTAATGGTTGAGCCACCTTGGATTTTCTTCCCAGTAAGCTTAGCCCATATTGTTGCTCTTATTATAGAAGTGATTCTTATCCCTTTATGATTATAGAATTCTCTATCTTCTATTGCGACCGTAGCATTTTTAATGTTTGTCCCCATTTCTTCATAAGGGATTATTGTCCTTCTTATATCTTGATGGACATCGTAAAGTAGATTTTCACCAGTTCTGTCATATATTTTTGTAGAGCTTTGAACTTTTCTTTCGGTAAAAGATTTAAAATCAGGAAGATTAAGTGTACTTATCCAAATAATAAGTATTCCTGTTAGAAAGATACCAGCTCCTAAACATATTAATATTAAGTTTTTTATTTTATGGTTATTTTTCTTAAAAAATTTTTTGACTTTTTTCATATTATATATAATACCACATTATTTAAATAAGGGGACAAAATGCTTTAATTATGATAAAATAAGCTTATGAATAAGGTAATTATAGATGAACAAAAAATAGATAAGTTTTTAGAGCGTGGTGTTTTTGAAATATTTCCATCAAAAGAACAACTCAAAAAGAAATTAATGTCTGGAGAAAGATTAAAAATATATCAAGGTTTTGATCCTACTGGACCGTACCTTCATGTTGGGCATGCTATCGGTATAAGAGCCTTAAGAATTTTACAAGAATTAGGTCATGAAGTTATATTTTTGGTTGGAGACTTTACTTCTAAGGTGGGTGACCCAGATAAAAGTTCAACAAGAAAAATTTTAACAGACAAGGAAATTGAAAAAAATATGTCTGGTTGGAAAAAACAAGCTTCGCAATTAATTGATTTTGGAGGAAAGAATCCAGTTAGATTTGAAAGAAACTATAAATGGTTATCTAAATTAAAATTAGAAGATGTTTTAAAATTGATGTCCAATTTTACAATACAGCAAACACTACAAAGAGACTTATTTAAAAAAAGATTAAAAGAAGATATTCCACTTCAAATGCATGAAATAATGTATCCATTAATGCAAGGTTATGATGGTGTGGCTATGGGTGTGGATATAGAAATTGGTGGAGCTGACCAAACATTTAATATGTTAGTTGGTAGAGATTTATCAAAAATTTATTTAAATAAAGAAAAGTTTGTAAGGACAAATAAAATGATGGATGCTCCAGATGGTATCACAATGAGTAAAACAAAAGGTAATGGTATTAATTTGGGGGATGATGCTACTCAAATGTTTGGTAAAGCAATGTCTTACCCAGATAGTGCAATTCTTTCAGGATTAGAGCTTCTAACCAATGTTTCAATGGAAGAGATTCAAAAAATAGACAAACAAATTAAAGAAGGAGTAAACCCAATGCAGTTTAAAAAAATAATGGCTTTTGAAATTGTTAAGGTTATAAAAAGTGAAAAAGAGGCAAAATTAGCTCAAGAAAATTGGGAGAAAATTTTTTCTAAAAAAGAAATTCCAGACAATGTAGAAGAAATAAAAGTAATGAACAATCAAAAACTTATTGACATTTTATCCATCAACAAGATTGTGTCTTCAAAAAGTGATTTTAAGAGACTTGTAGATGAAGGAGCAATTACCAATATGACCACAAATAAAAAAATTACATCTTATGATGAAGTGGTAAAAAACGGTATTTATAAAATTGGCAAAAAAAGATTTATAAAAATAACAATTAAATAAAAAAACTCCTTCCAATAATTGGAAGGAGTTTTTTTATTAGTATTCATCTCCATCTATATCCGCAAATCCTTCTGGTGCTCCATCTTCGTCATCCTCCATATCTTCCTCACCAAGGAAATCATCATCTATTACATCATCATCTATCAAAAGAGCATCATCTCCATCATCAAGATCAATTTCTTCTTCATCTATTTCATCTATTTTTACTTCTTCGTCATCGTAACTCATAATTACTTTTATTTTTAATTATTTCTAATATGAAATATTTGTATCAAAATATAATATTTTTTGCAATCAAATAAATCTGTGGAAAACTTTCTTTAAAAATCCTTTATTTTAAAGCTTAAATTTTTCATGAGCAAAACAGGTAAGTCCGATGGCGATAGCGTCTAATTCATCATCAGATGTTATAATTTTATTTATTTTTATGAGTTTTGGGACCATAGACATTACCATATTTTTATCTGATTTTCCGTAGCCCGTCACAGCTATTTTTATTTGAGGTGGGGTGTATTCAAAAGTATGAAGACCATTTTCTTTGGCGACATATATTATTATTCCTCTTGCTTCCGACACACCCATTACCGTTTTTTGATTTGTTGTAAAATAAAGTTTCTCTATTGCTAGAGATTCTGGTTTATATTCTTTTATAACCCTAGATATTTCTTTTCCAATTAAAAGTAATCTTTCATGAAAGGAAATTTTAGCAGAAGTTTTGAAGCAATCCGAGTATATAAGCTCTTCTTTCTCCTTATTTTTTTCTTTATTTATAATTGCGATCCCTACTCTTTCAAAACCAGGATCAACAGATAGTATTTTCATAATTTTTTACTCTTTTTCCACATAATCATAACCTAAATGTTCATAGCCTTTCTTGGTTACAATTCTTCCTCTTGTTGTCCTATCTATAAGTCCTAACTGGATAAGGTATGGCTCTATAACTTCCTCGATCGTCGATTCCTCTTCGCTTGTTGCAGCAGAAAGGGTCTTGAGCCCTACTGGGCCACCACCAAATTTACTTATTATAATATCAAGGATTCTTCTGTCGGAAGAATTAAGTCCAAGCTCGTCTATTTCAAGTAGAGCCAAAGCATTTTTTACAGCTTCTTTAGTAAGTGGTAATTTGTGTACTTGAGCGTAGTCACGACATCTTTTTAGAAAATAGTTTGCTGTTCTTGGTGTAAACCTTGCTCTTTTAGATATTTCATCTAGTGCTTCTTCATTTAACTCTACACCCAAAATTTTTGCAGAACGAGCAAGGATTTTTTTTATTTGTTCATTATTATAAAATTCAAGCCTGAAAACTCCACCAGAAAATCTGGATCGAAGAGGAGATGAAAGTAATGCTATGCGGGTTGTTGCTGCGATGAGTGTGAAAGGGGGGAGTTCTAGTTGTATGGTGCGAGCAGAAGGTCCCTTACCAATAATTATATCTAAAACTCCAGACTCCATTGCGGGGTATAGTATTTCTTCTACCATTTTATTAAGTCTATGTATTTCGTCTATAAAAACAATATCCCCTGGAGATAGGTTTGTGAGTATTGAAGCTAGGTCCCCAACTTTTTCTATGGCTGGACCAGATGTTATTTTTATCTGTCTTTTTGTTTCTTTTGCTATTAAATGAGCAAGTGTTGTTTTTCCAAGCCCTGGTGGTCCATAAAAAAGGATATGCTCAGCGGGGTGAGAGCGTTCTTCGGCTGCTTGAAGGAGGATTTTTAGGTTTTGTTTGATATTATCTTGACCAATATATTCATCCCAATTACTAGGACGTAATGTTTGGTCTAAAAACCCCTCATCTTTAGTTGTGTTTTTAGTGCTTGACATTATTATTTAAATATGCTATATTCTCACTAACAGTTTATTAACACAGACATTATAGCATTTTTAACGAATCCCCACACCTATATTTTTATAGTCGTAAACAACGCAGTATTCTGCAATAAAAATATGGGTGTGGGGACGAAGAGAACATAAATCTCTAAGCAATCGGCCACGTGCTCTATATATGTGCGTAGGACGCCCTGGTTTCCTTTTGGTCTACTGGGACTATCCTGTAATCATATGTTACTTTATAAGTTTTATATTTATAAAGGAGTGTTTAGAGATTTATGTTTTTTTCTTGCCTTTATGAAGAATAAAAAGTCGCCAAATTGGCGACTTTTTATTCTTCATAAAGATCTACAACACTAGCTACTTCATCATAAGAAGTAATTCCTTTTAATATTTTTACTACCCCGTCTTCTTTCATATCCAAGTAGCCCTGCTTTTTTGCAATTTCTTTAATTTCTCTTTCGCTTGGGTTGTTTGGAATTATTTTTTCTATTCCAGCATTGTTGTCTATTGCTTCAAATATTCCCATTCTTCCAGAAAATCCTGTCATATTACATTTTTCACAACCAACAGGTTCAAATATTTTTATTTCATCTGTGTCTTTTGTGTTTACTCCATAGTTTGTAAAATCTTTACCATACTCTTTAGCTTCAGCCCAAATTTTTTTTATTGTTTTAAGTTCTTTTTCGTTTGGAGTTTTTTCTTTTTTGCAATGTACACAAAGTTTCCTTACAAGTCTTTGTGCTATTGAAAGAGATAAAGCTGAAACTAAAATTTTTGGATTTACATCTAGGTCTATAAGTCTAGGGATTACTCCAGCAGCATTGTTTGTGTGAAGTGTCGAGAAGACAAGGTGCCCAGTAAGAGCGGACTCCACTGCCGTTTTAGCTGTTTCGTTGTCTCTTATTTCTCCAACCATTATTACATCTGGGTCTTGTCTTAAGGCAGAACGAAGTCCTTCTAGGAATGTATAACCTTTTTCGTTATCAGTTTGGGTTTGAGAAATCCCATCTAGGTGGTATTCGATAGGGTCTTCAATCGTTATTATTTTTATTTCAGTTGAGTATATTCTTTGAAGAAAAGAATAAAGAGTGGTTGTCTTACCAGACCCTGTAGGACCAGTAAGAAGAATTAAACCGTTTGGTTTTTTTATTTGGTACATAAATAAATCAAAAAGTTTTGGTTCTATACCAAGATCATCAAGTTCAACTCTTATCGTTTTTGGATTAAGTATTCTTATGACAATAGACTCCCCATAAGCTCCAGGCATAATAGAAATACGCAAGTTTATTTCAGTTCCATCAAGATATATACTAAACCGCCCATCCTGAGCGATAGAAGTGTTTGTTATTTTAAGCCCAGAAATAAGCTTGATACGAGAATTAATAAATTTATGAATATCATAACTTATATCAAGTACATTATGAAGTACTCCATCAAGGCGGAACCTCACACGCACTGCTTTTTCTTCTGGTTCAAAGTGTATATCTGAAGCATCGATAGCGATTGCTCCGGCTATTGCTGTTTCTAATATTTTAGAAGTTGTATGTATTTTATCTTCCTCGTTTTTTTCTATTTCTTTTTTAATATCTTCAATTGTTTTTATATTTTCAATTATTTTTTTAACTTCTTCTCCTGTGATGCTCACAGTTCCTACTTTTGATGATACAGCAAAAGACATTTCTTTATATCTATCCCAAACTTTTTCAAGTGAAGAAAGAGATGCCATATAAAAATGGGGGATATAACCTTTATCTGTAAAATATTTTGTTAGTTTATCTATTGTATCTTTAGATGGAGTGCGTACTCCTACATCTAAATCTTTATCAGTTATTTTGAACGGAGCTACTTCAAGACCCCTTGCTTCTTTTTCATCTATTGATCTTATTGCGTCTATTTCTATCGGCATACCAGAAAGGTTTACTGGTGTCACACCATACTTAGCTTCAGCTAAAATTTGCACAAGATCCTCCTCTTCTTGTTTTCTGAGCTCATCTATCTCTCTTTTTTGTTTTTCTTCATCAAAATAAATCACCATATTAGTCTTATTATATCGCACGAAATGGGTAAATAGATACTTGACAATTGTCTATATATATGATATCATATAGAAGAATGTCATAGAATTTAAATTGTTCTACTTTTTTCTAAGTTTACCAACTTGGATGCAGGTAGAACAATTTAAAACTATAAAAAAAATGAAAAAGTATGTATTGTTGCTCGTCGCAGTCCTTTTAATAGGATTCCGAGCAGTGTTTGGACAACCTGTTGAACAGGAAGTTATATTCGGTTCTGTTAGAACCGATGGTTATGAACATGTAACTAAAGGGGCGTTTTGGGAAAAGCGCCCTGAGTCTAAGTTAATTTATGAAGGTAAAACCGTTGCAGGTTTTACTGCTTATAAACTTAACTCTGATCACTTCCTACGTTTTGTTGGCGGAGAACATAACCAGAATGATAAAAATTATATAATAATTCCTAAAGGGGAATTGGTATATAAAAACAATCAAACCGGTGAGATCTTTTCCGCAAAATGTGGAAATAGAATTGAATACCTTAGGCCTGTGGACAAGGTTAGAATTATTGAGAAACAAGTAGTTTCTGTGGTTGAAGTTGAAAAAGAAGTACCGGTAGAAAAAATTGTTGAAGTTGAAAAAGAAGTATTGGTACCAGTAGAGAAAATTGTTGTTATTCAACAGCAACCTCAGATTCAACAAATGGTTCCTGTATCGATGCCTATGATGCAGAGTTATGGAGGATCAAATTTTGGCATGAGGATTAGGATAGTTGCTGGAAGTAACAGAGGTTACTATCCCCAACAACAATGCTATCCTCAGCAAAGAACATATCAAAATAATAGGTATCAACAACGCACATATAGACAACCATTTAATCGTGGTACGATGTCTGGAGGTCGTGGAGGTTATACTCAAAATCATGGTACTATGTCTGGTGGTCGTGGTGTGATGTCCGGCGGTGGTTCTGGTGGAGCTGGTGGTGGACGTGGATACTAATGTTCTTTTAAAAATAAAGCAGTGAAAATATTTTGGAATATAGATATTACTCACTACTTTTTTAAGCCATTAACTTTATGTTGAGGGTTTAAAATTGTAAATTAAAATTATTAAACAAAGTCGTTAATTATAAATTATTAATATTATGAAAAATTATATGAAAAAAATAATAGTCGGAATGTTTGCTTTTGTTGTTCTTTTTGCAGGGCAGAGTCTTTTTGCTTCTGGTCCTTTCAATGGTCAATCTGGTGATTGTAATCCAGCAATAGCAATAGGAGTGTATCCAAACAATATTCCAAAAGATAGTTATGGTTGTTGGACCGCGACAAGTATAAATGCAAATCCAGGTGATATTGTAAACATTGCAATGTATTATCACAATAATACAAACCAACCACTAACAAATGTTTATGGTTCTATAATCAAATCTTCTTCTGGTCCATCAAATACATTTACTTTTACAGGTAAAATGTATTCAGATCAAGGATCGCAAACAATTGGTACTGTAACTTTAAAATTAAGTAGTTCACAAACCATTTCTTATAGTTCTACACACTGGATGAAAGATGCAAATGCTGTTAAGAGTGATACTGATACAGATGTTTTCTATAATGATGGAGGAAAGATTTATCTAGGCACAGTACAACCTGGTTGGAATTATTTTGGAGAACTTCTTGCTGTATATAAAGTTAGTCAAAACACAACCCCAGAACCCGATATCTGTACAGATCCAGATGCTACAAATTATGGAGAAATTGGTGATTGTATAATTCCAACACCAAAATATTGCAAGATCTCTTACTTCACAATAGACGGAAAGAGTTCATCTTCAATAAATAAAGGAGATTATTCAAAATTAGAATGGGGAACAGAAAATTGTACATCGGTTAGCCTTTCAGGAACTGGGTCAGTTTCTTCTTCTAGTTCAATAAATGTCAGACCAAATTATTCTACAAGTTACACTTTGACAGCATATAGCCCAACTACAGGAAATATTACAAAAACAGTTTATGTAAATGTTGCTTCACAACCAGACAATATTTGTACAAATCCAAGTGCAACAAACTATGGGCAAATAGGAGATTGTGTTTTTTCAAATCCAAAATATTGTCAAATAAATAATTTTTCAGCTAGTGATACATCTATAGAAAAAGGAGATACTTCGACATTAACTTGGACTACTTCAAATTGTAATTATGTTGTACTATCTAGTTATGGACAATTAAGTGCTAATAGTAGTAAAAGTGTAAAACCTTCCTATGATACAGTTTATACTTTAACAGCGTATGGTAATAATGGTAATGATGAAGATACTGTAAAGATTTATGTAGATGAAGGTAGTAATGACGATAACGAATGTCGTATTACAGACTTTTCTTCTGATGATACAACTGTAGATGATGGAGACTATGTAGAATTGGAATGGGAAACAGAAAATTGTGATTATGTAAATATCGCTGGAGTTGGAAGTTATATGAATGAAAATGATAGTGAAAGAGTAAAAATGACTTCCACAAAAACATTTACTCTTAAAGCTTATGGTAAAAACGGATCAGATTCCGATACTCTTAAGATTTATGTAGATGAAGACAATGATAATGATAATGACAATGATAATGAATGTCGTGTTGTAGATTTTTCTGCAAGCAATACTTCAGTCAAAAAAGGTGATCCTGTTGTTATAGATTGGGATACAGAAGATTGTGATTATGTAAATATTTCTGGTATTGGAAGTTATTTGAATCCAACAGATGATTATAGGTTTTATCCACCATATACAGGTACGTATACTATAAAAGCTTATGGATATAATGGAACAGATTCTGATTCGCTTAAGGTTTATGTAAATGAAACAATTGATCCAAATCCAATTTATGAAGTAAATTCTAGTGTTGTCACAACTGTAGCTACAAATATTACACAAAATTCTGCTTTATTAAATGGTCTTGTGACAAATTCAAATAGTACTACAGCAAACGTTTATTTCGAATATGGTACATCTGTAAATTTGGGATCTAGAACTGGTACTAAGACAGTAAATGGCAATAGTTCATTTTCTGATTATGTTTATGGATTAAAGGCAAACACTATTTATTACTTTAGAGCAGTTTCTGAAAATAATAATGGAATTTCAAGAGGTTCTATTCAAGTATTTAGAACAATTGGAGTTACTTCTCAAACAACAAATACTATAATAAGGACTGTTGTTGAAGGTACTACTGTCGTGGGTACTGCTTCACCTGTTATACTTGAAATAAGTAATCGTTATCAATACTTAGGTATAGGTGATTTGGTGGACTACACAGTTTACTATAAGAATATTGGTAATAGCACACTAAGAAATCCAATGCTTCAAGTTGTATTACCAAGTGGCATTACACTTTTAAATTCTTCAGCTGGAACTTTTTCAAATGAAACAAATACACTTTCAGTTCCAATTATGGATTTGAAAAAAGGGGAAGAGGGCATACTATATTTACAAGGAAGAGTAGACTCTATTCCAGACGGACTCGCACAAATAGTTACTACTGCTATATTTGTTTATACTTCTTCAAATGGAGCACAAGAGAATGCTATGGCTTATGTGCTTAATAATCCAAAGGTTATGATAGTGGGGGGTGTATCAAATAATTTAGGAGCTGCCGCATTTCTTTCAGGAGGGTTTGTAAATATTGGTTTTATAGGATGGTTACTTATCGTTCTTATAATTCTTCTTATGGTTTTAGTCGCAAGATTATTCTTTAGAGACAGAACTGTAGTTTATACACCTTCAAATCATAATAGTCACTAAAATTAAAAAATAAAATAAATCCCCCCGTTTAGAGATTAGTCTCGGCGGGGGGATTTATGCTAATATAAAGATTATGAAAATAGAGTTTGAATTAAAAGACATAAATATAATTACAGAAAATATATTAGAAAAAATAGAAAAACTTAGAAGCCCTAATAAAGCCACAGTACTTCTTTTTTATGGTGATTTAGGTGCAGGGAAAACTACTATTTCAAAAACTTTAGCAAAAAAGCTTGGTGTTAGAGAAAAAGTTTTATCTCCTACTTTTGTAATTATGAAAAAATATAAAACTAAACACAAATATTTTAAGAATTTGATTCACATAGATGCATATCGATTAGAAAAAGGAGAAGAACTCATTAAGCTTGGATTTAAAG
Organism: Parcubacteria bacterium RAAC4_OD1_1; assembly: GCA_000505065.1. Lineage (GTDB taxonomy): Bacteria > Patescibacteriota > Minisyncoccia > Phycocordibacterales > UBA9973 > UBA8515. Next base: position 567,031 of record AWSN01000001.1, read on the forward strand.
ATTGGGTTTTAGAAGAAGACAATCTTATTATAATAGAATGGCCAGAAAATGTATCAAATATTTTAAATAATAAATTTTTGAAAATTTTTCTTAAGCACAAAGATGACAAAACTAGATTAATAGAATTTTAATAAAAATATTTATGTATATATTATATGCATTGGCTGGAGCTGTGTTTGCGAGTTTGGGGACAATTTTTGCAAAGCTTGGACTTAAGGGGGTGGACTCAAATTTACTCACAGTTATAAGGGGTATTGTGATGGCTATTGTGGTTTTAGTGGTCGCTTTTTCTATGGGCAAAGTTTCAGCTTCTTCGTTGTCTTCTTTGAGTACAAGGCAATGGATTTTTGTAATTCTTTCAGGTCTTGGTGGGGCACTTTCTTGGCTCTTTTTCTATTATGCTTTATCTGTTGGTCCCACAGTTCCTGTGACAGTTATAGACAAGCTTTCAATTGTGATTACTGCAATTTTAGCTGTAATAATTCTTTCCGAGAAATTAAATTTCCAATCAATAATTGGTCTAGTTCTTGTTTTTACAGGGACACTTTTAGTGGCTATTCCTTTTGAAAAAATTATTGCTTTCTTTAAGCACTAATCAAAACTGTCCAGGCAAGGCCTGGACAGTTTTGATTTGAAAGTATAAATAAACTTTTGTTGTGATATAATTATAGGGTGAAAAAAGAAACTCACAATAAAAATAAATGTGTAGTTTTGCTTGATGCTCATGCCATAATTCACCGGGCTTATCATGCACTGCCTTCATTTGTAAATAGTAATGGTGAGCCTACTGGGGCTATCTATGGTCTTTCTACAATGCTTTTTAAGATTATAACTGAACTTAAGCCGGATTATATTATAGCTTGTTATGATCTTCCTAAAAAAACTTTTCGTCATATTGCTTACGCAGATTATAAAGCAGGCAGAGCAAAAGCTGATGAAAATTTAGTTTCTCAGCTTATTAGTTCGCGTGAATTATTTTCTGCTTTTTCTATCCCTATTTATGAAAAAGAAGGATTTGAGGCAGACGACATCCTGGGTACAATTGGAGAAAGACTAAAGTCCACATCCGGGGTAGATACGATAATTGCATCAGGAGATATGGATACTCTTCAGCTTGTAAATAATGATAAAGTGAGAGTTTATACTTTGAAGAAAGGTATAAATGATACGATTATTTATAATGAAAAATCTGTGATGGAAAGATTTGGTTTTGCTCCAAAATATTTACCAGATTATAAAGGGCTTCGAGGTGATCCATCTGACAATATCATTGGGGTTAAGGGTATAGGAGAAAAAACAGCAATGACTTTGATTTCCAAATACCACACTATTGAAAATTTATACAAAGAAATAAAATCAAACCCTGTTGGTTTGGGTGTAAGTGAAAGGATTTTAAATATATTAAAAGAAGGTGAAGATGAAGCTGTTTTTTCGAAAACTTTGGCGACAATAAGGCGAGATGCTCCTATAGAATTTTCTTTACCAGAAAATTTTTGGAAAGATTCTGTTTCTAAAGAAAAAGTTCTTGATTTTTTTAGAAAGATGGAATTTAGAAGTTTACCTAATAGATTTTTGTCCATTCTAAATGGAGGTGATATAGAAATAAAAAATAAAATAAATACAAATATAAAAACAGAAGACAGTTTCCTTTTAGAAAAAGCCCGGATTGCTTATTGGTTGCTTGATTCTGAAAGAACAAACGCTAAAGAAGATGAAGTTATTTCTTATAAAGGAAGTACTTCTTTGGAAGAAGCAATAGAAAAATTGGAAGAAGATATAAAAAAAGAAGATTTAAGTTATGTTTATAATGAAATAGAAATACCAGTTATAAATATAATAAAAAAAATGGAAGAAAATGGTATTTTGATAGATAAAAATTATATTAAAAAATTAGGAGAAGAATACCATAAAGATTTAAATATTTTAGAAAAAGAAATTTGGCAAATGTCCGGTATGGAATTCAATATTAATTCCCCAAAACAATTAGGAGAAGTTCTTTTTGATAAAATTGGTCTTAGTGCGAAAGGGCTTAAGAAAAGTAAGGGTGGTGCCAGATCTACAAGAGAAAGTGAACTTGAAAAATTGAAAGACATACATCCTATTATTGGTGAAATATTGAAATATCGAGAATTTCAGAAATTACTTTCAACTTATATAGACAATATTCCTAAACTAATAGGTAAGGATGGTCGTCTTCATGCAAATTTTATTCAGACTGGAACGACCACAGGAAGATTTTCTTCGACAGAGCCAAATTTACAAAATATTCCTATTAAAACAGAAAAAGGTAAAAATATTAGAAATGCTTTTATTGCAGAGAAGGGATATAAATTAGTTTCTTTTGATTATTCTCAGGTGGAACTTCGTGTCGCTGCTTTGATGTCTCAGGATTCTTACTTTATTAAATCTTTTAAAGAAGGTAAAGATATTCATAGTGCTGTCGCAATGAAGGTTTTCAATGTGGATGAGAACGGTCTTACTCCTGAAATGAGAAGACGTGCTAAGGTTATTAATTTTGGTATTTTATATGGGATGGGGGTGAATGCTTTACGTGAGAATTTAGGTGGGGAAAGGAGTGAGGCTCAAACTTTTTATGATAATTATTTTAAAGAATTTCCTACCATTGCTTCTTATTTAGAAAGTATTAAAGAATTTGCAAAGAAAAATGGTTATACAAAAACTTTATTTGGAAGAAAAAGGTATTTTAGAGGTATTAAATCCCAACTTCCTTTTATAAGAGCAATGAATGAAAGAATGGCCATCAATGCTCCTATACAAGGGACTGCTACAGCTGATATTATAAAAATTGGTATGAAAAAAGCTGATGAAGCTATAAAAGGAAAAGGTCTATCTTCTTATGTTAGAGTGTTGCTTCAAATTCATGATGAGCTTATTTTTGAAGTAAAAGAAGAAAAAGTCTTGGAATTTATAGATATAATAAAAAATGAAATGGAAAATGTGATCCCAAAAGAATTTTTAAAAGATTTAGAATCTGTACCCCTTGTAGTATCTGCTTCTTATGGAGCTAATTGGGGTGAGCTCAAATAGTAGCATAAAATTATTGAGAGTGATAAAATTATAATTATGGAAGAAAATATCAATAAAGAAAATAATTCACCAAAAGGTATAGTTCATGTGATTTTGTCATATGAATATTCTTTGTTTTTAATTGCTATAATTTTAGGTATTCTCTGTGATCATATTTTTCATACAAAAATTATAGATAGTATCGATCTTTCTTATATGGGAATATTTATGATATTTATTGGATCTAGTTTGGTGTATTGGGCTCAAAGATCAACAAGTGTATCTAAATCTAAAACCGAAGAAGAAAGGAAAACAGATTTCTTTTACAAGGGTCCATATAAATACAATCGTAACCCCACACATTTTGGACTTTTTGTAATGTCTTTAGGATTAGGATTTATTTTAAATTCAGTTTTTTCTATTATTTTTATTTTTATAATACATTTAATAGCCAAGCGCACTTTTCTTAAAAAACAAGATAAAATTTTAGAAGAGAGATATGGGGAGAGTTTTTCTTCTTATAAAAATAAAGTTAAAGATTGGATATGATATATGTCTTGGTTGGAGGTGAAATAAAAGAAAGAAATATTTTTCTTAACAAAAATATTAAAAAAGGCCTCACTCCTATATTTTTGGATGTTTTAAATAAAGAGGTTATTTTAAATGAAGCACTTAGTGTATCTTTTTTTGAGAATGATAATTTTTTTATAATTGATAATATTATTAGTGAAGGCAAAATTCTCTTTGACGATGAAGATCTTAAAATTATAAATGATTCTGAGAAACTTTTTGTATTTAAAGAAGATAAAATTACAGCAGTAAATGAAAAGAAATTTAAAAAGTTTTCTAAAATAGAGTTTTTTGAAAACAAGGTGATAAAATTAAAAAAGGACAATACTTTTTTAATAGCAGAATATTTTGGATTTAATAATAAACTTAAAACATGGATAATATACAGAAGTTTGATTGATGGGGGGATAGAGCCAGAAGCTATTTCAGGGATACTTTTTTGGAAGATAAAGGCTATGTTGCTTTATGGAACTAAATTTTTTACAAAAGATATTTTAAAAAAGATGTCATCTTCTCTGGTTTCTATTTATCATGAAGCTCATAGGGGGGAGTCTGATATGACTATTTCTCTTGAGAAATTTATTCTTTCCTCACTTAATAAATAAATGATATAATAAGATTATATGGAACCAATATTAAAATCAGAAATATTTTTCTTTATTAGCTCTGTCGCTGTAATTTTATTTACAGTTGTTTTTCTTATTTTTGGATTTTATCTTATTAAGATAATGAGAAATTTTTCTCATATATCAGACAAGTTAAAAAAAGGGGTCGATAATGCATCTGCTTCACTTGAAGAAGTGGGGGAGAGTATAAAAGAAAGCAAATTATTTTCTTTTATATTTGGAGATCAAAAGAAAAAGAAAAAAAGTCGTAATTAAAAATTAATTTAAAAAATAAAATGGTAAATAGTAAAACAAATAAAAAGAGTATGAGTGTAGGTAAGGCTATAGGAGTAGGAGCATCTGTTGCAGCACTTTCTGCTGCTGCGTATCTACTTTTTGGACCAGAGGGTAAAAAGAATAGAAAGATAATAAAAGGTTGGTCTGTAAAAATGAAAGGTGAAATAATTGAAAAGCTTGAAAAAGCTAAAGATGTCACCGAGCCGATTTATCATAAGGTTGTAGATGAGATATCATCAAAATACAAAAAGATGAAAAATATTGATCCAAAAGAATTAGAAGAAGTAATTGGTGAAATAAAGAAGCATTGGAAGGGTATGATAAAAGGATCAAAGCCAAAAGCAAAAAAGAAATAATACAAATTTAAAAGCGCCTTCGGGTGCTTTTAAAATATTTAGACAAAAAGAAAAGGCTTAGGAGTCAGCCCTCAAAAATTTGAGAAATGGCTCCTAAGCCTTTTAGACTTTTAATAAAGAACAATTGTGTTTTTAATAATGATAAACACAATATAATGAACTATTTTATAAAAAAACTTCCCCTAAATAATAACCCTATATACTGGGTGAGATTTGGGATATTTATAATTTCAAACTTGTTTATATTATAACTCCTTATTTTAAATAAGTAAATTGGGGGTGTGGATAAACCCCCACACCTACTTTTAGGTTGTTCTGCTTTTTTACAAGACAAAGATAATTATATTTTATATATTTATTGAGTATATTAGATATTATTAATGTTTCTTTATTGGCAGAACTAAAAAGTTACCTAAAAGTGGGTGTGGGGGTAAACCGCATTATATAATCAAAATAATGTTGTTTATTTTTCAAATTAATAAAAATATGGGTGTGGGGTAAACCCATTGATTTTATCTATTAAATATGGTATTTTTTAAGGGTTATAGTTTTATCCGCTTATAGCTGTTTTGGTAGATATAAAGCTTAAATAACGGTTAGAGTTTAGTTTGTTGATAATTTTATATCCGCTCGTAGCTCAGTCGGTAGAGCAGCTCCCTTTTAAGGAGATGGTCGTAGGTTCGATTCCTACCGAGCGGACAATGATTATATTTTAAGGCTTATTTTTAAAAAAGCTCTATTTTTGACGACCACTTCCCTTTAAAAACAGGTCGTCAGTGTTTTATTTTTGGTTCAAAAAAATGGATATAGCAATTCTAGTTCACAAGTTCTGTGACTATTCATCTTTCATTAAAGGATACTCATCTGCAACGATTAAGAGATATAAAAATACTGTTCTGAGTTACTGTAAGATAATGAAAGTATTTGAAATAAGCCAAGTAAACGAAAATAATGTTCGTGAGTTATTTTATATAGGCAGAACAGAGCGAAAATGGTCAGCGAATACCTTTATAGTATACCATAAGACCCTTTTAGTATTCTTCCGTTGGTGTGTTAAACAAGGATATTTAACTAAGAATCCAATAGAAGATATAGAAAAACCAAAACTTGAAAATAAATTACCATTTAAACTAAATAAACAGACGGCACTTAGATTATTGGAGATTGTATATAACTACCCATATGATAGTAAGTTCTTGAGATACAGAAATCATGCTATTTTTTCAACATTTATCTTTACTGGATTAAGGAAGAAAGAGTTATTGAATCTTAAATTTACAGATGTAGATCTAGAAAACTTTACTATATTTGTAAAACAAGGGAAAGGAAATAAGGACCGTATTGTTCCTATGAGTTATACTTTGGCCCAAACATTAAAAAGATATGTGGAGGAAAGAAAAAGATTCAATAAAACATGTCCTGAATTCTTTGCTTCATCAAGAGAAAATATGGGATTTACTGATAATGGACTAAAAAAATTAGTAGAACAGATGAGAGAGAAATCAAAGATAAAATTTACTGTTCATAAATTAAGACATACCTTTGCAACTCTTATGCTTGAGGGTGGATGTGATATCTACTCTCTATCTCGTATGATGGGACACTCTGATATAAAAACAACAACAATTTACTTATCTGCTAGTGCAGAACATTTAAGAGGACAGATCACAAAACATCCATTAAATGATATATAAAAGGCTTATTTATTAGAAATATAAATTCATAGCTGACATTTTATTGATTATGTTTTATAAATATATATAGTGCTGTTTTTTAATATGGTACATGATATAATCAAGAGTATCAAAATAAAAATTATGAGAAAATTAAAAGTAGTAGATCTATTTTCTGGTTGTGGTGGGTTAAGTTTGGGTTTTGAGATGGCTGGTTTTGATATTATTGGTGGAATTGATTTCGATAAAGATTCAATAATAACTTTCCAAAAAAACTTTAAAAATTCAATTACATTTACAGAAGATATTAGAAAAATTCCAGATTCAATAATCAAAAAAACATATAAAGATGTTGATGTTTTAGTTGGTGGTCCTCCTTGTCAGGGTTTTAGTTCTGCTAATATGCACCAAAAGGATATAAAGGACGATAAAAGAAATCTATTATTTTTAGAATTTTTAAGATTTGTTAAAATTCTAAGACCAAAAGTAATTCTAATAGAAAATGTTAGCGGAATTTTAACTAAAAATGATAGTTTTGCTAAAAATGGTATTGAGAGCCAACTAACTGATTTAGGGTATGAAGTATCTCAAAAAGTTCTTTTTGCTTCAAATTATGGTGTTCCGCAAAAAAGAAAAAGGAATTTTTTTATTGGAATAAAAAAAAGCTATAAAAAAAGTTTTGATTTTAATCTTTTACCTCAAAATAAAAAAAAGGTTACAGTAGAAGAAGCCATCAGTGATTTATATGCATTAGAGAAAGGAATTAATAATAAATTACCTGTTCTTTCTGATTATCAAAAATTGATGAGAAAAAATAGTAATAACAAAATTCTAAATCACGAAATAAGATATCCGAATGATGAAGTTATCAAAAGAATTAGATACGTGAAAGAGGGTGGAAACTGGCAAGATGTTCCAGAAAATTTATGGAAAACAAAAAGAAACAACCGTCATTCATCCGCTTACAGAAGATTAAATAGTAAAGATGTTTCTATAACCATAGATACAGGGCATATGAATTATTTCCATCCGAAATTTGATAGGACCCCCACTGTTAGAGAATCTGCGAGAATACAAAGTTTTCCTGATAATTTTGAATTTACTGGAAAAACAGGTTCTCAATTAAAACAAGTAGGTAATGCGGTGCCACCTATTTTAGCAAAAGAAATTGCTTTAATTATAAAAAAATATTTGGAAGAAAAATAATATGAAAAATAAGATAATTGATTTATTTTCAGGTGTTGGAGGTTTAAGTTTGGGGTTTGAAAATGCTGGATTTGATATAGCATTAGCTATTGATCATTGGGATGATTCAATAAAAACCTTCAATCACAACAGAAAAGATAAAGTTGGAACAACCAAAGATGTATACGATTTTACAGACCAAGAATTGAAAACTTTAAAAAAAGAAGTTATTGGCATTGTTGGTGGTCCTCCTTGTCAGGGTTTTAGTATGGTAGGAACCAGAGACCACAAAGATAAGAGAAATAGTCTTTATTTAGAATTTGTAAGATTTGTTCAAATAATAGAACCAAAATTTTTTGTTTTGGAAAATGTTAAAGGTTTATTAACTTTAAAAGGTGGATCTTTCAAGCAAGATATTATCAAAAGATTTTCAGATATAGGCTATAATGTAACATTCAAGATCTTAAGGGCTTCTGATTACGGAGTTCCCCAAAATAGAGATAGAGTTTTTTTTGTTGGCCTAAAAAAGAGTTATTTTAAAGATAAATTTTTTGAATTTCCTGATGTAAACAAGAAAATAGTAACAACGGAAGAAGCTTTATCAGACCTTCTTGATGTTGAAGAAAAATCAGAAACTCAAAAATATAAAAAACCACCAAAAAGTGACTATCAAAAATTTATTAGAGAAAATTCATCTTTAATTTTTAATCATGAAATAACAAATCATTCGGATCAAACAGTTGATATTATAAGTAAAATACCAGATGGTGGTAATATAAAATCAATTTCACAAGATTATTACAAGATTAGAAATTATAATACTGCTTTTAAAAGAATGAATAGTAAAAAACCATCAAATACTATTGATTGTGGACATAGAAATTATTTTCACTACTGCAAAAATCGTATCCCTACTGTTAGAGAATCTGCGAGAATACAAAGTTTTCCTGATGTCTTTGAGTTTTTAGGTTCTAAAACAAGTCAATACAAACAGGTTGGTAATGCCGTTCCACCACTTCTAGCTTATGCGGTTGCTAAAAAAATAAAGAAAATGCTATTATAATAGTACATGTTGCTATATAATTCTGTAGAAAATAAAACCTTATTATACGATACAGTTTTCAGAAAAAAGGCATCTTTTGAAGAAGATACTGAGCTTACAATTATAACTGGATATATTGGTTTTTCTACACCAGAAGGACTTTCAAAATTGGGATTTAAAAATACAAAAGTCATTATTGGTATGTATGGTTCTAGTGTTAGCCCTGACATGCATTCTATATTATTGAGAATTCAGAAACAAAATACCAATATAAAATTTTTTTATACAAGCAGTAAAATACACTCAAAAATATACATATGGCACAAAGGAAACAGTATAAAAGAATATGCTATTGGTAGTGCTAATTTTTCTTCCGCTACTGCATTGGTTGAAAATTTATACAGAGAAACACTGGATTTATTCCCTACAGAAATAGAATCGGAAGAAAAAATTAATCAATATATTAAGGACATCAATAGTTTTTTGGTTCCTATTGATAATTATACAGCTACATTAGGAGCAACACAAAGAGAAAGACATTTATTAGTTGAGGAAAGGGGTAGAATTTTATCTCTATTGTCTTCTAAATCAACACCGACAAAACCTAATATAATTGGAGCAACCACAATAGCAGGAGGTGTTTCTGTTTCAAGTGGATTAAATTGGGGATATTCAAATGGATTACCATTATTAGGAGATGCATATATTGCTATTAGTGCTGAATTTATAAAAAATAATCCTGATATTATCCTTCCTAAACAAAAAGAAGAAAATGTCCCAATTGAAGTGCTTTGGGATGATGGCACAACAATGTTAATGTTAATGGAAGGTAATATGGGTACAGATATTTTATATCCAAAACAAATATCATCTTATAATAACAAATCATTATTAGGATCTTATTTAAGAAAAAGAATTGGTGAAAAAATAAACAAAAATTTAGAATTTACAGAAGAAGAAATAAGTGAGATCAAAAAACATAAATATCTATTAAGAAAAGAAGAAGCAACTAATATAGATGTACAAATTTTTAATTCAATTAAAACAAAACTAATTACAAAAGATATGTTAGATGAATATGGAAGAACGACTATAGACATAAAAAAGCTAGATGACGGTTCTTTTTATTTTGATTTCGGAGCAAGAAATAATGACTAGTTTTTAAATGATTTGTCATCTATCACACCATAATGATATAATAAATTTACAATCAAATAGTTAGTTATCAAGAGTATGGCGAGAGTATTGGCTCAATGACCCATCAGCAACCTGCAGAAACAAGGTGCTAAATCCAACCAAATAGTGGAAACACTATATGGAAAGATAAGACTAGTCATCTATCTTTCCTCTTATTAGAGGAATTTTTTAATTCAAAAATAATATGAAGAAAACAGCAGAGTGTGTAAGTCCAATGCATCCAGATAAAATTTGCGATTTCATTGCAGATAATATTTTAGATGCATATCTAGAAGAAGATAAAAATAGTCGTTGTGCCATTGAAGTCATGGGAGGCCATAACCTTATTACAATAAATGGAGAAGTAACATCAGGAGCTACCCCAGATATAGAAAAAGTAGTAAAAAGTTTAGTGGGTAATAATTTCAAGGTTATTTGTAATATAGTTAAACAGAGTCCAGAAATAGCTCGAGGTGTAGTTTCGGGTGGAGCTGGTGACCAAGGGATAATGAAAGGTTATGCTACAAGTGAAACCTCTTCCCTTATGCCATTAGAGTATGAACTTGCTAGAAGTTTATGTAATTATATCTATGATAAATATCCTTATGATGGAAAAACTCAAATTACTACAGAAAATGGATGTATTAATACGATTATTGCCAGTTTTCAAAATGCCCCCAAAAAAGAATTGGAAAAACTTGTTATGGAATGGTTTAAAAAACATGGAACAAAATCAAATAAAATATTTCAATATGAGGTATTTATAAACCCAGCTGGAGATTGGTCTTTAGGTGGTTTTGATGCAGACACAGGACTTTCTGGTAGAAAGCTTATTGTTGATAACTATGGACCAGAAATACCTATTGGTGGTGGGTCATTCTCTGGTAAAGATTATACAAAAGTTGATCGTTCAGGTGCTTATATGGCTCGTAAAATAGCAGTTGATCTTCTTAAAAAACATAAAGCAAAAGAGGTCCATACTAAACTAGCATATGCTATTGGTAAAGCAGAACCAGTAATGGCAGTAGCTAGTATTGATGGACTTGAAATAGAAATTAAGGGTTATGATTTAACACCCAAAGGAATATATGAATACTTAAATTTACAAGAAGTAAAATTCTCTAAAACTTCTAACTGGGGACATTTTGGAAGAGATTTCACTTGGAATTAAGAATTGGTGATATAATCATAAAATATGAGTTATATAAAATATTACAACTTGGAACAATATATATTCCAAGATGTTGGACCAAATTTTAGAAAGACAGGTAAAATTACCATAGAGGATTTTTTCTGTATAGTAATTTGGAAGGCAAATAGAGCTAAAACCAACATAAGAAAAAAATTATCTAAAAATACGACACTAAGTAAATCTATAATAAGTATTTCAGATGATATATATAATGCCCATTCAAAAGAAGAAAAACTAGAGATAATGATAAAGAAATGGAAGTTTGGATTTCCAATGGCTACAGCTATTTTAACTGTATTATATCCAGAAGATTTCACTGTATATGACTATCGAGTACGAGGACAATTAAAAATAGAAAATATTTATAGCGTAGATAAATATTTTAGTAAGTTTTTACCAAAAGTTAAAAAATATGCAGATTCTTTGGGTGAAAATTTAAGGAATACAGATAAGGAATTGTGGGGAAAATCTTTCTATGAAGATCTTCAAAAACTAATAAAAAATGATTAATGCTAACCTACTAAACGATAGAATAAAAAACTTTTTTGGATACGGTAGTCTAGATTCTACTGTCTGGTTTGTTGGTATGGAAGAAGGATTAAACCCAGGTATTGATGTAAAAGAATTAGAACTTCGTTTTCTTTCAGCATTTGGGAATGTAACTATTGATATGAGAAAAGATATGTCTAGGTTAGAAGGACATATGAAATGGTTTAAAAAAGATTCTCCAATACAAGCAACTTGGAAATATCCTATTGCTCTATATCTGTATCTTAAAAATAATAGAATCCCTACAAAAGAAGAAATTAGAGAACATCAAGGATTAGTACTTGGTGATAAAGAAAAGAAAGAAAGCACAACAATAGAATTAATGCCATTACCTTCAAATAAAGCTAACCAATCTACTTGGTTATATAAGAAATATAATGTTCCTGGTTTAAATTCAAGAAAAGAATATCTTGAAATGTATAAACCAGAAAGGGTTCAGAAATTAAAGAAACTAATAGAGAAGCACCGACCTAAACTAGTTATATTTTACTCTCTTACTTATTTACCAGAATGGACCGAGATTATAGGTGTTAATCCAAAAGAAATAACGAAACAAATGTATTTTATTAAGAAAAGTAATACTAGCTTTTGCATATTACCTCAAGGAGCTTCCCACGGTATGTCTTATACAAGAGTTTATGAATATGGAGATAAAATAAAAACTCTCTAATAAAATGGTAGGAGTGCTATCCGTGAATAATTAATTAACCACGAATAGGTGCATTATAAGAATAAGACTTAATGATATTAATACCATTAAGAGCTCCTTCTTTAGAGGCATAACCTTCTGCACTGTCAGCTATTATTCTTCCATTTGAAGAAATAAATCTCCAACGAAAATAACCGCGACTATCTTTATAAATTTCAAAATACATAAATATTTTTAAATGTTAAAATAGCTTGTAATAAGGGATATCGACCTAGAATGGATCCCCAGATAAGCACCTTATAGAAACAAAGTACCTATCCAGGACCTTCTAGGTAGATAAACCCAAATCTTTGCCAGAGACATTTTACTCCTACCATTTTATTAAAGAGCTAATATAATAATAGCACCAAAATAAAGTCTCGTTAATATAGTTTATTAAAAAACTATTGGTTAAAAATGGTATTAATGATAAAATAAATAAACATGCAACAAAAAATTCCTATTACTATTCATCTTGAAGGTGAAGGAGTTAAGGATGGATCAATTTTATTAGAAGATCTTGTACCTGCACTGCAGGGATTTTCTAGTGCTTATGGTAAATTAGCTAGTAGTTACAGTCAAAATTTAAATCACAAGATTAGAATAGAATCTTTTGTGCCAGGTAGTTTCTTGGTCCATCTCTATACCACTGTAATGGAACACCAAGATGCTATACAAGCCACAGCTAATTTAATGACGGTAGCTGGAGGGGGTAGTGCTGTTGCCTATAAAGTAATTGATTTAATAGTAAAAACCATACAAGCTAAAAAACATATTAAAAATCAGCCATATACTCAGCAAAATAATTACAATGATTCAAATGTTGTTATCATAAATGCTGACAATTTAGAATTAGCCATTCCTTTAGAGGTTTATCAAATAATAAAAGAGAAAAATATAGATAATGATTTAAATAAACTTGTTTCAATAATAGATAATGAAAATATTGAAAAACTTTCAATTGGATATGAAAAAGAAGATGAGAAAATAGTAGAATCCGTTGATAATAAAGAAAAAAAGTTTTTTGATATAGATAATGAGACAGTATCAGAAACTAAAGAAACCTGGATTACTTGTAAAATTAATTCTTTAACCAAAACAACAAATAGGGGCAGAGCTTACCTGCCAGATGGTTCTCAGGTTGGATTTAAGTTGGTTACTGAAACACCAGAGAATTTATATAAGCATTTTATTCACAAGGGATGGGTCAAGATGTATTGTAAGGCAAAATTAGATGAAAATTTAAAACCATTAGAATTAGATGTTTATGATATGGAAGACTTAAATGCAGAATTACCTTTTGGAACTAATAATGAAACTATTAAATAAACAAACTCTCGGCAAAGCTCATATAGACCTTGCCGAGTTTTGTTTTATTGTTCCTATATTGATAATTCAAGAATCATATCTTGTGCCTCGCAATACGATAAATCATCATTAATCTGATTAAGATATTGCTCTCTAGTATCACAATCATCTATCTTCTCATATATAAGCTCGGTAAGTGTTCTTCTCTGTTTAGGAGTTATTGATACTTGCTCCGATTCATAATAATCATATGGAGATATATGTTTATGCTTTAATTTTGTAATCATATAGATAATTAATAGTTATTTAATAAACATGCTATCTTATCAGATGCCTCCGACCTTGAAATATTTACTAACTCTTTAAGCCACTCATCTCTTTCATTGGCTGGTACTTTTTCTTGTATTAAGGTGTTCAAATAATTCTTCTGCTTATCAGTTGCTAATTCTGGCTCAATCGGCATGGATTCATCATCATTTGTTCTAAATGATTCCAGGACCTTTGTAGCGTTATTGGTAGCACTTAAAAAAGAACCATTAATCGTTGTTGATATGGTTCTTTCTAAATATTTATTTAATCTACTAAATACTGCCCAAGATCTACCAAGTGATATAACCTGTCCATCTTTCTTGATAATACATAGTATCGCTATTAAGTTGGGTATATGTCTGAATTGTTTTAATGTATCTATATCTTCTTGAAAACTAACTTCAAGTGTATAGCTATTACCACAAAACCTTTTAACTTCCTGACTAACTGGACTATCACTACTCGCAAATCTATTAATCTTTGGTTGGAATGGAGATACCACTCCTTTATTATATGTATTCATATGTTATTTATTAGCTTTTAATTCAGTTACTTGTCTGTAATAGAACAAGTAAATACTTTTAATTTTTCTAACAACCTTTTCAGGATTCTTTGGATCCTTTCTTTCAATAGTTACAAAAGAACGAATCGCTGTTTCTCCTTTCTTTGGAACGAAACCTAATTGAATCCACTTTTTGAAAGTAAGAGCTGATCTCATTGGATCATAGTTGCGAAGCTCTGATTCTCCCCATCGCTTTACTATCTCTTGCTCAACAAGAGATTTTGTTTTTTCTGATCCTAAATATCCAGATATCTCTGGTCCACTTAGAATCTCTTTTATGCTCATAACCATATATATTATTAAATTAATAAAAAGCACGAGGACTAATCGTGCTTAAGACTTTTTTATTGATAATGTGTCTCACTTACATAGTGTTAATGTGTATTTAAGATATGAGGGGTGGGGGGTTGTTCGATTTACCTCCCCTAGATAAACACGGGACCTGGGGTGATACGTTACCTTTCGTTTCCGTGATGAAAAATAGGTGAAATGATATAACATACCACCTTACAGGATATATACCCGCATCCAAGTTTTGAACCATTGAAAAATATAGGTATTTTAGAACCTCATTTCCAAATAGAGGCATATATAGGTGTGAGTGTCTATTTGTTGATTAGACTGTTTGGATGATATAATATAAGTGTTCGTAAAATTGAATCAGTAATCTAAACCGAGTATTTATATATTTGGCATGATGAAAAAACCAATGACGTGTAAAGAACCCAACATCAAGGGGTTACCGTCATTGGTCATATCTGGAAACGGATATGGATAGCTAAGGCTATCACCTTGTGTTGGGCTTTTTGTATTTAGTATTAAAAGATTTTTTAATATATGAAATATTGTATAAACTGCGGATTTAAATTAATTGATAGTGCAAAATTTTGTTCATCTTGTGGTAATAAGTGTGAACAAGATAACAGCAAAGATTCTTATATGAAAAATAAGGATATTGTTGATAATTCACAGATAGAAAATATTGATCATATTTCAGATAAAAATAAAACATATAAAGCTGAAGAACAAATCAAATCCTCTAAATGGAATTCTTTTTTATTAAATACCAAAGATGTAGAAGAATATTTAAAAGACGGAGTTAATGATTCTCATAGTGAGTTTTTATATTTATTCTCAAAATCTAAAAGAGAGAATAATGAGAGAAGAAATAAAAGAATGTTGGAACTTCTTAATCTTAGAAAGTGTGAAATAAATGATAGTTATTACGATAATAATGTTAAGCCAATAGATAAGAAAATTATTTCATTGATTTTAAATAAGGACAAAGGTCTTTTTAGTAAAGATGTTTCATCTTATTTGAATAAGGAGACAGATGAAAAAAATATTGTAATTAAAAAAATGATTTTTGATGGAAATATTGAATCTGGGGAAATTATTCTTTCTTGTCCTGTTTTTACAAGTATTGAATATAACGAAAAGGCTGTTTTATTTATAACTGAAAGGGGTTTAGGTTTTATAAAAATTAATAATGATGATGTATCTTCAATTTCTGTTCCTTATGCAATTGCTAGTGCGGCGGGACCATTACTCGGTATTGTTGCCACAGGTATAGCCACTATTGCTGGTAAATATATAGCTGATTCTGTTAATAATTTTAAAATAGATAAAAATCAACAAAAAGTTATTGATCTAGTAAATCAATATTCTATCAGCTTAACAGCAAAATGTTTTAATGGCAGTCAATTTGTACCTTTTAGTACTATAAATGCTCTACTTTATGGTGATTATAAAAAGGGTTATAAATCAATAAGATTATTATATGAAAATGTCAGAAAAGATTTTAATTTTATAATAGAAGATCATGTTTGGGATTGTGTTTTTGGATTATTATCTAAAGAAAATTTAATAAATGAAAAAACATCTAACTAAACGAAACACAATAATTTTCTCTCTTGGCATCATATTTACACTAGTAATAGGAATAAGTATTTACTTGTTAGATAGCAAGAAGTCAGAATGTAATATTCAAGGTATTAAACTACATGGAAATCTAGTTACATATAAGCTACCAGATAGCACAGAAGATAAGACCTCTAGCGAAGAAGTTATACATATGATAAGAAGTGCTAACGATAATGAAAATATAAAAGTGATAGTTATTGATGTAGATAGTTCAGGCGGTTCATTGATTGCAGGAAATGAGATAGACAATGCAATAAAGCATAGCGAGAAGCCTGTAATAGCATATATAAGAGACTTGGGTGCAAGTGCCTCATATTTAGCTATTTCTAGCTCTAGTAGAATATTCTCATCTTTGAATTCTGAAGTAGGAAGTATAGGAGTAACAGCAAGTTATCTTAATGAAGTAACTAAGAATGAAAAAGATGGCTACGAATACGAGAGATTAGTAAGTGGAAAGTTTAAAGATACAGGTGCTGTAGCAAGAAGACTAACAAACGAAGAACGAGAGTATGTAATGAAAGACTTAAATTATAACTTTGAGAACTTTAAACAAGCTATATCTGATAATAGAGGTATTCCAATAGAAGAAGTAAATAAACTATCAACTGGAGCGACCTTCCCTGGTGGTAAGGCACTGGACTTGAAATTAGTGGATCAAATTGGTGACTTATATGACGTAAATGACTATTTGAGTGAATTCATTAAAGAACCTCTATATATGTGTTGGGAATAAATAACGCGGAACTTGTGTGTAATTTTTTAACTTGTAGCATTACATAGATTAGGTATATATATTACGGAGAACTCCGAAAAGTTTTCTAAGTCCATTTGTCTTTGGTATAATATATGTATGACAGAAGTATTAAAAATATTCCTAACAGCTGGACTTACGGTTTTCGGAGGTGTTGTTATTTATGCATTTGGGCAGATATTACTCAAATTTTTTATTAAACCCATTTATGAACAAAAAAAGATTATATCAGAGATAAATGATACTATAATATTTTATGCAAATAGATTTGGTATATATAAAGAAATACACTCGAAAGCGGAAGAGGTTAGTGATAAATTAAGATCTCTTTCTACACAATTAAGAGCAAGAACCAAAATGATACCATTTTATAATCATTTCCAAAAGTGTGGATTTGTTGTACCTGAAAAAGATATAAATGATGCTTGTTCTGCTTTAATAGGATTATCTAATTCTGTTTATCATAATGAAAATAATTCTGATCATATTAGTCGATATAAAGAAACGATATCAATAAAACTTAATATAGAATTATAAATATGTCTGAATTATATCCAGAAAAGTCATTAAGGTATAAAATATTAGAATTTTTCCTTAATAAAAGACTGAGAAAGAGTGGGATTGGTGGAATTATTAAGGTTCCATTAAAAGAACTGGAGCCATTACTAGAATACTCTCATTCTGGTAACAGAGTTGAGTCCTTGATTAATGAGCTTAATGAATTAGATGAAGAGAGTTTTGGTAATTTTCCAGAAGAAAAAAGACCTGTTTTAAATATAGTAAATAAGGAAATTTTAAATAATGCAAATACTATTTTTAATTCAAATGATATTTTAAAAGTTGAATATACAAGTGAGAATATTAGTGATTATCTTAATAAACTAAAAGAAAGAACTAAAGCAGCCAAAGAACTGCTGGGATTTTCTGAACTACAAGAATTAACAAACGATAGAATTGCTATTTGTTTAGGTAACAAAAAAATAATTTTAAATAAAACTAGAGGTGGTGGAATATTTAATCTGGCTATAAATATTACGAGGCTCATGTACGGACAAACAGTTAAAGGTAAAGCATTGGAAGATTATGAGCCACATTATAGTATATCTTTTAATGAATTGAGAGAGTGTTTAGATTATATTTTTGATACTGAATTAACAGACAAACAGATAAAAGACGCCATCTTTGGGATAAATAAAAAATCAATAGAAGAATTCGATAAAAATATTTTTGAGATAGATGACCAAGGTGTTATCTTGTCGTTATAGAATAATACAAAAATAGTTATAAACACACCCATACAAGGGTGTGTTTTTTGCTCACATTTTACTCGTTTTACTCGTAGTCAGTTTTGTATTGTGTATATATAAATAATTTATTAACGATATCTTAAATAAATTATTTTTATATTGGTCGGTTTTATCAACTTAACATAAATAAAAAATTATGACAAAGAAAATTAAAAAAGTAGAAGAATATGAGCTACAAGATGATGCAATTCTTAAAATAGATGCTTATGAAGCAATCATTAGAAATGCTGTCTGTGCGATCGAGTTCATAAACGATTTTTCATTCTATTTAGAAGCTTCACCTGAAAAGAAAAAGGATGAAAAATAAAAATGGAACTAAACATTATTTAATTTGTGAAGCTCCTATTTGTAATGACGATAGAAACCCAAATTACAAAAAAGAGGTTATATGGTCCCCATACGAAAAAATCTGTACCAGAAAACCATATGAAAAATTTCAAAAAATACAAATTGAAATTAATGATTTAGTAAAAAGAAATAAGTTTAAAAATATAGATAAATCTTATACGGCAGAAGATCTAGAGGATGGCCATATATAGCCTCTATGTAAAAACAGGCCAACAAAAAACCCTTATATATCAATGGTCTAAAATCTAGATGTGGACCATTGATGAGTAAGGTGGTATCTAACATCATTTTAGGTCAATATAGATACTAATTAATCATTAAAAATATAAAAATGAAAACAACAAAAAATGCAGAACGAATTACTAGACTTATTTACCTCGTTTGTAAACGAATGCAAATATTCAACGAGGCTCAGAAATGAAACAATAAGAGGATATCAGGCCGTGTTTAACCTCTTCATAAAAATAATGCCTGAAATTACAGAAACAGAATTTCTTACAACTCCTATGCTTAATGAGTTCTTTAAGAGGATCCAAACAAGAAATAGAATTGTTGGTAGAAATACTATTAAAGTAGGAGTTAAAAATTCTACAATTAAAACTCAATGGACCAAACTTAATGTATTCTTTACCTGGTTAGAAAATAAAGAACATATAACAATAAACCCTCTTAAGGGGATAAGGCCACCAAAAGTATCATATAACGATTACAGAAGAATAGATGAAAGTGACATAAACAAATTATTCTCTGCCGTTGTTAATAACACAAGAAATCCTTTCTTATTCAAAAGAGATACTATGATGTTGAGCTTACTAATACATACTGGAGTTAGAAGAGGAGAATTTATATCTATACAAATTAGAGATATAGACTTTACTAATAATCTAATAACTATAAGAGGAGAAACATCAAAGTCTGGTATTACTAGGATGATACCCATGCACCCTACTCTTAAATATCATATAAATGAATATTTAAAGGAAAGAAATAGATTAGGTTATAGGACAGAATTTTTAATTGCTTCAAGTGTTAATGATAGAGGTTTAACTCTTGAAGGATTAAAACATTGGACCAATAGAATGGTTGAGATATCTGGTGTAGATTTTCATTTACACAAATTCAGACATTCATTTGCTTGTGAGTTAAGTGAAAAAGGGATATCAATATTTGCTTTGCAAAAATTGATGGGACACTCAGATATAAGAATGACATCAAAATACACTAGATCATTGAAAGCAGAAGATATGATGAATGAAATAATGAAAATTAATGTTTGATTGACTTCCAAAAAATGTGCTATACTTACCCTCACAAGTCGGATAAATTATTAATTAATTATACCGAAAGTAATACACAGAACGATATTAAACAGGTCTAGGTAAAATAGAAGTTACAAAGCACTAATATATAAAAAACGCTTGGGAAATATACATCAAATGGGAATTGAACACTACAAATCTACTTTTAAGGAGATGGTCGTAGGTTCGATTCCTACCGAGCGGACAATAATAAAAACCCCAGTTTACTGTGGGTTTTTATTATTGTCCGCTCGAGCAAGCAAACTGCTTTGCTTGCGTGTAGGAATCGAACAGCGGAGTCATATTTTCTTACCAAAGAAAATAGACGAGCTGATGACCAGACAAAACTTTTTGACGAAAAAGTTTTAGTCGAGGTCGATAAGGCTACTGCCGGTCCTACCCAAAAATGAATCCCCTTATAGCACAAAGGTCTTTTGTGTCGAAAAGTGGTCAACCTAGACAGGAATCGAACTTTTATGGTTATTAATAATAAAAAATGATATATTAAACTTATGTCAACAGATAAACGTACTATTGATTGGTATAATGATAATGCAGAAGGATATACAAAACATGTCCAAATTACAACTGAGTCTATATATCACTCATATTATGAAAAACCAGCCATGTATTCTTTATTACCAGATATTAAAAATAAAAAGGTAATAAGTTTAGGTTGCGGAAGTGGTGAAGATAGTGAATATTTAAGAAGTTTAGAAACTAGCCAATCTGTTGGTGTTGATATTTCAGAAAAATTGATTGATATTGCAAAATCAAATCACCCCAAATGTGATTTCAGGGTAATGGATATGGAAAAAATTAATTTTCCAGATTCAAGTTTTGATTTTGCTTATTCAAGTTTAGCTATACATTATATTGAAAATTGGACTAATACTTTTAAGGAGGTTTATAGAATATTAAAACCAAATTCATATTTTCTGTTTTCATGTGGTCACCCATTGAGATCATCTATGACAGCTAGTCAAAATGAGACTGAAAAAATCCGTCAGTTGGCAATTATAAAAAACAAAATAACAGAAGAAACTACTATTGTCGGTAATTATTTAGATAGGAATAAATTAGATACTAAATTAGGGGAAAAATCATTTGTCACCACGTATCATAAATCGATTGGAGAAATAGTTGGCGAAATAAAAGAAGCTGGTTTTTTAATTGAAGATTTTGTCGAACCAAAACCTCTTCCAAGAATGGAATCAATTTCACCTAATGATTTTAAAAGATTGAATAAAATTCCTGAGTTTATGATATTTAAGTTGAAAAAGATTTAATTAATCCTCTTTCTGCAACCCCTTAATAAACATCATTTGATTATAATACCCTTCATATACCTCTGGTCAGATAGGTGATATAGAGCTAAAAACCGTTAATTTTTGTTATTTTAACTACAAATTCACGTTTTTATTGACAAAAAAACGTGAATTTGCTACAATATAAGTATATATTTATGATTAAAATAAGTAAAAAATTTCAAAATATCTTAGACCTGAAAAAAACTTTTGATTCATTAAAACAAGGGAAAGAGTCTCTTTTAAAAATAATTGATGAGGTAGAACTTGCCGAATCTGTTTATAATTCAAATGCAATAGAAAACTCAACACTCACTCTTCCTGATACAGAAAAAATTCTTTTAGATTTAGAAGTTTCAAAAAATTATTCCCTTCGAGAAGTTTTTGAAGCTAAAAATTTAGCTCGTGTTTATGAGTACATAAAAGCCAAAAAAGAAAATATTATATTAAAACAAGAAACAATACTTTTTATACATAGTTTATTAATTGGTGGTATAAATGATTATATTGCTGGACGTTTTAGACAATCTGGAGAATTTGTACGAGTAGGGAAACATATAGCACCAGCTCCTGAGCATATAGTCAGAATGATAGAAGTGCTACTTAATGAATACAAAACGGATTATGAACCAAATATCTTAAAAAAGATAGCATATTTTCATTTAAATTTTGAACATATTCATCCATTTAATGATGGAAATGGTCGTATCGGAAGAGTCCTTGTTAATTTACAACTTCAAGAATTTGGTTATCCAAATATAATTATTCGCAATAAAGAAAAACATATTTATTATAAAACATTTATTTATTTTAAAGATAAAAAATCAACTAAAGAAATGGAACAAGTTTTATATTTAGCTCTTTCTGAAAGCTTAAATAAAAGAATAGCCTATCTTAAGGGATTAGAAATTATAAAATTAGCAGATTATGCGAAAAAGAAAAAAGTTTCTTTATCTAGTTTAATCAATTCTGCTAGAAGGCAAACCATTAGAGCATTTCGAGAAAAAGGTATTTGGAAGATTGGAATTTAATTTTATATTTGAAATATTTTAATAAACATTAAATATTTGTTTAAAATTATACAATGAAAACATTTTTCCTTGTATTATCTATCTATGTGTGTTAACCTGGGAATAGGGTCGTATTTTGCTAGTTAATTTGAAAAACATTATGGACGAAAATACACAAAACACAAATGAGACAACAGATACACCAGTAGTTTCAGAAGAAACAACTGAAGAAGCTACTCCTGAAACAACAGAAGAAGCTCAACAATAAAAATAATTTATTTTTATAAAACCCCTCTCTATCTTATGCTAGAGAGGGGTTTGCGTTTTATTCCTCGTCTTTAATTTTTGGTAATTTAACAAAGAAAGAAGCTCCCTTGTCACGACCTTCTGATTCTACCCAGATTTTACCACCAATCTTTCCCAATACAGTTTTTGATAAATAAAGTCCGATTCCCATACCTTCAGTATGAGCTTTTTTACCTTCATCTGATCTATAAAAATTAGTAAATATATATTTTCTATCTTTTTCTTCAAGTCCTATACCCGTATTTTCTATTTTAATTATTATATTGTTTTCATCTGGGTGAATAGCCTCAATTTCTATTTTGCCACCTTCTTTGTTGTATATTATTGCATTGTCTATAATCGTCTGAAATACAAATTTAAGTTTATTTTCATGAGCAAATACAAAATCTTCAAAATTATGAATAGGGGATACATTTATTTTTTTTATTTTCATTATTTCATTACTCTCATCTATTATTTTTACTATCATATCTCTCAGATTTATTTTTATTAAATGATTTTCAATTACTTTTCTGTCATAATCAGCCACACTCACAAGTAGGTTTGTAAGGCTTATAAGGTTGTTGGCTGATCTTTTGATCCCCTCCACATCTCCTTTTAAATTTTCTGGTATTGATTTAATCAAATCCTCACTATACCATTTGATGGCTGTTAGTGGTGTCCTAAATTTATGAGTAATTACTTTGATGAATTCATATTTAAGGAAATCTGATTCTCGTATTTTTTTCCAAAAGAACAAAAGACCAGATGTTATTATAAATGCCATCAAAATAGAGGAAACCCATCTAGGGAAGTTTGTGCTACCTTGTATTATTAGAGTATTTATATAATTTAAAAGAACTAGCATTAAACCAAAAACAGCACTTGTGATTATATAAATAAATGATTTTTTGGCAATAATTTTTACATCCATAAGTTCATATTGGACTGCAGCATAAGTAAGAGGAATAGCAAAAAGTGGAATAAAAAGGAATGCCCAAAGAGGGTTTACTTGTATATTATAAACAAGCAAAAAGTCTATTGAACCAAATAGGTATCCAAAGAAAAGAGCTATTCCAAAATATTTAATTCTATTTTTTTCAACAAAGTTTGCTATTTTATAGGCTTTCCATAATATATAAAAAGAATACACCACCATTAAAAAGAAAAATATGAGCATAAGGAAATATTGAGGACCTGCTTCATAATAATTTGGAAAATACATTTTTGGTTCTGACGTTAAAAGATATTTTAGAGGATTTAAAATAAAATATATTACGAGCCCAATCCCTATAGTATAGAAACTAATAATAATTTTTCTTTGTTCTTTTAATTGTTTTATAAAAGCAAGTGTTGTATGAGTAGTAAAAACAGGAAGAAGTGTCACTATGACGTTAAACATAAGAATTCTCCTTGAAAGTTCACTATCATATACGGAAACCCCAATTATTTGAGATAATTCAAATATGATAGTACAGAAAAGTGCCATAATGAGAGCCATTTTAGCTACTCCTTTTTCTGCTTTTAAAAAAAGGAAAATTATCATATAAGACGATAATAAAAAACTAAAGAAAAATAATAAATTGTGCATTAATAAATTTATATTCATATATTAAATTGTATCATAATGACACTTTGACTACAAAGTATAAATGTGTGTTTATCTTTAAAATAGTTTATAATATCTTCTGTATGAATAAGAATAATAAATTAAAAGTCTTAATACTTCCCAATATTCGTTCGGCGATAAATGTCGGAGCGATTTTCCGTACTGCCGATGCTCTTGGTATAGATATGGTATATCTCGTAGGGGTGACTCCAAGACCTACAGATAAATTTGGCAGAATCCAAAAAGATATTAAAAAAAGCGCCTTAGGGGCTGAAGAATTTGTAAAATGGGAATATAAAGAAAAATTACTTCCACTTTTAAACAAACTTAGAAAAGATAATTATTTTATTGTGGCGATAGAGCAAGGTAAAAATTCTAAAGATTATAGAAAAATAAAAATAAAAGAAAAAACAGCTTTTATTCTTGGAGAAGAAGTTTATGGTATAAAAGAAAATATTTTAGATAAATGTGATGCAATAGCTGAAATACCTATGCATGGTAAAAAAGAGTCCTTAAATGTATCTGTAGCCTGTGGGGTAGCATTATTTAGGATGATGTATCTGTAAATTATCGGAGTGGGTAGCTTACCGCCTCCTCATAAACTGGTTTTATAAGAGGAGTAGAATCTTCACCGTATCTGGTACCTCCTGTAAGAATCCATATTACAAAAATAATAATTAGAAATATTATAACCTGTAAACCAAATGGCATTTCACCGCCGTTATAATTTTTGAATTTTTTATTAGACATAAATATATTTATATAAATTTTTGATGTGTGTTGCAAAAGTGAGCACTGCGACCATTTATAACTTTTCTTATTATAACACCTTTACAATTTTTTTGTCCGCATTTATCTCCTTTTTTCTTATAGACATTGTGGTGATTTTGGAAATTTCCCCTTTCCCCATATATGTTTCTATAATCAGACATTGAATCTCCACCGAAATCTATTCCTTTTTTCAAGATGTTTTTCATATTCTCAAACATTTTTTTGAAATCCTTTTTATTCATATTGATTGGTTTTGATTCTGGATGTATTCCTGAAGCCCACAATATTTCGTCAGAATAAATGTTGCCAATACCGGAAATAATATGTTGATCCATAAGTATAGTTTTTATATTTTTATTTATTTTTATTAGTCTTTCTGTAAATTTTTTTAAATCAAAGTCTTTATCAAGTGGTTCGGGTCCTAGATTACAAATCCCATGATTTATTTTATCTTCGTCATTTTCAAGCAAGGTGACTTTCCCAAATTTTCTACTATCACTCATTACTAAATGTTTATTATTGTTTAGAGAAAAAACCACATGTACAAATCTGTTGTATTTATCATGGAGAGATTTCTTTTCATTTTCATCTGGTATCCATTTTTCTACTTTCCTGTTAATACTTATTACTTTATTATATCTCCCATAGAGTAAATGCCCAGTCATTTTTAGATGAATAAGTATGGTTTTGTTATTTTGTAGGTGAATCAATATATTCTTTGCTTTTCTTTCTATCCCTATTATCTTTTGTCTAATTATTTTTTTCTTAAATTTTTTAAAAAATATATCATTTTTGATTGTGTTTTTAAATTGTTTTATTTTTTGATCTTTTTTTGCCAAATCTGTCCAAACATCAGAAATAACAAGACCCCTTACAGTCTTTTTAAGTCCATTTACTGTTGTTGTAACTTCTGGGAGTTCTGGCATAAGTGTTAATGGTTATTTAAAATTCTTAGAGCTTCTTTTATTTTTTCGTTAGTTTTTTCTATTTCAGGTGAAATTTTCTTTACTACTTCGCGAGCTTCTGTTTGTGAATATCCAAGAGATTTAAGTGCTTCTATAATATCTCCTTCATCACGAAGAGATTTCTCCCCATTTTCATTTTTGTAAGACTGGAGCTTGTCTCGTAATTCGACAACAATTTTCTCAGCAGTTTTCCTTCCTATACCAGAGACTTTGTTTAAATAGCTTGTATCTCCTGTGGATATTGCACGAGCTAGATTTTCTACTGGCGCTATATTTAATATTCCCAGAGCAGATTTTGGTCCAATCCCAGACACAGAAAGCAACATTTCAAAAAATGATAAATCCTCATTATTTATAAATCCGTATAAGTCTATAGAATTTTCTCGGACAGCAGTATATATAAAGAGTATTACTTCATCTTCCTCTTTGGATTTAGATAAGGTTTCATTTGATACATATACTTTATATCCAACACCAGAGACATCAATAAGGATAAATTTATCCCCAGTAAATACAATATTTCCTTTTAATCTTCCTATCATATATATGATAATATCAAATATTGATATTTTTTGCTATTTCTGGTATTGTAAAGAAGTCTCAGTCTATTTAATTAATATTAAGTATATAAAATTATGCCAATTACAAAATCAGCAAAAAAGGCACTAAGATCATCTGCTAAAAAAAGAGCTGTTAATGATCGTAACAAAAAGGTAGTCAAAGAATCAATTAAAGGTATTGAAAAGCTTGTTAAAGAAAAGAAAAAAGATGAAGCAAAAAAGCTTTTACCAAAAGCTTACAGTGCTATAGATAAAGCTTATAAAAAAGGAGTTATAAAGAAGAATAATGCATCTCGCAAGAAATCTCGTCTTTCACGAATTACAAAATAAGTATTTAGAAACAATTCCCCGATTTATCGGGGAATTGTTTATTTTGAGTAGGTGAGTATAATTATGTATATGCAAGATCTTATATTTTTTTATGGAG
This sequence comes from Parcubacteria bacterium RAAC4_OD1_1, assembly GCA_000505065.1. GTDB lineage: Bacteria > Patescibacteriota > Minisyncoccia > Phycocordibacterales > UBA9973 > UBA8515. The sequence goes on from AWSN01000001.1 coordinate 594,131, forward strand.
AGGGGTGCTCGTATTGTGTAGATATGGAAGAGAAAATTGATACTCTAATCAAAGAAGGTTTTAATATTTCTAAATTAGAAGTTTGGAACAATATGAAAAATGATGCTTTTTTAGAAAAGTTAGATAATGGAGAAGAGATTTGTGGTGGTGTGCCTTTTCTTATAAATAATAAATCTGGTAAAAGGATTTGTGGAGAGGCAACACTTGACGAACTTCGTTCTTGGGCCAAAGGAGAATAGTTATTAATAATCTAAAAATTTATGAAAAAGTTTATTGTTATCTTTTTGTTTGTATTATCATTTTTGCAATTTGCAAAAATTTCTTATGCCGAAGAATTAAATGCTTATTTTTTCTATGGGCAAGGTTGTCCTCACTGTGCTAAAGAAGAAGTTTTTCTCGATAGTATCAAAGATAAATACCCCACACTTCAAATAAATACTTTTGAAGTTTATTACAATAAAGAGAATGGGGAATTGATGTCTAAAGTTTCAAAGATTTTAGGAGTAACTGCAAACGGTGTCCCATTTTTTGTGCTTGGTGATAAATCCTTTATTGGATTTTCAGAAAGTGTAACTCCAAGGGAAATTGAGACAAGGATTAATGAATGTATAGTAAATACTTGTTCTGATTCTATAAAATCTTTAATCATTAAACCTCAAGTTATAACAGAAATTCAAAAAGAAAATATTGAAATAAAAAGTAGTGAAGTAGTAGATACAGCAAGTGTAGAAATAAAAACAGAAGGTAATATTAACAAGGAGAAAGAAAAAATTATAGATGTCCCATTTTTAGGAGAATTAAATGTTTATGATTTTTCCCTACCTTTTATTACACTTGTCCTTGGACTTTTGGATGGGTTTAATCCTTGTGCTATGTGGACCCTCATCTTTCTTATAAGTTTGCTTCTTGGAATGGAAAATAAAAAAAGAATGTGGACACTAGGGATTGCCTTTATTGTTGTTTCTGGTGCAGTTTACTTTTTGTTTATGTCGGCTTGGCTAAACCTCATTCTTTTTCTTGGGTTTATAGCAATTGTTCGGATTATCATTGGACTCGTGGCTCTCTTTGGGGGAGGTTACTCACTTCGAGAATTCTTTATAAATAAAGAGAATGTTTGTAAAGTCGGGGATGAAAATAAAAAAGAAAAAGTTTTTGAAAGATTAAAAATAATTACAAAAAAGAATAATCTTTTTATTGCTCTTTCGGGGATAATTTTACTTGCTTTTGTCGTGAATCTGATCGAGCTTGTTTGCTCGGCTGGGCTTCCTGCAGTGTACACACAGATACTTGCTATGAATGATTTACCAAAAGCTGGATATTATTTGTATATACTTTTGTATATTTTTTTCTTTATGCTTGATGATCTTTTTGTTTTCATCATAGCGATGGTGACACTTCGTATGACAGGACTCAGTGGCAAGTATGCAAGGTTTTCTCATCTTATCGGCGGAACCATAATGATCATTATTGGTGTTTTTCTCATATTTAAGCCCGAGTGGTTGATGTTTGGATAAAATTATTATTAATTAAAAAATATTTATGAAAAATTCTTATAATTGGTACCAGACTCTTGTGAAGCCCACTTGGGCGCCACCATCATGGCTTTTTGGGCCGGTGTGGAGTGTCCTTTATGTGCTCATTGCCATTTCTTTTGGTAGTGTGTTTGTAAAATTCTTCCAAAAGAAAATTCCTTTTATTGTAATCTTGCCATTTATTTTAAATTTAATTTTTAATTTCACTTTCACTTATTTTCAATTCGGATTAAAGAGTAATATTTTGGCAATGATAGACATCCTCCTAGTCCTTATTACTCTCATCTGGGCGATGCTCGCTATTTACCCATATATGAAATGGGTAGCACTTATAAACATCCCATATCTTCTTTGGGTTTCTTTTGCGACAGTTCTCCAAATCACGATTACTGTTTTAAATAAATAATTTAAAATTTTAGTAGTCCGACTACTAAAATTTTAATCTGTGTTATAATTTTACTTTAAATAATATGAATTGAAAGAAAAGTATTCCCTCGTTTGTACTATTAATATAAAGGTCGTATTAATAGATATTAAACAACAAATACAATGAATAAAAAAACATTAGCATTGATAGGGGTTTCGACTTTAGCACTAGGTGCAGTAGTCCTTTCACCGAGCTTTATAGAAGCTTACCGTGGGGACATAAATGTAAAAGGTCCAAATTATACAGCCGAGAGACATGAAGCAATGGAGAAGGCTTTTGAAACTAAAGACTTTACAGCATGGCAGAAGCTTATGGAAGGCAGGGGCAGAGTTACACAAGTTATAAACAAAGACAACTTTGCAAAGTTTGCAGAAATTCACGAGCTTTTAGAAGATGGCAAAAAGGATGAAGCAAATAAATTAAGAGCGGAGCTTGGACTTGGATTACAAAATGGTATGGGCCAAGGCAAGGGAATGGGCCAAGGTATGGGTAGGATGAATAATCGTTAAAACTAATTTTAATTCAAAAGCCCTGAAGTGTCGGGGCTTTGGGTTAAATATATTAAATGTTTGAATACAAAAATAAAACAGATGAAGAAGTTGTCTCTTATGTCCAATCAGAATATCAGGAGTTTTATTTTGTGATAGTAGATAGATATAAAGACAAGCTCTCCCGCTATGTGGGTTCAATGACCAAGGATGAAGTGAAAACGAGGGATATAGTACAGGAAACTTTTATAAAAGCATTTATAAATTTAAGAGGTTTTGATAAGAATAAAAAGTTTTCAAGTTGGATATATCGTATCGCTCACAATGAAGCAATAAATACACTCAAGAAGAATTATAGAGAAATTCCTTTTGAAGAAGATTTTGATATAAAAAGTGAAGAAGACATTGTTCTTGATTTTGAAAAGAAGGAAATATCAAAAAAACTGGATAAATGTATAAATGATATGCCACTTATTTACAGAGAGTCACTCGTCCTTTATTTTATAGAAGAGAAATCATATGAAGAAATAAGCGACATCATCCGTATCCCTATGGGGACTGTCGCCACGAGGATTAATAGGGCAAAAATTTTAATGAAAAAAATATGTCAAAAGAATTAAACAAAACAACAGAAGAAATAATGGAGAAAATAAAAAAGGGGCATATAAAGATGCGCCCAAGAGTTTATTTTGTAATGGGTTACATTCTCACTATATTGGGTGCTGTCTTTTCATTTGTCACTTCTGTATTTTTTATTGGATTAACTCGGTTTGCGATTCGGGCCCATGGGCCGATGGCAGGGTATCGCTTGGACCAAATACTTTCTAGTTTTTCTTGGTGGATACCAGCACTAGCAGTGCTCGGTATAGTCTCCGGAGTTTATATATTAAAGAAGTATGACTTTTCTTACAAAATAAATTTTAAATTATTTATCATCGGACTTTTGGCATCCATACTAATTGCAGGGTATGTGATAGACCTCACAGGACTAAACGATTCCCTAGCCCGCCGTGGTGGCAAATGGAAAGAGGGGAGGCAATTCCAAAAACTAAATAATCCTCAAGGGGAAGGGTTTAGGAGATAGAATTTTAGTAGTCCGACTACTAAAATTTTAAATTATTTGGTTTATTTTTATGGATAGGTTATAATATAAACACAATTAAATAGTTTGATATCAAGAGTATGGCGAGAGTACTGGCTCGAAGACCCATCAGCAACCCTTAGAAATAAGAAGGTGCTAAATCCAGCCAATAGCAGAAATGTTATATGGAAAGATAAGACTAGTCATCTATCTTTCCTCATTATGAGGAATTTTTTAATTTAAAAGGTATATGCAACAATTTTTAATTGCACTTGCGATAGTTTTTATTCCTATGGTCTTTGGGGGAATATTATATTTAGTTTATATGAAATAAGATGAAAACCCCGTATTTTGGGGGTCCAAGATTAAATTGTAAAAAAGTTGGAAGTATGAGAGAATAATAATATAATTTATGAAAAAAATGAAAGTATTAGATCTTTTTTCTGGTGTTGGTGGTCTTAGTTATGGTTTTAAAATGGCAGGTTTTAATATCGCAGGAGCGATAGATTTTGAAAAATCATTTGTTGAATCAATGAAAAAAAATCATTCACATACAGAAGTATTTTGGGGTGATATAAGAGATATAGAACCAGAAAAAGTAAAAAATAAAATAGGAAATATTGATATTATAGTGGGAGGTCCACCATGCCAAGGTTTTTCTCTTAAGGGACAAAGAAAAGGTCTTGAAGATGAAAGGAATTTTTTATTTAAAGAATACATAAAATATATAGCTTACTTTAAGCCGAAGTTTTTTGTTATGGAAAATGTTCCTAACATTCTTAGCGAAAAAGATGGTTACTTTAAAGATCAAATATTAAAAGAATTTAATAAATTAGGATATAAGGTTACATATGGTATTTTAAATGCTTCGGATTTTGGTGTTCCTCAGAACAGAAGAAGGGCTATTTTTTTAGGAACAAGATTAAAAAAAGAAATTGAACTCCCAAAGAGAATTATAAAAGAAAAAGTTACAGTTTGGGATGCTATTTCTGATTTAGCATATTTGGATTCCGGAGAAGGATATTTTGAATCAAATTACAAGACAAAACCATTATCAGAATATCAAAAAATATTAAGAAAAAATTCTAAAAAATTATTTAATCATCAAGCAACAAATCATTCAGTCATAGCAATTGATAGATTAAAACGAATACCACCAGAGAAAGGAAAAGAGTATTTACAAGAAAGGATATCTTCTACTTTTGGTCAAACATGGGGAAGATTGGAAAAAAATAAGCAGAGCCCAACAATTGTTACAAGATTTGATACACCTTCAAATGGAAAAAATTCTCACCCTTTCTTAAATAGAGCAATTACCCCTAGAGAAGCTGCTAGAATACAATCTTTTCCAGATCATTTTATTTTTTATGGTAATAAAACATCAGTAAATAAACAAATAGGTAATGCTGTTCCTCCTTTGCTTGGCAAAGCTATAGCAGATAGTATAATAAAGTATATAAGACAAAATAATTAGTTTTATGATAAACCAAGTACACAACATAGATGCCTTGAAATTACTAAAAGCTATTAAAGATAAATCAATTGATCTTTTTTTAACAGATATCCCTTATGAAAAAGTTAATAAAAAATCAAATGGCTTAAGAAAATTGGACAAAGAAAAAGCTAACACAAAAACATTTGAATTGAAAGATTTTCTTGTTCAGGTAGATAGAGTAACAAAAGGAAGTGGATATATTTTTTGTGGAAAGGAACAAGTTTCTATAATTTTTGAATTCTTTGACCAAAAGAAATACACAACAAGATTAATGATCTGGGAAAAAACAAATCCAAGTCCAATGAATTGTCAATACTCATGGATGAGCGGAATTGAAACTTTTATTTATTTTAAGAAACCGAACGCTACGTTTAATGAACATTACAAAAATAGTGTTTTAAGATTCCCGAATGGTCAAAGCAAGAAACATCCAACAGAAAAACCATTAAAATTATTTAAATATTTAATAGAAGTTAGTTCTAATAAGGGTGATTTAGTTTGTGATCCATGTGTAGGTTCTGGTACTACAGCTGTAGCTTCTAAAATGCTAAGTAGAAATTTTTTGGTTGGTGATATTGATGAAAATTATTGTAAGTTAACACAAAAGAGACTAATTATTAGTTAATTTTTTATTTTATGATAAATATTAATCAATTATTAAATAAACCAATTGAAACCTTATTAGCAGTTTTTTTTAATACCACTAAAAATAAAGAAAATAATTTTGAAGTATGTTCAAGATATCGTCAAACTAAATTTGCTAAATTACCTAAAAATTCATATGAACAGACAGCTATTAGTTTATCAAATAAATATAAATTAAATTTCAATTCTAATGGAAAAGGGTTAATTATTTCAATTATTAATAATAATCATAATTATGATCTTAATGATTTTTTAAATGTCGTTTATGATTCAATTGTTGTTAAGTTAAATAAATTACCTAGTAATTATTTACTTGATGTTGAAATAGCTTTAGCTCTATTTATGTTTCGTGGAAGTGTAGATTTTAATAGGAGTTTTTATTCTGTTGATTTAAAAAATCCCACAAAGGATTACATTGATAATTTTTTTAAGGTTCTTTTATCATCAGATGATTTATTATCTCGTCTAAATTTAAATTTCCGCGAATTACAACCCCAATATGTTGAAGGTAGAAATTTAAGAAACACACAAGTCAGAATAAACTTAAAGTGGTTTTATGATAATGTGATATTAAATTTTAGTAATATTAATAAATATAAAACAGATATTTTTTTTAAAAATATTGCGAAGTTAGGAGAAATAAGAAAATATAATATTTTTGAAGAAAGAATAATATTATATAAACAATCTATTTTTGGTAGAAAATTAAATAAAAATGAAATAAATAAACTTAGAAATGAATTACAATTTAGTTTAAATGATGAACAAACTAAGGGTAATAAATTTTCTATTAGAAATCAAAAAATTGTTTCTTACGCAAGAGAAATATTTAATGATGTTTGTGTTGGTTGTAATTATACTTATAATATTAAAGATCGTTCTTTTAAAATGCCACGAAACGATAGATATTATTTTGAGATAAATCATGTTATTGCTTATTCTAGTGATTCTGTTGTGGTAGATGTATTAGATAATTTAGTAAAACTTTGTCCTACTTGCCATAGAGCTTTAACACCTGGAAGAGCTTATGAGGAATTACAAAAAACAATTATAAAAAATATGTTAAATTCTAGAAAAGAAGTAAGTAGATTTGTTGATTTAATGAAACCAAAAGAATTTAAGTCGTCTATTGATTATGTATATAAAATGTTGAAATAATTTTCATAATTATTTTTAATAAATGAAAAAAGAAATCCTTGAAATTTTTAAAGAAAATGTTGATATTAATCGTCTTATGAAAGATGAACAGAATATTAATATTAGTTATAAGGATAACTCATATTTTATTTCATATGTTGAATTTTTAAAATATTTTAAGGATTTAAATAAAATAACAATACATAATATGATTATCGGTATAAATTTTACTCATGGATGGATGCCTACTATTTTTGATTTCAGATCTAATAATTTTGATGAAGTTGTTAAAATATTAAATAATACCAAACAGGGAATAATTCCTAATATAGACCAGCTAGAAATTCTTAAAAAATGTTTCAATAATTCATTAGTTGGATCTTCAAAGATTTTACATTTTATAAATCCAGATAAATTTGCTATTTGGGATAGTCGAGTATTTCGTTATTTAACTAATAAAAAATATGGAATTGATAATTGTAAATATTATTTAGATTATTTAAAATTTTTTGAATATATAACAAATAAACCGGAATATAATAAAATTCACGAATCAATTATAAATAAAGTTGATTATGAAATGACAAAATTTAGAACATTAGAACTTATTATGTATATTAAAGGGAAGAAAAATAAATTAAATAAAATATAATAATTATGCATTCAAAAACCTAACTCAAAAAACCAAAAATCATAAATTTTAAATTTCAGGGGAAGGAGAATTGAGATCCGCCAAAAGGAAGACCTTTATGATGACAAAATGGTAAATGTCCAAATGGGTGTTTGGTTTTAGAAACTAGCCACAAGTCCGACTTGTAGCTAATTTTTCTTTTATTAAAGAGCTTTGGGTTGAGAGAAGTAATCTGTTTGACTTTTGGGGTGGGTGTGATAAGGTTTAGAAAAAATACATTGTTTAACTTAAAATTTTTAACTATGAAGGAAATTGTTTTGAACAGTAATGAAGTAAGACTTCTTCGTAAAGTTGAAAAAGCTGGTTATGGGTTTTTTGTCCCAGTTTCCAGCTTTTTGGAAGAGTTTAAGGACGCTTCTGAAGAAGATGTTCTTCCTGAATTGGTATTGAAAAAGGATGAGTTTGAAGATGTTGTCGAGATGATAGAAGACTATCTGTGCAATGACGGTCTTTCAGACGAAGATTGGCCATCCAAAGAAGAGGAGTCCGAACTAAGAAACCTTTTGGAAAGGTTGGAGGCTTGAAGAGTTTAACAGGGTGTTGCATGTAGTCATACAACACCCTGTTTTTTTGTATTTTTTAAAATTAAAATATTTTTTTGTGTGATATAATAGATTTATGAAGAAAAACAAATATATAATAATTTTTACAGGGGTAGTGCTTATAGGTGTAGCTTTTGTGTTTTTCAATTCACAGAAATGTAGTGGTGCAGAATGTGAGGTGAAAGAGATGAGAGTAGAAAAATATGATATTTACAATGAAATGAATCCAGAAACTTTACCCACAAAAGTTTTAAATGGGGAAGTTGTACTTTTAGATGTGAGAGAAGATTCTGAATGGAGCGATGGCCATATAGAGGGTGCACTCCATTTACCACTTGGAGAAATAAATGAGGAAAGTGTAATAAATCTTCCAAAAGATAAAGAAATATACATATATTGTAGGTCTGGCAGGAGAGCGGGAGAAGCTGAAACAATATTGAAGTCATTAGGATTTTCAAATGTTTTAAACATAGGTGGAATAAACCATTTTGTAGAAAGGGGAGGTAAGTTGGTGAAATAAACATATTGCCTTATATTGTCTTTTAGTGTAGATTTATACAGTATTGGTCCCGTCGTTCAATGGATAGGACGCAACTTTGCGGAAGTTGCGATGCAGGTTCGATTCCTGCCGGGATCACCAAGCGTGAATTTAAAAAGACTGAACTGCTTCAGTCTTTTTCGCTTGGTGATGATCGCAGTGTTGTTTTGTTAGCAGACAAAACCACGAGGGGTGGACTGCGAAAATTTCGAGCTACGGCGAGAAATTATTTGTAGTCACAAGATTGTAAGGACGAGCAAGCAAACTGCTTTGCTTGCGTGCAGGAATCGAAAACCTTAAACTTAATATTTGAAATTTAATAATTTCAAATATTAAGAAAGGTCTACTGTTCTCGTAGAGAAAGATATCCTACCGGAATTATAAATTAAAAAAAGACCAAACTGGTCTTTTTTATATTTTTCCTAAAATCCGATTTTTTCGGCGAACAAAACAGAGTTGGATTCTTTGAGTTCAAGAATTGGTAAAACTTTTTCTAAATTCTCCCTCAATTCTTCTACTTGAATATCTTTTATTGGGACGGTATAGTGGGGGAGTATTTTTCTTTTAAGTTCAATAAGAAGCACAGAACCATTTTCTTTTTTCTTTATTGTAAATCCATTTATTTTCCCCCATTCAAAGAAATCTCTACCCATAGTCATACCTTTATTATCAATCGAGAAATAAATCTCTTGCGGTGCCCTTATTGCAAAAAGGATCATCGTCCCACCAGAGACAAGTATAAATATAGCCAGTAAATAATTATGGAGCCAGATGCTCACTATCGCCCCTATAACTGCGATAAGTCCTACTGTCCAATACCAATCGGGGTTTTTTTCTTTATGATTGTATTCACTTTCAGTCCACTCTATTTTATTTATTTGTACTTCTTTTTCCATCTCTTTATATTATACCATCTTATTTTTTAATAGAAAGGGAAGAAACAGCTTTATATACAGTTTCTTTTACTCCTTTATCAAACATACTTGGAATTATTTTTTCTTTATTTGGATTTTTTATTAATTTAGCTAAACTTTCAGCTATTTTTATAAAAATCTTGTTTTCAAATTGGGGAATCTTTTTATCAAGCATCGCCTTGAATGCCCCAGGGAAAACTAGGGAATTGTTTATCTGATTTGGGAAGTCAGATCTTCCTGTTGCCACTATAAGAGCCCCAGCTTTTTGGGCTTCATCGGGGAATATTTCAGGAGTAGGATTTGCAAGTGCAAAAATTATTGGGTTTTTGTTCATACTCTTTACCATATCTATCGTTAGAGTTCCTGGCTTTGAAAGTCCAATAAATACATCAGCTCCTTTGACAGCATCTTTTATTTCTCCTTCTTTTACATTTGCGATACTTTTCCCTATAAGTTCTATTTTTTCTTTCGTAAGGCTAGCTCTTTCTTGGTGGATGATACCTTTACTATCACAAAATGTTATATCTTTTATTCCGTAATCTAAGAGAAGTCTTCCTGTAGCAACTCCAGCTGCCCCTACACCCACTATCACTACTTTTGCTTTTTCTTTTTTAATTTTAGCAATTTTCAAAGCATTGATGAGTGCAGAGAGTGTCACTGTCGCTGCACCCCACTGGTCATCATGCATTACTGGGATGTCGAGCTCTTTGCGAAGTCGCTCTTCTATTTCAAAGCAACGTGGAGCTGAAATGTCTTCTAGATTTATTCCACCGAAAACAGGAGCGATTTGTTTTACTGTTTTTATTATTTCCTCGGTATCTTTCGTATCAAGGCAGATTGGAAAAGCATCAACTCCACCAAATTCTTTAAAAATTGCAGCCTTTCCTTCCATAACAGGGATAGCAGAGAGAGGACCCAAATCTCCAAGGCCTAGTATTGCAGTACCATCAGAAACTATCGCAACCGTATTTTTCTTTATGGTGTATTCTCTTGCTAGACTTTTATTTTGAGCGATTGCCTCACAGACTCCAGCTACTCCTGGGGTATAAGCGATAGATAAATCATCTCTATTTTTTAATTTAACTTTACTTTTTACTTCTAATTTGCCACCGTATTTTTTATGCAAAATAATTGCTTCTTTATATTTTTTGTTTATCATAATTTATTTTTGTGAGTTTTTTAATTTTAGAGCCAAGTCTTTTAGTTTTTCGAGATCTGCCATTTTACTTCCAGCAGATATTATGTAGCCATCATACTTTTCAATCCAAATATCTTCTTTATGAGAAAAAAGTAGTTGCTCCCATTTGCCACCTTTTAAATGACCTGTCCCATGCATAGGGAAGAGCTTGGTGTGGATATGATTTATACCCATTCCTTCAATGATAAACCCTACTCGTCCGACATCTTTGAAATAATTTTCTAAAACCTTCGCCGCTTTTTTAGAAGCAATAATAAGCTTACCCAAATCCTCATCTGGTAATGAAAGTGGATCTGAATCAAAATGTTCTTTAGAAATAACCACAGAGAATCCTTCGGTATTTGGATCTATTGCAAGGAAACACATATGAGTATCACTTTCCCAAAATATTGGGGCAGGGATATTACCTTTTACAATTTCACAGAAAACACATTTATTATCTTTGGTTGTTGGTTCATATTTTGCCATATTTTTATTATAGCACTTAATTAAAACTTGAAAAAATAACAAAAATAATGTAATGTATTACTCGGAAGCGTGGCTGAGTGGTTTAAGGCACTTGTCTTGAAAACAAGGGACTATGAAAGTGGTCCGTGAGTTCGAATCTCACCGCTTCCGCAGGAAAAATAAAGTATCGGAAGACTCATAGGCATATATTTTGATATGTCTATTTGTTTTTTCAACTATTCTAAAGATTAGCTCTTAACCAATTAACAACTTCTGGTTTAAGATTTAAGCTACCCCAATCTTTACCTATTTCTATAACAAGTAATTTATCATTTGAATGCATTAATGGTTGTAGTCTTCTAGCTATATCTATCGCTGTTAAATCACTTTTTATTATAAAAACAGATTCAAGTGGTTTAGACCAATATGCAACTTTAGTTATTGCATTTCTTAGATTTTGATAAGAAGTTATAGGTTGTCCACCTATTAAATCATATGATATTAAATAATTTTTCATTTTAATTAGTTACTTGTTCATTATTTAATAAAGATGAGTCAACCCCGACCACAGAGGACCCCACAACAACTTCATTTTCTACAATCTCTTTTTCATTATCAAACAACGGAACATAATTCTTTTCTGTTATATATTTTATAAATTCTTCTAAATTTAGAATCGAAAACAATTTACCTGATTTATCATGAAACTCTTTTACTAAAGATCTTCTTGGAAAAATTTTATCATTTCTCTTTTTTTCTTCCCAAAAATCATCTTTAGTTTCCTCAGTAACAAGAATTATTGGTTTTGATAAATTTTCTGAATAATCAAGTATCTGAAACCATGCTATTGTATCACCATTACTTTTACCAATATCTGATACCCCAGGTTGTTTTTTAATTCTTGCTCTTTTATTTATCTCCGATTCTATTGCTGATTTTTTATCATCATCATAATCATTCCCAATTTTATCTTTTAAGATTTTTTCTAATCTTTTTAAAATTATGTCATTTTCTGGTTCTCTCCAGTCAGGATTACATTTATTTTTATTAATTTTATTTTTTTGTCTAGTGATTGTATTTTGTAAATCTTTTACTATAGAGTCTATTTTAAGAGTAAAATGCTCTTGATCATTAAAATAACTTGAATATAAGTCTTTTTCTAATGAATCTAATTTCCCAATAACTATTTCTTTTCTTTTAAATTCTTGGTCAATTCTATCTTTTCTATTCTTATAGAATTCACTACAGAATTGATAAGGTATCCAAACTCTATCTTTTTTCGATAAATCATCCATCATTTTTAAAATAGAATTTCTCTTTTTATTCTTATATCCATACAATCTCAAAAGAGCACACGCATCAAATACAAAAATTGCATTTTTCTTCATTCGGATTAATTCTTTCTTTGTTGGGTGATAATATTCCCAAAAACTATCTTTCATAATTATATTTTTATTTTAATAATTTTACCCTTATTTTGACAATTTCCGTTTGTACATTCAAATTCAAAATATCCATTCCATTTATGTGCAGATTGCCCTTCTTCCATTTTTCTAGCAAATGGACCTATTTGATGCATTAATTCATTACATTTTTCACAGTTAATATTCTGTTCCATGTGTCTAATTATAGAACAAATATAGATTTAATTAAATACCCCTAAATTATATTAATAATTCCATCCATCATCTTAATCTTTGATTTAAAGCATCCCATTAATTCTCTCTTCTCTTCATTTGAACCACTTCTGAGCACATACTTGGCGTAAGTTTTAAGATTAATTTCCTTATGCTTTTTATTTGAATTATTTATCTCAAGTACTCCTTTATTAAAATTATTTATCCTCTTCGATTCTTCTTCAAACTTAATTTGCAATCCAACATCATTCACATCTATTTTATCTATCAACTTTATAAGTTGCTCTATTAACTCTTCTTCTCTTAAATATTCATTCTTACAGTGCCTATCTTTCGATCTTCCACATCCATAATAAATATATTTAGCTACCGTTCCATTCTTAAGTTTTTTGTATTTCTCTTCAGCTGATATTCCAGAACCACATAAACCACAGGTCATTAATTTAGTGAATGCAAACTCATGATTCTCTCTTAATTGCTCTTTTGCTTCCTTATTCCACCTTCTTGGATTATACTCACAAGGTTTTAGAGTATTAATGTCTGCATACTCTATTTTCAAGTTATCTTTCGACATAATGTTTTTAAAATTAAACTAATAAATCGTGAGGCCTTCACGATTTAAGTAAAACATAATGCAAAATATCATTTGGAAACTAGTGAACTACTTTTTTCCAAGTTTCTTAAAACGAATTTTTCTGGTTGATTCTAATTTTCTAGGAATATCATAAATATCTTTTGTCTTTATTTTCTTTCCAGTATCTGCTTTAACATTTTCTGCAATTTCTTTTGCACTTAATCTATATTCCTTGAAAGATTCTGGGTCACAAACATTTCTATTTTTATAATATTTTTCAACAACTAATTTTGGCTCAATATTTTTCAATGGTCTTATTTCATTCAAATATTTATCAAAATAATCATTTGTTATTTCTTTTAACTTAATTAAATCTTTATCTGTTAATTTTTCGTGTACCTTTACATTCACAGATTTTTTATTTTTATCCAGCCAGAAAGAAAAAGGCGGAATTGGATATTTAACTTTATTGAAATAAATAAAATGTTCAATTATTGAGGAATAATGTTCAGGTAAATTAAATTCATTGATTATCTCTTTGATTCCATCGGCTAATATATTAAGAGGTCTTTCTCCTTCGTCTAACTTAGTAATTATTTTTCCCATTAGCAATTGACTATATATTTCTTTATCTATATCATCGGTTTCTTCACTAAACATTTCTTTCGGAATTCCAATACTTTTTCTTATATTCTCAACTTTTTCTATAAACTCATCCATGGAAAATAACAACAAAATATTGTCCATTTCTTTGCTTCCAAGACTTCTTTTATTCTTATTTTTCTTCATAACAGAATCTTATCATTATTTTAAATAAAGATTAATCATTAATAATTGGTTAATATGTCATTATATGATAATATTTTCATATGAAAGAGAATATGCCATATAGAAATGATCCACCATTAAACATTAATGTATTTAGACATGGTGAATCAGAATATAAACAAAAAGATGTATCGATAGAAAATGCAAATGATTTAACCGAGAAAGGAATAGAAGATGTTAAAGATAGCGCGGTAAAATTATCTGAATTAATTAAACCAGAAGAAGAGGTTGAAATTTGGTCTTCACCTACAAGTAGAACATTACAAACTTCAAAAATAATTAGTGAGACACTAAAAAATAAAGGAATCCACATTAGAGAAAAGGGGTGTGATAACAATTTTGGAGTCAAAGTTTTTGATCAGCTATCTGAGGTAAAAAATTTTTCATGGAAGCTTTTTTATCCACTTGTTAATGGTGGTGATGTTGAATTCGAAGGAGAAAAGTTTCTTGTTGATAAAAAATTTACCAATCCACTTGATATTCATCTTAATGAATATTTTTCTAAAAATGGGATAGCTACCATTGATATAGATTATAAGAAAACATTACCCAGTAATTACGTAAAAGAAATAGATGGATTTGAAAAGTTTACAGATGCAGTAAGAAGAATTATCATACCGCTATCAAGATTAAAAAAAATTAAAGATAAACCCTACCGTATAATCATGGTTACACATGATGTTTTTTCTGGATTTATTGCTAATATATTTTCTGCAGGAGAAGATAGTGAAAAACATACTATTAATCCGGGAGAATTTATAAACATTGAACGGGATAATGATAAGTTAGTTGCTACTAAAGTTGGAGACTTTAGTGATGGAAATAAAGATACTGATATAATTGAAGAATTTAATAATAAGTATGGTTCTTAATTATTTAAAATAAACTTTCCTAATTTTTGAGCCCAATAAAGAAGTAAAATAATTTAAAAATTTATTATTACTTTTAGATACTTGATTTAAAGAGATTTTTTTATCATTATTTTTTACCAAAAAAACTCTCGTCCCTAAATTGCATTTATTTATATTTGTTATATTTATAGCAAAATTATTAGAACTAATTAGCCCAAGATTATGAGTATGTTTTTTATTTAAAAAGACTGTTGCTTTTTCTGATAAATATCCTGTATTACCCCATCCTACAGGGATAGTGGCAACCTTTAATTTTTGTTTTGCTACATATTTTTTAAAATATCCAATAGCATCACCCTTACTAACATAATTTATATCTGTTATGTGTGTTATCACTGATGAAATAATAGGATTATTTAAAAATCTACCTTTCTTATCTTGAAGAGTCCCATAAATAAGACACCCTGGTCTTACAAAAACCTTAACACCAGGTAGAATATCATTAAATATTTTTTTATTATAAGATTTTTTAAAATTAATAATAGCAGAACTATTGGCACAATGTATTGATGAAATTTTTATCTTACTATAAGATACTTCCTTTAAAATATGTAAAAATTTATCAAACTGAATAGCTGTAAATTTTTTATCTTCGGCATCAGTAAAATGAGTCCACAAACTTTCTATTTTTATAAAGCTTAATTTAGAAGTATTATGAATTAATTTAAATGCTTTATTTACATTAACACCATATCGATTTAATCCAGTATTAATTTGGATATGAACTTTTGCTATTTTATTTTTATCTTTTGCTATTTTATTTAATAAAACCATTAATTCATAAGAGCTAACAGTAATTTCGACATCCAAATCTAAAAGTTTTGAAAAATGATCATAGAATGGTGGATAAAGCAAAATAATAGGTGTTTTTATTTTATTTTCTCTGAGAATTATGGCTTCATCTATAGAACCAACAGCAATTTTATCTGTGCCTAACTTTTCTAATATTTTAGCTATTGGTACTAACCCATGTCCATAAGCATTGGCCTTCAGAACAGAAATTATTCCTATGTTTAAACCAACTTCACTTGATATTTTTTTATAGTTTTCTTCTAATTGATATAAGTTAATATTCATCCAAGTTAATGGTAAATTATTTTTTTCTATTATTTTGCTTTTAATATTTTTATTAAAATAATTGTTTATATCAGTATTCCCTCTGATACTGAATAGGCCCCCGTCTTCTTTCTCATAATAAATATTTTCTTTAATCATATTAATAAAAAATTAATCAAAACTATAATAAATATTCTTAAATCGTGAATTAAATTTAATTACGTTGTTTTTAATATTTTTCCCTTTTAGTGAATCATCTATAAAAATAGCTATTTCTTCCATATCTTTTTCCCTCATACCTCTTCTTGTGATTTCTTGTGTGCCAAGCCTGATAAATAATCTATTCCCCAATCTGTCATCAAAATTAGTTGATATATTATTCTTAACAAGGTTGTTGTATGTTTTCTTTCTATTACCAAAATTATCTATATACAAATGAACCTGATGATTTAATGAATACAAACCGTCAGGCGTTCTCCTTACTTCATAACCAAGACTTTCTAAACTCGCCCCTAGCTGATTAGAATTTTTTATAATTTGTTTCGCATACTCTTTACCATATTTTTTCATTTCAAGAATGGATATAGATAATGATATAAGATGATGTGTATGAGAAGAAGAAACCAGTCCTTTGCTAATAACATCATTTACTTTCTTGGCTAATTTTTTATTTTTAAAAGCAATTAATCCTTTTTGTGGCCCTGGAAGAGTTTTGTGTGTATTTGCACAAATAATATCAGCTCCTTCTTTGAGAGGTGATTGAAATTGCCCACCCATCATTAAACCTATTGTGTGGCTTGCATCATATATAATAATAGCCTTATTGCCTAATGATTTTCTTAGTACCTTAATATTTATTGGATTAATACAATATGAGATATCTAAATATAATAGTTTACACTTTTTTTCTTTAAAAATATCCTTAATTTTTTTACTATCAAAATCTAAAGATTCTAAATTAAATGGGGCATAGACATATTTTCTGCCAGTTCTTTTTAAAATGTGACTTGTTGCAAAATGCCCTCCATCTTTATGTGCTACAATCATTACAGTATCACCTGGATTAGATAAAGAAAGTATAGCGCACATCATTGCATGCACACCAGAAAGACAAAGTGGTGTAAAACTCTCACAGTTTATCATTTTTTTCATTGATGAATTTGCTTCATCTATTAAATCCTGAATATCTTTAAGTCCAAGACATGTGAAAGGATTCCAATCTATAATTCCTTTTACACCTGAACCAAAGAAATATCTCTCAGATAATTTACTGAATAAAAAGCCATTGGCTGTCTCAGAAAGCTGATTTTCATATGCAGTTAAATGCAAGAAATTACTATTCCTTTTTTCTAACTTTTTTATATTACTAATTAATTTATTTATTTTCATAACTTATATTTTTACGTATAAAATCATTAACTTATTGCTATTTCGCATTTTTATAAGTACATTTTTAATCTCTTGTAAGCTAATCTTATTATAATCAATTTCAATCTTATCTATTTTTTTATCAATATTATAAATACTGGAAATTAATTTTTGCCCACCAGTGGAAACAGAACCATTATTATCTATAACAATAATCCCCATTGAAATCTTTCTAGAAACAGCTTCAGATAGTGCTTGAATTCCGCTATGTAAAAAAGAAGCATCCCCAGTAATACAAAATGGATATTGAACTCCCCCTAAAACAAGACCAATGCCATTCCCGACAGAAGATCCTAAACATAGGCAAGAATCAATCACATGTGTCGATTCAACTGTGAATTGTCCTACGTCACCAACTACAAAACTTGGTTTTATAGATTTAATTGCTTTAAATAATTTAGATAAATTATCCCAAACAATCCAATTCTTAGATTCATCAGAAATAATTTTAATCTTTGATTTTAGGACCAGATTCTTATTTTTGTTTTGAATTAAATTCTCAATTTTTTTGAAGACTAAATCATCTCCTTGTTCAAGAACAACAACTTCATTTTTTTTATTAATAAATTTTTGAATTGTTTTTTTGGGGATGGGATATGTTTCAATAAATAATTTATCCCAGTATTTATACTTTTTTAAATATGACTCCTCTAATGAAGCCCCAACAGCTATAACACCTAATTTACTTTTTTTATATGGTATATACTTTATAAATTTATCAACAAAATTATCGATCTCAATATTTTTTTGGTCTAATCTTTTTTTCTGTTCTAACCAATAATTTGGGTAAATTATATATTTATTACTATTTTTGGATATCTTTATTTTATCTAATTTTATTTTGTCTAATTTTTTATAATCATCAATTAAATTAAAAAAATTATTTGTAAGACGTATAACAACAGGAGTATCATATTTTTCTGATAAATAAAAAGACTGTCGTGCAATATTATATGCAGAATTTAATGAATTAGGCTCAAACCACATCCCACCAAAGAAATCATGGTAATGCCTTGAATCTTGTCTTTCTTGTGATGCAACAACATCAACATCTTCTGTAATAACAATAACCATCCCCCCATTAACTCCAGATAATAATGAATGTAAAAATGGGTCAGATGCAACATTTAGCCCAATATTTTTTATTGTTAAAAGACTTCTTTTTCCTGACAAACTAATCCCATAAGATATATCAAAAGCTACTCTTTCATTCAATGATATTCTATCCCCGTTAAGATTATCAAAAATTTCATGACTATAAAAACCTGGGAAATTTATAACATTATCAACTCCGCCATCAATAAAACCGTCACACAATGTTTTTATAGATTTTTTAATCATATTTCAATTTTAGATTTTATTAATGGGCTATCATTATTTTCAAAATTAATATTTGATTTATAAATTAAACTCATTATTTTTGCGGGAATATCATGTGATGTTATATTAGACAACATAGAATTTATATCAATAAAACCTCCTAAATAATTTAAAAATTCTAATATCACCAATTCTTTTGCGGTTTCATGAAATAATTTATTATCCTGAAAGTCATTTTCCTTATCTAAATCTTTGAGATTATAAACTTTTAATGGTAATTCATCTTTGCTAAACATTTTTGCATTTCTAAAAACATAAATATCAAAATGATTATTCCCCCCTAAATTATAATCGTGAACAGTATTTTTATCTTGCATATCATTAGATTGATAATTATGTATTTGTATACACTGAAATGGACCTTGTTGTATATAATAATATTGATGCTTTACTCTTCCGTTTCCTTTATATAAATCATCATTGGGCTTAATCCATGCTCTTCTTGAAAAACTGTTGTGAAGTAAATTTACTGATATATTACAAATATTTATATTATTTTTTGTTAATTTTATATTAGAAAAAATATCTATTTCCCCATAGTTTTTATATAGTTCTTTAAGCTCTATTTCATCTCTTCTTTTACATTTATTATAAACTTCTTTACCAAAATAATTCTCATAATCTTTTTGCCCAAATTGAACCAATAAACCTTCTGGATTAAGAAAAGATGAATATACCTCTATTCCATCTGGTTCTTTATCTTTTACTAAACCATTTTTATAGAGTTGCCAAATTATATCAAAAATATGATAACTACTATGTGACCCCTTACCATAACCCAAATTATATGGATGATATGTTTGTTCAACTATTTCATCTGGAAATATCCATACCCCATCTGAGTGCATTGCCTGTATTGATGTTACTGGTGCATTAAATTTTTCTGAAACTTCTTTAATTAAATCAAATACTTTTAAATATCCTTTTTCATATCTTCGCTGTACATTTATAGAAAAAACTGTTTCTTTTTCTTTTTGTAATTTTAAATAAGCTTTCAGTATTTCCTCATAGTCATCATAAATACCATCAGCCTGTTTTATATTATGACTAACATTTTTTCTTGTTGAAATTGGTTTATCCATTAAAATATTTAAACCTTGACTAATTGCCCATAATGCATAACTTTTATGAGCTAATGGTTCCGTAGAAATAACAACACCTGTTATATTATTTTCTTTAACAGCAATAGAAAGTAAATCTCTGTTTTCTTCTGATAATTCTTGAGTATTATCATAATCCTCAATGTAAAACATTTTTAGGTTAAAATTATTAGAATCAAGATAGTCTTCTATATTATTTTTTTTACTTTTAAAATCTACTCCTAATTTTAAACAAAAAGGCATATTATCCATATGTTTAAACAATGTTGGAATATAAATTCTCTTTGCATGCAATCCAACCCCTATTATCATTATGTTATTACATATGGGCATATAATATATAGTAACTATATCATTATCTGTTAAAAATTAAAATGTATACCTTATGTTGTTGATTGGCCATATGATATAATTACTAAATGAGTAAACATGATATTTATATTAAAAAAATTATAAAATTTAAAGTTGGTGGTAATCTATTGAAATCTAAAAGAATATTGGGTGGACATAGTGGTTATGTATATGCAGTTAGCGTAAAATTAAATTCTAATATAAATGAATACATCATAAAATTATCAAATATAATAGGTTCAAAATCATTGAGGGATGAAAAAAATGAGCAACGAGTATATGGAGGTCATTCAAAAAGTCTAGCTAAGGTTCATAATCTTCTTAAAAAGAAAAATTTAAAAACATTTACTTTAATATCACACTCGTTACCAAACAAAGAAATACCATATTTCTACCAATTAATTTCTAAATTAAATGGATTTTCTGTGAGAGAACATTTAGTGATTAATAATATTAATAAAAAAGAATTATTTGAATTAGCTGGTGTTGAATTTGCTAAATTACATTTAATAACAAGAAATTATGACGGTTGGGTGGAACAAGATACTCCATATAATATAAGCTGGGAGGAATCTTTTTTTTCAGCATTAGATTTTAGATTAAAATATTTAATAGAAAATAAATATTTTAATGACAAAGATTCAAAAAAATTAATTCATTTTATTAAAAATAAAAAAATAAAATGGACGTCACCCAAAGAATATGTTTTTTCTCATGTGGATGGGTTACAAGGGATGGTTGAGTATAAAAAAAATAATTGGATATTTAATGGACATATTGATTTAGAAGATTATAGATTTACTGATCAAAGATTTGTTTTAGCTGGATTTGAAATTGGAGCAAATTATTCAACAAAAGAAGCTCCTATTAATTTTTGGGACGGTTATTTAAAATTTAAAAAGATAGATAAGAGTTACCATGAATTAAAAGATTTATTTAAAGTATTTTACTTTATGTCTTGGATACATATGACTGCTCTTAGTTTAAAAAATGATAAATTGTCTCGAAAAATAAGTAAAATTTATATTAAAAAAATAAAGATATTAATGATTAAATAAATGATATGTCTTTATCCTTAGAATCAGCTCAAAATTATTTAGAAAAAAGAAGTAAAAGTTGTCATAGATAGACAACTTGGTTCTCCTCATCCAAAATATGAATATAATAAAGAAAATAAAAGAATTAAATTTACCCAAAGACCAATATATAGTTGTTGGTAGTGGTATTTTAGACATGTTAGGAATTAGAAAATCTAATGATATAGATATTGCAGTTACAAAAGATTTATTCGATAAAATGAGAAAAACTGATGAATGGGAAGAAGTAGAAAAATACAATAAAATTTTTCTCAAAAAAGAAGGTTTTGATATTATCCCTCAGTTAGATTGGGAAAATTATACCACCACCACAGAAGAAGCAATATCTAGTGCTTTAATAATAGAGGGTATTCCATTTATGAATTTAAATGAACTTATTAAATTCAAAACTGCATTAGGAAGAGAAAAAGATTTTAAGGACATAGAACTTATTAAAGAGTATTCAACTAAGAAACTAGAAAAAAGGCCTTAGCGTGTCGCATTTGTCGCATTTTTGGTAAAAGAGCTATAGATAGCAATAAACGAAGAGTGACTCACAGGGCTAATTTAGAGTCCTTTAAATGTGTTAAAATACCTTTACAAGGGTTGAACTCGTGGGTACTGAACTCACATGGCCCGCAATAAAATAACGAACCCAATGTGAAAACATTGGGTGATTTATTTTATAGGAGAATGGTGGATTCGAACCGAGGGCTTGCGAAGCCTGCGGTAGCGGAAAGCCCGAGTGGGGGTCGAACGAGTGAGATATTTTATGAATGAGAATAAAATAAAATATCCACGAGAGTGACCGAATCTCACCGCTTTCACAGAAAAATAAAGTATATGTAATTCAATTACCTTAATTTAATATTTAAGGTATAATTTATGAATGAAAGAATTATTAAAAATAAACAAGGTAGAAAATATTGATAATGAGGAAAAAAATACCCCAGAGTTAGAACAGAACCCTGATTTAGCTAATGCTGCATATGAAACTTTAGGTTTTAAAGGAAAAGATTTTGTTTATACTTCTGAATTAATAGATGAGGTTATCGAAAAACCTGATTTTGAAGAATTATTACCGGTTGCTCAAATTTTTAAACATAAAGATAGAATAAATCATACCAAAGTTTTTTTGGGTAAAAATGTTCGATCGGTAAATTTTTTAAATCAAAACACAATAGCTCTTGGTCAAACAACAAATTTTATAGAGAATAATAAAATAGCCAATAATATTTTTGTTTTTGATAAAAAATATTACGAAGCACTAGGTAAACCTGAAAGAGAAAGTCAGCAGTCCACTTTATTACACGAAGAGATACACAGATATACTTCATTTATAATTGGAGAATATAAAAAAATAGCCAAATTCCCTGGTATTGAATATTGTGAAAAATTTAAGGAACATTTTAATTCCCTTGGTATTCATGATGTGTCTTTAGAAATTGAATTCTTAAAAGAATATTTTAACTTATTTGAAATATATAAAAATCAAGGAGGATGGCTTAATTCAATTGAGTTTATTACATATGGGTTAACAAATAAAGGAGGGGTTGATTTTCTAAAAAATATTAGATTGCATGGCAGAGAACTTTCTAAAAGGAGTCAAGATTCACTTAATAATCTCACACTATATGATGCTCTATTAGATTTATTTAAATATTACTATACAAACTTATCTGATGATGTTTATGCTTCTTCTACAGATACAGTTAAGTTAAAATTTGACAGCGTTTTAGTATCTACAGAACAAAAAAATAAAGCTGAGCAAATATATTTAGAATATATAAAAACTTTAGCAAGTAAAAACGATATAACAAAAGAAGGATTTATCGATTTTATAAAAACAAAAGAATTAGGTTCACATATTTAGCTTATTATCTTTAAAATATACTAAAATACTATACAGGGTTTGAGTTTGTGGGTATCGAAATCACCACCTCCGTAATTATATAATCTTTATGTTATAATATATCTATGGAAATATTTCCAAAAAATCGCAATGAAACAAAAGATCAAAATCAAATTGAATCTTTAAATCCAATTATTTCTAAACAGTCTGAAGTTATTAATAGGCAAACTGAAACAGAAAACTCTCAAGAAAGAGATAATCTTATTAATTCAAAAAGGGATGAGATTCTAGATATGCTTGATGATAGAAAAAATAATATTGAGAATGAAGAAGAAATAAAAGAAGGTATTGATTTTGTGTTTGAACAAAATTCAGAATTAGAAAAAATCGGAACGAAAGAACAGTATTCTAAATATTTAGATACTATATTTCCTGACAGTAAAGTAACAGATATTGTTTATCATGGAACTGTTAATAATTTTGATGAATTTAATCTTAATTATTTTAATTCAAATTCTGGATCTAGAGACAGAAAAGATCCTGCTTTTTATTTTACTAGTAAAAGTATAGTTGCTAAAGATTTTTTATTTAAAAAAAATGGGAAAATACTATCTTCTTTACTTAATATAAAAAATCCAGAAATAATAGATGGTAAACATAAAAACCTTATAGGCAAAAGAGGAGTAACCACATTCGTTGATATTCCAGGTTTTATAAAAAATGGTAAAGATGGAATGGTTATTAATGATGTTTTGGATATAGATCCAAAAGCTGGGTTAAAGAGAGTAATTGATGGTATTGGAAATGAAGAATATTATTCTAATATTTATGCAACTTTTGGAAATAATCAGTCTTTTATTCTAGGATCTAAACAAGATTTAGAAAATTTCAAAAAATTTCTTGAAAATAATAAAGACTCATAGTCCTAGTTTATAGACTCTAAAATACCCTTATTAACATTAGTATCGTAAGTACTGAACCCATATGGCTTGTATTTAAATTTTACTATTTTAAAAAACAACCTGCAAAACAGGTTGTTTTTTAAAATTAATTTTTATCTAGATTTCATCTAATGCTTCATCTACTAGATCCAAAGATTCTTCAGCTAGATCTTTCGCTTCTTCATAATCTTCTTCATCAAAAGCTTCTTCAGCATCATCTAGTAAATCTTTCGCTTCATCAAGTAAGTCTTCAGCATCATCAACGTCTTCTCCATCTTCATCAGCCTCATTTATTTCATCATCCGCATCATTTATTGCATCTTTTGCGTCATCTATTGTTTCTTCTGCATCATCTTTGTCACTATTTTTACCTATTGCATCAATGGCATCATTTGCTAAATCTTTTGCTTCGTCGGCTAAATCTTCTGCTTCTTCATAATCTTCTTCATCAAAAGCTTCTTTTGATTTTTCTAGTGTGTCATTGGCATCATCTAATATTTCTTCTGCTTCATCTATATCTTTATCATTATCTTCAGCCTCGTCAATCTTGTCTTTAGCCTCATCGATTTTATCTTCTGCTTTATCTATAATATTTTCTACTTCATCTTTTAAAGATTCTCCACCTGCATCTTCAAAAGCATCTTCTGCATTCTTGTATGCATCATCAGCGTAATCATAAGCATCACTATAATCTTTATCTATAAGAGCAATAATTGCGTCAAATAAATCTTCTTTAGCATCCTCTAGGTTACCTTCAGATGAAGAAGTATTTTCATCACTATCCTCAATCTGATCTTCTGCGTCGTTAATCATCACTATTGCTTCCTTTATTCTTTTCATAGCTTTTCCTTGCTCTCCTGTATTGGGGATAGTTGTAGATGGGGTATTTGTAGTTTCGTCTGGCTTACATTTTTTACCAGTTGTAATATCATATATAGCAGATGAAGAACAATCAGTTGAAACAGTATTTGTATTTGTCGTATTAGAAGTATTACTATTAGTAGTTTTGATTAATGAATTATATTTCATTCTAGATTTCATCCCAAAATATCCTTTGGATGGAGTTATGTTGTTTGCTATTTGCCAGCGGATAAGAGCTTTTTGTGTTAACTCTCCAAAATTTTCAGTTTCATTCCCCAAAGAGCCCACCCCAGAAGAAGATATTGTATATCCAGAATTATTTAGATATTCTTGTAAGCAACGAACATCTTCACCTTTAGAATCAATTTCTAAATCTCTAGTAAATTCACAACTAGATGCACTTACATTTAAAGCTAAAAACCCAACGATAAAAATAAATAATGTTTTAAAAATTTTTGTATACATATAAAAATATTAAGATTAATAAATAATTTAAAGTTTTAATTGAATTAGCATTTATGTTTATTATTAATTTAATTAAAACAAATATTACAATACATATTATATGCTTTATTTTAAAAAATTCAAACGATTATATGTCTTTTAAGTTCTATTTAATAAAATCAAAGCCGAGCTAATGCTCGGCTTTGATTTTAAATATTTTCTTTTAATTCTTTTGCTATATCTTTTGGCTTTTTCTTTGCAAAATAGAAGATATAAAATATATCTAATATTGCAAATGTATTTATTATCACAAGGATTATAAACCACACTTTATGATTAAGCCTAGCTGATGTCCAAAGGGCATAAGCTTTCCATGGTAGAACCCAAATTATTAAAATTAGAAACAGCCACCAATTATTTTGTATGAATATTGAATCAAACATACTTAAATGATAACAAAAAAGGATTTTTCTAGCAATTATGGTAAGATAATAAGAATGAAATATTTAGGTATAGATTATGGAGAAAAGAGAGTGGGGCTTGCTATCTCTGATGATGGGGGGCAATTTTCTTTTTCTTATAAGGTCTTAAAGAATAATAACGAACTTATAGATAGTATCCATAATATATGCGGAGAAGAAGAAATAAAGGAGATAGTACTTGGTGAACCAGAAGATAGAAATAAAATTTATGAAAAAGTTTTAAATTTTGAAAAAAAGTTAAAAGAAGAGCTTAAACTTCCGGTCTATAAAGAAAAAGAATTTATGACATCATCTTATTCTGGAATACAAAAATCAAAAGATATGTTTATAGATAGAAAAATAAAAAAAGATAAAGAAGTAAAGGATGATAGTAAAGCCGCAACATTTATTTTACAAAGATTTTTAGATAAAATTAATAATAAAAATATTTAATACCATGGAATACATAACTTTTGAAGAATTTAAAAAAATGGATATAAGAGTCGGGACTATTTGTGAAGTAGAAGCTGTGCCAGATACAGATAAACTTTTAAGATGTCAGATAGATTTTGGTGAAATAGATGAAAATGGAGAAAAGAAATTAAGACAGATAATATCAGGAATAAAAGAAACCTATCCAGATCCTAGTGTGCTCATAAATAAACAAGTTTTGTATATTGTAAATTTAGAACCAAGAAAGATAAAAGGCTATGATAGTAATGGTATGCTTATGGCAGTCGATGGGGTGGATGGGAAGCCAGTATTTCTTGTTCCAGAAAATCCTGTATCTTCTGGGGTTCGAATTCATTAATAATTTTTCTCTTCAAGGCCTTGCCTTGGGGAAACTTAAGGTAAGGCTTTTTTGAAAAATATGCTTGATCCAGTCACAATAATAAAGACAGTAGGGGTTGTAGGAATCATACTTATCGTTTTTGCAGAGACGGGGCTTTTTTTTGGTTTCTTTTTTCCCGGAGACTCACTTCTTTTTACTGCGGGGATAATTGCTTCACAGGGATATTTAAATATCTGGGTACTTTTGATTGGGTGTATAATCTTTGCAATTTTAGGAGACAGTGTGGGGTATTGGTCTGGGAAAAAATATGGTAGAAAACTTTTTGATAGAGATCAAGGTTTTTTCTTTCAAAGGAAAAGAATTTTAGAAGCAGAACAGTTTTATGAAAAGTATGGAAAGATGACTATTATTATAGCTAGATTTGTTCCTGTTGTTAGAACTTTTGCTCCTATTGTGGCGGGTATAGGAAAGATGCATTATAAGACATTTATATCTTACAATATCATAGGGGGTATTGTTTGGGTATCTTCTATGCTTTTGCTCGGATATTTCTTAGGAGGTCTTATTCCCAATCCCGACAAATATATAATTCCGATTGCTTTGTTTATAATTTTTATATCTTTTATTCCAATAATTTTAAAAATTATTAAAAATAATATTAAAAAGTAATTTTTAATTCATATTAAGTATAATTGTTTGCTTGTATCTCTTTATTAAAAATTCGCTACGGGGTATAATATAAAAGGATGAAGAATTTATACAATCATTATTTTCCGACACCTACATATCTTGCGATGAATTCGTGTGCTATTGATATTTCAGATCAGTCTATAAAATTTGGAGAGCTTGTTCCTACTTCAAACGGTCTTCAGCTCGGTAGATATGGTAAAGAGAAGATTCCCGAAGGAGTTGTTGTATCAGGGAAAATTGAAGACGAGCAAAAGCTTATATCTATACTTCAAAATCTTAAAAAGAAACACAAAATTTCTTTTGTTAGAGTTTCTTTACCTGAGGAGCAAATGTATCTTTTTGATTTACTTATTCCTAAAATGGAAGAAAAAAATATAAAAGATACCATACTTTTACAATTAGAAGAGCATATTCCATTAAAAGCAGAAGATTCTATTTTTGATTATTCTATAATAAGACAAGATAATGACAATATGTTTGTTAAGGTTTCAGCTATATCAAGAGGAATCTTAGAAAGTTATCTTTATGTTTTTAAAAGTGCTGGACTTACCCCTCTTTCTTTTGAGCTTGAAGCTGAAGCCATATCAAGAGCCGTAGTACCTATTGGAGATTTGAAGCCGATTATGATTGTAGATTTTGGTGATACTAGGACTGGTATATTTATTTCTTATGTTGGAAATATATTTATGACCACTACTGTGGCTTTAGGAGGGGAGAATCTAACAAACATGATATCTAAAACTTTTTCAATTTCTTTTGAAGAAGCGGAAAAAAAGAAAAGATTATATGGATTGGGTGGGACTTCAAAAATAGAAGATATTTTTCCTGCAATATTAAATGGTATTTCTGTTCTACGTGATGAAATATCAAAGCAATTAAAATATTGGGATGAGCATTGTGATGATAATATATGTTCAAAAAAAGAGCCAATAGATAAAATAATTCTTTGTGGTGGTGATTCAAACCTAGTAGGACTTTCAGATTATTTATCTTTAAGTCTTAAATTAAAAGTGGAGCATGCGAATGTCTGGACCAATATTTTAACTATAAAAAATAAAATACCAGAAATGACTTTTGAAGAATCCTTGAGTTATACGACTGTTTTAGGTCTTACTCTTGGGGATTATTCTGGTACAAATTTATCAATAATTAATGTTTTAACAGATGATGAAAAGAAACAAATAAAAAAAGAATATAGAAAAAGACTTTCAACTATTATTTTAAATATTATTGCTGTTCTTTGTCTTTTGGCTACATTACTTATGACACCATCATATTTCTTTTCTAAATCAAAAGAAATTTTAGCCGAAGAAAGATTAGAAAGTTTTAATCGTGATAATCCAGAGATAAATAGTAAAGATTTGGATAGTATGATAAATGAGATAAACAATAAACTAAATATTATTGGTACGACAGCACCCACTTATAATGCTTATGAAGACATTTTCATTTATCTTTTAGATTCAAGAGTAGAGGGAATAAAATATAATCAAATTATTTTTGATAAAAAAGCACCAAACAAAAAAAGTGCTAGTCTTACAAGCATAGAAATAAGAGGATCTGCCAAAGACAGAGTAGTACTTAGAAGTTTTAAAGATAAACTAGATGCTAATCCGAATTTTTCGGAGGTTAATTTACCAGTTTCTAGCTTTCTTGAAAAGACAGATTTAAATTTTAATATATCAATCATTTTAAAATAAGATGAATAATAAGAAAACCAATTTAATATTATTTGTATCCGTTATAACGACCATTATGTCTTTATTGGTATTTATTTTCTTTTTTAAAATTATTGAAAATAAAAATAAACACACAGGGGCAGTTTTATATACTTTACAAGAAAAGATTTTAGATAAAGAAAATTCTGAATCATTAAAAGATCGTTTGGTGGAAATAGAAACGACATTTAACAAGATAGATGGTTATCTTTTTGATAAAGAATCCGTAGATACTTTTGTTGGGTATATAGAAGATTTGGGAAGTAGTGTGGGGGCTGAAATATCTGTAAGAAGTATTGATGCTATAAAAAATGAGAAAAATTTAATGAAAATAAAAGTTCATTCTAATGGAAGTTTCTCCAGTGTCATAAAAAGTATTTCTCTTATAGAAAATATGTCTTATAAAATTGAGGTTGTTCAGGTTTATTTAAATCGAAATTTAGAGACAGAAGAAAAAGAGGGTGAACAAACAAAGACCATTTTAAATAATTGGGGGGCAGATATTACTTTTAATATTAAAAGTTCTAAATAATTTATATATGAAAAAAATATTACAGTATATAAAAAATATTTTTAGCAAAATAAAAATTTTTTTTAAGATAGATTCTCATAAGCATTGGAATTTTATAGTCCAAGCCTCTTTCTTTATAGTTTGTATTTTAATATGTTTTAGTTTATTTCTTCTTTATCAAATAAAGAATGATCAAATAACAGGTAATTTTGAAATTAAAAAAGATCCAGTAGTGATAATAAAGGAAGATGTTTTAAATGAAATAATTAGTGATTTTGAAGAAAAGGAGAATAAGAGTGAAGAAACCAAAAACAGCGTTTTCCCTTATAGCGATCCTGGTAGATAATTTTGGTGCCCCCGCGAGGAATCGAACCTCGAATAACGGCTTAGAAGTCCGCAGTTATATCCATTTAACTACAGGGGCATATTTATTCCTTACTTCTGACTTGCGTCAGGCTTGTGCGCGGTAAGAGACTCGAACTCCTGACCTTCCCGGTGTAAACGGGTTGCTCTACCAACTGAGCTAACCGCGCGCTCAAACCATAATATCATATTTTACAAAAAACTCAATAATGTGATAGGATGCTGTTATGAATCTAAAAATTCTTTACGAAGATAAAAATATTTTAGCGGTAGATAAGCCAGCTCTAATTTCTGTACATCGAGATGTAAATACAAGGAAAAATGAGAAAACTTTGGCTGATTTGGTACTAGAATACGATCCAAAAATAAAAAAAGTTGGGGAACCTCTTATTACAGAATACAAGGGTAAAAACATAAAGATAGATAGGCCTGGTATTGTGCATAGGTTAGACAAAGAAACATCAGGAGTATTGCTTGTTGCTCGCAACCAAGAGACTTATCTTTTTTTAAAAGAACAATTCCAAAATCATACAATAAAGAAAAAGTATTTAACTTTTGTCTATGGTCATGTAAAGGACCCAAAGGCGTCATTACTTTCTGGTAAAAGGGGAGTTGTAAATGCTCCTATTGGTAGAAGTCCTAATGATATTCGTATGTGGACAGCTGGACGTGGAGCCAAAGAACCACTCCGTGAAGCTGTCACAGAATATTTAGTATTAAATAGATTTGAAGATAAAAAAGGTAAAAATTTAAACCAAGATAATAAATTTTCTTATTTAGAAGTTTATCCAAAAACTGGGAGAACTCATCAGATTAGAGTTCATATGAGATATATAAACCATCCTGTCATTTCGGATCCACTTTATCGAGGAGGGAGAGATTTGGCCTTGGGTATGAAAAGATTAGCACTTCACTCAAGTTCTATTAGTTTTATACTTCCGAATGGAGAAGAAAAAAATATCGAATCACCATTGCCAGCTGATTTTAAGAAAGTTATAAAAGAATACTTATAATAATAATTATTCATATAGCCCTTGCTTAAAATAGGGTTTTATGATAAAGTAGAGCCCATGGAAATAACAAAAACACAATTTACTTCAGTTAATCAAGAGGAAAGAAAAAAGCTTGATTTTAAAGCCGGAGACACTGTGCGTGTTTGGGGAAAAATTCAAGAAAAAGGAAAGACTCGATTGCAGGCTTTTGAAGGTCTTGTTTTGTCCAGAAAGCATGGCACAGAAAGTGGTGCTACTTTTACTGTTCGTAAGGTTGCTCAAGGGGTGGGAGTAGAGCGTATTTTTCCACTATTTTCTCCAAACATTGATAGAATAGAAATTATAAAGAAATCAAAAACTCGCAGAAATAAACTTTATTATATTAGAGATAAAGCTGTGAAAGAAGTGAAAAAGAGATTAAAGAGTATAACTCTTTCAAAGGAAGAACAAGAAGGATCAGGAGAAGAAATTGTATCAGAAAATAAAGATTAACAAAAAGAGCAACGAAGGTTGCTCTTTTTGTTTTGGTCACAAATAATTTCTCGCCGTCGCTCTAAATTTTCGCGACCCCGGCTCGCAATTTTTTCTGGTGAAAAAATATAGCTCCGCCTCACAAAAGCGAAAAAGAGCAACGAAGGTTGCTCTTTTTAAATTCACGCTTTTGTGCACGAGAGAAGACTTGAACTTCCATGGGGTTGCCCCCGCTACCACCTCAAGGTAGTGCGTCTACCAGTTTCGCCACCCGTGCATATACAAAGGGAGTATATATTATTTAAATTATTTTTTCAATGCTGAATTAGTGTTTATTTCTTTTCTATAAATGTTATAATATAAGTATGATAACTCCTGATCTGGTTTCTTATATTGAAAATCAATTAAAAAAAGGAAAGAAAAAAGAAGATATAATATCTCGACTTGTTTATGTTGGATGGTATCGAGAAGATATTGATGAAGGTTTTAGTCGAGTTGTTTATTCTGCAAAACCATTTGGTGAAACTCTTGAAAAAATAGAATTAGTAAAAAAAATAGAAGAACCAACAGAAGAATTTATTCCTAACTTAATGCTAAAGGATCCTGTGCCTAATTATGATAATTCTATTAATAAAACTTTAGAAAATAAAAAAGAGGAATATATTAATGTTGAACCTATTAAAGAAGAAGTGAAGGAGACTTTTGATCAAGATATTGATACAAACAATCCAATTATTGATTTTGAATTATTGTCAAAATTTGAAAGTTCTATAAAAGAAAAAGAAGAAGATGATTTAAAAAAAATAAATACAAATGTTCCATCTCATAAGAATGCAATAATATCTAGTTTTTTAAAAGACTCTGTGAGAAAAAATAGTTTAAAAACATCCGACAAAGAAAAAAAACATATATCTCCATTTACAAAATGGATGATCATTTTTCTTGTTTTTATTTCTATTATTTTTGGTTTTTATATTGCCATATCTAAAGATTATATAAAAATTCCTGAAATCAATTTCAGGAATATTCCTATTCTTGGTGGTGATCTTAATAAAATTTTAATTTCTAGAATCGAAAAAATAGAAAATTCACAATTTTATAAAATTGAATCAGATGTTTTAATTAAAAGCAGTGGTAATTTAAAGATGGATTTTATTTCTGGTAATGTTTCTTTATATAATTTTCCAGAAGAGGTAAGGTGGCATACGCTAGGTATTTATGAAAATCTTTCACCATCTCTCATTTCTTTTGATAGTTTATCTACTATTTTAAGTGATTCTTGGTTAAATAAAGTTGTGGTTAATCTTAAACATAATGGGTCAACTTTATATATACCAATTGAATCTCTTTCTATGTTGGTAGAGATGATCAATCCTTCTTCAGAATTTGTAGCAATAGAAGATGATAAAATTAATGAATTTATAAATACTATTACTAATAATAATTTTGGGGATAGTATTGGTGCTGAAAATATTTTAGTTAATGGTGTTTCAGATTTTCTTTATCAAAATATAAAACAAATATATTCTAGTACAGAATTTAATATTTTAGAAAAAGATGGAGATATTATAAAAGATAAAAAAGTTCGATATTTTGAAGTTGTACCTACAGATCCATCATTAGGAGGAATTTTAAATACTGTTATCAAGGGGTCAAAAGTTAATTCTTTTGAATTTTGGACAGATGAAGATGAAGAAATATTTAAATATCGAATCTCTTTAAGTGTCCCAGCCTCATATATTTCTAAAAGCTCTTCTGAGTTTTTGAAAGTTGAGATTTCTTCAACATTTTATGACATAAATGGAACTAGTATTGTTAATCCACCAGAGAATTTTATAAAAATGGATGATATTTTGATAAATATTAATGATATAAAAAATAGAGATGCAATATCTTCTTTTAAAAATCTTGCTGATGAATTTTATAATATTTCAAGTTCTTATGGTAAAAAACCAAACAATACTGGAAGTTGCTCGTCACCATTGGATGGATCTTTGTTTTCATCCTTGGGTCATGGGGAGGATTTGCAAATAGTAGTAGGGGATATAAAGAATAAAATTAATGAACTTAATATTTCTTTGGGGGAGAATATTTTTTGTTATTCTACCGCAGGGGCATGGGCCATCTCTGTGCCATTAGAAACAGATTCATCTTTATATTGGTGTACAGATAATACTGGAGAAACAATAAAAACTACAAATAAATTATCTTCTGCATTTTGCCAATAATAAGACCCTAGATTTTTTAGGTTTTTTCTGGTATAAATGAAAAGTTGGTAATATGGTGCCTATAGTGTAATGGTTAGCACTAGAGTTTGTGGAACTCTCAGTCTGGGTTCAAATCCCAGTAGGCACCCAAACAACAAATTCCCCTGAATAGGGGGATTTTGTTTGGGTGCCTAAGCAAGCAAACTGCTTTGTTTACGTCTGGGATTTGAAGACCCTGAACCTAGATTTTGAAATTTTAATTTCAAAATCTGTGAAGGGTGTATAGATTCTGTAAGAATCAAAAAGTGTACCCACGGTCCAGAGTAGGCACCCAAAATAAAACCTTTTAAATTAATTTTTTTAGTAGTCCGACTACTAAAATTTAAATTTGTGCTATAATCGAGAAAAATTTTAAAAACCAAAATTATGAAAATAAGAAAGATTTTTGGGGCTATTTTAATAATCGTAGCTATTTTGGGGGTTATTTTTATTGTTATATATAAAGAATCTCTAGAGGGAAATTATTTACCATGGGTTGATTTGCTTGTACTTGTGGTTGGGGCTGAACTACTTTGGCCTAGCAAAAAGAAATCAGAAAAAGAAAAATGATTGACCACTTTTTATAAAGGTGGTCTTTTCTTTTTATTCTTTGTATAATGTATAGACATTAGTAATAATCTCAAAATTTTATGTTAAAAGGATTTAAACAATTTATATTAAGGGGGAATGTGGTGGATCTTGCAGTTGGTGTTGTTATCGGAGCATCGTTTGGGACACTTGTAAATTCTTTGGTAAAAGATTTGCTCACCCCATTTATCAGTGCTATTTTTAAAGCCCCTGATTTTTCTGGGCTCTCATTTATTATCAATGGCAGTAATTTTATGTATGGTAACTTTTTAAATGCAGTTATTGCTTTTCTTTTAGTATCTATTGCTGTTTATTTTTTTGTTGTCACTCCTATTAATACTTTGATTTCAAAAACAAGAAAAGAAAAACCGATTGATCCTACCACTAAAAAATGTCAGTTCTGTATGAGTGAAATAAATATAGATGCAAAAAAGTGCCCATTTTGTACTAGTATTCTTAGTTAGTTCATATATTATAGTAAGATGGTTAAAAAAATAAAGAAAAAAAAAGAGATAAGAGCTAAAAATAAAAAAGAAATTATTGTTATGATTTCTGGTGGTTTTGATCCAATTCATATTGGACATATTCGTTATATAAAGGAAGCAAAAAAACTTGGAGATTATTTGGTTGTTGTGATAAATAATGACAATTGGCTTCGTGTGAAAAAAGGTAAAGAATTTATGGGAGAATTAGAAAGAAAGGAGATTATAGAAGCGATCGCTGGGGTGGATGAAGTCATAATATCCAAGCATTGTAAAAATACAAAAGATATGAGTGTTTGCGAAGAAATTAAACTTATAAAGCCAGACATCTTTGCAAACGGTGGAGACAGAAAGCCGTCTTGGGATCCAGTGCCAGAAGTTTCTATTTGTAAAGAACTTGGTATAAAGATGGTCTATAATGTGGGTCGTGGGGGAAAGGTAAAGAGCTCTTCAGAGATGCTTAAAAATTATGCAAAGACACTAAAGAAGAATAAATAACTTTTAATTATTAAGTGTGTTATAATTAGACAATGGATCCCGTTAGAAGCCGCGGTCACAGTTTTTAATAGGATTATTAATTTTAAATTCAAATTATTATTTATAATAATAGCAAGGTTATTGGTTGTTTAATAATTGACCGCGACCTGCTTCTAACGGGATGGAAAAAAATTTAAATATATATGAAGAAGACAGACCTTGGGGGAATTTTCGAAGGTTTACCAACAATGTTTTTTCTACTATAAAAATTTTAAATATAAAACCAAACGAAGAATTAAGTCTGCAAAGCCACAACAAAAGAGAAGAATTCTGGTATGTAATTTCTGGTAATGGTATTTTTACGATAGGAGATAATAATATTCCAGTTAGTGTAGGTAGTGAACATTTTATAAAAATAAAAGAAAAACATAAGATAAAAGCTGGATTTTCTGGTATTAAAATATTAGAAATAGCCTTTGGAGAATTTGACGAGGGGGATATCATACGTTATGAAGATAAGTATGGGCGTGTTTAAATAAAAATAAAATGGAGAAGAAAATTAAAAAAACAATAAAAAAAAGAAAACCAACCCTAATCAAGAAGGGGAAGGTTAAAAAGAATGAATCTCCATTTAAAAAGATATATTTTGAAAAAGATAAAATATTTAAACTAAAAGTTAAATCAGATAAACCAAAAATTAAAACAAAAAGAGTATTTTCTAAAAAAGATAAAAAAAATTCTATTTTGAAGGATGTTAAAAAGTTAACCAAAGTAGAAAAGATAAAACTTGAAAGATCTATCAAAAATCCTATTTTAATACCAAGATCTTATTCTTGGGAATCTCAAGCAGTTTTTAATCCAGCTGTTGTATTATCAAATAAAATTTTTCATCTATTTTATCGAGCTCTTGGAGATGATGGTATTTCTCGTATTGGATATGCTTCAAGTAAAGATGGGGTAAATTTTTATAATAGATTGTCTTACCCAGTATATTTTTTAAGTGAAGCAGAGGAAACAAAAGCTCATTGGCCTTTTACTTCTCCTGCGAGAGCTTTATATGATCGTGATTTATACAAATCTGGTGGTGGCTGGGGTGGATGTGAGGACCCAAGAGGGGTTCTAATAGATGGGGAAGTGTATCTTACTTTAAATATATTTAATGGCTGGAATAATTTAGGAGTTGCTTTTACTTCTATAAAAGAAGAGGATCTTTTAAAAAAGAAATGGAATTGGAAAAGTTTGAAATATTTGTCACACACAGGTGACAGACAGAAAAACTGGATGCTTTTTCCTGAAAAGATAAATGATAAATTTGTAGTTTTTCATAATTTAGACAAGGGAAACCCTAATGAAGTTTATATAACTTATACAGATAAACTTGATTGGAGAAATATGCCCACAATAAAAGATGCTCCAGATCCACAAGTTCTCCCAGATCATATTGTGGCTTGGCATAAGAGGACTAGAAGTGCTTCTGCTCCACCAATTAAGACAAAATATGGCTGGTTGCTTTTATACCATGCGATGGATAATGATGGTAGTGATAGATACAAATTAGGAGCTATGCTTTTAGATCTTAAAGACCCCAGAAAGGTTATCTGTCGAGCAGGTAATCCGATATTAGAGCCAGATAAATGGTATGAAAATGATTGGAAACCAGGGATAATATATGCGAGTGGTGCAGTAGTTAAAAATGGAAAACTTTTTGTTTATTATGGTGGTGGAGATAAGTATATAGGAGTAGCTTCTATAGAATTAGATAAATTAATAGAAGGAATGAAGAAAAATACTTTTGTTAAATTAGAAAAAAATAAAAAATTAAAAATAAAATAATTTATGTATGTAGTAAAAAGAAGTGAAGATAATCCAGTTATTACCCCTAATAGAGATCGTCATTGGGAAGAGTTTGCAACTTTTAATATGTGCCCAGTTAAAAAGGGTAAATATATTTATGGTCTTTATCGAGCAATATCAGCAGTAGATAGAATAAATGCACAAAAACAGATATCTATAATTGGAATTGGTAAAAGTAAAGACGGTATTCATTTTGAAGATAGAAAACCTTTTATAGAACCAGAAGAAGAATGGGAAAAATATGGATGTGAAGACCCTCGAGTAATATTTTTTGAAGGAAAGTATTATATTTTTTATACAGCACTTTCAAATTATCCATTTGATGCAGAGGGGATCAAAGTAGCTGTTGCAATTTCTAATGATTTAAAGAAAATTAATGAAAGACACCTTGTTACACCTTTTAATGCAAAAGCAATGACTCTTTTCCCTAAAAGAATAAATGGAAAGATAAGAGTAATCTTTTCTGCTCATACAGATATACCTCCTGCAAAAATATCTATGGCTGAGTTAGATAAAATTGAAGATCTTTGGGACCCATCTTTTTGGAAAAAATGGATGGAGAATTTTGATGATCATACTTTTGATTTTAGAAGGAATATTTATGATCATTTAGAAGTTGGAGCTCCACCTGTTTACACAAAAGATGGTTGGCTACTCATTTATTCGCATATTCAAAATTATTTTTCAAATCCTGATAGATTAGAAAAAATTTTTGGAATAGAATCTTTACTTTTAGATTTAAAAGATCCAAAGAAAATAATAGGAAGAACAAAAGGTCCAATGCTTGTACCTGAAGAACCTTATGAGTTTTCGGGCTATATTCCTAATGTTGTTTTTCCAAGTGGAGCATTTATAGATAAAAATATACTTAGAATTTATTATGGAGCAGCAGACACTACTTCTTGTTTTTTTAGTGTTGACCTAAATGATCTACTTTCAACTATAAATTACAAAACATCAAAAGATTATTTTTTTAAAAGATATGATAAAAATCCAATTATTTCTCCAATTAAGGAAAATAGTTGGGAGTCTGTCGCGACATTTAACCCAGCTGCTATAAACTTAGAGGGTAAGACCCATATTCTTTATCGGACGTTATCATCTGACAATACTTCTTTTATAGGATACGCTTCTACTTCCGATGGATTTAATTTAGATGAAAGATATAATGTCCCAATATATTTTCCACGTGAAGATTTTGAAATGAAGAAAATTTCAAATGGTAATTCTGGTTGCGAAGATCCAAGAATAACAAAAATTGGTAATAAATTATATCTTTGTTATACAGCCTATAATGGAGTTGATTTCCCTAGAGTTGCTATTTCTTCAATAAAAGAAAAAGATTTTTTAAATAAAGTTTGGAATTGGGAAAAGCCAATTCTTATAACACCTTCGGGTTTTGATGATAAGGATACTTGTATATTACCTGAAAAATTTAAAGATGGATATTTTATTATTCATCGAATAGGAAATGAGGTTTGTGGAGATTATCTTAAAACTCTCGATTTTAGCAAAGAGATAATTGATAAATGCATTAGAATATTTGGTCCTCGACCAAACGCTTGGGATAGTGCAAAAGTAGGAATTGCTTCTCCTCCAGTAAAGACAAAATATGGATGGTTGCTTATTTATCATGGAGTTTCTAAAAGCCATTCGACTTATAGAGTAGGAGCTATACTTCTTGATTTGAAAGACCCAAGTATTGTTCTTGCACGTGGGTCAGATGCAATCTTTGAACCAGAAGAAGAATATGAAAAAGTAGGAATTATAAATAATGTTGTTTTCCCTTGCGGACTTATTGTAAAAGGAAATACTATTTATATTTATTACGGAGGAGCTGATAAAGTAATAGGAGTTGCCACAATGAAGCTTTCTGTTGTTCTTGGAGCATTAAAAAGAGGATCTAAACTCAAATAAATTTGATTTAAAATTAATTAAATGATAAACCATTATATATGGTAGATAGATATTTTAGCTTAAACAAAAAGCTTGTTTTAAAATTTTATATAAAAGTAATTAGTAAATTTAAATTGGCGTTTTTTACTATAGTTTTTGCTACTTCAATAGCTGCAGCTCTTGATATTTATATACCACTTAAGGTCCTTAAATTATGGGAGATCTTGAATAGTAATGACTTTTCTCTTGTTCCTGAGGCTCAAAAAATAGTTATTATGATACTAGTTTTGGGTCTTTTGAGGTGGATAATAAGAAGATCTTCTAGTTTTCTTAATTCATATTTCCAAGCAAATTGCATCGCAAATCTAAGAAAGCAAGCCTTCTTTTATTTGATAGGGCATTCACATAGCTTTTTTGTTAATAATTTTGCTGGGTCGCTTCTTCAAAAAGTAAATAAATATGCTAGAGCTTTTGAGAGACTTATGGATTCTTTTTTTGATAATATCATCCCTCTTGTTGTACGTTTTACTGGAACGATCATAGCTATATACACTCTTATTCCCAAATATTCTTATATTCTTTTTGTGTTTAGTGTTTTATTTATAGTTACAGCTTTTATTTATACTAAATTAAAATTAAAGTATGACATTATTTCAGCAGAAGCAGATACTAAAACCACAGGTGCACTTTCTGATTCGATAGGGAACCATTCGTCCATACAACTTTTCACAGGTTATGATTATGAAAAAGAAAAAGTAGGTGAAGTTATAAATAAACAAAAAAATGCAACTTTAACTAATTGGTATTTGTGGTCAGGGCTCAGTATGATTCAAACTTTTTATACTGTAATTGTGGAATCTTTTATTTTGTGGATAAATATTAAAGATTGGTCTTTGGGCCTCATTACACTTCCCGTGATTGTTCTTATCCAAAGTTATTATGGTAGGTTAGTAGAAAATCTTTGGAGTTTTCACACCATTATTAAAACTTTCTATGATGGTTTTTCAGACGCAAGAGAAATGGCCCTGATACTTGATAAACCATATGATATAAAAGATAACAATCAAAAAGTTTTGGAAAATGTAAAAGGAGTAATTGATTTTCAAAATGTCACTTATGTTTATGAAAATAACAATCAAAAAGTTTTTGATAATTTTTCTTTGACGATAAAAAGTGGTGAACGCATAGCTCTCGTGGGGACTTCAGGAGCTGGTAAGTCTACCTTTGTGAAATTATTAATGAGACTTTTTGATTTAAAAGATGGAAAAATTTTAATAGATGGAGTTGATATTAAGGAAGTTAATCAAGATAATTTAAGAGAAAATATTAGTTTTGTTCCTCAAGATCCAGCACTTTTCCATAGAAGTTTGATGGAAAATATAAGATATGGTAAAAGAGGGGCGACAGACGAAGAGGTAATAAAAGCTTCTTTACTTTCTAATTGTGATCAATTTATTAAAAATCTACCAGAAGGATATAATACTTATGTAGGAGAACGTGGAGTGAAACTCTCTGGCGGGGAGCGTCAGCGTGTGGCTATCGCCCGAGCTATTCTTAAGAATGCCCCTATTCTTATTCTTGATGAAGCGACTTCAGCTTTAGATTCAGAGTCTGAAATGCTTATTCAAGATGCACTTCATAACCTTATTAAAGATAAAACGGTAATTGTAATAGCTCACAGACTTTCAACCATAAGAAAAATGGACAGAATTATCGTTATAGAGCAAGGAAAAATAATAGAAGATGGTAATCATCAAGAACTTTTGTCTAAAAAAGATGGTATTTATAAGAAGCTTTGGGATATTCAAGCTGGTGGATTTGAAATAAAATAGAATTTTAAGCTTTGTAAGATTTTGTCTAAAATTTAAAAAATTTTGTCCAAAAATAACCTTTAATAATAGTGTTTTCACAGATTTTTTTTATTTTTTTTAAAAAATGTATTGACGATTTTTTAAAATTTAGACATACTTGTCATTTTTTAATGATAAACCTTTTAATATTTTTTTTATAGGGGTATAATGTATTCCCGTAAAGTTCTCGGGGCTATTATTAACTAAAAATTTATATTTATGCCTTCAAAAAAGAAAGTTTCCAAAAATAAAAAAGTATCAAAAAGGGTCGAAGCTAAAATCACCTCTACC
This sequence comes from Parcubacteria bacterium RAAC4_OD1_1, assembly GCA_000505065.1. Taxonomy (GTDB): domain Bacteria; phylum Patescibacteriota; class Minisyncoccia; order Phycocordibacterales; family UBA9973; genus UBA8515. The sequence continues at coordinate 635,388 of AWSN01000001.1, forward strand.
TCATTAGAAAAAAAAATAATCAAGAATAGTTTTGTTAAAAGCGTTCAAAAGAGAGACGGTCAAATTGTTCCTTTTGATATAGATAAAGTTGTGAGTGCTATTAATAAAGCCATGCTTGCTTCAGGTGAGGGTTCTCTCCGAGATGCAGAGGTTGTAGCAAATCGAGTGATGATGGAAGTTGTTAAAATTTCAAAGAAATACAAGAACTTTATTCCAACAGTTGAAGGTATTCAAGATACAGTAGAGCAAGAACTAATGCTTTCTGATTTTGTGAAAACATCTAAGAACTATATTTTATATAGAGATGAGAGAGCCAAGCTTCGCTCTCATGATATTACCGTACCACCACATGTAAAAAAGCTTGCAGATGAAAGTAAAAAATATTTTAGAAATCCACTTTCTGAATTTGTTTATTATCGATCGTATGCAAAATGGATAGAAAGTGAAAATAGACGTGAAACTTGGGTAGAGACCATTGATCGTTATATAAATTTTATGAAAGGTAAGATTGGTAATAAACTTAAAGAAAGTGAATATGCTGAAATTAGAGAAACAATACTTAAACAAGAATCAATGCCTTCTATGAGATTGCTTCAGTTTGCGGGACCTGCAGCAGAGAAAACAAATGTTTGTGCTTATAATTGTTCGTTTATCGCACCATCAAGATTCCAAGATTTCGGTGAGATAGTTTATATACTTATGTGTGGTACTGGGGTTGGATTTTCTGTTGAAAGTAAAAATGTTCAATCTCTTCCACAGATCAAAAATCAAACAGGTAAAAAACTTCCTACTTATATTGTTCCTGATACAAAGGAAGGATGGGCAGATTCACTTGTTCTTGGTATGAAGACTTGGTTTGATGGTAATGATATAGAATTTGATTTCTCAGGACTTCGTCCAGCAGGAGCAAGACTTAAAACTTTTGGAGGAAAAAGCTCAGGACCAAAACCACTTATTGATTTGTTAGGTTTTACAAGAGAAAGAATATTGAAAAGGCAAGGTAGGCACTTAAGGAACATAGATGCTCACGACATAATCTGTAAGATTGGTGAATGTGTTGTTTCTGGTGGTGTTCGTAGAAGTGCTCTTATATCTTTATCTGATTTAGATGATTCAGAAATGCGTGATGCAAAGAATGGTACATTTTGGGTCAATGAAGGTCAGAGAATGCTCGCAAATAATTCTGCAGTTTATAATACAAAACCAACAGAAACAGAATTTTTAAAAGAATGGATTGCTCTTATGGAATCAGGGACAGGGGAGAGAGGAATATTTAATCGTGAATCTCTTTATAAAACTCTTCCAAAAAGAAGAATTGAAAAATCTGAAGGATATATTGGAGAAATGGGCACAAACCCTTGTGGAGAGATTATTCTTCGTTCAAGACAATTTTGTAACTTGTCTGAAGTTGTAGCACGTGCTGAAGATAAAGAAGAAGATTTGATGAGAAAAATTAAAGTTGCAACTATTTTGGGAACTTATCAATCAACATTAACAAACTTTGGTTATCTTTCTAAGGAGTGGAAAGACAATTGTGATGCAGAGAGACTTCTTGGTGTGTCTATTACAGGTCAATGGGATTCGACTGTCGCTCGCAATGGAGAAATTTTGAAAAAATTAAAAAATGAAGCAATAAGAGTAAATAAAATTTATGCAAAAAGATTTGGTGTAGATGAATCTACTTGTATCACAGCAGTAAAGCCATCTGGAACTGTGTCTCAGACCGTAGACTGTGCTTCTGGGATGCATCCACGTCATGCCCCTTATTATATTCGTCGTGTTCGTATTTCTGCTACTGACTCATTATTTAAAATGATGAAAGATCAGGGCGTGCCTTATCATCCAGAGGTTGGACAAAATGTAGAGGATGCCAATACTTATGTTTTAGAATTTCCTATGAAAGCCCCAGATGGTGCAATCTGTAAAGATGACATCAGTGCTATTGATCAGCTTGAACACTGGAAAGTGGTAAAAGTAAATTATACAGAACATAATCCCTCGGTAACTATTTCAGTGGGGGAAAATGAATGGATTCAAGTTGCTCATTGGTTGTATCAGAATTGGGATATTATTGGTGGATTATCTTTCTTGCCAAGAACGAACCATGTTTATCAGTTAGCCCCATATGAAGCTATAGATGAGAAGACTTATAAAGAACTCACATCTAGAATGCCTGATTTTGATTTTTCAAAAATAGTTACTTATGAGCTTCGTGATGAAACAGAAGTAAAAAAAGAATTAGCTTGTGTGTCTGGGGTGTGTGACATTGTTTAAGATAATTATTAATCAATATTGCTATTTTAATGAAGAAAAATTTAAAGTTTATTGTTATATTTTTATCAGCAATCTTTATAAGATTGATACCATTTAGAGCTCCAAATTTAGAGCCAATAATGGCATCTATTATGCCTATTGGTAAATCTTATTCAAAAATATTTTCTTTTTCTTTTGGATTTTTAAGTATAGTTTTATTTGATGTTATTACTTTAAAAATAGGAGTATGGACTCTAATCACAGCAATTATTTATGGACTTTTAGGATTAGGAGCATCTTATTATTTTAAAAATAGAAATGGATGGAGAAGTTATGCTAAATATGCTTTTTGGGGGACTATATTTTATGATGCTTTGACTGGTCTCACCATCGGTCCACTGTTTTTTGGGCAGTCGTTTATGGTTTCTTTGGTTGGGCAAATTCCTTTCACTCTTATTCACTTGCTAGGAAACGTTTCTTTTGCTATTATCTTATCACCAGTTATAGAGAGATGGTTAGTAAAAGAATCGGTTAGAGTTATAAAAGTAGAAAATAGAGTTTTAGTAAGTTAGTTTTTTACAATTTAATATTTATTGTGTTTGGAAGTGAGGTTTGATCCCTCCACTGTGCCGCAACGGTAATATCCTGACTTATGTCTGGGTGAGTCCGATCTTAACACAATAATTGTTTTCCCGAGCAGGATAAAGAATTTATTTTTCTTTGAATAATAAAACCCTTCGTTTTGCTCGAAGGGTTTTATTATTTATTTAATTAATTTTTATGAAAAAAAATCAAAAAATATCAATTATATTGTTTGCCTTTATTCTTTTATTAATATTATTTTCTTATTTTTTCTTAAATAAAAAGGGAAAAGACACAGAATTGGACATAAAAGAGAATGTAACAATAAATAATCAGATTGAAATTAAGGAAGAAAAAAATATAAAAGGAATAGAAGTTGAAAAAGTTTTAAATGAAAATAAATTAAGTTATGAATTAAAGGTTTTAGATAAGTCATATATTTCAAGTTTTAATAGAGGAGACACTCTGGAGGTAGTAATGGAAAAATTAGAACAAGAAAGAGATGATTTTAGTTTTAAGGTAAGTAAACATTCATCATTGGGGTCATTCGTAGAAGAGATAAACAATATAAGGGGTTCAATTGGTAAATATTTTATTTATTATGTGAATGGTGAAATGGCAGATGTAGGAATTTCTAAATATGTTTTAAAAGAGGGGGATATTATTAATTGGAAATTAGAATAATTTTATGAAAAATCTTTTTAAAAAATTTATTGTTTTATTTAGTTTAATGTTTATTATTTTTGGATTTAATTTTGTAAATGCTACTACAGAAGAAACCCCTGATGATGTTTCATTAGAATGTAAATCACCACAGATTTTAAATGAAACAAAAGATGCTTGTATTGATGATATAACTCTAATTCCAAAAATTTTAATTTGCACAGAACCTCAAATTTTAAATGAATCTGGTGATAGTTGTATTGATAAAAAACCTGAAGTTATTACTTGCACAGAATATCAAACCTTACAAGATGGTATATGTATTGATAATAAAGTAATAGAGTCTAAACCAGATCCTGTAAATATTCATTTAAAAATTATTTCAGGGTCTTTGTCTTTGTATGATAATGATATTTTGGTTACTGCTTGTGATAGTAAAAATGATGGAGTGATGTATGTCACCCCGTATTGTGCCCTTGTTCAATCTGGTATTCCAAGTGATTGGAATGATTTTTGGTTAAATTCTATTGGGGATTTTTCAAATGATTTTACTAATAATATTTTTTGGATGTGGCTTGCTAATCTGAATATAGATAATACTAATCCTAGTAGTTCTTATAATCTTTCTGCGAAGGAATATGAATTAAAACAAAATGATCAAATATTATTTTATTATAATACTAATCCATTAGATATTTGGGTTGACAATACAGCTCCTGCTCTAAATGATGTAATTACGATAACAGTAAAAGAACTAGGTTTAGATTCTTCTTGGAATCCAATATGGAAATCATCACCTTTATCAAAAATAGTAATTGGTTCCGATATTTTTGATGTAGATACAAATGGAGAATATAAAATTAGTATTTTAAATGCAGATTCTTTTACTATTTTAGGACAAAAAAATGGTTTTATAGATAGCTCTTTGTTTACTATTTCACCCGTAATCTCAAATGAAGAAGTGGATAATGATGAAGAAAATATTGATAGAAATAGTGGGGGAGGAGGTGGAAACAATACACTTGAAAAAACTTTTTCTATTTCAGATGTAACTTCTTTTTTATTTTCAAATCAAGAAGATGACGGATCCTTTGGTGAAGATATGTATACCGACTGGGGAGTAATTGGAATTTCTAAAATTGATTTGGATGATGATTCTATTTTAGAAAATTTAAGAAATTTTATATTAGAAAATGATATAGAAAATGGTAGTGTTACAGATTATGCTCGTAGAGCTATGGCTTTACTTTCATTTAATATAAATCCTTATGAAGATACTTCTGTTAATTATATAGAAAAAATAATTAGAGAATTTGATGGTAGTCAGATTGGAGATAAGAATCTTTTCAATGATGATATTTTTTCTTTAATGGTTTTATCAAAAGTCGGATATGAAGGGGACGATGAAATGATAAAAAATATAGTATCTTTTGTGCTTTTAAACCAAGAAAGTGATGGCTCATTTGGTAGTATCGATATGACATCTGCTTTTATAATGGCACTTGAAGGATTTAAAGATGTAGATGGTGTCGATGAGGCGATAGAGACTGCTTGGGATTATATAATAAACGAACAAAAAGAGGATGGAAGTTTTGGGAATATGTATTCAACAAGTTGGGCATTGCAAGCACTTTCTTTAAATAATTCTTTTGATTATGAAGTAAAAAAGGGTATAGAATTTTTAGAAGATAATCAAAAAGAAGATGGAAGTTTTATAGATGGGTCAATTTCTAATAAAATTTGGGCGACTGTTTATGTGTTACCTGCAATTTATAAATTATCATGGAATGAAATCTTGGAAGATTTTGATAAACAAGAAATAAATAATGGAAGTAATAATACAACAGAAGAGGATAATAGAAATGAAGAAGAATTAGAGACCTTAAAAATTGAAGAGATAGAAAAAATAGAGAATATTTTGGTTTTGGAAAATAATATTTCACCAGTTGTTGTAAAAAAAGAGAAAGAAATAATTCCAATTAATTTAAAAGAATTAAAAAAGATTGAAAATTTAAACAATGGAGATGACTCATCCTTAAATATGTTAACTGCATCAGTTGGGGATGCTCCTGTTTTAGAATCTTTAAACAAGGATGGTTTCTGGAGAAGTTTATCACTATTTTTCTTCAATGTTTGGAGCTTTATTGTGAATATTTTTATTTAAGTATATCTCTGATATAATCAAAATATGACTAATCAAAAAAGGTTTATTTTATTTATTATATTATTAGTATTAATAGTGGGGGCAGTTGGTGTATTTGCCAATATGGGTTCTAAAAAGTCTGGTAAATTAGATGGCTTTGCACAATGTTTAGTATCATCTGGGGCCAAATTTTATGGAACTTTTTGGTGTCCTCATTGTCAGTCTCAAAAGAAAATGTTTGGGAGTTCTGCTAAATATTTACCATATATAGAATGTTCTACTCCAAATGGAGCTGGGCAATTAGATGTGTGTAAAGAAAATGGGATAGAGGGGTATCCTACGTGGGTATTTGCAGATGGATCTAGATTATCAGGAGAGTTACCTCTTCAAACTTTATCAGAGAAAACTAGTTGCCCACTTCCTGTAGAAGAAAAATAATATGGAAAATTTTATAGAAATAGTAAACAAGATACTTTCTGTTGGTACAATGCTTATGCAAGTGACCATTCTTGTTATACTTTTTAATTTTTTCTTTATGAAAAGAACAGGGAATAGAATTCTTTTATTTTTTAAAAAATATACTTTTGTTTTTGGTTTTTTGATTGCATTAGGAGCAGTTCTACTCTCACTTTTTTATTCAGAAATTGTTGGTTTCCCCCCTTGTGAACTTTGTTGGATACAAAGAATTTTTCTCTATCCTCAGCTTGTACTTTTTGGTATGGAGCTTTATAAAAGAGAAAGATCTATCGTGGATTTTTCTATAGTTTTTGCAATTTTTGGATCTTTGGTTTCTCTCTATCATATATATGTAGAATCAACTGGGGGAAATGGAGTATTTTGTGGCGATCCTTCAAATGGGGGAGTCTCTTGTTCTGTTAGGTATATTTATGAATTTGGTTATATGACAATGCCTCTTATGGCCCTCACTTTGTCTTTGTTTATAATTACAATTTTAATTAATTATAAATATAATAAGTAAAAATAAGTAGAAAGTTAAAACCCCAGTCCCAAGCCTTGCTTGGGACTGGGGGGTTTTGAGTAATGTTTTAGAAAGGGTGTTATGGTGGTATAATTAAAAATATGGAACATAAATCTGAAAATAAGATTTGTCAGAATTGCAAAAAGGACTGATTAGAGATTATTTATTGTGAGAAATGTTATCAGCAGGAGGTGTATTAATAAATATACCCCAGATAGTGGTTCAGATAGTGGTTAAACCACTATCTGGTCCTAAGCAAGGCTTAGGACTAGGGGATATTACAATAAAAAAGTTCTTTGTTAACTTTTAAAAATTAAAATCATCTATAGTCGAAGATGGTTTGTTTAGTATTAATTAAATATAATTTATGATTTTTGAAAAATCTGAAAAAAATTCAAAAGAAAAAGATGTTTTGTTTGTATACACTACATGTCATTCATTAGAAGAATTAAGAAGTATTAGCTATGAAGCGATAGAAAATAAGCTTGCTATTTCAGCAGATTATTGGGCTGTAGGTTCTATATATCCATGGAAAAAAGTTTTACAAGAGACGGATCAATATATGCTTGTTTTTACAACAGAAAAAGAGTTTGTTGAAAAACTTACAAAATTAATAGAAAGTTTGCATTCTTATAGTGTTCCAATGATAGCTATTACTGATTCACTCTTATTTAATTCTACCTATAGATTTTGGATTGATAGCACTTTGCATGATAACAATAAATATTTAAGCAAACACGAAGCTAGTATGAATAAAGAAGAAGATGGGGTGTATCACTATGGAAAACTTAAATAATCTTTAAAAAAATATACCCCAAATAAGATTTATGATATAATAATCTTATGCATATAGACGAAGAAACAATTATAGATCTTATAAATAAATCTGGATTGGTTTCTAAGACTGACATTTCAAACACAATAAAGAAATCAAAAGAAACTCATAGATCAATTGGTGATATTTTAGTAAGTGATGGAAAGCTTACAGAAAAAGATTGGGCAAACATACAAGCTCTCGCATTGGGTATTCCTTTTGTGGATTTAAAAGGAGAAAAAATTGATCCAAACGTTCTTTCTCTTATACCAGAGCCTATTGCTAGGAATAGCAACATTATTGCTTATAAAAAATCAAACCAAGGTTTAGAGGTTGCAATGCTTGATGTAAATAATTTACCTGTTATTGATTTTATAAAAAAGAAAGTTGGACTTCGAATACTTCCTAGGATGACGAACACAGATTCTATAAAAGAAGCCCTTACTTTATATAAAAAAAGTCTGCAAGCTGATTTTGAAGAAATAATTAAAAAAGAAACAGGATCAATAATAAAAACAACCAAAGATGTAAGTAATGATTCTAACGATGAAGATAAAACAGAAAAAGAGCTTAAAGAGCTTGCGGAAGATTTACCAATTGTTAAAATAGTTGATACTCTTATTTCTCATGCTATTTTACAGGGATCTTCGGATATTCATATAGAACCAGGTGAAGGATCTTTGGTAGTTCGTTATCGTATCGATGGTATACTTCATGATGCTATGGTGCTCCCTAAGGATACTGCTTCTGGGATCGTTGCTAGAATAAAAGTTTTATCTAATTTAAAACTCGACGAAAAGCGTCTTCCTCAAGATGGAAGGTTTAAAATAATTAATGAACAAGGTAATGTTTCTTTTCGTGTTTCTACTCTCCCTACTTATTTTGGAGAAAAGACAGTAATAAGAATTCTTCGTGAGAATGCTAAGGGATTTTCATTAGAGGGGCTTGGTTTTCACGGAGAAGCACTTGAGCGAATACATAGTGGTATGAAAAAAAGAAATGGAATGCTACTTGCTACGGGGCCAACAGGCTCAGGTAAAACAACTACACTATATACAATGTTAGATATTTTAAATACTCCAGATGTAAATATTTCTACAATTGAAGATCCTATTGAGTATCAAATGGCTCGCATAAATCAAACTCAGACAAAATCAGAAATTGGTTTATCTTTTGCTAATGGTCTCCGTACTCTTCTTCGTCAAGATCCAGATATTATAATGGTGGGAGAGATTCGTGATGGAGAAACCGCATCGCTTGCTGTGAATGCATCCCTTACAGGACACTTGGTTTTGTCTACTATTCACACCAACTCAGCAGCTGGAGCTGTGCCTCGTATGATCGATATGGGAGTAGAGCCTTTTCTTATTGTTTCTACTGTTAAAACTGTTATTGGTCAACGTTTAGTTAGAAGACTTGAAGATAAATCAAAAGAAAAATATTTTTTAAGTGAAACTGAAAAAAAGTCGTTAGATAAAATTGTTGATTTAGATAGGATCCTTAAATTTTTAAAAGATGAAAAAATTGTAAAAGATGATGCTGATTGGGACACAATACCTTTTTATAAGCCTAAACCAAGTGAAGAATCTAAAGATGGATATAAGGGTAGAGTAGGAATTCATGAGGTTTTTGAAATGAGTACTTCTATAAAAGAAATGGTTTTAAAGGGCGCATCTGCAGATGAGATAGAAAAAAGAGCAAAAGAAGAGGGAATGATGACAATGCTTGAAGATGGGATTTTCTTAGCGGTTCAAGGTGTGACTTCAACTGAAGAAGTTTTGCGTGTTGTTTCAGAGTAATAAAATTTTAAATGAAGTTTAAATATAAAATACAAAATAAATCTGGAGAAATTGTAGAAGGGGTTAAAGAGTCTCCTGATAAATTTACATTATCTCGAGATTTAAGACTAGAAGGAGGGACACCTATCTCTATAGAAGAATATAAAGAAAGAAAATTTTCATTTAAGATGGATTTATTTGGGCGAGTATCATTATCAGATAAAATAATGTTTACAAATAATTTAAGCGGGATGCTTTCAGCCGGGCTTCCTATCAGCCGAGCTCTTATAATTCTTGAAAAACAATCCACAAATCAAACATTTAAGAAAGTTTTAAATGAATTAATAGATAATATAAGTAAAGGTAACACTCTTTCAGATGGTATGAGGAAATTTCCAAAAGTATTCTCTGGGGTTTTTATTCCTATGGTACATTCAGGAGAGGAATCAGGTGGATTACCTAAAGTTTTATCTGAAATAGGTCAAAATCTTAAAAAAAGCTATGATTTGAATAAAAAAATTAAAGGAGCCCTTACTTATCCAACTGTGATACTTTCAGCTATGATTTTGATCGGTATATTTATGATGGCCTATGTAGTACCGACTCTTACAAAAACATTTAAAGATATGGGGACAGATTTACCAGCTTCTACTAAATTTATTATTTGGTTATCAGATTTTATAAGTAACAATGTTATTTTATTTCTTGTTGCTGTTGTCTTTGTTTTTGTTTCGGTTTATTTTTTATCAAAGTTAAAAATAACCAAAAAGTATTTTGATTTTATTATTCTTAGGATTCCAGTTTTAGGTAAGATTGTTATAGAAGTTAACACTGCAAGAACAGCAAGAACTTTGTCGTCTCTTCTTCTTTCAGGTTTAAATATTTCAAAAGCATTAAGTATTACTGAAGAAGTTTTGCAAAATGTTTATTATAAAAAGATAGTTGCGGATTCAATCATTTCCATAGAGAAAGGTTTCCCAATTTCTAATTCTTTTAAGAGTAATACTTTTCTTTATCCTATTATGATGAGTGAGATGATAGAAGTAGGAGAGGAAACTGGTAATTTATCCAAAATGCTTACAGATGTAGCAAGCTTTTATGAAAATGAAGTTGATAATAAAACTAAAAATCTTTCGACCATAGTTGAGCCTGTGCTTATGCTTATTATTGGTGGAGCTGTAGGGTTCTTTGCAGTGTCGATGATTACTCCAATGTATTCTGTTATGAGTAAAATAAAATAATATGATTATTTTAAAAAATAAAGGAATAACTATTTTAGAAATTATTATTGTTATAAGTATTACAATACTTATTGCTTCTATCGTGACTTTAAATTTGTCGGATTTTAAAAGAGCCAGAACTCTTGAGAATGCTACAAGTGAAATAATTTCTCTTATTAATAAATCTAGAAACAATACAATATCATCATTAAATTCAAGTAATTATAGTATTCATTTTGATTCTGACAAGGTTGTTTTGTTTTTAGGTAGTACTTATGATCCTAATGCTATAACTAATGAAGTTATGGTTCTCGAGTCTTCTTTAGAAATTCCTATTTCTCTTGGAGTTTCTCTAAATGGTGGTGGTTCTGATATCGTTTTTCAAAAGATTACTGGCGAGACAAATAATTATGGTACAATAAATATTAGATTAAAGACGGATATTAATACTTATAGAACTATAAATATTAATCAGCTTGGTGTTGTAAGTGAAAATTAGATGACAGATAAAATTTTAAAAAATAATAAAGGTTTAACCATCGTAGAAGTTCTTGTGGCCTGTCTTGTTATTTCAATTACCATTTTTTCTCTTATTTTTGCAGCAAGTAAGGGTATAGAACTTTCATATAATGCAATAGATCAGACTCAGTCAAGTTATCTTTTAGAAGAGGGGATAGAAGCTATAAAACTAATAAGAGATGATGATTGGAATAATATAAATATTCTTATTTCTGATGAATCAACTAAATATTATTTATTTTGGAATGGAGGAATAAATAAATGGGAGCTTAATACAACCCCATCTCTTATAAATGGTATTTTTACTAGAGAGGTTATTTTTGGTGATGTGTATAGAAATGATGATGATGATATAGCTTCATCGGGGACATTAGATCAAGATATAAAAAAGGTGACAGTTAAAGTTTCTTTTAATTCACCAAGTGGTGTAAATGAAAATGCAATTAGTTTCTATATTGCTAATATTTTTAATTAAAATGATTATAAAAAATATAAAATTAGAAAATGGATATAGTATGATAGAGACAATTATCTATTTGGCAATTTTTACTTTTATTTCTATTTTTGTCATTAATTCTTTTATTATAATTATGTCTTCTTTTTGGGTGACACATTCAAATAGAAATATATTAGAATCAGGGATAACTTCACTCGAAAGAATAACTAGAGAGATAAGAGAGGCAGAAAGTGCAATAATAAATGAAAATGAAATCATTCTAACTAATGATGAAGATACTGTTTCTTTTGAATTAGAGGATGGACTTATAAATATGTATGAAAATAGTATATTGATTGGAAATCTTACTAATCCAAATATGATAGTTTCTGATCTTTCTTTTGCAAGTATTTCAACAACAGAAAGTCAAGGAGTAAAAATACAAATGACTATATCTAATAATAATACCAATAATCCAAGGTCTGAAATTTTTAATAATACAATTATTTTAAGAGGTAGTTATTAATTATGATGAAGATTTCAAGATTACAAAAGAATAAGGGTGCCGCGATGATGATTGTTGTTTTCTTTTTTGTAATTATAAGTCTTACTATATTAGTCGGAGTTATTTTTCCTGTTGTAAGAGAATTCGGTATTGCTAAAGATAATATTGATTCCAAAAAAGCTTATTTTGCTTCTGAGTCTGGGCTTGAAGATGTGCTTTATAGAGTAAAGAATGGTATGCAAGTTGATAATATAGAAGATCTTGTAATAGATAGCACAACAGCTCAAACACAAATTACCGATATTTCAGGAGGAAAGAAACAAATAACAAGTCTTGGAGATCAAGATTCACATCAAAGAAAAGTTGACATTATAGTTTCTACTGCTTCAGGAGTCTCTTTTAATTATGGGGTGCTTGTTGGGCAGGGTGGCATTTATCTTGATAGTGGAATTATTTATGGTAATGTTTATGCAAATGGACCAATTATAGCAAGTAGTTCTGGTTCAAATTTAATATCAGGTTCAGTAATTTCTGCAAATAGTCCAGGAGATATTTCTTCTGATCAATCAAATGGAGTAGGGGTGCCACCATACAATGTGACTTTTGCTAAAACTTCTTCTTATCAAGATGTAGCACAAAGTTTTCAGGTTTCTAATTCTAATGCTTTAAATAAGATTCAAATTTATGTAAAAAAAGTTGGAAGTCCAAGTAATGTTGTAATTAAAATAGTTAACGATTCAAATGGCAATCCAGGATCTACCACTCTTGCTTCGGGGACATTATCTTCTTCATCAGTCACTACTTCTTATGGATGGATTAATGTATCTTTTGATAATAATCCGGTCTTAGAAATAGGGAAAACATATTGGCTGGTTGTCGATGCTTCATACTCAAATTCAAAATACTATGTAATCGGTGCAAATTCTAATGGTTATGGAAATGGTGTGGGGAAAATTGGACAATTTGGTTCTTCTTGGTCAAACACAACTCCATCAGGTCTTGATTATTATTTTAATATATTTTTAGGAGGAGCAACTGGCTTTATTTCCGGAGTTGATCAATATAATAGATTAAATTTAGGGACAGAACCTGGCTCTATTGTTCATGCAAATACAGTTCAATATGTAAATACAACAGGAGCACTTTATTGTAAAATAGATATAAGTAACAATAAAGAATGTTTACCTAGGACAGATCCAGTTTATATAGAATATCCAATATCCGAAGCAAATATTTTAGAGTGGGAAAATGGAGCAGAAACAGGTGGTATTTATAATGGAGATTATAATGTTGGATGGGCTGGGGCTACACTTGGACCAAAAAAAATAAATGGTAGCTTATCTGTATCTGGTGGTGGAGTACTTAATATAACTGGTAATTTATGGGTGACAGGAAATCTAAACTTAAATGGTGGTGGTACGATAAAGCTTGATTCAAGTTATGGAGAAAATGATGCTGTGGTGGTTGTAGATGGTACTATAAGTGTATCTGGTGGTGGAAATGCTACTGGGTCTGGAGTTGAGGGGAGTTATATTATGCTTTTAACTAAAAGTAACTCTATTTCAGCTGCAGATATTTCTGGAGGGGCTGGAGCAATGATCCTTTATGCTCCAAATGGCACCTTAAAAATATCTGGGGGGACATCATTAAAAGAAGCGACAGCTTACAAGATGAATATTACAGGTAATTCTAGTATTACTTATGAATCAGGGCTAACAAATAATAATTTTTCAAGTGGACCATCAGGTACTTGGAGTATAAATTCATGGGGAGAAATTGAATAATTGTGGTATAATATAATGGTATGAATAAAATTATAGTAGCTAACTGGAAAATGAATCCACAAAACAGTAAAAGTGCGGAGAAGATTTTTTTTGATATTTCTAAAAAGATTAATAATAAAAAAAATGAAGTTGTTATTTGTCCACCTTATCCATTTTTATTTATTAAAAATAAATTAAAAGATAAAAAAATAAAACTGGGAAGCCAAGATGTTTTTTTTGAAAAAGAAGGATCTTTTACTGGAGAAGTTTCATCATCAATGCTTTCTGATTTTGGAGTTTCTTATACAATTTTAGGTCATTCAGAGAGAAGAGCTTTAGGGGAAGATAATACTTTGATAAATAAAAAAATAAAAGCATTATTAAAATCAAAAATTAAGCCAATTTTGTGTGTAGGCGAAACAGATAGAGACCATAACGGTTTTTATCTGTCTTTGATTAAAAGTCAGATAGAAGAAGGTTTGAAAGATGTTACAAAAAATCAAATCAAAAATATTATTATTGCTTATGAACCAATCTGGGCTATTGGTAAAGATGCTAATAGAGAAGCAACACCTCAAGAGTTTATAGAAATAAAAATATTTATAAAAAAGATTTTATCTATTCTTTATGGACCTAAGATTGTAGATAGTGTTTTTGTTTTGTATGGGGGATCCGTACATCCTTCCAATGCATCTTCTTTTGTAAAAGAAGGTGATGCCGATGGACTTTTAGTAGGTAGAGATAGTTTAAATCCTGATAAATTTTTAGACATTGTAAGTATTTTAAATAATATATGAAAAATATAAAAGAAATTAAAAATATAAAAGGTAAAAAGATTTTAATTCGAGTAGATTTTAATGTTCCACTCAAAGGAGATGCTATTGTTGATGATTTTCGTATTAAGTCTGCTATCCCCACTATATCTTATCTTCAAAAGAATGGTGGCAAATTAATCCTTTTATCTCATATAGGAGAAGATGGAGAGAAAAGTCTTTTTCCTGTTTTTAAATATTTAAAGAAAAAATTAAAAGATATTTATTTTGCTGGTGAAAAAATGCTTTCTGATGATACTTTGAAAATGATAGATAATATGAAAAATGGAGAAATAATACTTCTTGAGAATATAAGAAGAGAAAATGGAGAAAAAGAAAATTCTGTTTCTTTTGCAAGAGGTCTTTCTAGGTATGGCGATATTTATGTAAATGATGCATTTTCTGTGTCACATAGATCCCATGCTTCTGTTGTAGGTATTCCTAAATTCTTAGATAGTTATGCAGGATTACAATTAGAAAGTGAAGTTAAAAATTTATCTAAAGCTTTTGAGCCTCCACAACCTTTTCTTTTTATTTTGGGTGGTGCTAAATTTGAAACAAAAATACCTTTAATTAATAAATTTATAAAAAAAGCCGACACACTTTTTGTGGGAGGTGCGATTGCTAATGATTTTATAAAAATGAAAGGTTTTGAAGTAGGGGAGTCAGTTGTTTCTCCTGATATTTCAGTTGTTAAAAAGTTTTTAAGGAACCCTAATCTTGTGGTCCCAACTGATGTGATCTTGTGGGATGGTAATAAATCTAGAAATGCCAAAATAGACGAAGTTAAAAAGAATGAGATTATTTTTGATATAGGGTTAGAATCATTATCTAAATTAAAAGAATTGATTTCCAAATCAAAATTTGTTTTATGGAATGGACCTCTTGGTAAATATGAAAATAATTTTGGTGGAGGAACAGAAGAAATACTTAAATTTATAGCTAAAAGTAAAACTACTAGTATTATAGGTGGAGGTGATACTGCTTCACTTGTAAATAAACTTAAATTGCAGGATAAATTTACTTTTGTTTCAACTGGTGGTGGGTCTACTCTTGATTTTCTTGCAAATGGTACTCTTCCAGGAATAAAAGCTTTAAAATAATAAATAATTACACCCCGACCGAAGGTCGGGGCGTAGTGTTCTTAAGGTAACTCTTTTATGATACAATCACTATTATGCCAAATCATGATGAATTACTAGAAATACTTTTAAATAATAGAGGAATAAAAAGGGAAGATTGGGATAGTTTTTTAAATCCCTCTTATGATCTGCATCTATATGATCCATATTTACTCAAAGATATGGAGCTTGCTGTACTTAGAATTTATGAAGCAGTAGAAGCAAAAGAAAAAATTGTTATATATAGTGATTATGATGCAGATGGGATACCATCTGCTGTTATTATGAGTGATTTTTTTAAAAAAATTGGATTTGATAATTTTGTTGTTTATATTCCAGACAGACACGATGAAGGTTATGGACTTCATATGGAAGCTATAAAAGAATTTATAAAAAACGGAGTTAGTCTTCTTATTACTTTTGATCTTGGCATAACAGCTATAGATGAAGTAGTAGAAGCAAAAGCAAATGATATTGATATTATTATAGTTGACCATCATTTACCAATTAAAGATAACGAAGGTAAGGATGTTTTACCAAAAGCTTATGCGGTTGTTGATCCTAAACGTACAGATTGTAATTATAAAGATGAAATGCTTTGTGGTGCAGGGCTTGCTTACAAGCTTATTCAAGCTCTTGTTTTTAAATATGGAGAATATTGGAAAATAAATAAAGGTTGGGAAAAATGGTTGCTTGATATGGCAGGAATTGCTACTTTGGCAGATCAAGTTCCTCTTCTTAATGAAAATAGAATCATTGCTTATTATGGGTTAAAAGTTCTAAGAAAAAGTAAAAGACCAGGATTGTTTGAACTTTTTAAAAAAAATGGAATAGAAATGAAAAATATCGCTGAAGAAGATATTACTTTTACTTTGGCTCCTCGTATTAATGTAGCTTCTCGGATGGATAATCCAATGCTCGCTTTTAATCTTTTATCTGAAAATGATTCTTCCAGAGCAAAAAATATCGTTGATATTCTTGAAAAAATAAATAATGAAAGGAAAATTTCTGTTGCAAGTATTATGAAAGAAGTAAAACATAAAATTACTAAAAAATATAAAGATGAGGATTTAGACAATGTTTCTTTTTTCGTTTTAGGAGATCCTAAATGGCATATTGGAGTTTTGGGTATTGTAGCTTCTAAAATTGTGGATGAATATAAGAAATCTGTTTTTGTCTGGGGTGGAAATGATGGAGAAATAAGAGGTTCTTGTAGAGGGTATGGAGATGTAAATCTTGTAAAAATTATGTCTTTATTACCAGAAGGTTCTCTGCTTAATTTTGGAGGGCATAAAAGTGCTGGAGGATTTTCTGTTAATCGCGAGGAGATTCATTTTTTAGAAGAAAGATTAGGAAATGTTTTTACTCTAGAGACTGACCAAAAAATAAATGAAAGATTAATTGATGCAGAGATAAGTATTGATGATGTTAATTTAGATAATTATAAAGTTATAGAAAAGCTAGCTCCTTATGGAGAGGGGAACCCAAAGCCAGTTTTTAAGCTTAAAAATTTGGTAGTTGATTATATTAAAGAGTTTGGTAAAGAAAAAAATCATTTGGAATTAGGATTTAAGAATAGTAAAGGAAAAATAATCAAAGCAATTTCATTTTTTAAAACACGGAATGATTTTAATAATTTAAAAGAAGGTGAAAATATAGATATGATATCTACTTTTGAAAAGAGTAATTTTTTAGGTAGAGAAGAATTAAGATTAAGAATAGTAGACATTTTGTAATTATAGTTTATATATTTGATTTATATATATTGGTGTGAAATAATAAAAATATGGAAAATAATTTAGAAATTTATACAGACGGTTCATCACTTGGGAACCCAGGCCCTGGAGGCTTTGGGGTCGTCGTTGTATCTCAAAATAAAATAATTAAAGAGCTTGGTGGGGGAGATAAACATACTACTAATAATAAAATGGAATTACAAGGTGCTATACAAGCTTTAAAATATTTAATAGAAAATAATTTTAATAAATGTGATATTTATGCGGACTCCTCATATGTTTTGAATGGGGTAACTTCTTGGATTTATGGTTGGGAGAAAAATGGTTGGAGGACTGCAAACAAAAAACCTGTTTTAAATCAAGAATTATGGATGGAGTTAGTTGCCCTAGATCGAGAACTTAAAGGTAAAGTTTCTTGGAAAAAAGTAAAAGGCCACTCAGGGCATACTTACAATGACAAGGCAGACGAAATCGCAACTTTTAATGCTGCTAAAATTAAATTAAATTAAATAGCTTCTTTCAAAATGCACACATAATTTTCTACTGAAAATTTGCTCTGCTCGGCCCGTCGGCCTGCGCAAGGCATTTTTCAAGAACTATTTAATTTAATTTTTTAAAAATGCTATCTAAAAAAGAAATAATTATAATAATTTTTCTTTTGTGTATCGGGGCTACTCGGTATTTCTTTTTTATTCCTAAGGCTCCAGAATTAAAAAATTTTGTAAGTAAAGAAGTTCTTGTGGAGGGTATCGTGTATAGCTATCCAGCAGAGAGTAGTGCCACACTTAGGTTTAATTTAAAACAATCAAATGAAAATAATTATTTCCTTATCTCAACAGATAAAGGCCAAGATATTTTTTATGGAGATAAATTAAAAGTGAAAGGAATTCTCAAAGAACCAGATAATTTTATGACAAATACTGGGAGAGAATTTAATTATAAAAGATATTTATCAAACAAAAATATATATTATATTGTCGATAAATCAGAAATTGATATTCTAGATAAGGAATATAAAAAAGATTTACGTTTTTGGCTTTATAAAATAAGGAAATCTTTTTCTTTAAACATTTTACGAACCATTTCTTATCCGGAGAATAGTTTATCACTCGGGCTTCTCTTAGGGGATAAAAGTGGCTTTGATAGAAAGATGGATGAAGATTTTATAAAGACAGGGACTATTCATATTGTGGCTCTTTCTGGATACAATATTACTATAATTGCTGAGAACGTTATTAAAATATTTGAACTTATTGTTTCCAAAAATCTATCAATCATTTTTTCTTTTTTTACAATCGTTTTATTTGTAATAATGACAGGAGGTGAGGCGACTGCAATTCGTGCTGGTATTATGGCGAGTATTTTACTTTTATCTAAAATTTTAGGAAAAAATTATTATGCCAAGAGAATTCTTTTTATTGCTTTCTTTTTAATGATTGCTTATGATCCTAGGTATATAATCGATATGTCTTTTCAACTTTCGTTTCTTGCGACATTTGGAATACTTTATATTCACCCTAAGATTTTTTATTATCTTAGATTTATCACTATTCGTTTTAAATTGAGAGAAACTATTTCCACAACTCTTTCTGCTACGATTGCAGTTTTACCTCTCATCCTTTATTCAACTGGGGTTTTGTCTATTGTTTCACTTCCGGCTAATGTATTTATCCTTCCTATTATTCCTTTTGCTATGCTGTTTAGCTTTATTACAAGTTTATTTACTTTTATATCCCCATATATAGCTTATCCTTTTGCTTTGATTAGCGAAATCATTTTGTCTTATGTTTTAAAAATTATTGAAATATTTTCATCCTTTTCATTTGCAAGTATAAATGTAAGTCAATTTTCAATAATATTTGTTTTTATTATTTATGGAATTATAATTTATCTCTTGTTTAAGAAAAATAAAAATTCCCCTAGGTCTGACCTAGGGGAATAAAATTCTATATTTAGTTTTATTTAAAATTTTTCTCCACATTTTCCCAGTTTAAGTTTTCAAAAAAAGCTTCAATATATTTTTTCTTTTCGGCTGGTGTGTAGTCTAAATAATATGAATGCTCCCACATATCAAGAGCGAGCACGATAGAGCACCCTGCTAAATGTCCCATATGCTGTTCATCTACCCATGTTATTAAAAGTTTGTTACTTTCTTTATCAAAATAAAGCATTGCCCAGCCAATACCTCGAGTGAGGGCTACAAATTTAAAATGCTCTAGAAAGGTTTCAAAATTTCCCCAATCTTCTTCTATTTTTTTATAAAGAATCCCATCTTTATTTATTTCTTTTGGTCCATCTGAAAGTGAAGAAAAATAATACTCATGATTTCTCATTCCACCGAATTCAAATCCTAATCTGCGTTGTGCTTCAGCTAGTAAATAAGCATTCTTTTCAGGATCATTTTTAAGTTCATATAATTTATTAAAAATTGTATTAGTATTATTTACATATCCCTTATAAAGCTTTAAATGTTCCTCAATTGTTTTCTCGCTTATTCCTTTTAATTCACCTATGTTAAATTCTTTTGGTTTAAAAGTTTCCATATTTATAATTATAATGTTTTAATGTTAATATATTAATTATAACATGAAATCAAAAAAGAGATATTTAATTATATTTATTGTTTTGTTTTTATTTTTTATAATATTTTTCTTAATTTTTAAAAATTATCACAAAGATGATTTATTAGAAATTACATTTATTGATGTTGGACAAGGGGACTCTATTTTAATAGAAACCCCAAATGGTAAACAAGTTCTAGTGGATGGTGGAAGGGGAGAAGTTATTCTCTCAAAGCTTATAAAATTATTACCATTTTTTGATAAAAAGTTAGATATTATAATAAATACAAATGCTGACGAAGATCATTTGGGTGGTTTTTTGAAAGTTCTTGATTATTATAAAGTACCTTTGGTTATAGAATCAGGGGTCGAAAATACCACTTTTACTTATAAAAATTTTCAAAAAGAGATTGAGGAAAAAAATATTAAAAAAATTATTGGGAAAAAGGGTGACCAAATAATTCTTGATGAAGAGAATAATATTTATTTAGATATACTTTTCCCAGATAGAGATGTGACTGGGTGGGAAAGGAATGATGCTTCATTGGTGATGAAGTTAGTTTATGGTAATACTTCTTTTCTTCTTATGGGTGATGCTACAAAGTATAGTGAAAATATAATTAGGTGGAATGAAAAAAAGAAATACTTGGATTCAGATGTTTTAAAGCTTGGACATCATGGGTCTGATACTTCATCGGGATATTATTTTTTAGAATTGGTTGATCCAGATCTTGCCATAATATCTGCTGGGAAGGATAATAAGTATGGACATCCAGATAAAGAAGTATTAGATAATTTAGAAA
Organism: Parcubacteria bacterium RAAC4_OD1_1; assembly: GCA_000505065.1. Taxonomy (GTDB): domain Bacteria; phylum Patescibacteriota; class Minisyncoccia; order Phycocordibacterales; family UBA9973; genus UBA8515. Next base: position 656,076 of record AWSN01000001.1, read on the forward strand.
AATTAAATATTAAATATTTAGGGACTTACGAAGAAGGGGATATAGTGATTAAATCAGACGGAGAAAAAGTTATACATAAAAAATAAAACTCTCACTTTTGTGAGAGTTTTATTTGATGATTCCAGCTTTTTTAAGGACTGTGTATGCCCCGTATTTATTTATAGTTTTGATTGCTTGTGTGGAAAGTGTAAGAGGGAAGTATTTCTTTAATTCCGGTACATAAATACGCTTCTTTTGAAGATTAGGGTATTTTCTTACTTTACCTGTTGGGTTGAATTTGGTAGCACGAACAACATTGGAGTATCCGCCACCTACAAGTGAACCCTTTTTTGTTATATCACATACTTTTGCCATATATGCGACTTATGCTATCATATTAGATATATTTAATCAAGTTTATATGATAGATAGTATTTTTTATGTAATTATTTTAATAATGTCAGTGGTTGTTCACGAAGTAGCTCATGGTTATACAGCTTACTTGTTAGGGGATGATACTGCGAGGTTAAGTGGAAGACTCACTTTAAATCCAATACATCATTTGGATCTTTTTGGTTCCGTTATTCTCCCTCTTCTTCTTGTTCTTTCTCAGAGTGGTTTCGTTATTGGTTGGGCAAAGCCTGTACCTTATAATCCTGATAATATAAAGACTGGTAAAAATGGGATTACCTTGGTGGCTATATCTGGGATACTTGCAAATTTATTTCTTGTTTTGTTTTTTGGATTATTAATTAGATCTTTACCAATCTTAGGAGTATCGGTATTTGATCTTGATGGGAATTTAAATCCAATATATAAAATTTCTACAATAATAGTTCTTGTAAATCTTGTACTCGCTATATTTAATCTAATCCCTATACCTCCACTTGATGGATCAAAAATTTTGTCATATTTTATACCATTAAAGTATAGACACATTGAAAACTTTTTAGAAAAATTTGGATTTTTAATACTCATATTGTTTATAATTTTTGTGTGGAATCTCCTTACTCCAATCATTGGTTATATATTTACTTTTATTACAGGATTTGGCCTATAGAATTATCCCCAGTTTTTTAATTTTTTGTTAGTATTTAAATGTATTTTTGAGTTATACTATAAAAGTATATTGTATTAGTTTAAAGTATAATGTTTGAAATAATTTATTTAATAAATGTCACAATTCTTAAAAAAAATTTTAAAATCTTTACTCATAATTATAGCTTTTGGAAGTATTATTTATGTTTATGCATCTACCACAGATGGGATTATTAGTGATACAAATCACAATGCTCTTCTTTGTAGAGATGATGCTTGCTCTGTCACAACAGAGATAAATTTTAAGACTACAAATGGTTCACCTGTACACGTCACAGATGATGGACTTACAGGGCACATATGGTCTGAAACTTTTGGTTGGGTAAATCTAAATCCTACAAATGCTGGAGTAGAAAATGATGGAGAAGGTAATTTGTCTGGATATGCATGGGGAGAAAATTCTGGTTGGATAAATTTTAGTCCTACAAATGGAGGTGTCACTATTGGTGTAGATGGTAAATTTTTGGGATATGCATGGGCACAGAATTATGGTTGGATAAATTTTGATTGTAATATCACAAATGCTTGCGTAGAGACAGATTGGAGACCAGAGAGCGAAAGATCTACTGGTGGTTCCTCTGGATCTACTACTGGTCCATCAGATGAGACACCAACAGATAATGATGTCGAACTAGACATTGATGCTTGTCCAAATATAGATGGTAAGCAAATAATCATACCAGAAGGTTTGGTTATAGGAAAAGATGGTAATTGTATTGAGCCTTTACAATGTAATGAAATAGATGGTGATTTGAAACAATCTTTAGATGTTGTTATTGTTCTTGATAAATCAAGTAGTATGGAAGATAACAACAAAATGTTAGATGCCAAGCTTGCAGCAAATACATTTATCAATAATTTGGTCCCTGGGTCAGATAGGGTATCGTACGTATCTTTCTCAAATGAAGCCACTCTGGCATCTTCTTTGTCTACTAGTTTTAATACAACAAAATCAAGAATAAATAATACAACTACAGGTGGAACTACAAATATTGGTGGAGCTATCGATAAAGCGTATGAAGAGCTTAAAGAAAACTCAAGAAGTAGTGTAAAAAAAGTTATAATCCTTCTTACTGATGGTAAAGCAAATATCTCAAATTCACCACTTATATCTCCTAACAACTATTCTTTTTCAGAAGCTTATGAAGCAAAAGCAGATGGGGTGATGATCTATACAATTGGTTTAGGTGGAGATGTAGATTCTAATTTCTTAAAAAGTTTAGGAACAGATATAAATTATTATTATCAATCTCCAACTGGCGAAGAGCTCACAAGTATATATTTAAATATTGCTGCAATAGAATGTACTTCTAAACCATCTAATATTTTAGATTATGTATTTTTAGATTCAAATAATAATGGAGTAAGAGATAATTCTGATACACCACTAGAAGATGCCACCCTTGTACTTTCTGCGGTGGATGGTGATATGCCTACAAGAATAGAAGAGACTAACAATGATGGCAAATTTAAATTTGAAAATGTTGTAGAAGGTAAATACCTTTTATGTCTTCAAAGAGAAAATAATCAATATCAAGTAAATCCACCAGATAATGGTTGTTATAAGATTGATGTTATTCAAGGAATAGATGTTTTAGGTACATATTTCTTAGTGTCAGGCGACACATTACCCATCCCACCAGTAGACGAAGAAGAGGAAACTCTTATAGATGAAATAATAGATATTATAGATAATATTGTCCCAGATCTGGGAGATGAAGTAAATGATAACCCTATTTTAGATGAAGAAGTTATCACTGATACAGAAGATTCCCTGATTGAAGAGACCATAAATATTATAATTGAAGATGTTGTTACCATTGTAGAAGACATAAAAGATTTCTTTGAAGATATTTTTGATAATAAAAATGGAGATGGAAAAATATTTGCTATTACTCAAGTAGATGTGGAAAATATTATTAATTTATTAAAAAATCAGATTAAAGGCATAGAATCCGTCACAAACATACTTTCTGATATTTCAGATTTTATACAAACAGAGACAGGGAAAATAAGCACTAATATTGTGACAACTATAGGTATTGTGACGGGTGCATATATAAGTATTGCTACATCTTTATTTGCTAATCCTATAAATATAAAAGAGCTTCTTCTTATACCTTATCGTCTCTGGGCACTACTCCTTGCCTTTTTTGGTATTAAAAAGAGAAATGCTCCGTGGGGAACAGTCTATGATTCTATAACCAAGCAACCTCTTGATCCTGCGTATGTTGTGCTTCAGGATTTGTCTGGTAATGAGGTTTCGACTTGTATTACAGATTTAGATGGGCGTTATGGATTCTTGGTTCCACCAGGTAAATACAAGATGGTAGCCAATAAAACAAATTATGAATTTTCATCTAAGAAACTTTTTGGAAGATCTCAAGATGAACTTTACCAAGAACTTTATTTCGGTGAAGAATTTGAGGTCAAAGAAGGAGAGGTTATATCTAAAAATATTCCTCTTGATCCTATTAAATTTGATTGGAATGAATTTGCAAAGAAAGAAAAGAAACTAATGAAATTCTTTTCAAAGCGTGATCTTTGGGTTGCTAGGATTTCAGACATATTGTTTGTTATTGGTTTTATTATTACAGTTGTTGCTTTGTTCATCACTCCAAACACTTACAATATAATTATATTTATTTTCTATATTATTATGTTTTTGTTTAAGAGGACTATATTAAAACCAAGACCTTATGGAAATATAAAAAATAAAGACACAGAAGATCCACTATCTTTTGCTATTATAAGAGTATTTTATGCAGGAAGTGAAAGGGAGATAATTCACAAGGTGACAGATATGACAGGTAAATATTATTGTCTTATCCCAAATGGTAGTTATTATGTAAAAATTGAAAACAAGAATGAGGATGAGACATACACTCTTATCCACACATCAGAGGCTATGGAAATAGATAAAGGTTTTATTAATAAGAAGTTTAGAGTGTAAATTAAATAAGGGCTTGCCCCCACACCTATATTTTTATTAATCCAATTATTTTATTTTAAAATAACAATAAAATTAAAATAAACTAACTTTTTTTAGAATAAAAATGTTTGTTTATTAAAACAATAAAAATATGGGTGTGGGGGCTTGCTTTTTTATGTATATTATAGTAAAGTAGTCTCACTAGTCATTATTTGACTAATTTATTTTATATTATGCCTACAATCAATCAATTAGTTCGCAAGAACAGAAAATCTATAATAAAGAAATCAAAAGCGGTAGCATTAGCCCGTGGTTTTAATACTATTAAGAACAAGCCTGTGTATTATCCTGCACCATTTAAGCGTGGAGTATGTACAAAGGTTTCCACCACAACTCCAAAGAAGCCAAACTCAGCTTTGCGTAAAATTGCTCGTGTTAGACTTACTAATGGTATGGAAGTCACTGCTTATATTCCAGGAGAAGGGCATAACCTTCAAGAACACTCAGTTGTTATGATTCGTGGTGGCCGTGTTAAAGACTTAATCGGAGTAAGATACCATATAGTTCGTGGAAGATTAGATACTACCGGAGTCGAGAAGCGTCGCCAAGCAAGAAGTAGATATGGTGCCAAGATGCCAAAAGCTGCTGCAAAGAAATAATTATAAATAAAAATTAAAATATGAGAAGAAAAGTAAAAAATCGAAATATAGTAGAACCGGACATAATGTATAATTCTTTGAAACTTTCAAAGTTTATAAATAACATTATGCTTCATGGAAAGAAGGAGACTGCTCGTAAGTCAGTTTATAAAGCTTTTGAGATAATTAAAGAAAAAACTGGTAATCCAAATCCTCTTGAAATATTTGATACTGCTATAAAGAATGCTGGTCCACTTGTAGAAGTTCGTTCTCGCCGTATTGGTGGAGCAAACTACCAAGTTCCAAGAGAAGTTCGCCCAGAAAGAAGAGTAGCTCTTGCAATGCGTTGGATCATAGATGCAGCACGAGGAAAGAAAGGAGCTCCTATTCATGAGAAACTCGCCGAAGAATTAATCCTTGCTTCTAAAAATGAAGGAATCGCAATTAAGAAACGTGACGATACTCACAAGATGGCAGAGTCTAACAAAGCATTTGCTCACTTTGCTTGGTAGTTTAAAAGAATTCTTAAAATCCCCGAAAGGGGATTTTTGATTGCAAAAAAGAGTGATTTGTTGTATATTGGAAGCATTAAAAACCTTTTAAGGTTTTATTTTTGACTGATTTCTGACTTCTAGCAGTTAGTCTTCAGTATTATTTTAATTTTAATTAAAGACTAGAAGCTAGAAACTAGTCACTTATAAATATCATAAATTTATGGAAAGAGACTACCCATTAGAAAAAGTTAGAAATTTTGGAATCATTGCGCACATTGATGCTGGTAAAACTACCACCTCAGAGCGTGTTTTATATTATACAGGAATGTCACATAAGATAGGTGAAGTTCATGACGGAGAAGCAACTACTGACTGGATGGAGCAAGAACGTGAAAGAGGTATTACTATCACTTCGGCTGCTGTCACTTGTTTTTGGACACCCACATATGCTGGTGGAGATAAAAATAAAAAACATCGTTTCAATATTATCGATACTCCAGGGCACATAGATTTTACTGTTGAGGTGAAGCGTTCTCTTCGTGTACTTGATGGAGCGGTTGTTGTTTTTGATGGTGTTGCTGGGGTAGAGCCACAATCAGAAACAAACTGGCGTTATGCCGATGAAGCTATGGTTCCTAGAATTTGTTTTGTAAACAAACTTGATCGTACAGGAGCTTCATTTGAACATTCCTATAAAACTATCTTAGATAGATTAAGTAAAAATGCAGTTAGAATGCAAATTCCTGTTGGACTTGAAGATAAACATGAAGGAGTAGTGGATCTTCTAAAAATGAAGGCTTATTATTTTGATGGAGCTATGGGGGACAATGTTATCGAAAAAGATATTCCAGAAGAATTGAAAGCTGATGCAGAGAAGTACCATTCCGAACTTATAGAAAAGATAGTAGAACAAGATGATGTATTAATGTCTGAATATTTAGATGGTAAAGTACCTTCTCTAGAAGTGCTTAAATCTACAATGAGAAAAGCAGTTATTGCAAACAAAATTTTTCCAGTATTTGCTGGTTCTGCTTTGAAAAATAAAGGAGTTCAGCTTGTGCTCGATGCTGTTATAGATTATCTTCCTTCACCAACAGATATCCCTGCTATTGAAGGAGTAAATCCAGATACAGAAGAAAAAGATGTTCGTCACGCAAGTGATGCAGAGCCATTTTCAGCTCTTGCTTTTAAAGTAGCTACAGATCCATTCGTTGGGCAAATTATTTTCTTCCGTGTTTATTCAGGATCACTTTCTGCAGGAAGTTATATTTACAATCCTCGTACAAGGAACAAAGAGCGTATTGGTAGAATTTTAAGAATGCATGCCAACGATCGTGAAGAAGTAAAGAAAGTTTTCGCTGGGGAGATTGCAGCTGCGGTTGGTCTTAAGGATACTATTACTTCAGATACTCTTTGTGATGAAGAGCGCCCAATTGAACTTTATAGAATTATTTTCCCAGAGCCAGTTATTCAACTTCGTGTAGAACCAAAGACAAAAGCTGACCAAGAGAAAATGGGTATGGCATTAAACAGACTTGCTCAAGAAGATCCAACATTTCGTGTGACAACAGATGCAGAAACAAATGAGACTATCATAGCAGGTATGGGAGAGCTTCATCTTGAGATTATCGTTGATCGTATGAAGAGAGAATTCTCTGTGGAGACAAATGTAGGTAAACCACAAGTGGCCTATAGAGAAACTATTACTGGTACTTCTGAAATGGAAGGTAAGTATATCAAGCAGTCAGGAGGTCGTGGTAACTACGGACACGTGAAGATCAAGATCAAGCCTATGGATATGAATGTAGATATAAATGATCTTCCAAAAAATGTAAAAAGAGAAAAAGATTTCGAATTTGTAAATAGTATAAAAGGAGGTGCTATTCCCCAAGAATATATTCCTGCTTGTGAAAAAGGATTTAAGGAAGGTTTGGATAGGGGGGTACTTGCAGGTTTCAAACTTGTAAATGTTTCTGTTGATTTATATGATGGAAGTTTCCACGAAGTGGACTCAAACGAAATGGCCTTCAAGATTGCTGCTTCTATGGCAGTTCAAGATGCATGTAAAGTTGCAAAGCCTGTTATCCTTGAGCCTATGATGAAGGTTGAAGTTGTCACTCCAGATAAGTTTATGGGAGATGTGACAGGGTCACTTTCAGGAAAGCGTGGACTTATCGAAGGAATGGAAGCTCGTGGTATGAATCAAGTTGTGAAAGCAGTTGTGCCACTTTCTGAAATGTTTGGATATATGACATCACTTCGTTCTATGACCGAAGGTCGTGCAGGATTCACAATGGAATTTTTACGTTATGACATCGTTCCAAACAGTGTAGCGACATCTATTATAGAGAGTAGGAAATAAAAGTAGATAGTAAATATTAGATAAAAAACAAATAGATATAATAAAGCTCCATCCTCTGATTTAGGTCGAAGGATGGGGTTTTAGTTTTCCACAAATTATTACTATTTTTAGATTTTTTATAGTATAATCTATTTATAGATGTCTAAAACAATTTCTAAGAAAAATAAATTATTAAAATTTATAGGAGTATCACTTATGATTCTTCTCTTTGGTTCTTATATTTCTATTGGAGCTACTGACAGGGTCAATCCATATCAAGCAGGGGAGACATTGGACCCATTAGATTGTTTTCCTACAGAAGTAAATTGTATTGTAGATCTAACTTTTACAGAAACAGATCCCATTGTTGGAGCATTAAATGGTTTAATTAAATCAAACGGAACAGGCACCATTAGTTCTGTTGTTTCAGGGACAGATATAAAGACGATAAATGGAAGTTCATTACTTGGGAGTGGGGATATAGCTACATCTTCATATACATTTGGAAATGGATTAACTGAAACAGGAGGAGTTGTTAAACTAGGAGGAGATTTAGATGTAGGTATAACAGTTTTGGGAGGGTATCCTAATGTTGAAATTGGCCTTGAAAATGAAGCTGATTATGCAAATGTTTATTTTGATGCAGGTCCCTTAGGGAATAGGTCATATTTATATTTAGAGGGATCAGATACTTCGGCATATTCTTCATTATCTACAAGAGGTAATAATAGTTCTGCATTTTATTCTTCTTTAGATTTAGAAGCACAAGAATGGACCCCAGGAACAACTAAACAAACTTTTGATTTATATGCACAAAACAACACCTCAGGGTTTAATAGAGTGGATATATATGGCTCAGCTCAAACAACAGGTGGGGTAGATAGTAGGTTATTAAAATTTGAAATTAAATCATTAGCGAATACTTTAACTATAACTGTTCCAGACGTAAGTGTTGTTTCTGGAAGTAAATATTTACCACTTTCTGTAAATGGTAACTATGCAGATGCAACAGGAAATATAACAGTTACTGGTGGAGCCACGAGCATTGATGGATTGAGTGATGGTATTAATGATTTATCAAATATTTATTTAGGTACAAATTCTGGAACTCTTGATGATGGGGGAGATAATCAAAACGTTGCAGTTGGTAATGGTGCCCTACAAGCAAATACTTCTGGTGGTTGGAATGTTGCTGTAGGCTATCAAGCTCTTAAGGTAAATGTTGGGGGTTGGCAAAATGTAGCTATTGGACATTCTGCACTAGATGCAAGCGTTAGTGCTGATTTTAATATTGCAATAGGTAATTATGCTTTAACTTCAACTACTACAGGAGAAGACAATACATCGGTTGGTTATAATTCTATGTCTGCTAACACTACGGGTCAATTCAATACTGCTAATGGTTCAGGAGCTTTGATATCAAATACTACTGGAAATTACAATACTTCTTTAGGCTATAGATCTTTATTAAATAATACAACTGGAGCAAACAATGTAGCAATCGGAAGTAATTCTCTTTCTAGTAACAGAACTGGAAGTAAGGGTATAGCAATAGGTTCTGATGCTATGTTTTATGCAAACAGTACATTAACTGCTTGGACAAATGCAAATATTGCTATTGGTTATCAATCTATGCGTGGTTCAACAACTGCAGCAAATAATACAGGTAATAATAATACTGCCTTAGGTTATCAATCATTGTATTCATATACTTCAGGTGGGGATAATGCTGCATTAGGATATTTATCTTTATATTCAAATACAACAGGAACCGGAAATGTTTCAATTGGTTCATATACGGCATATACTAATTCAACAGGTATTAATAATACTGCACTAGGTTCACAAGCTTTATATATGAATACCAGTGGTGGTTATAACACAGCTACAGGGTATGCAACTCTTTCTTCTAATACTACGGGAAGTAGAAATACGGCTGATGGTTTTCAAGCTCTTCGTTTTAACACAACAGGTACTTACAATACAGCATTAGGATATGAAGCAGGGAATTATATTTCAGGAGGGGTGACTCAAAATTTAACATCCGATTATTCAATCTATATTGGAACTAGTTCAAAAGCTTTAGCTGATGATGGTCAAAACGAAATTGTCATCGGCTACAACGCAATCGGCCGAGGTAGCAACACTGCTCAGTGGGGAAATACATCTATGACCAATCACTACTTCTCAGGTAATATACAATTTAGTAGTTACGGAGCAGGTAGTTTAACCACAGATGCAAGTGGGAACATCACAGCTTCATCTGATGAAAATCTAAAGAATATACAAGGAGACTTCAATAACAACAATACCGCTCTAGAAATAATCAAATTAATCAATCCAATACTCTATACATGGAAAGATGAAACCGGATTCGATACAGAAACAATCTATGCAGGATTTAGTGCTCAAAATATACAATTAGTAATACCTGAAGCAGTAGGTATTGATCCAAAAGGTTATCTCACTTTATCTGATCGTCCTATACTTGCTACTGTTATTAATGCTATCCAAGAGCTTGATTTAAAAGTAGAAGAAATGAGAGTAATATCTTCTGTTAATTTGAGTGAAATATTATCTCAGTTTGGAGATAGTGTATTATTAAAAATTGAAAATGGAATTGCTTATTTGAAAGATGTTGCAGTTGAAACTTTGAGAGTAGGAAGTAGAGAAAGAAGGACTGGTATCATTTTATATGATGAAGAAACTGGGGATCCATATTGTCTATCTATTGCAAACGGAGAGCAGAAAATAGTAGCGGGTGAGTGTTCTATTTTTGAAGATGAAGTTTTTGAAGAAACTGTAGAAATAAAAACAAATCCAACCCCAACCCCAACCCCAACCCCAACCCCAACTTCACCAGCACCAGAAATACCTAATTTAGAAACATCACCAGAGCCTACACCAACACCAACACCAACACCTACACCTACACCAACACCAACACCCGAACCCGAACCAACGCCAGAACCAACACCAACACCAACACCAACACCAGAAGTAGTTTTACCACAAGATTTGAATGAACCACAAATATAAATTAAAATTTAAAGCCCCGGCCTTCGGCCGGGGCTACTTTTTTAAAACTATAAAAAATGCTACAATAAAAATATATTAGTTAATTTTTTCCTAAATATGCAAAATCAAAAAGGAAATATAGGGATTGTGATTTTTTCTATTATAATCGTTGGTTTTATATTTTTTCTTACTTTTTCTTTAATAAAGAATTTAAATAGTAAAAATATTTCTACTTTAAATACTCAAATAAAAAATCAAGAAACAGAAAATACGATCAAACAGGAAGATTCTACAATCTCTTCAAATAAAATGGAAGATACAAACAATATTGAAAAAGTTTCTAAGGTTGGAGATACATTAATTATGAATTACACAGGTCGACTTACAGATGGTACAGTTTTTGATTCCAATGTTGATCCTAAATTTAATCATGTTACACCTTTTGAATTTACTTTAGGTGCAGGTCAGGTTATAAAAGGTTGGGATGAAGGGTTGATTGGGGTGAAGGTTGGAGAAAAGAAAACTTTAACAATTTCTTCAGATAAAGCTTATGGCGATCGTGGTATTCCTGGTGTTATTCCGGGTGGCGCTACTCTTGTGTTTGATGTTGAATTGATTGGAATTAAATAATAATTTATGAAAAGCAAATTAAATAAATTTAAAGAATTTTTAAAAAGGATAATTAAAAAGAAAAGAACCTGGGCAATTTTAGTTTTGATACTTTTAATTGTTGTTCCTCTAATATTAAAGCCTTCAAGTAGTTCTAAAAATACAGTCACAGAGATTTTGGTCAAAAGTGATTTGAAAGAGACTGTTCTTGCGACAGGGCAAGTTATTTCAAATACAGATCTTGATTTATCTTTTGGTACAAATGGTATAGTTAAATCGATTGATGTAAAAGTTGGGGATAAGGTAGTGGCTGGTCAAACCCTTGCTAAATTAAATGGTACCAAAGAGCTTGCTTCACTTAATCAAGCCAGAGGGTCACTTCTTGCTGCTAATGCAAAACTTAAAAAGGTTTTAGATGGTGGGGAAGTAGAGCTCGCGCGTTTGGCTCTTGAGATTTCTAAAAAAGATTATGAAAATGTAAAAAGAATTCAAGATACATTAGTTAACAATGCTTATAAAAATCTACTTAATTCATCTGTTGAGGCTTATCCATATGATGGGGATGATGATGAATCAGGGCCCATTATAAGTGGTACATATAATCTAGGCAAAGAAGGAAGTATCTATATTAGTTTTTATTATAGTTCAGGTGGTACAAGTTTTAATGCCACTGGTCTTACAACTGGTCCTGGTTCTACAAGCACAGAGAATCCTCAGCCTATTGGAGATTCTGGGCTCTATATTCTTTTTCCAGAAGAAGATTATTATTCATCGAGTGATTGGGTGATAGAAATTCCAAATAAAAAAGGAGCTACTTATCTTACAAATCTAAATGCTTATGAATCAGCTTTAAAGAACAGAGATCAAGCTTTGTCTCAAGCAGAATCACTTGTTTCTCAAAAAGAAACAGAGCTTAAAATCAAAGAAATTTCAAATTCATCTTCAGATATAGATTTAGCTAGAGCAGAAATTCTTTCAGCAGAAGGTTTGGTGGGGCAAGCAGAAAGTGTTTACAACGATACTTTGATCAAAGCTCCTGTTGGTGGAACTGTCACGAGTATAGATATCAAAATAGGTGAGCTAGCCCAAGCTCAAAAAGAGGCGATCGTCATCGAAGACGTTTCAAATGTTTACATAGAAGCAAATGTAAATGAAGCAAACATTGCAAGTATTACTAAGGGTTTACCTGTTGATATTACTTTTGATGCATTTGGTAGTGATAGAATTTTTAAAGGTTTAGTGACAGAGATAGATCCATCTTCGACATTAGTTTCAGGTGTTGTAAATTATAAAATTACGACAAGTGTCGAACAACTTGAAGAGATTCGCCCAGGTATGACAGCAAATATGACTATAAAAATTAGTGAGAAGGCACACGTGTTGTCTATTCCAAGACGTGCGATAATCACCAAGGATGATGGCACTCAAGTTGTAAGGAAAATAATTAATTCAAAAAATAAAAAATTTAAAGAGGTTAATATTACGACAGGGCTAGAGGGTGATGGTGGAATGGTTGAAATTTTAAACGGACTTTCTTTGGGAGATGAATATGTAGTACTCATTAAAAAATAATATTTACTAAGAATGTTGATAGAACTAAAAGATATAGTTAAAAATTATGTAAATGGAGATGTTGTCACTCGTGTTCTTCATGGGGTTAATTTGAAAGTGGACGAAGGTGAATTCTTGGCTATTATGGGTCCATCTGGTTCTGGTAAATCTACCCTTATGCATATCATAGGCTTTTTAGATCGTTCGACTGCTGGTTCTTATTATTTTGACGGGGAGGATACTTCTTCTTTTGATGACAATGATCTTGCCAATATAAGAAATGAAAGGATTGGTTTTGTGTTTCAATCTTTTAATCTTTTGCCTCGTACTTCTGTGCTCGATAATGTAGCTCTCCCTCTTATGTATAGTAAAGTAAAAACTGGACATGAACATAAAGCCAAACTCGCACTTGAAGCTGTCGGTCTTGGAGAAAGACTTCATCATATGAGCAATCAGATTTCAGGTGGTCAAAAGCAACGTGTAGCGATTGCTCGTGCTTTAGTTTGTGATCCAAGAGTTATCTTTGCAGATGAGCCGACTGGTAATCTTGATTCTAAAAGTGGAGCGACCGTTATGCATATACTTGAAAAGTTAAACAAAGAAGGTAGAACTATAATATTAGTCACTCATGATCTTGATGTAGCACTTCATGCAGACAGAATCGTCACCATCAAAGATGGACAGATTGTTTCAGACAAAAAAGTTCCAGATGGAGAACGACTTCATTCAAAAGAAGTTAAAGATGAAGAATAATGGATAATTTTATAAAAGAAATTAAAATTACGATAAAAGATTTATTAAGCAGGAAGGGTAGATCTTTTTTAACTATACTCGGTATAATTATCGGTGTATCTGGTGTGATTGTTATCATCTCTTTAGGTGCTGGAGCACAGTCTTTAGTCTTAGGACAAATCACTAAGCTCGGCACAAACTTAGTTGGAGTTCTTCCTGGTAAAAGTGATTCCAAAGGTCCGCCTGCTTCAGTCTTTGGTGTACAAATTAAAACTTTAGTAAATAGAGATTTAGAAGCCATAAAAGATAAAAATAAAGTTCCCAATGCTACTGCTGTGTCTGCTTTTGTTAGTGGAAACACCACCATAATATATGGTAAAGAAAGTGTGGACACTTCTTTTTCTGCGACAGATGGTAAATATCCTTCGGTTCAAAATGTTGAAATGTCTAAAGGTGAATTTTTTACCGAAGAAGATGCTGATGGTGGAGCCAATGTTATTGTTTTAGGTTATGATGTCGCTACTTCACTTTTTCCAAACGGGGGAGAGATAGGAAAGGTAGTTAAATTAAAATCTGGTAATAATGATTCCGGGGGTATACCCTTTAGAGTTATTGGTGTTCAAAAGAAGATGGGAACTGTAGCATTTCAAAATCAAGATGACCAAGTTTTTATTCCATTTTCTATTGGGCAAAGGCAGATTTTAGGAATTGATTATATTCAATTTATTAGAGTCAAAGTAGATTCTGCAGAAAATGTGAAGGGGACAATGGATGACATTACTCGAGTTTTAAGAGAAGAGCATAATATAAAAAATGAAAGTGATGATGATTTTTCAGTTAGAGATTTGGCTGATGCCATAAAGCTTTTAACTGGTATCACAGATACTCTTAGAATATTTTTAGGTCTTATGGCTTCCATTTCTCTTGTTGTTGGTGGTATTGGTATTATGAATATTATGCTTGTGACTGTTTCTGAAAGAACAAAAGAAATTGGACTTAGGAAAGCTATCGGAGCAACATCAAAAAAGATTAAACACCAATTTCTTTTAGAAGCTATCATTCTTACTGTTACAGGTGGAATACTTGGTATTATTTTAGGTATTTTAGTGTCTTATGTTATAGCTCTCGGTGCGCGTTTTGCGGGGTATGACTGGGAATTTATTATTTCACCCTTGTCTATTATTTTGGCTGTAGGTGTTTCTGTTTTTACGGGTATTGTTTTCGGTATTTATCCAGCTATTAAAGCTTCAAAATTAGATCCGATTGAAGCTTTACGATACGAATAATTTTTTAAAATATGATTAAAAATATTTATATTAAACAATCAATAAAAGGTATTACTCGTAGCCCATCGAGAACTATTTTAACGACTCTTGGTATTATGATAGGTATCGGGACTGTTATTCTTGTGCTTTCAGCAGGGGAAGGATTTAAGAGTTATATAAATAGTCAAGTAGAAGCTTTTGGTTCTAATACAGTTTTTGTGGAGACTTCCGTTCCTTCTTCTACTAAACAAAGATCAAATCAAAATGGTAATGAGCAGGCAAATAGTTCAGCTTCAAGTGCTGTCCCTATTACTACTCTTAAAAATAAAGATGTAAATGACATAAGGAAAATACCAAATGTTAAAAATGCTTACGGTGTTTCTGTTGATCAGCAAATAGTCACATATAAAAATTCTTCAGAGAATTCATTTATTTTTGGTTCGAATGCTTCTCGTTTTGATATAGATAAGGGCGTGGTAGAATACGGCCGTCCTTACACCGAAGAAGAAGAACGATCTTTATCTCAAGTTGCAGTTTTAGGAAGTAGCATCAAAGATAGATTGTTTGGAAATGATAATCCACTTGGTAAAATGATTAGAGTTGGTAATTATAATTTTGAAGTCATTGGTGTTTATGAAGAACGAGGGGGTTTTGATGGTCAAGATGATCAAGTTTTTATACCAGTAACGACACTACAGAAAAAGATTCAAGGTATTGATTATCTTTTTTATGTTGTTGTAGAGCTTTATGATAATGACATTGCTGATGCTACAGCTTTAGATATCGAGGATGTATTAAGATCAAATCATTATATAGATGATCCATCCAAAGATGATTTCAAGGTCACAACTCAAGCTGGAAGTCTTGAGACTTTTGAAACTATATTAAAAGCAATTACTTTTCTTTTGATTGCTATCGCTTCTATTTCTTTAGTTGTTGGAGGTGTTGGTGTTATGAATATTATGTATGTGGTAGTCACGGAGAGAGTTGGCGAGGTTGGACTTAAAAAAGCTCTAGGTGCCAAGAATAGAGATATTCTTTTAGAATTTTTATATGAAGCAGTTCTTATAACTCTAATCGGGGGAGTAGTAGGTATTATAGGAGGGTCTTTTTTTGCTTTTATTGTTTCTAAAATTGCTAGTAGTTTTGGTATTACTTGGAAATTTATTGTTCCTTTTTGGGGAGTTATTCTTTCCGTATCTATTTCTATGATTATTGGTGTTATTTTTGGTGTTTTTCCAGCTAAAAATGCCGCTCGTTTAAATCCTATCGAAGCCTTAAATAAAGAATAATTCTTCCCCCGCACCCCTTGCATAGGTCTGACCTATGCAAAGGGTTGTTTTATAAGGGTATTTTTCAATTTATTATGATTCGCATAGGTCAGACCTATGCGAAATTATTTTGTGGTGATAGAATAATAATATGTCCATTAGAGATAAAAATTTAGTATTAGATGAATATTATCATATATACAATAGGGGTAATGATAAAAAAGAAATATTTTTAGATGAAGAAGATTATGATCGTTTTACAAAACTTTTATATGTTTGTAATTCAAAAAATAATTTTGTATTTAGAGATTCTGTTATACGGAATAAAATAAATGCCTTTGATTTTGAAAAAGGAGATCCTCTCGTTTCAATACTTGGGTGGGTTTTAATGCCAAATCATTTTCACATCATTCTTGTTTCGCATAGGTCGGACTTGTGCAAGAATAATTATAATCCAATTACAGAATTTATGAGAAAAGTTTCTACTGCATATGTAATGTATTTTAATAAGAAATACAATAGAACAGGATCCTTATTTGAGGGAAAATTTAAATCAAAACATATTGCAGAAGAAAATTATTTTCATTACATATTTTCTTATGTACATTTAAATCCAATTAAATTAATACAAAAGGATTGGAAAGAAAAGGGGATTTCTGATAAAAATAAATCACGGATTTTTTTAACAAACTATAAATACTCAAGTTTTCAAGATTATTTCGGAAAAGAGAGAAATATAGGTAAAATTCTTAATAAAGAAATGATTCCCGTATATTTAATTTTTAACAATATTGATGATCTTTTCAAACATATAAATCTATAATTTTATAGTTGCATAGGTCTGACCTATGCAAAGGGTTATTTTATAAGGGTATTTTTGTGTTTAGGAAAGTTATATTTTATGATATAATATAAAAGTAAAATCCACAGGAACCGCGGTCACGGATTTGTGGGGTATTATAAATTAAATTAAAAGCAGTTCGGTTGATTTTTTGATCATTGTCTGCTTTCTAAAATAGATGGAAACATCATTATTAAATAATAAAAGAATAAATTGTGCAGTTTTGGTTTTGGTTGTAGTGATATCTTTGTTTTTTGTTACAAAAATAGTAAACGAAGTAAAAGAAAGTAAATACATCGGTCGTGATGTTTCTTCTATGAATACTATTTCTGTAAGTGGTGAAGGGGAAGTCCTTGCAGTTTCAGATATTGCAACTCTTTCTATGACTCTTAGTAAAGAAGCTCAAACTTCTAAAGAAGCTCAGACACTTTTAAATGAAGACGTCACAAAAGTTTTAACTTATTTGAAAGAAAAGAGTATAGAAGATAAAGATGTTAAATCAGAATACGGTGGTCTTACACCAAAATATTCTTATGAAAAATGTTATACCTATTCTTGCCCTAATAATGGAAAGATAACAGGATATACAGCTACTCAGACTATTTCTGTAAAGGTTCGTGAAGTAGATAATGCAAATGATATAAGAACAGGTCTTGCAGATCTTGGGGTGACAGATATAACTGGCCCTACATTTTCTATAGATGACGAAGAAGCATTTCAAGATGAAGCTCGTGCAAAAGCTATCGAAGATGCAAAAATAAAAGCAAAAGTTTTAGCTCTTGAGCTTGGAGTAAAACTTGGTAAAATAATAAGTTATAACGAAGGAGGAGATTTTTATCGCCCTATGTACGAAAAAGCAATGATGGATGCAAGTGGAGTGTCAATGCTTTCTTCGGTTGCCCCAGTTCTTCCAAAAGGTGAAAATAAAGTAACTTCAAATATTACAATTATTTACGAAATAAGATAAATACAAAGATTTTAAAAGAGCCCCAAGCCTTGCTTGGGGCTCTTTTGTTTTATTCTTGACTTTACAAACTCAAAAGAGTATTATATAAGTATAGCCCTTCGGGGTTTTTTTATTAGAAAAAACATTTTTATGAACAAAATAATTGAATTTTTTAAAGAGGTTATGGGTGAAGCTAAGAACATCACTTGGCCTACAAGAAAACAAGCCATATCTTCGACCATTTTGGTTATTGCTGTGTCAATCCTTGTGGCTTATTACTTAGGTTTCTTAGATAAAATATTTGCAAAAGTACTTCAATTTTTGCTTCTAAATTATTAATTAAATAATTTTTTAAAAATATGGCAAAACAAGAATTAAGAGGTGAGAGGAATTGGTATGCGATACATACTTATGCTGGTTATGAAAATGCAGTTATGAGGAATTTGCGTCAGCGTATAGATTCCTTGGGTATGAATGATAAGATTTTCAATGTCATCGTTCCAACAGAAAAGAAAATAAAAATAAAAGGAGGTAAAAGAGCAGAGACAGAAGAAAAAGTTTACCCAGGTTATGTACTTGTAGATATGATTGTAGATGACAACTCTTGGTATGTAGTTAGGAATACTCCTCGTGTCACTGGTTTTGTGGGTGCAGGAGTAAATCCAGTTCCACTTAATAAAAGTGAAGTAGATGCTCTTTTTGGTCTTATGAATCAAGATAAAGAATCCAAGAAGATCCACCAGATAGATCTAGAGATAGGTGAGATGGTTCGCATTGGTGATGGTCCATTCAAAGATTTGGAAGGTAAGGTAAGCGATATTGATCAAGAAAGAGGAAAAGTAAAAGTTCTTGTTTCTATGTTTGGCCGTGAGACTCCAGTAGAGCTTGATTTTCTACAGATCAAAAAAATATAAAATAAAAATATCCACATAATATATTAAAATTTTACGAGTAGGTGTGGGCGCGCGCCCGAGCGAAGTATGAGCGAGGGTAGGGATAAGCGAGTAGAATTTTTATATATTATGTGGATAGTATATGGTTGATTTGGTTGGTTTTTTATGTTAGATTAAGTCTGTTACGCTAAAGCTTCAAATTAGTATAATAAAGTAAATTTATGGCAAAAAAAATAATAAAAAATGTTAAATTACAAATACCAGCAGCAAAGGCAACCCCAGCTCCTCCTTTAGGTCCAGCACTTGGTCAAGCAGGAGTAAACATTGCTGAGTTCTGTCAGAAATTCAACGCTATGACACAGTCAATGGCGGGGGATATCGTTGGAGTTGTTATTTCTGTATTTGAAGATAGAACTTATGATATAAAAGTAAAAACTCCACCAGTTTCAGGTCTTATATTTAAGGCAGCAGGAGTAGAAGGTGGTTCTGGTAAGCCAAATGTTTCAAAAGTAGGGAAGCTTACAAAAGCTCAAGTTAAAGAAATTGCAGAAAAGAAGATGCCTGATCTAAATGCAAAAGACATCGAAGGTGCAATGAAGATAATAGAAGGTAGCGCTCGCTCCGCAGGAATCACAATCGTAGATTAATCTCTAGTAAATTAGTGAATAGCGATTAATATGAATTCTAAAATGCGTCCAGACCAAAGGTCTGGACGCATTTACTATTCACTAAAAACTAGTTACTAATCACTATTTTCCCACTCTTTCTACATATTCTCCGGTATCAGTATTTACTATTACTCTGTCTCCAGTTTCTATAAAGAATGGCACATTTACTTTTACTCCATTTTCAAGTTCTACAAGTTTTCCTCCACCATTAGCAGTATTACCTTTGATAGATGGGGGAGCTTCTTTTACCAAGAATTCCATTTTTATTGGAAGCTTTACATTTATTATTTGTTCTTCTCCATCATTGTCCCAGACGACAGCCGTGACATTTTCATTTGGTTTTAAGAATTTAACTCCCGTTCCAATGATGTTTTCTTCGAGCTTAAATCTATTTTTTGGATCTTCTGGGTCTGAGAACCAATATTCACCCCTATTTGTATAAAGGAATTTAACATCTCTTTTTTCTATTTCGGCCTCATCTGCTTTGTCAGCAGCATGAAAAGTTGCATTCCAAGTACGACCAGAAAGTAAACTTTTTAGTTTTACTTGGTTTTGAGGCTTTCTCATTTGTGTGCGAGCGACGTGATTGTCGAGAACTTCACAAGGTTCATCCTCATATATTATTATTTTTCCTGTTCGGATTTCGCTATATTCAAGCATAATGTTTATTTTATATCAGATTTATAAATTTAAGACAAGGGTAAAAAATGCAATCAAAATAGTTCTTTTTAAATGCCTTGCGCAGGGCGACGGCCCGAGCAGAGCAAATTTCTAGCAAGAAATTATGTGTGCATTTTCAAAGAAGCTATTTTGATGAAATTTAATCACACTAGCTTACTAATCACTGCTACTTGCCACCTGTATCTCTCCAAATCTTCCCCTTATTTCTTTCAGTAATCCATCTGCTATTTTTTTATTTTCTCTTAGCCATGTTCTTGTAGCATCATATCCACGTCCCATAGATACCTTTTCTCCTTCTTTTGTTTTATAAGAGTAAGATGCCCCAGATTTTTCTATGATTCCTATTTTTTCTCCGAGGGCTAGTATTTCCCCTTCACGGGAAATTCCTTCACCATATAGGATATCAAATTCAGTTTGCTTAAATGGTGCCGCGACTTTATTTTTGACTACTTTGACTCTAGTTCTACTTCCGACGACATCTTCTCCTTTTTTAATTTGAGCGATTCTTCTTATATCAAGTCTTATAGAAGTATAGAATTTGAGAGCTTTTCCTCCTGGTGTGGTTTCAGGATTACCAAACATAATCCCAATTTGCATTCTAATTTGATTTATAAATATCACGACAGTCTTTGAGTGGGCGACTATGGCTGTGAGCTTACGGAGTGCCTGAGACATAAGACGGGCTTGTTTACCTACGTGTGACTGCCCCATATCTCCTTCGATTTCATCTTTTGGAGTGAGTGCTGCTACAGAGTCTATAACCACTACATCTATCTTTCCAGATCTTATTAAGCTTTCTGTTATTTCAAGTGCTTGCTCTCCATTGTCTGGTTGAGAAATGAGAAGTTCTTTGATGTTTACTCCAAGTTTACCAGCATAGTCTGGGTCCATAGCGTGTTCGGCATCTATATATGCACAGACTCCACCTTTCTTTTGTGATTCTGCGACGATGTGTAAGGCAAGGGTAGTTTTCCCAGATGATTCTGGTCCAAATATTTCTATCATCCTTCCTCGTGGTACTCCTCCTACTCCGAGTGCCATATCAAGCCCGATGGATCCAGTAGGAATGACATCGATGTTTACCTTTGGGGCATCACCAAGCTTCATTATTGCTCCTTCTCCAAATTTTGTCTGGATGGATTTAATTGTATCTTCTATCTCACTTACTCCGAATTCTTTTGGAGCTTTTTTTGCTTTTTTTTGCATAAATTTAAATAATAATATTTAATAAATATATCTAATTATTAATAACCTCTTTATTATCAAATGCGATCGACTCCGCACCTTGTTCTCCTACTACTTCAAATTTTTTCTCCGCAACATTTCCAAATTTATCTCTTGCCACAAGCATTACTACTCCGTACCCTGGTAGGGTAGAGATATTTTCTTTGAAGTTTCCATCTTTCTCGATAAAAATTTCTCTTCCATTTAAAGAGAGAAAAATTGCATTTTTTGCATTACCCTTAACTTCAGTTATTTTTTCATTTGGACCTTGTTCTATTTCTGCTAGAATTTTCACACCTTTTACGATAAAGCTCATTTTGGCATAAGCAAATACAAATATAAAAGAAAATAGAAAAACAAAAGACCCTATACTTATCCACCATTTTATATTTTTATTTCTTATTTCATTCATAATTAACTTAAGTAAAATTTGGAAATAGTTCTTAAGAAGGGGGCGGTTGAGGCTGACGAGCCGAAACTTCAGCATAAATCTCAGTAGAGATTTTGCGGACCCTTCGAGAGAAGCTATTTCAAAATTTTAAAGTGCTATTTAATAATTCCTACCCCGTCATTCCTTCACTCATACTATCTATCGACTTACCATAAACTTCTCTTGGCTTTGCTCCATTTGCAGGTCCGACTATCCCTTCATTTTCTAATTGATCTATTATCTTTGCTGCTCTTGTATATCCGAGCCCTAGTCTTCTTTGGAGTAGTGAAGTTGAGGCTTTCCCCGCTTCTATTACGATCATTTTTGCATCTTCAAATAGATCATCTTTTCCGCCACTTTCCTCTATGTTGTCTGCAAAGAGACTACTCCCACTCATTTTATCTATACTTCCTTTCAATTCTATCATATCTGGGATTTCATCGATATAGGCATCTCTTAAATATTTTACCACTTTTTTAACTTCTTCTTCTGATATAAAAGCACTTTGAAGTCTCTCTGGTTGAGGTGAATCAGCAGAAGAGTAGAGCATATCTCCAGCTCCAAGTAGTTTCTCAGCACCTCCTTGATCAAGTATTGTTCTTGAGTCTATTTGTGAAGATACTTGCAGAGCGACACGAGTAGGGATGTTGGCTTTGATTAGTCCTGTGATCACATTTACAGACGGTCTTTGGGTTGAGAGTATTAGGTGTATTCCCACTGCTCTCGACATTTGTGCGAGGCGGACTATAGCACTTTCAAGTTCTCTTGGGTAAGTTTGCATAATATCTGCAAGCTCATCTATCACGATTACTATATATGGCATCCTTTCTGCTTCACCATCTTTGCTTTTTGCATAAACAGTCGAATGGTAAGACTCGATGTCTCGGACAGATTCAGCTTGGAGTATGTCATATCTTCTATCCATTTCTCCCGCAGCCCATTTAAGTGCTAGTATTGTGTTTTTTGGGTCAGTGATAACTTCTTTGAGAAGGTGAGGTATCTTATTATAAAGTGTAAGCTCCACTCTCTTTGGGTCCACCATTATCATTCGCAAATCTTCTGGTCCGTTCCTGTAAAGTAACGATGTGATGATAGAGTGGATGGTCACAGATTTACCCGAGCCAGTAGTTCCCGCGACTAGCATATGAGGCATTTTGGCTAGGTTGCTTATGACAGCTTTTCCAGAGAGCCCTCGCCCAAGTGCAATGGTGAGTGGTTTTGGTGAGTTTTGGAATTTCTCATCAGATAGAAGTGTCGCAAGACCAACTGTTGATTTTACTTTGTTTGGGATTTCAATTCCGACAAGAGATTTACCAGGGATAGGGGCTTCGATACGGATGGATTTTGCAGAGAGTGCGAGTGCTAGCTCGTTTTGTAGTCCTACAATTCTCGATAGTTTGACTCCCTGTGCAGGCTTGAGTGCATACCTAGTGACGGTAGGCCCTACGGTCACTTCATCCATCTCGACAGAGATTCCAAAAGTCAAAAGAGTTCTTTGGATGATCTGCATATTACCTTTCATATCTCCGATATTTGCTTTTCCTTTATCTCTTTCAAGTAAAGACATTGGTGGTGGCACATAGTTCGTGTGAGACTTTTTTATTTTAGAATTATTTTTTATAAAGTCATCCACCTCTTCATTCTTAATAGGGGATTCCTCGTATTCTATTTGATTTTCATTTTTAGGTTCTACAGTTTCTTTTACAGGTTCTTCTTTTATTTCATTTGTAGTGTAGTCCATCCCAGAGATTTTATTTTTATTTCCAAATGGTAGACTTATGTTTATAGTATTTAGTCTTTCCCATAATTTTTTAAATATCGGTATTAGGTTTGGCTTTTCATCGAAAAGTACAATGAGCGAGACGACGAGCACAGCTCCTAGTATGAGTATAGATCCATAAAGTCCAAAAAGTTTTACAAATGGCCAAGCCACAATGCTCCCTACATATCCTCCATAAGTAAAGTCTATCGACTTGCCGATTCCATTACTTGTGATATCCATTATTGAAAGTAGAGAGAGAAGTAAAATGCTTCCAAAAATAATATTTTTCTTAGCAAATTCTATGACATTATTTTTCATAAAAGATATACCTATGACGACAAGAAGGATGGGGAGTAGGTAATACCCAAATCCGAAAAATGATTTGAAACTTTTATACACGAATTCTCCAGCGATACCAGAGAGGTTAAACATAGAGAGTATAGTGAAAACTCCAAGAACCAGGAAACCTGCTCCAAAGACACTGTATCTTGTTTCGTCTTTTATATTCATTTTACTTTTTTTATTCACACTTTTTTTCCCATTTTTGCGTGTATTTTTTGTTTCAATTTCTTCTTGTTCTGTTGTATCTTTTTTGGATGCCATAGTTTAAAAATTTGATATATATTATGTATGTATTATATCACAAATTTATCTCCACACCCATATTTTTATTGTTTTGAAAAACAGACAACTTTATTTTGATTTATTATAATGCGGTTTACCCCCACACCTACTTTTAGGTTGTCCTGCTTTTTTACAAGATAAAGATAATAATATTTTATATATTTATTGAGCATATTAGATATTATCAATGTTTCTTTATTGGCAGAACTAAAAAGCTACCTAAAAGTGGGTGTGGGGGTTTGCAAAGAAAAATTAAAGGTATATAATGGACACATTAAAAGACATCTGGTGGCTCGCTTCGCTCGCCACCCCAAAAAGACATGAGCCAAAAAGACATACAAAATACAAGTATAGATTCTTACGGACATATCTCAAATATGCTTGCAAATGATAGTGTTTTAGATTTTGTCACCAAAAAGACAGAGAAGCTTGTCACCGCACTTTATATGGTCACAGATTGTATGGAGACAGACGATGCTTTGAAGTCCAAATTACGTCTTTTAGGGGTAGAACTTTTGTCCCTTACGTTTAAATTAAATACTGTTTCTCCTATTGAAAAAAAGGGGGAGATAGGCATCTCTTTGTCTAAAATAAAAGAGATAGTTTCTTTCATAGAAATAGCAGGAACTATAGGTTTTATATCTGAAATGAATACTATTGTTTTGAATAAAGAATTTGCTTCTTTAGTTAAAGAATTAGAAGAAAAAGGATCCAAAGACAAACACTTTTCTTTTGTTTTAAATGACAAGATGTTTGAAGTTCCAAACGAAGAAAAGAAAGAAGAATTTACAGTTAATAATTCTATAAAGGACATTTATAACAAAAGGACAACATATAACGATGCTTCTGCACGTCCAATAGGGTTGTCCTTTATAAATACTAATAGTCCTTTACAAAACGGACGAATTAAGAAACCATCAAGTATGCCAAGAGATGTTTTTGAAAAAGAAAATAGAATAAATAAAATAATATCTCTCATAAAAGACTTGTCCGATACGAATTCACAAAAAGACAAAAATTCATTAAAGACAAATGATGGTGGAGTTTCCATAAGAGACATTTCAGACTCTTTCAACAATTGCTCAGAAAAGACAATTCAAAGAGAACTAAACTCTCTAGTAGAAAAAGGTAAACTAAAAAAAACTGGCTCTAAGCGATGGTCTAGATACTCGATTAATTAGTGGTTAGTATAATGGGGTTTACCCCCACACCTATATTTTTATTGTTTTGAAAAACAAACAGCTTTATTTTGATTATATAATGCGGTTTACCCGCACACCTACTTTTAGGTTGTCCTGCTTTTTTACAAGATAAAGATAATAATATTTTATATATTTATTGAGCATATTAGGTATTATCAATGTTTCTTTATTGGCAGAACTAAAAAGCTACCTAAAAGTGGGTGTGCGGGTTATCCACACCCCTAAATCCCCCTATATATTTGCATATTTTTACACCTAGTATATAATGTATATACATATTGTCGTTGCTAGCATATTTTTGCTAGATATGATAATATGTAATATCGCTTGTATAAGGCATTAAGTCATTATAAAAGCGATGCCGATCATTGAAAATCAAATACCATTATTTTCTGATACCGAGAAGGTAGTGGCCATTTTAGTTTTCAGTCGATCGGGACTTTTTAAAATCCTTATAAATTTATTTCAAACATTTTGTATTTTGATAGAGTGCAAAATATTCCGAAATATTTTTTGCAAAGATTTTAAATTGTGTATCGGCCCTGTCGACAAGGCAGATATGCTTAAATTATTTTTTAAATAAATTAAGCAGATTGTTTATTAAGTTTGTTTACGATTCATAATTATTTTTTATCAATTTTTTTCTTATCTGTTGCTTTTGATAGAGAAGCAGGGAAGTGAATTTATTTATAAAATTTAATTTATGATTTCGGTAAAATTAATTAAGTTTCAAGTTTCAAGTATTTTGTATTTTGGATTTTTCCTTTCTACTTTCTACTTTTAACTTTCTACTTAATACAATACACACATATTAGTTTTTTTCTTCACATCTTTATTAATTATCAGTTGGTGATGAGGAATATGTCGAAACTAATCTAAACGTGTATAAATTATAAAATATGTTAAAAAAATTCTTGATCGGATCAGTCGCAGTTTTTGCACTTGGACTTGCTCTTAGTGTTTCTGCTGCTTACGATCTAGGTCCTACAACTCTTAGAGTTGGAAGTACAGGAGAGTATGTAAAGACTCTTCAAATGATAGTTGGTGCAAATGCTGATGGACAGTTTGGTCCTATGACAGCAGCAGCTGTAAAGGCATGGCAAGCAAGTCATGGTTTAGTTGCTGATGGAATAGTTGGTCCTGCTACAAAGGCAGCTATGAACGCAGGTACAACAGGTGGTACAACAACAACACCAGGATGTCCTGCAGGAGCACTCTTCAATTCAATGACAGGTGCACCATGCGGAACAACAACCCCAGGAACATTACAAGGGGGAGCAGGGGATATTGAATTATCATCTTACTCTACAAACACAGAAGACTATGTTGTAGAAGGTGGTGAAGAAAATGTTCTTGGTTTTAAAGTAGAAGCAGTTGATTCTGATATTGCTTTAACAAGTGTTAAAGTTACATTAGAAAATCTACTAGTAGAACCAGCAACAGATCTTACAGGATCATATCGTCTAACAGACTATGCTGATTCAGTAGAAATCTACAAAGGTTCAACAAAGGTTGGAGAAGTAGACGCTTCTGATTTTACAAAGAAATCAGCTGATGGTGTTACTTATCTTAATACTTACTACACAAAAAGTGTTTCTCTTTCAGGAGTAGTTATTGAAGAAGGAGATAAAGATGCTTTCTATGTTAAAGTAGTTGCAACATCAAATCTTGATAGTTCAGATGTTGATCAAAATAATTGGGAAGTTACAGTTGGAGACATTCGTTTCCAAGATGCAACTGGTGTTATAATGTCTGATACTCAATCAGAATCAACAACTTTTGAATTTACTGATTTATCAGGATCAGGAGATGTTGAATTGACAATATCAAAAGCAACATCAAGTCCTTCAGCAGGAAATGTTGAAGTTTCAGATACTGGAAGTACATCAAATGTTAAACTTCTTGATTTCAAACTTAAAGCAGAAGGATCAGATATGTCATTTGATCAAATGAGCGTAGTTCTTACAGCTTCAGGTGCTACAACAGCAGCTATGGTTGAAGAATTAGTTCTTAAAAATGGATCAGATGAAATTGCTTCAACAGATACAATTGGTGTTTCTGGAGCAAATACAACATTTGATCTAGATGATATCTTTACAATTGATGCAGATTCAACAGAAACATTTAGTGTTTATGCAACAATAAAAGAAGTTGATGGAACTGACTTTATGGATGGTGATAGTTTGATTGCAAGTCTTACAGATGCTAATATTGCAGTAGAAGATGAAAATGGTGATGTTGTTATAGATGAATCTGGTTCAGCAACAGGAGCTTCTCAATACTTCTATTCAGTAGGTGCTATTGTTACATACATTAGTGAATCATTTACTGCAGAAGATGCAGCAGATTTTATTGATGGAACTATTTCTATCAAGTTTAATGTAGAAGCATTTGGAGACAACGATGTTGTCTTTACTGAAGATCAATTCCCAGAAATAGCTGGAGAATTTGGTTACACTCTAGCAGGTGGAACAGTTACTGATGCTTTGATTACATCAAATGATCTAGAAGATGATGCTGGAACATTTACAATAACAGCAGGTGGTGAAGCAGACTTTACACTTTCTGTTAAGTTTAGTGGAACATCAGGTTTCGTTACACTTCAAATTGATGAAGTTGATGGAACTACAGTTTCAAATGTTAAAACTTCAGCTCACTAATATTTTAGTGATTTGAAATTCGGTCAATACACCTTAGCCTGATCCCGAATACAATAGGGTTGAAAGGTTAAAAAGTATTGGATTTATACACCTAAAGTATTAGAAAAAAGCACCCTAACGGGTGCTTTTTTCATTTCCCTTTTCCTCACCCCCATTGTCCACACCCCCCCCACTGTCCAGGCCTTGCCTGGACAGTCCAATATTATGGAAAAGTTATCCACAGTTTCTGTTAAAAAATTTTGATTGTTGTCAAATTTTATTTTATAATTTTGTTATGAAAAAACTAAAAAATAGTTCTTTTTCTTTTTATAAAAAATTTTTATCAATAATGTTTTTCTGCGCCGTCTTTACAAACGGTTTTTTTATTACCCGAGCATTTGCTTTTAATGAAGATATTACTCAAATTAATTTTGTAACACTTCCGCAAGAAATAATGCTTGATACTTTTTCATCTATAATTACTATCCAGGCTCAAAATACAAACGGGGAATCTTTAGCTTTAGGTGAGACGGGTCATCTTGTTTTATCTTCTACTTCATCAACTGGTGTTTTTTATAATGCTAATTCTGATTCTTGCACGGATGAACTTACTAATCCTTTTAAATTAACTATTAATAGCAATTGGTCTAAAAAAGGTTTTTGTTATAAAGATATCACTTCCGGAACCCATACGATAACTGCTTATATTTATGAAAAAGATTGGACTCCGATCACTCAAGACATTGTGATTATTGGAGAAGAAGAATCAACCCCTAATATTTTTACTGAAATTACAGAAGATATAATAGAGGATATGACTTGGACTAAAGAAAATAGTCCTTATGTTGTAAGTTCATCTATAAATATACAAAAAAATGCAACTTTAAATATTGAAGCAGGGGTTATTGTTAAATTTGATACAGATACATATCTCATAGTTGATGGAGCTTTGAATGCTTTAGGGACTGAAGAATTTCCAGTTGTGTTTACTTCTATAAATGACGATACTGTGGGTGGAGATACAAATGATGATGGAGAGTCTGTTGGAAGTGAAAATGATTGGGGGTCTATTTTATTTAAATCAATAGATAAAGAATCTAGATTGGAAAATAGTATAAGCCGGTATTCTTTCGGAGGAATAACTTCTTATTATAGTGCTGGTTTGGAAATTTTAGGTCTTGATATTGATAATGAAATTTTATATTTTGGATCTGTCGGTATTTTGGAAAATATAAAATCTACAGGGTTGTATTTATATGATGGAAGTGAATTGATCGTAAAAAATTTAAAAATTGAAAAAGAAAATAAATATTTAATTTTACTTGAACAAAGTAAACTTGATTTATCGGATTCTAGTATAAATGGGAACAATACAGATCTTGTAAGTGTTTACAATAAATCAGAAGCAATTTTTGATAATGTATCTTTATCAAATATGTACGAGAAGGGAATGGTTTTTTATGTTTATCAAGAAAGTGATTTAAGTTTAAATAATAGTGATATTTTGAGTAATTATAGTGGTTTAGATATATCAAAAGGTTCTTATTTAAATTTTAAAAATTCAGTTCTTTATTGTGATAATGATGGGATATATGTTTATAATAATTCAGTTTTAGATATGGATAACGGAGAAGTATCTTGCCTTCATGATGGTATATTAATATATGGTAATACTAATGCAAATATTAAAAATTCTAAAATATCAGATTCTTTAGATGTTGGGATTTTGGTATTTTCAAATGATTCAAATAGCGATATAAATATTTTAAAAAGTGAGATATTTAATAATGAATATGGATTTGTGGTTTTTAATTCAGGAATAAAAGTTAATGATAATTACATACACGATAATTTTTCTTATGGAGCTTTTACTAACACTATTTTAGATTTAGATTTTACTTCAAATTTCTGGGGAGATAAAAGTGGCCCGGCACATTCTTCGAATGTGCCGGGCCTAGGCGACTCCATTTCTGATCATATTTTATATGACCCATTCCTTAAATATAATCCTCTTGAAAAAAGAAAAGATCCAGTGATTCTTATTCCAGGGATTACGGGGACATATCTTTATAAAGATTATGATGATTACGATGAAATTTGGCCGAATGCAGGCAGTGTAATTTTTTCAATTAGAGATTCATTTTTAAAAGATTTATCTTTAGATTACAATGGAGAACAAAATTTAAATAAGCCAATTATAAATGGTGATATAATTAGAAGTATTGAATCTTTGGGTGTACATGTTTTTGATTTATTAATAGAAGATTTAATAAATCAAGGATATGTTGAGAATGAAAATCTATTTGTTTTTCCTTATGATTGGAGGTTTAGCACTTTTGAAAGTTCTGATTTATTGAAAGATAAAATAGATAATATTTTATTAAATGGGGAATATGAGAAGGTGGATATTGTAGCTCATAGTATGGGAGGTCTTATTTCTAAAGAGTATATATCAAAATATGGTAAAGACAAGATTGACCAGCTTATATTCCTCGGTACTCCACAATTAGGTGCACCAAAAGCTTTTAAAGCCTTGGAGTATGGTGATAGTATGGGATTCGAAAAATTTGAAGTACCATTATTAAGACCCAAAACAGCAAAATTTATTTCTCAAAATATGCCATCTGTTTATGAGCTTTTACCAAGTAGGAAATATATAGATAAAGATGAGGGGTATATAATAGATAATAGGGATAAAGAATTTATTAGATTGGATTATGATCAGACTAAAAATTTAATGATAGAAGATGGCAGGAATCCACTTATGTATCCATTTGCAGAAGATTTGCATTCAACTATAGATGATTTAGATTTATCTGGTATGGAAACTTATAATTTTGTCGGCTGTGGATTTGGTACTATCGGGGGGATAGAATTTACAAAGAAGCTTTCTTGGAAGAAATTATTTTTAGAAGAAAAAGATGATTATAATATAATATATACAGATGGCGATGAGACAGTACCATTAGTTTCCGCTATTAATACTATTGGCTCGAAAATTTACTTTACTAAAGGTTTTAGTCATGGATCTTTACCGACTTCACCTGAAATAAGAGAAGGGATACTTTCCTTATTAAAAGATGGTAATGTAGAGATGAATGAGAACATAACAGAAGATGTAACATCTTGTAAAATACTTGGTAAAATCCCATCTGTTCATAGTCCTGCTTCATTGCATATTTATGATGAAGATGGAAATCATACAGGGGTAAACGAAGATGGAGATGTGGAGTATGGAATAGAGGGGGTAAGCTTTGATATGATCGATGATGTAAGCTATGCATTTCTACCAGACGGGGAAGATTATAAAGTGATAATAAAAGCAGAAGATACTGGAGGGTATGATTTAAGGGTGGAAGAACAGGATGGAGATACGATAACTGATACAAAATCTTGGTCTATGGTGCCACTCAAAACTTTGGAATCCACAAGTGAATTGATCTTTGGAGATGGGGAATATAGTTTGCTTGTAGATGATAATGGGGATGGAGAAATAGATAATACCTATGAAGAATCTTTTGATGGTACAGAAGAAGCAAAGAAAATCACTACAATTAAAAAAAGTACAGGATCTTATTCTGGTAATTATTTAGTTAATAATTATAAAACATCAAATATTTACACTCCAGAAGTAAAAAATTTAGTTAATCAATCAGGAAAAATGGAAGATATCAATGAAGATCAAATATATTTAGAAAATGAAAAAACAGAAGAGATTGAAGATATGTCTAATGAAAATGAAGAAGAATATAGAGATGTGATAGATGAAGATAAACTACTCGCATCTGTGGGGGATACAAAAACAAGTATAAATTTACTTTGGCCAGCATTGGTCTTGTTTGGTTTTTTACTAATATTATT
The DNA here is from genome assembly GCA_000505065.1 of Parcubacteria bacterium RAAC4_OD1_1. Taxonomy (GTDB): domain Bacteria; phylum Patescibacteriota; class Minisyncoccia; order Phycocordibacterales; family UBA9973; genus UBA8515. Next base: position 687,775 of record AWSN01000001.1, read on the forward strand.
AGCAAAAATGTTTATAAAATTGTAAAATATATAATATGAAAATCTTTAACAAATATTTTTTAGTCCCATTAATATTAACATTACTCGGTTTTTTTATGTATGACTCTTGTGCTGATATTGTTTGTTTATTCCCTGGTAATGGTTTTCCTTTGGGGTATTATTATAATAATAATTTTTTAATCACTTTTTTTATTATAGATTTTATTATATTTATTATAATATATTTTATATTATTAAATATATTTAAATTTTTAAAAAATAAATTTAAATTTTAATATATAATTTTGAATCTTTATAAAGTTGTAAAATATATATTATGATTCAAAAATTACAAAAATTATTTCATACAGATAAATGGTGGGGAAAAGCATTATTTGTTGCTTGTTTTTATTTAGTTTTCTTGTTTATTGGTTATTGGTTGTGGTTTTTAGTTTTTTATTTAAATTTATTTAATTTTAATATTTTTACAACTGAAAACATATTACCATCGGTTTATTTTTTTCTTATATTACCTATTTTAAGTTTTATTTTCTTATTTAAATTGAATTATAAAATAAATTTAAAAATTAATAAAACATTTTTATTTTTTATTAATTTAATAATAATTTTATTAAATTTGTTTTTATTTTTATTACTAGGTGTTTATTTTTTTCTTCGCCCCAATTTCTTCTAAAAAATATTAAAAATCTTAAACCTAGCAAGGACCGTCCTTGCTAGGTTGTCCTTGCTAGGTTTAAAACCCAATCAAACCCCGGGGGTTTGGTAAATTGATTTTTATTTATAAATATGATAAACATAATATAATATTATTGGTCATTTAAGGTATCCTGTTGAGGTGCCTTAGTTATGCGATGAAAATCGCTGTTTTTTTTCAAAGGGGACTGGTATTGACCGGTCCCTATTTTTGTGTCTGCATAGGTCCGACCTATGCAGATATGATTGGGGAAGGCGTGTGTGGACACTTTGTGTCATAAGTTATAATATATAAATATGAAGAAAATAATGAAAATCCTGCTTACCCTTACGGCATTTACTCCACTTATTATGTTTAAAAATACTTTTTTCCCTTATGTTTTCGGGGAGAGTTTTTATTTGAGGGTCATACTTGTCTTGTTAGGTGTTCTTTTCATATATTCATTTATTTTTTATAAAGATTTTAGAAATGAAATTTTAAACAAGCTTAATCTTGTATTAAGAAACAAAATTTTTATATCTCTAATAGTTTTTATATTTTTATTGATTGTGAGTACTGTTTTTGCAATAGATAAGACTTCAGCTTTCTGGGGGACACTAGATAGGATGGAAGGCTTGTCAGCATTTTTATATTTCTTTCTTTTGTTTATTTTTTCTATTCTTATTTTTGAAAATAAAGATTGGCTGAATTTCTTCAAGATTATCCTATTTATAACTTTAGTTTTATTTATAAAAGAAGTTATACAGTTTATGGGTGGGGTGGCTCGCCCTCAATCATTTGTGGATAATCCTATTTTCCTTGCAGGGTATTTCTTGTTTTCTATTACTTCTGCACTGATCGTCTTTCAATACTCTTCTTTTTTTTGGAAATATTTTTCTTCTACTATTATTATCTTTTCATTTATTGGGATATTCCTCACTCAGACGAGAGGAAGCATCCTCGGGCTTTTTGTGGGGCTTGTCGCAAGTCTTTTTTATACACTAATAAAAACTTATAAATCAAAAGATAAAATACTCAAAAGGTATAAAATTTTATCTAGTGTTTCTTTAATTTTAATTATTTTGTTTAGTTTGACATTTGTACTGACTAAGGAGAACACTTTTTGGCAGAAAGTTCCCGGACTTTCTAGAGTCGCTCATATTTCCACAGAAGATGACACTACCAACACAAGACTCCTTATGACTAAAGTTAGCCTTGATGCCATCAATCCAAAAATTAATGGAATAAAGAAATTTTTGCTCGGCTGGGGTCCTGAGAATTTCTCTATTGCTTATGGTAGTTATTTTGACCCAAAGCAGTTTGATTTTGAGATGGTTTGGTTCGACAGGCCACACAATAAGATTTTTGATTTGTTTGTTTCTCTTGGTATTTTCGGTCTTTTGTCATATATTATTCTTTATTTTTATTTTATAAAGTCAGCATTTAAGGATAGACAATTTAATTTTAAAAATGTTGCTATTTTGTTCTTTTCCATTGCATTTTTGATCCATTTATTTTTTGTTTTTGACCAAATCACGACATCCATACCTTTTTTCTTATTACTTGGGTATATAGTTTATGATAATACTCTTTTTGAAAATAAAGAAAAAGTAAACATAATTTCAAATAGATGGAAAAATATTTTTGTCGGATTAGTGTTTATGCTTGCCTTGATCACTATGTTTATTTTCCTCAAAGACACTTTGCCTTCTTATTTGAAGTCAAAGAAATACATAATCTGCAGTAGACACGACGACACAGAATGCATTTATAAAAATATAGATTACTTTTTAGATAAAAACATCACAGCAAGAAACAGGATAATGATAAAGATATTAGATGATTATAAAGATAAAAATAAAGATAAATATAAAATTGAAACCATCAAATACACTCTTAAAAAAGGGGAAGATATCGTAAAATATTCACCATATAATTTTAAATTGATCATCAATATGGCCACAATATATAGTGCGATAGGGAAGGATTTAAAAAGTGATTATTATTTAAAAAAAGGAGAAGGTCATATGAGATACCTCCAAGATTTTTCGAGCGATAGGCCAGATCTAAATTTGGGACTTGCTATAAACCTTTATTATCAAGATAAATATACCGAATCCCTCATATATTTAAACAAAGTTATGCTTGTGAGCTCCACATACTATACAAAGAATCAAAAAGAAATTAATTCTATGTATATGAATATACTAAAGTATTTCTATGAAGAAAAAGATAAAGACAATTTTGTAAAACTTCTCGAATCAATATCAAAAAACGGCTACAATGGGGACATCCCATCAAAAGCAATGCTAGATTTTGTAGAAAAATACAAAACTATCCCAAGCATAGATTTTGAATAAATTTAAAAATATTTATTATTATATGTTATAATTATTCTTATGATAAAAAGGCATGAAAATTACAAAGAACTAGTCCTCCGCTTGGCCAAGACCGACTTCAAGCTTCGTTATCATGGGAGCTTCCTTGGGTATGTCTGGGCAGTACTTAAGCCACTTTTGATGTTCATGGTCCTCAACTTCGTATTCTCTTCTATTTTTAATTTCAGAAATTCTGGGACTCCAAACTACCCTTTAGAATTATTGACTGCTATACTCATGTTTCAATTCTTTGCTGAGGGGACGACAAGTGGGATGAATGCTCTCATTGCCAAGGCTCAGCTTGTGACCAAAATATATGTACCAAGGTGGACGATAATACTTGGCTCAACTCTAAACTCATTATTTGTTTTCTGTATGAACCTTATTGTCCTTGCTGTTTTCTTTTTTGTTTACCATATCACACCATCAATTTCTGGAATTTTAATGTTTATTATTTATTCTTTCTTGTTGTATGTTCTCATTTTGGCTTTCTCACTTTTCATGGCACCGCTTTTTGTAAAGTTTAGAGATCTTTCGATGATCTGGGAAGTTTTACTTACTGTCCTTATGTATGCTTCTCCGATAGTCTACCCACTTTCTATGATGCCAGAATATGTCCAGAAAATTATGCTTTTTAATCCGCTTGCTTTTATTATCCACTTTGCTAAACAAGGACTCATCTCAGATGCCTTTACTGGCTTTGATAATTTTGTTTACCTAATTCTTGGAGTAATTTTTGTTTTTGGGATATCAATCTTTGTTTATAAAAGGTATGAGAAGAGAGTAGCCGAGAATATATAAATAATCAAATGAATAAAATGAAAAAAAACAAAATAATTATATATCAATCTTCATCTGGAGCAATAGAGCTTCGTGGTGATGTAAAAAATGAAACTATTTGGGCTACACAGGCACAGATAGCTGAGGCTTTTGATGTAAATGTACGTACAATAAATGAACATATTAAAAATATTTTTAAAACAGATGAACTTTTAGAAAAGGCAACTATCCGGAAATTCCGGATAGTTCAATCTGAAGGAAATCGTAAAATAGAACGTGATATTAATCATTATAATTTGGATATGATTTTATCTGTGGGTTATAGGGTTAACTCAAAAAAGGCGACATTATCTTTAATTTAATATGAAAGAAAACAACAATGAAAATGCAATAGAGGTAAAAAATATTTCAAAAAAGTTTTTTATACCGCACGAAAAGGTAAATACCCTAAAGGGTGCTTTTGTGAATTTCGTAAAGAATATTTTGCATAGAAATCAAGGAGAAATTTTTAATGCATTAGAAGGTGTTTCTTTTGAAGTTAAAAAAGGTGAATTCTTTGGCATAATAGGGAGGAATGGGAGTGGTAAGTCCACCTTGCTTAAAATCTTGGCCGGTATTTATAATCCAGACGGAGGAAAGATTAAAATACATGGCCGAATTTCTCCTTTTCTTGAGCTTGGAATTGGCTTTAACCCAGAGCTTTCTGGCAGGGACAATATCTACCTAAATGCCACTGTGCTCGGCCTTACAGAAAAAGAAATAGATCAAAAGTTTGATTCCATTGTTGCATTCTCTGAACTTGAAAGATTTATAGACCAAAAATTGAAAAATTATTCTTCTGGGATGTCTGTCCGCCTTGCATTCTCTGTGGCAATCCATGCAAACCGCGACATACTCCTCATGGACGAAGTTCTCGCAGTGGGGGATTCTAATTTCCAATCCAAATGCCTTTCCGAATTTAATCGTTATAAAGATGAAGGAAAGACAGTAATATTAGTGACTCATGATATTGGGACTATTCAAAAATATTGTGACCGAGCGATGCTTCTTCGTAACGGAAAGATAGAAATTATTGGTAATTCTGAAGAAGTAGGGAATAAATATATTTATCAGAATATGTCTGATGAAGAGAAGAGAATTTTTGATGAAGAAAATAGATTAGAAAAAATAAAAGGAAATGAGATTATAAAAGAACAATCAAAAGAAGAAAAAATTGCAGAAATAACAAATGTTGAATTTTTAGATAAAGATGGCAAGGAAAAGAATGTATTTGAGACAGGGGAATCAATCGATATAAAGATTGATTTTAAAATTAATAAACCAGTCGATGTTATAAACATAGGAATTGGTTTGCATTCGGTTACAGGTGGTCAAATTTTTGGTTATAATACTCAAATGGATAAAATAATTATTAATACTAATCAAACAAATCTAGTTTTGCATTTTAATATATTACCTTTATTAAAAGGGGATTATTCATTAAATGTAGCATGTTGGGGTAACGTTGAACAAAATCATTATGATTTTAAACCTAATTATAAAATATTAAAAATTTTTTCAGGCGGTGTAAAAAATAATTATAGAGGTTTTTTTGATATAGAACATAAATGGTATTAAATATTTTTAAAAAAAAGAATACAGCTATACATAATAATAAATTATATTATTGTCCTTTTTGTGATAAAAATACCATCTTTAATGATTTTGGAGATCCTAAAAGAAAAAATGTTGTATGTTCTATTTGTGGATCTTTGGAGAGACATAGATTTTTATTTTTTATATATAAAGTTATGTTTTTAGGAAGCAAAAGTAATATAAATCTTTTACATATGGCACCAGAAAAATGTTTGTTTGATTTATTTAAAAATTTTAATAACATAAATTATGTTGCTGCTGATTTAAATCCAAATAATTTTCCTTTTGTA